>DATJOF010000035.1:0-49608 GCA_035507415.1 Solirubrobacteraceae bacterium
TGGATCGCGTGGCCTCCGTCATCGGGATCAGCATGGATCCCGCATCCCTCCGCGCCTCACGCTGAACGGCGCGATCCCCGCGCTGAGCGGCGCGATCCGAACACCTTCACACGTGTGAGAGTATGGACTGCAAGCGGCTGCGGTCGTCGCTGTCGAGTGGGAGCAGCGGCAGTCGCGGAGCGCCCGCCGGCTCGCCGAGGATGTCGAGCCCGGACTTGACCGCCGTGGGTAGGCCCTTGGAGACGATGAAGCTGAGCAGCGGCAGCAGCTCCTCGTAGAGCTCCTCCGCCCGATCGGTGTCGCCCGCGAGGACGGCCTCATACAGGGCGATGACCGGGCCCGGCCGCAGGCACGGGGCGGCCGTGCACCAGCCGCTGGCTCCGGCCAGGAGCGCTTCCAGCACGAGCGGGTTGCTGCCGTTGTAGAAGGGCAGCAACCCGCCGGAGAGATCCTTCAGATCCAGCATGCGCTGCAGGTCGCCGGTGGACTCCTTCACCATCTCCACGTTCGCGATCGAGTCGAACATGTGAGTCAGCAGCTTGGGCGACATGTCGATCCCGGCGGTCGCGGGGTTGTTGTAGGCCATGATCGGGATCGAGATCGCGTCGCTGACCGAGGTGTAGTGCTGCACGATCTCGCGCTCGTTGAGCGCCCAATAGGACACCGGGATCACCATCACCGCGCTCGCGCCCGCCTGCTCGGCGTATTCGGCTCGGGCGACCGTTCCGGCGGTGCTCAGGTCAGACGACCCCACCACCACGGGCACACGTCCCGCAACTGCCGCGACGGTGGTGTCAACGACCGTCTTCCACTCGTCGAAGCTGAGGTAGGCGGACTCACCTGTGCTTCCCAGCGGCGCGATCCCGTGAACGCCGGCGTCGACCATGGTGCCGACCAGGTCGCTGAGACGCTCGACGTCGACGCCCGTTTCACTGAAGGGCGTGATCGGGTAAGCGATGATGCCGTGGATGCGTTGTTCTCGAGCCATCAAAGCTCCTTTCGGGTAGCGGGAACTTGCCGGTGACGCGGACCTCTCAACATGCGCCCGCGGTGACGAGGTCGACCCCGGCGGCTCGTTGTGCCAGCGCGGTGGCGCGGCGTTGCTCGCCGAGGCCGTCGAGCTCGTTTGAGTACTCGTTCAAGCACGTAGCGTGAATCGTGATGAGATCCGCGTCGAGCAGCTGACGGGCGAGATCGGGGTCCGGGATCCCGGCGTTGCGCCACTCGAGCGCCTTGAGCGCGAGCGCGCTCCCGGGCAGGTCCTCGGCCGCATACCAGCGGGCCGAGCTGTCATTCAGTCCGATGCGCCCCGCCGTGAGGGTGTACATGAACCGGACCGGGAACAGGATCGCCTTCGTCACCGCGCGCGGTCCGCCGGCGAGCAGTGCTCGTGTGTCTCGCAGCCCCTCCAGGTACTCGCGGGTGAACTTGCCCAGCATGTGATCGGCGCTCATCAGCACGAGCTCCCGGTGCGAGGGTCGAACGCTCGGCTCGCGCAGGTCGGATCCGAGCAGCAGGCGTCCGGACTCGAGCAGGTCCAGCCGATCGACGGGCCCGAGTCGTTTGTGATCGCCCTCGCCCGTGCGGACCGCCTGCCAGTCGCCCCAGAACAGCGACAGGCGTCCCGACAGCGGACTGCTCGCCTGCTCGACCACGAGAGCCTGCACACGGGCGATCTGGTCGGCCGTGTCCGGCGCGGTCGAGTGCAGCACGATGGCGACATCGACGTCGCTGACCAGCGCAGCGAAGCCGCCGTGGGCCAGGCTCCCGAGGGTGAAGATCGCCTCGACGCTGCTCCCGAGCACGGCCGCGGCCGCCCGCACGGTGTCCTCGACCACCTGCTCGGCTCCTGCATGCTCGGGTCCTGCGGCGCT
Organism: Solirubrobacteraceae bacterium; assembly: GCA_035507415.1. Classification (GTDB taxonomy): domain Bacteria; phylum Actinomycetota; class Thermoleophilia; order Solirubrobacterales; family Solirubrobacteraceae; genus Palsa-744. Next base: position 1,875 of record DATJOF010000035.1, read on the forward strand.
CATCTCGGGCTCGGCTCCTGCATGCTCGGGTCGTGCGGCGCTCATCTCGGGCTCGGCGTCTGCGTGCTCGGCTCCTGCGGGCTCGGCTCCTACGGCACTCATCTCGGGCTCTATCCTCCTCGGGGTCGCGCGGATGTTGTGATCGTGCGGGTCGTGCGGATCGTGGGCATCCTGGTGATCGTGGAGATCGTGATCTGGCTGGTCGCGGCGTCGCAACTTGACAACGTGCGTTGCCGATCGGCAAACTAGCGGCTGGCGTCTAGTCTGTCAAGGCCATGGAACCCCAAGCGAGCGTCACAGAGCCCCTCGACACGACCCGCGAAGCGCTCGACGACGATCAGCGGATCGCGGCGTTGATTCGCAGCTACCGGCTACGGCGCAATCTCACCCTGGCACAGCTCTCGGAGCTGTCGGGGATCTCGGCCGGGCACATCTCGCGGCTGGAAAACGGCGAACGCACGCCGACCGTGCGGCTGCTGCTGCAGCTAGCGCGGGCGCTCGGCGTCTCGTTGGGGGCGCTCGTGGGTGAGCCGACCGAACAGGACACGGTGTACGTGTCGCGCAGCGGAAACCGGCACACGATCCCGGCCGGCGACGCCTCGCTGCAATCGCTGTCGGATCCTGCGCTGCGCTGGCTGCAGGTCGTCGAGCTGAGCCTGCCGCCGGGTCGCGTGGGCGAGCCCGCGGCGCACCCCGGCGAGGAGTGGGTGTACGTGCTCAGCGGCGCGATCGAGGTGGACGTCAACGGCGGCGCGTCCGCGCTGGAGGCGGGCGACTCGGTCCACTTCCGTGCCGACATCCCGCATGCCCTGCGCAATCCTCACGAGCAGAGCGCGACCGTGCTCGTGGTCAATGCCCTCGAAGCGCCGGCCCTGCACCTCAGCCACTGACCTGAACGGAACGGAACGGGCGGATCGATGACACGTGTTGCTGTGGCTCAGGCGGCGTCGATCCCGTTCGACCCCGCCGCGACCACCGCGAAGGCCGAGGACCTGATCGCCGAGTGTGCGGCCGGCGACGCCGAGCTGGCGGTGTTCCCGGAGGCGTTCATCGGTTGCTACCCGAAGGGCACCGCCTTCGGTGCGGTCGTCGGGCGACGGACCGGTTCCGGCCGGGAACTCTACCAGCGGTACTTCGATGCGGCCGTCCGCTTGGACGGCCCCGAGGTGGCGCGCCTGATCAGCGCTTCGGGCGCCAACGCGATCTTCGTGGTCGTGGGCGTGATCGAGCGGCTCGGGGCGACGCTCTACTGCACGGTCCTGATGATCGATCCCGTCGCCGGCCTCGCCGCGATCCATCGCAAGCTGATGCCGACCGGAACCGAGCGGCTGATCTGGGGCTTCGGAGACGGTTCGACGATCGGCACCGCACAGAGCCCGGCGGGGCGCGTGGGCACCGTGATCTGCTGGGAGAACTACATGCCGGCGCTGCGACAGGCGATGTACGCCCAGGGCGTCGAGCTCTACTGCGCCCCCACGGCCGACGATCGCCCGACGTGGATCTCGACGATGACCCACATCGCGCTCGAGGGCCGCGTGTTCGTGCTGACCGCGTGTCAGGCGATCCGCGTGGGCGCCTATCCGGACTGGTACCAGCAGGAGATCGGCGACGATCCTGCCTCGTACCTGATGCGAGGCGGGAGCGCGATCATCGCGCCCGACGGCTCGGTCCTGGCCGGGCCGGTGTTCGACGAGGAGGTGATCCTGTACGCCGAGCTCGACCTTGGCGAAATCGCGCGCGCCCATCTCGACATGGACGCGGTCGGGCATTACAGCCGTCCGGACATCTTCGAGCTGCGGATCGACACGCGCCGGCGATCGCCGGTCGTGTTCCTCGGCGCCAGCTCTGACGAACGCCTTGACCGCAGCTCCGACGGCAGCTCGGACGGCAGCTCTGCGCGCAGCTCGGACCGCAGCTCCGACGACACCTCCGACCGCAGCCCGGACGGCACCTCCGACCGCAGCTCTGTGCTCACCTCGACGGCCGACATCACGGCCGAGATCGGCGCGGGCAACCAACAGTGATGCGAACCGCGGTCGCGATCAGGCATGTCGATTTCGAGGACCTCGGCCTGCTGGCGCCGCTGCTGGCGCGTCACTGGTTCACGACCTCCTACCTCGACGCAACAACGACCAACAACGACGCATGGCGCAGCGCGCGTGACGCCGATCTGCTCGTGGTGTTGGGCGGTCCGATCGGGGTCGCGGACCTCGACGCCTATCCGTTCCTGCGCACGGAGCTGGAGCTGATCGGCGAGCGCCTTGCCGATGACCGGCCGACGTTGGGCATCTGCCTCGGCGCACAGCTGCTTGCCGTGGCCTGCGGCGGGAGCGTGGGGGCCGGTAGCGCAGCCGAGATCGGCTACGCGCCGGTCACGCTGACGGACGCCGCGCGCGGCGGCGTGTTGGAGCCGCTTTCAGGTGTCCCGGTCCTCCACTGGCACGGGGACGTCATCTCGACGCCGCCGGAGCTCCCACCGCTGGCCTCCACGCCGATCTGCGAGAACCAGGCGTTCGCGCGAGGCGCGAACGTGCTCGCGCTCCAGTTCCACCTCGAGGCGGACGGCGCGTCGCTCGAGCGATGGCTGGTCGGCCACGCCTACGAGCTCGCCACACGCGGTGTTAGCGTCGCGGGTCTGCGTCGGGACACATCCGCGTACGGCCCGCAGCTCGCGGCCCGGGCTCAGGATGTTTTCGACGCCTGGCTGTCGGAGCTGACGCTCGCCGCCACGCGTGACGGTGCGCCCGACGGTTCGGCGCTCGAGGGTCCCTTGGGAATCAGGCCAGAGTGAGCCCTGATCCCTGACGAGCCGGGTCCAAGGGGACGCCAGAACCCCCGCGACCGCACCGCCCAAGATCCTTTGACGTCGTCCCCCGTTTCGCGAAGACTTCACTCCGCACGAGGATTGTCAGAAAGCTGACCACGCAGCGCCGGTCGATGAATATGCGCGTATATTTGTCATGCGGCTCCCTACGGTGGGCCTCGGGGGGGCGACACGATGTCGTCCGGCTGCGGCTCGGACGGAGAAAGGGGAGCAGTGATGGGATCGAGAGGGACAGGCCGGCGTGCGCCGGTGTGGGCTGCTGTGCGCGCGATGCCCGGGAAAGGGCGCGTGGCGAGACATGTCTTGCGGCCGTTGCCGGTGGCTGTGCTGGCCGTTTTGCTGCAGATGTGTGCGTCGCCGTCGCTGAGCCAGGCCGCCGGCGCCGCGACGGGCAGATCAGCGGGCAGCCCGCTGGGTATGAGCTGTGCGGCGTATGAAGGCGGGGACACGATCTGCTCGGGGGAGCTCAAGAGCTTTGACGGGGCGCCGATCGACACCGACGTGACCGAGCCGGCCGGGCCCTCGCCGAAAGGGCGCCGTCACCCGCTGATCGTGCTGTTGCACGCGTCCAACGAAAACAAGCATACGTATGAGTCGACCAACAACACGGCGGACGAAGACCAGCATTGGGATTGGAACAGTCACTGGTTCGCGGAACACGGCTTCTACGTGCTCACGTATACGGCGCGCGGCTGGAAGGACCGCGGACCGGGCGCCTCCTACGAGCCTGACACTCCGGTCGACACTGCTCCGGGCTGCGAAGAACCGGGCGGCTCGGCCTGTCCGCCGCTTGGACTGAACTACGTCGCCGCCAAGGAATATGAGATCAAGGATCTCCAGTGGCTGTCGGCTGAGGTGGCCGCGGCGTTCCCGGGTGTGAACCCGAATGCCGTTGCGGTGAGCGGCGGCTCGGAGGGCGGGGGCGAGTCGTGGATGGCCGCGGCCGAACCGGTGTGGTCGTTCCCGCACTCGATCGACAGCGCGCTGCCGGTGCTGCATCTGCGTGTGTCGCTCCCGGACGCTGGTTTCACCGACCTGTTCAACGGCCTGTTGCCGGACGGGCACCCGGGTGGCTCGGGGCTGTCCGACATCGAAGACACGTCGAGCGGCGAACCGGGAACGCCCAGTGCCGACAACCCGGTTGGAGTACCGAAGGAATCACTGATCAAGGGCCTCGTCAAAGCGTATTCGACCAACAGCGCGTTCGCGCCCAAATTCGTCAACTGGGCCGAAGCGATCGAGGCCGGCGAACCTTACGACGAAGCAAATGGCGAAGACAAGCCCGCGATCGGGGAACTGCGCAAATACTACGAGGAAGAAGAGTCCGCCTACTTCCAGCCGGGATGGGCAAAGCAGGCCGCAGAAGGCGACGAGGTCGCGGTCTTCACGACGCAGGGGTGGACTGACCCACTGTTCGAGGCCAACGAATCGATCAAGATGTTCGACTATCTCAAGCAGCTCGACAAGGGCTGGCCGATCACGCTGGAGCTCGGGCCGATCGGACACGGCTCACAGGACCCCGACGAAACCTGGCATCGCATCAACGAAGAGCGCATGAGCTTCCTGATGGGCAACCTCTACGGCAAGCACCACTCGCAGACCGGGCTCATCCAGAGCCAGCAGCAGATCTGCAGCCCGGAAAGCGAAGCGGCCGACGGCACCGTCACGACGGCGTTCTCGACCGCGGGGCTGGCCACGAGCCAGTGGACCGTGCAGTTCCCCGAAGGCGGGACGCTCGAAGCCGACGCCGGGAGCAAAGACACCCAGAACGGCGACGCGACGTTCCCCAACGTGTCCGGTCCGTGCGGCAAAGCCGCGAGCTCCTCGGCGGTCGGCGCGTACACGAGCTACTCGACGCCGCTGGAAAGCTCGGAGCACTACATGGGAATGGGCTACGTCAGCGTGCACTACAGCGCCGGCCCGGGCCAGACGGCCGTCCTGGATGCGCGCCTGTTCGACGTGTCGCCAGAAGGCGTCGCCAGGTTCGTGACACGCGGAACCTACCGGCTGGACTTCAATGGGTACAACACGACCGAAGGAACGGTCGATGTGCCGCTGTACGGCAACGACTGGATCTTCCCGAAGGGCGACGAGCTGCGACTGGACCTGCTGCAGGCCGACGTGCCCGCCTTCCGAGCACCGACTGCCTCGGTGGACAGCACGCTGAGCTTCAGCCCGCCGCAGGTGGTGCTTCCCGTGCGAGCCGATAGCTGCAGCGTCGCGTCGGGCGCCGCGAGCGTGACCGGACCCGCGGGAGGACACCTGAAGGTCGAAGATCAGCTCAGCACGAACCTGCTCGAAAGCCAGACGCTGGTGGTCGCGTATCAAAAGCGCCAGATTCGCATCCGGCTCAGAAGTCTGGAAGAAGCCAAGTGCGAAGGCGCTGCCGGCGAACGCGTGTTCACCGGATCCGGGCAGGCGACCAATGCGCACGAAACCGGCGACACCGTCAGGTTCTCGATCGCAGAAGAAGCCGACGACTTCCGCTTGCAAGCCTCGCTGTACAACAGCAAAGGCGAAGCGGTACTCACCGAACCGATCAGCGCGACCGTGCCCGCAGGCTCGGAGAAGATCGAATAAGCCAGAGCGCCGGTGGGGCCGCGCGCACAGCCCCACCGGCGCCGGAATGCTCCAGATCAGGCCGGGTCGGCGACGCGCGCCGCGGCTGTTGACGTTCGTTTCCGTCGCAGACTACAGTTGGGCACATGGCATCGACAAGGCGAGGACGCTGGCGAGGAGAGCCGCTGCGCCCTCACATACTGGGGATCGAGGAAGTGCGCGCCCACCAACGCGACCGCATAGCGCGCGCGATCCTCGAATGCGTCGCTGTGAGCGGCTATCAAAGCACCACGGTCGCCGAGATCGCCACGACCGCACGTGTGTCGCCAAACGCATTCTACGAGTTCTTCGCCGACAGGGCAGACGGATTCCTGACCGTCGCCAGAGAGGCCGCGATCGACCTGCTCAATGAACTGCTGGCGACGCGCGAAGAGCAAAACTGGATCGGCGCGCTGAACCGCGGCTTCGACATCTATCTGCGCTCGTGGGGAGCTCGCCCGGCCTTCGGCCGAGCGTACTTCTTGGGATTGCCGGAGCTCGGTGAACCCGGTCGCGCGCTGCTCAACGAGATCAACGACGCATATGCCGCGATGTTCCGAGATCTCGGCCGCCGGGCACGCCTCGAACAGCCGCGGCTGCCGCCCCTTCCCGAGATCGTGCCCCGCGCAATCGTCTCGGTCGTTTACGATCTGGTCGTCGAGCACGTGCGAAAAGGCCAAGGCAACGCGCTCATCAAATTGCACGCTCCCCTGTTCTCGCTGAGCCTCAGACTGCTGGCCGACGACCAAACCGCAACAGCGGTCCTGGCGCAAGCCTCGCGCGTCGATCTGGCGGAGTGACTTTTTTCGCAGGCGCGACGACGCTCGAGCATCGATTACGATCAGTCCGTCAACATGTCAGCCGGTCTTCACCTGCCGCTGGCCGTGCGGCACGGAATCGCGCATGCCGTCTTGAGCTGCTGCGCGACGTGTTCTTGGTCGCCGCCCCGATCGCGCTCGCCGGCTTCCTGATCTTGCTGGCGCTGCGCGAGCAGCCGCTGCGCGGGCGCGGCGAGGCACAGTCCGTACCCGACCCGAGTTCAGCTCTCGGCGTTCCTCAGCATCGCTCCGAAGTCTCCGACCGGCCCGAGGTGCGCGAGCTTGTCGGGATTGACGATCGAGCGGATCCCCTGGATCTGACCGCCTGCGATGTCGAGCGCCCACACGCTGATCAGCCGCCCTTGGTCGTCGAGGTTCAGCGCGCCCGGTGCGCCGTTGACCTCGACGCGGTGCAAGGAAAGGCCCGGGAGGCGGGCGCGCGTGCGGGCGAACTCGACCAGCATCTGTGCGACACGGCTGCGCCCGCGCAACGTCCGTGCAAGCGCTGGGGCCCTGCCGCCGCCGTCGCCGGTCAGCGTGACGTCTGAGGCGAGCAGCGCCTCCAGCCCGGCGAGATCGCCGTGCTCGGCCGCCGCAAAGAAGCGGGCTGCCAGCTCGTCTTGCTGCTCGCGGGTTGTCTGGAAGCGAGGCCGGCGCTGCTCGAGATGCTTTCTGGCGCGTGTCGCGAGCTGGCGCACATTGACCTCGCTCTTGCCGATGATCTCGGCGATCTGGGCGTGGTCGTAGTCGAACACATCGTGCAGCAGCAGCACCGCGCGCTGCTCCGGCGAGAGGCTCTCGAGCGCCACGAGCATCGCCAGCGACAACGAGTCGGCCATCTCCGCGTGTTGGGCCGGGTCGTCGCGACTGTCCGTGATGATCGGCTCCGGCAGCCATTCGCCGACGTAGCGCTCGCGGCGCGCCCGCGCCGAGCGCAGCTCGTTGATCGAAAGCCTCGTGGTCACGGTGGACACGAACGCGCGCGGCGATTCGATCTGCTGGCCTTCCTCCATCGCCCGGTACACCCGCAGCAACGCCTCCTGCACCACATCCTCGGCTTCGGAGACGCTGCCGAGCATCCGATAGGCGATCGCGAACGCCGTCGGCCGAAGCTCGTCAAGCAGTTGCTCGCGGTCGGTCATACGGCCTCCGGGAGGCCGTGACGGGCGAGCACGCGGTCGTAGTTCAGTCGCATCAGCTCGATCACGTCGAGCACGTCAGCTTGGTTCTCGATGCGGCGGGCGCCCGGACCGACCCTGCCGGGAAACACTGGATGCTCGTCGATCCGGGCGTCCTTCCGCAGCGCGACCCAGACATGCTTGGGGAACGAGAAGTGCGCGGCATGGTCTGCGTGCAGGTGACCGATCTCGCGGCGGCCGACTCTGAACGCAAGCTCCCCCCGGCTGCCGGGCCCTGCCTCAACGCCCGGCCAAGATGTGACCTCGTCGGTGATCTGTTCGCTGGCTGTGCGGTGATTGTTCATTGCTGATCTCTCCTTAGTCTGGATCGTTGTACTCAGGAGCTTTCGACTCATCATGCTCCGCACAGGCGCCTGTTTGGCGAGGACCTGCTGCACCCGACAAGACAAGACAGCCGCCCCGGCTGTGACACCCGCGAGTGCCCGCAGGCAAAATCGGGACGCGGGGCAGGGTGCACGCGGTCGAACTGCCAGCCCGCATGGAGGTGCAGAGGAGTCCTGTCCGGCTGGCGCCCAGAAGGTCGGCTGTCACGTTTGCCTATCGGCCCTTGTCGTAGGTGTGGACCCCGCGATCAGCGCTCGGACAGACCGGCCAGACCGCAGTCCGGCATTTCGTGGGCCGATGATCAGATCGACCGATAGGAGAGCACCATGCAACCACGTATCGAGAACCCCGCGCTAACCGTTCCCGGCGCCTTGGCGGCGTTTCAGAAGCTCGGGGCGGCGACCAAGCACTCCGGCGTGCCCGAGACCACACTACAACTGGTCGACGCGCGCGCCAGCCAGATCAACGGGTGCAGCGTGTGCCTGGACATGCACTCACGCGAGCTCAAGGCGTCCGGCGAGCCCGACGAGCGCATCTTCATGGTGGGCGCTTGGCGGGAGGCCCCGTACTTCAGCGACGCCGAGCGTGCCGCGCTCGCCCTGGCCGAGGCGGTCACGCGCCTTGCCGACCGCTCCGACCCGGTGCCCGATGAGGTCTGGGAGGAGGCCGCGCGCCATTACGACGAGCCGGAGCTCGCCGCGCTGGTCATCAAGATCGCGGTGATCAACGCCTTCAACCGCGTGAACGCCGCGACCAGGCAGATCACCGGCAACTGGCTCGCCCAGTACATCCGGCCGGCCGAGCCCGCCTTTGAGGCGGTCTGACAGGAAATTCCGTTGGCGGGCCTTACGATCGAAGCGCGGGCGGGCGGGCGGTGAGCAGCTCGCCGCGCGCCGCTACGGACGGGCGTCGGATTGGCCGACCCGAATCGCTCGAGTCGGGCGCGATCGAATTTTCGGCCCGCACACGCGCGCAACCTCGAAGCCCTCAGCTGACGTGCCGACACGCGGACCAAGAGCGAGCTCACCCGCGATAATCAGTGATCATCGATGCACTCAGCGATGTGACCGAGGCGAAGAATGGCTGACACGTCCAGGCCGCGAGGGTAGCCGCCCGTGTCCTGTTGTCCGACCACTCCCGGACAGTGGTGGCTGCGCGCCGCACCACCGGCCGTCGGCGCCCCGCAAGGTGGCCAACCGCTTCGCCCGGCGCGCTCTCGAGGGGCTCCCGCGATCCCGCCCCAGCTGCTTGGCTGGTTGAGAGTCATTCACGAGAAGGCGTCGCTGCGCGACGATTGGTCGCGCGCCGGGACGCCCGACGAGCGCTGGGACAGCTACTCGACCGTTCCGCTGCTCTCCTGGCCTCGGTTCGACCTGATCGACACGAGCTATGCGATCGCTGTGCTGTCCGATTTGACGCCGGCCTGGCGCGAGCTGTACGTCGCGATCCTCGATCGCCTGCTGGCTCGGTATGTGACCTGGTGGGGCGCGATCGACTGGATGACCCTGGAGGGTGCCGATCCGGAACGCGCGGCCTATCCGCAGGAGTGGAACGGGACGCTGATCCCCGCCGAGCTGTTCGGCGACTACAACGCACCAGGCTGGACCGGCAACGGCCTTTCCCCCTGGGGTCACCAGCCGGACCCGATCGGCGCCGAGGGCAATCTGTTCTACAAGGGGTTCCTCTCGTTGCTGCTGGGGCTCCGAAGTCGCATCAGCGGCGAGGACCGCTGGCACGAGCCGTTCGCGGTGGTGCCCGACGCCGACGGCGGCTGGATCTACTCTCATCGCGCGGTCAACGAGACGCTCGAGGCGCAGTGGGCGGCACGACCTGAGGGCTGCCACTGTGAGAACACGAAGATCTGGCCGTACTGCCTGAGTGCCGCAGGCCTCGGCCTGCAGTTGCGCGACGCGACAGCCGCGAGCGCGAGTCACTGGGTGTTCGACCAGTGGTTCGAGGTCGCGGAGAAGAGCTACCTGACACGGGACGCCGACGGCCGCGTTGTCGACTCGATCTTCTATCGCGACCCGATCCTCGGCATCTCGATGCCAGGCAATCCCGGAGCCAACCTCGGGCTCGCGCTGTATCTGTCCGCCCAGCGCGGCGATGTGGCCCGGGATCTGTTCAACTCGGTGAGCGGCCTGGTCGGCTGGTCAACCGACGGTGCGGATGTGGCCCACGTGCCGGACGAACCCAGGTTCGTTGCGATTGGACGCGTGCTCGCTCGCGAGTTCGACGACCAGACCGCGGCGGCACGGCTTGACGCGTTCGCAACGACCCTCGAGCCCACGTGGACCGCCGACGGCGCATTCTATTATCGGTTCGGCCTCGGCGAGGCTCATCCGCGCGGGCAACCAAACGCAACCATGCTGCTCGCCGAGGCGATCGACCGTCCCGGCCGGTGGGCAGAGGCGCTCGGTCCGGTCTTCGACGATCGCTTCCGGCAGCCGACGGTGTGCGGCGTGGACTTCCCAACGCTTGGAGTCAGCCAGGCGATCTATCTCTCATCCTCGTCCACCCTCCTGCTCAGCACGTACGCGGCCACGCCCACCGACGGAGCGACCACGAGCTTTGCCATCACCGGCCTGAATGATGCGGCAGAGTGGTCTGTGACATGCGACGGCGCAAGCCATCCACGATCTCGTGTCGTCGACCCTGAAACCCTCTCCGTGACCTGCAGCGTGGCAGACCATCGATTCGCGATCTCACGCAGGGCGTCCTAGCAAGCCGAGTGTGACACGCGGAGCTGCAGCACTTGGGCTTGCGCCTTTGCGTGGATGCAAGCGCCTCAGTGGACGCCGCGTGCTCCTGCCTTGGACGAGGTCCACGAGCCGCAGGCTGTTGGTCGATCAGCTGTGGCAGCGGTCAGAGGGCAGCGTTCCGTGCGAGGATCTGGCGCAGCCGGGACGGTACATGTCCGGTCTCCTCGCGCAGGACACGGCAGAGGTGGCTCTGGTCGGCGAAGCCGAGGTCGGCGGCCAGACGTGCAAGGTTCTGCTCGCCCTCAGCAAGTTGCTCCAGGGCGCTGCGAGCGCGCAGGCGCATGCGGTGACGAGAGATGGTACGACCCGTCGCTGCGCGGAAGATGCGGCTGAGGTGGTGGGGTGAGACCGCGAGCTCGCGTGCGAGGTCCGGCAGGGAGCGCTCCGGGTTTGCCGCCAGGATCTCGCGCGCGCCGTCGGCTACCGCGCGGCGAGCACGCGTGGCGTTGGGCCGGCCGGCGGCGAGGCGGCGAGGATCGGCCTGTTCGAGCACCTGCGCGGTAAGCAGGATCGCCCGTTCCAGGATCTCGTGCTGGTCGCCGGCGCGATGCCCTGCGCTCAGCAGCAGCCGGTGCTCGAGGTCGATCTGCGGCGAGGTTCCCAGCGCCACCGAGGGCAGGGTCTGCTCGCCGCCCCACAGCGACGCGACGAGCTCAGGGGCGAGGATGAGCAAGGTGCAGTCGTCGCCGTGGTCGTACGGGTGGTCGTAGCGCTGCTCTTCGCCCGGGTTCATGCAGTAGGCGAGCGTCGGGTCGAGCAAGGTCTCGACTCCGTCGGCGCTGCGCAGAAAACACCCGCGACGAACGAACACGACCGCATGACCGCCGGCCTGCTCGCGGGCGTCGCCGCGCCCGCGTGTATGCCGGCAGGCGACGTCGGCTATCTCGACACCGTCGTGACGCAAGAGGGTGCGTGCGCTCAGCATGCGCCACCCAGTCTCACAGACGCGCACGAATATCCAAGACTTCGCACACGGCTGCTGTGATGCTGGCTGGAAATGCGCATCTACTGGTTCTGCCAACCGGAGAACCCAGAACGGACGGGAGAGGTATAGATGGCTTCCATCCGCAAGGAGATCCTGATCGACGCGAGCCCCGAGGATGTGTGGGCCGCCGTGCGCGATTGGGGGGCTCTGCACGAGCGCCTCGTGCCCGGCTTCGTCCGCGACACGCGCCTCGACGGGAAGGACAGGATCGTCACGTTCGCCAACGGCACCGTACTCCGCGAGCGCCTCGTCGACCTCGACGACGAGACCCGCCGGCTCGTCTGGTCGATCGTCGACGGGCCATACACCCACCACAACGCCTCAGCGCAGGTCTTCGAAGAGGGACAGCACGGGGCCAGGTTCGTCTGGACCGCCGATCTCTTGCCCGACGAGCTGGCCGGTCCTACCGGCGAGGCGATGGGGCGAGGGACGAACGTCGTCAAGCAGACACTCGAGGCCCGGGCCGCGCGCAGCGACACGCCCGCAAGGTCGTGATCGCGTGAGCCCGATTTCCGAGCACCCACGGGCTCAGCGGCCGTGAGCACGCGCCCCGACGCTTGACATAGCAGTCACTATCTGTGATAGTACTTGCTATGGCAGGTTCGCCTCAGCGTTCGTCACTTCGTGAAGAGCAGAAGGCGCTGACTCGCGGGCGCCTGCTTGACGGCGCCGAATCGGTGTTTGCTCGAAGCGGCTTTCACGGCGCGTCGGTTGAGGAGATCGCGCGCGAGGCCGGGGCGACGACCGGGGCGCTGTACTCGAACTTCGCGGGCAAGGAGGATCTGTTTCTCGCCCTGTTCCAGGAGCGCATCGCCACCGACGTAAACGACTACTCCGAGATCGTGGCCGAGGCGGCGACAATCGAGGAGCAGGCTCGCGGCGCCGCCGACCACTGGATGGCGATACTGCGCGAGCGTCCCGACTACTTTCCCCTGTTCATCGAGTTCTGGGCCTACGCGATCCGCCAACCACGGCTCCGCGACCGCCTAGCCGGGCAGTTCGTGGCCCTTCGTTCGTCCAGTGCCCGCCTGTTCCTGGACGGGGCGGCACAGCAGGACATCTCACTGAGCGCCGAAGCGGGCGAACTCGTGGGAATCCTCATCAACGCCCTCGCCAACGGCCTGGCACTCGAGAAGCTCGCCGATCCCAAGGCCGTACCCGATGCGCTTTACGGGGACATGCTCGTGCTGATCTTCCAGGCCCTGCAGGCACTCGCCCGCGAGAACCCGAGCATCACCGACCCGCAGACAACGACCTCCGAACGAACCCCACAAACCAAAAGGCTAGGAGTCAAGAATGCCTGAGACAGCATCAACGGTTGAACGTGACGCAGCGCCCAGCCGACTAACCAATCCCGCGCTGCGCCACGCGACCGCCCAGGACATCCCACACCTCAGGGCGATGCTGGCGGAGGCGTTCTTCGATGACCCGGTGTTCAGCTGGTTGATGCCACAGGACACCAAGAGACGAGCGCGGTTGCGTCGCTACTTCGGGATCGATCTGCGCTGGTACACGCTGCCGCACGAGTGCGTGTGGACGACAGACGATCTCGCGGGCGCCATGCTGGGACTGCCGCCCGGCAAGTGGCGCGTGCCACCACACATCAGCGTGCTGCAAGGAAGCGCATTCGCAATACAGGTAACGAGGGCCGCGAGGCTGGGAGCCACGATGGAGTGGCGCCACATGCGCCTGCTACGCGAGCCGCACTACTACGTTCGTGACATCGGCGTGCACCCGGACACACAGGGACGCGGACTCGGCAGCGCGCTGATGCGTCCCCTGCTCGACCGCTGCGACCGAGACGGCCTGCCCGCGTATATCGAGGCCTCCAGCGAGCGCAGCGCCGCCCTGTACGAGCGCCTCGGATTCGAGCACATCGACGAGCTGCGAGTCGCCGGCGGCCCACCGCTGTGGCTCATGATTCGCCCGCCGCAGTCGAACGAGGCGAGCTGATGCTGCACTCTAAGCGGCGATTACGCTCGGCTCGGACGCGGCGCTGTTTACGCGGCCGAACTCGAGCGCGGGATCGTCGACGGGTGCGCCCATCACCGACTTGCGGTCCTGGTAGTAGCTCAGCGGCCTGTACCAGGGATCGCCCGACCCCTGCCTTGGGAACAGGTCGACCCCTCGGCGCACATAGCCCGCGGACAGCTCGAGGAAGGGTGTCGATCCAGCGACACCACGCGCCTTGCGCGGCGTGCAGCGGTCGTATCCGCGCTCGTCCATGTAGTTGAGCAATCGGCACACGTGCTGAGCCGTCAGGTCGGCGCCGAGCGTCCAGGATTGGTTGATGTACCCGAAGGCAAACGCCAGGTTGGGCACGTCGCTGATCATCGCTCCGCGATAGGCCAGCGTCTCGGGCAGCTCGACCTTGTGGCCGTCGACGCTCAGCTCTATCCCGCCTAACGGCTGCAGATTGATCCCGGTGGCCGTCACGACCAGATCGGCCTCGAGCTCTCGGCCCGACACGAGCGAAATGCCGCGTTCTGTGAACCTATCGATCTGGTCGGTGACCACCGAGACCCGGCCTGCGGTGATCGCGTCGAATAGATCGCCGTCGGCTGCGATGCACAACCGCTCATCCCATGGGTCGTAACGGGGATTGAAGTGCGTGTCGATGTCGTAGTCCGCCGGCAGCCGGCGCTCAGCCAGCTTGCGGATCAGGCGCCTCATCAGCCCAGGCCAGCGCCGGCTCAGGCCCCAGATTAGATTCTGGATCTTGACATTCCGCCAGCGCACGATCGGATAGGCCAGCCGCGACGGCAGCAGGCGCCCCAGCAGCCCGACCAATGGATCGGCGGCTGGAAAGGGGAACACATAGCTCGGCGAACGCTGCAGCATCGTCACATGGGCAGCCCGCTCCGCCAGCGCCGGAACCACCGTCACCGCCGTGGCGCCGCTGCCGATCACCACCACCTGCTTGCCGGCCTGATCCACGTCGTCGGTCCAGAACTGGGGATGGACGACCCGACCACCGAAGCGCTCGATGCCCGGGAATTCAGGCGTGTAGCCCTCGTCATAGCGGAAATAGCCGGTGCACGTGAACAGGAACCCGCACGTCATTTGGTCCGTCTCCCCGGTGTCACGCCGCTCGACGTCGACTCTCCAGCGCGCGTCACTCGAAGACCACTCGGCGCGTGCAACGCGCCGGTTGAAGCGGATCTTGTGTTCGATCCCAGATTCGCGCGCGGTCGCTTGGACGTACTCCCGGATCGAGGTCCCGTCGACGATCATCTGCGAGCCCGTCCAGGGACGGAACGGGTAGCACAGCGTGAACATGTCCGAGTCGGAGCGGATGCCTGGAAACCGGAACAGGTCCCAGGTGCCGCCGATCGCGCCCCGACCCTCGAGGATCGCGAACGTCTTGTCCGGACATCTCTCCCGCAGCCGATAGGCGGCACCGATTCCGGAGATCCCAGCCCCGACAATCAGAACGTCGACGTGCTCGATGGACATGACGGAAAGCCCCCTCCTGGTTGACTGCGGGTTGGCCGAGCTTACTCCTGGTTGCCGCTCAGCGAAAGACCCCGCGAGACGATCTTGACCTCGCCGCTGGACTCGAGGCACGCGGACCGACTCGCGAGACGGTCGCTTAGACCCGGCGAAAGCAGCGGTCTGAGCTCGGGCGTCCGTGCTGTCGGGCGTCGCCCCGTTCGGAGCGTCCGCGCTGTCGGCCGTCGCCCCGTTCGGAGCGTCTACGCAGGCCGGGCTTGGATGCTCGCTCAATGTCGCAAAGCGGCGGCCAGGGGGCGCGCGCGATACTTACCCGCCTGTGACGCCCGAGGAGTCCACGAGCCCCGACCTGGCTGAGCGCGTGCGCGGCGTGCATGTCAAGGTCAGACGGTCGATCGGCTCAGTCGAAGGGTCGATGATGGATGCCTGAGGGTCTGTCGCCGGGAGAGGTCGGCAAAGAGATCGGCAAGCACGGCAAGCACGAGGCCGATGGCGATCAGGACCGCCACGCTCGGCTGCTGTCGATCACGGAGGCATTGCTGCTGTCGCTGGTGGCCGTGCTCGCAGCGTATTCGGGCTATGCCGCAGCCAAGTGGAGCACTGTGTCCTCGATCTCGCTGGCCAAGGCGTCGGCGGCACGCACCAAGGCCAACCGCGCCGACCTCGAGGGTCTTCAGATTCGCACGCTCGATTCGGTTTCCTTCAACGCATGGTTCAGCGCGTTCGTGGCGGGCAACAGCAATGCGGAGCTGCTTGCCGAAAAGCAGTTTCGCGCCGGATACCGGCCCGCATTCCGCGCCTGGCTGGCTACCGATCCGGCGCACAACCCCAACGCGCCGCCGGGGCCCCTCTACATGCCGCAATACGTGATTCCCCAAGAAGCCGCGTCGAGGAGATACGACGCGCAGGCGGATGCCGAGTTCTCGAAGGGCGACGCCGCCGCAGCGACCGGCGACAAGTATGTACGCGATACCGTGTTCCTGGCGAGCGTGCTGTTCCTCGTGGGCATCAGCAGCCACTTCCCGGCTCGTGGGGGACGCTACGGCCTGATCTTCATCGGTGTCCTGATCCTCGCCTTCTCGGTGATCCAGCTCGCCGAGCTTCCGGGACTGCCCTCATAGTGGTCAGTCAAGCGCGAAACCCCCCCGAGACGCCGAGGCACCTCGAATGAAACGCCTAGCACAGGTAGGCGCGGCGGGCCTCATACTACTGACACTCGCAGGGTGCGGGGACGCGTCGTCCGCGACTCCGCGTGGCGAGAATGCGGCGATTGCCGCGCAAGTCCCCGCTGCGATCAAAGCCAAGGGCACGTTGACGGTCGCTACCGACCCAACCTACGCCCCGAACGAGTTCATCGAACCGGAAGATCACACCCTTGTCGGCATGGATCCGGAACTGATGCGTGCCATGGGGGCGTTGATGGGGTTGACGGTCAAGTTCGTCGATGTGAGCTTCGACGCGATCATTCGCGGCGTCGCGGCGGGCAAGTACGACGTCGGAGCCTCGTCGATCACCGACACCAAGAAACGCGAGCGGTCCGTCACGTTTGTGGACTACTACTCAGCCGGAACGTCGTTTTATCAGAAGTCCTACGTGTATACGAATGTGAGCGCGCTTGCCGATCTGTGCGGACACACGGTAGCGGTGAATAAAGGGACCACAGAGCAGGAGGATGCGACGGCGCAGAGCGCGACATGCACCGAGGCTGGCAAGAAGCCGGTAGTTGTACTGGCGTACGCCAACCAGAACGAGGCGACCCAGGCTGCGCTCGAAGGACGCGCTCAGGTTGCGATGGCCGACTCGCCGGTCGCCGCCTACCAGGCCGGGCAAGAGTCAGAAACGCCATTCGAAGTCGTCGGCACCTATGGCATCGCTCCATACGGGTTTGCAGTCCCGAAGAACAGCGCTATGACAACGCCCCTTCTGTCGGCCCTAAGGACGCTCATCGCGAACGGCAGGTACCGCGAGGTCCTCGAACACTGGGGTATCCAGGCGGGGGCGATCACCACCCCAAAGGTCAACGGCGCAACGAAATGACCGAGAATCTCGATCATGGCGAGCGTTACGGGGGGCGGGATTCTCCGAGTGACGGTCAGATGCCGGTGTTCGGTGCGCGAGGCCGATTGGCCGGACCGAACACCGGGGTCCGGCCAGGGGCTTCCAGCGCATCTCCTTCGAGCTCAGCAAGCTCGGCCTGTGCGTCTCGGCGAGCAGCGTTCGCTGCCTGCTCGCGCGTGACGCGCGACGCGGGCATCGCGACGGTGAAGAGATCGCACGCGCTCATGCTCGCTGCCCGCGCACGTCTGAACGTGCGCCACGATCGTCTCAGGCACGATCGAGTCTGCCTATCCACACGTTTTCCTGTCAGGATCCGCGGGAACCGGTGCCTGAAGAAGATCCGCACGAGCTCATGCTTGATTGGCTGCGATGCAGCTGCTGACCGCGGCCCTGCGCCGCGAACTTACGCGACTTCTGCCGGACCGTCCCTTCCACGTCCACTTCTGGGACGGCACGATCGTACCGGCGACCAGTGTAAATGCTCCCGTGTTCGACGTCCGTGCGCCGAGCGCGGTCGCCCATGTGCTACGGACCCCAGGCCGTCTCGGCCTCGGTCGCGCCTATGTCGAGGGCTCGCTGGACGCCGACGATCTCGACGCTGCATTCCGCGTGATCGATTCATGGACAGCGCCACGGATCGCCCTCACGGACCGTGTCCGGCTGGTAGGCGCCGCCGCAGCAGCAGGGGTATCCGCGGGAGTCTTTCATCGGCCGGCGCTCGAGCTTGTGCTGCGTGGCGGCCGCCACACTGTTGAGCGCGACGCGGCCGCCGTCCGCTACCACTACGACGCGGGCAACGACTTCTTCGCACTGTTCCTCGATCAGTCGATGACCTACAGTTGCGCCCTGTTCTCGAAGGGCGCGCGGACGCTCGAGCAAGCGCAGCAGGCCAAGCTCGAGCTCGTGGCGGCGAAGCTGGGGCTGAAAGCCGGTCAGCGCGTGCTCGACGTGGGCTGCGGTTGGGGGAGTTTCGCTGTTCACGCGGCGCGCCAGCACGGCGTGTCGGTGCTGGGCGTGACGTTGTCGGAGTCTCAGGCGGACCTCGCCCGGCGACGAGTCGCAGACGCGGGCGTCGCCGATCGGGTCGAGATCCGCGTTGCGGACTATCGAGAGGTTTGCGAGCGCCCGTTCGACGCGATTAGCAGTATCGGCATGGTCGAGCACGTCGGCGAGATCCGGATCGACGAGTACGCACGTACGCTGGCCTCGCTACTGCAACCGGGCGGTCTGCTGTTGAATCACGGCATCGCAGCCCTGCGGGCCGATGACAACGCCAGCGGCGATCCCTTCACCAACCGTTATGTGTTTCCCGACGCTGAGCCGCTGTACCTGTCGCGCGTCCAGCTCGCGTTCGAGCGAGCCGGGCTCATCACCGAGCACATCGAGGGATTTGCGAGCGACTACTCGGTGACGCTCGACCACTGGGCCCAAAGGCTCGACGAGCGGCTCGAGGACGCGAGGCGGCTTGCGGGGGCCGAACGCACGCGGGTATGGCGGCTGTACCTGCGCGCGGCAAGGCTCGGGTTCGATACCGGCTACACCGCCGTCTACCAGGTGGTTGCGCGGCGGCCGCGCTGCGCGCGTCGGGACGCTCGGCGTGTGGGTGACACACCCACGACGTCCCAGGCCAGGCCGCCCCTGACCAGCGCATCGATGACCCACCAAGATGGATCGAGCTGCCAGCGCCGCTGACCGTGCCGGGCAGATGTGGGGAAAGCGTGATGATTGTTGTGCCACGCCTCGCCGAGCGTTGGTAGCGCGAGCCACGCCAGGTTGTGCGACTCATCCCCGGTGTCAAACGGCTGGCGACCGAAGAAGTGGCACAGGGAGTTGATCGAGAAGGTCGCGTGGTGTAGCAGGAAGATGCGCACGGCGCCGCCCCAGAGCATTGCGGTGAGGCCCCCGGCGACCGAGCCGGTCAGCGAGACGCCGAGCGCGAAGGGCAACGCAAGACCCGCGAACACCCAGACCATAAACGTGCGGTCGACCAACCGTGCGACAGGGTCGGCGAGCAGGTCCTTGGCGTAGCGCTCTGGCGTTGCTGCGGCATCGCCCCTGAGGATCCAACCAAGGTGCGCGTGAAGCAGGCCGCGCATCGCTCCGCTGAGTCCGGAGCCGCCGTGGTGCGGGCTATGGGGATCGCCAGGCTCGTCGGAGAAGCGATGGTGCTTGCGGTGGTTGGAGACCCACTCGATAAGCGGCCCCTCGATCGCGGCCGATCCAAGAACCGCCAATAGGAAGCGCAGCGTCCGTCCGGTCTTGAAGCTGCGATGGGTAAAGAGTCGGTGAAAGCCGACGGTGACACCAAGCCCCGTCAGCGAGTAGGCGATCACCAGCACAACGAGATCGGACCACCGGAGCGCTCCGCCCCAAGCGCGCCAAGCCGCGAAGCCCAGTAGCGCACACGGCGCGGTCATCGCGACGACGTTAGCAACGCGATCGAGCCGGTCTGCTTGCGGGCGCGCCTGGTCGGTGATCGCGTGTCTCTCGGGGGTGGAAGCTATGGTGGTCAGGCGCATTCGTGGGCGGCGATGCGGCCCCGCCAGGAGCAGGCGCTGGCCGTGACCTGGCTGGCGCTCCGAAAGCGAGTGTAACGCCACGCACGGGGTGTAGCCTGCTTTGCGGCTGATCATGCCCGCTCCTCGCGCTTCCGACCATCAGCTGATCGACCTGGTCCACCTGGGGCGTCCGCACGTGATCGGCGCATGGCGCATAGGCAACGTGGTCGTCGATCCCGGCCCGAGCAGCTGCCTCGCGCGTCTGCTCCCCGAGCTCGAGCGCGACCCACCGCGGGTGATCGCCCTCACCCACATCCACCTCGATCATGCCGGGGCCACCGGTTCGCTGCTGCGCCGCTTCCCCCATCTCGAGGTTTGGGTGCACGAGCGCGGCGCCCGGCACATGATCGATCCGGCGAGGCTTCTCGAGAGCGCGCGTCGCCTATATGGCTCCGACATGGAGCGGCTCTGGGGAGACGTGCTGCCGGCGCCGGCCGAGCGGATACGCGTCCTGCGTGGCGGCGAGTCACTCGACGGATTCCGGGTGGCCTACACGCCGGGCCATGCCTCCCATCACGTCTGCTACCTGCACGAGCAGAGCGGCTGGGCGTTCACAGGGGATTTGACGGGCGTGCGCATCGATACAGGCCCGGTGATCGCGCCGACGCCGCCGCCCGACATCGACCTGGGCGCCTGGCGCCAGTCGCTTCGTATTGTCGAGCGGTGGAGGCCGAGCGGCCTCGCGATCACCCACTTTGGCTCATACCGCGACGTCGATGAGCACATGGCCGCGGCGCGTGACGCGCTCGACCGCAGTGACGCGAGGGCGCGCGGGCTTGACGAGCAGTCCTTCGCCGACGAGATGCGCGCTGACGTTGCACGCTCGGGCCAGGCCGCAGCTGGGTACGAGCAGGCTGTGCCGCCGGACCAGAGTTTTCACGGCCTGCAGCGATACCTGCGCGCGCGCGAGCCGCAGCGAGCCGGGTCGGACGCCGCAGCGAGATGAGCCACAACGGCGACGAGCGTTACGAGCGGCTGCGCCGCGAGCACCGCTGGCAGGTGCCGGCGCGATACAACATCGCGGCCGACGTGTGCGATGCGCGCTCGCCGGATGCGCTCGCGATGGTGCACGAGCGCTACGACGGCGCCGTGCGCGAGCTGCACTGGGGCGAGCTGCAGACCCTCGCCAACCAGGCGGCCAACCTGCTCGCGGGCCTGGGCGTGGAGCGCGGCGACCGGGTGGCGGTTGTGCTGCCGCCGGCGCCGGAGGCCGCCGCGGTGTTCTTCGCCACGTGGAAGCTTGCGGCGATCCTCCTATCGATGTCGGTGCTGTACGGCGATGAGGGCATCGCCCACCGCCTGCGCGACTCCGAGCCGAAGGTGCTCATCACCGACGCCGTCAATGCGCCGCGCTTCGAGAGCGCGCCGGTCGCGAAGGTGCTGGTGCTCGATCCCGCAGACCTCGCGGCGCAGAGCGACACATTCCAGACGGCCGACACCGCGGCGGACGACCCGGCGCAGCTGTACTACACCTCCGGCACCACGGGCCTGGCCAAGGGCATCGTGCACGCGCACCGCTACCTGCTCGCGCATAACGAGTTCGTGCACTGCCACGACGTGCAAGCGGGCGAGCGTTTCCACGGCATGGGCGAGTGGGCGTGGGCCGCGGGCATCTGCCCGCTGCTCGGCCCCTGGCGCCGAGACGCGGTGCAGCTGGTCCTCCAGCGCGAGGGCGGCTTCGACCCGCACCGCCAGCTCGACTTCCTCTCCCGGCATGGGGCGAGCAACGTGTTCGCGACGCCCACGGCGATCCGCTCGATGATGGCGATCGCCGATGCGGGCGAGCGCTATCCGCAGCGCTTTCGCATCGTGTGCTCCGCCGGCGAGCCGCTCAACCCCGAGGCGATCCGCTGGTTTCGCAGCCAGTACGGGGTCACGGTGCTCGACTACTACGGCCTCACGGAGTCTTATCCGCTGTGCGGCAACTTCCCCTGGATGGAGGTTCGCGAGGGCTCGATGGGGCGGCCGATGCCGGGCTGGGACGTGCACGTCCTCGACGACGATGAGCAGCCGCTGCCCGCGGGAGAGCGCGGGGAGATCTGCCTGCGGGCGCGCTCGAACCCGCACTACCCGCTGGGCTACTGGCGCCTGCCGCAGGCCAGCGAGGAGGTGTTCGGCGGCGACTGGTTCCACACAGGCGACGCGGCGCGCACCGACGAGGACGGCTACATCTGGTACGAGGGCCGGGCCGATGACGTGATCATCTCCGCGGGCTACCGCATCGGCCCCTTCGAGGTCGAGTCGGTGTGCCTCGAGCACCCCGCCGTCGCCGAGGCGGCCGCTGTCGCCGCCCCCGACGAGCGCCGCGGCGCGGTCGTGAAGGCCTTCATCGTGCTCGCCTCAGGCCACGACGGCTCCGACGCACTCGCTTCGGAAATCCAGACCTTCGTGCGCGAGCGCCTGTCGGCCTACGCCTACCCGCGCCTAGTCGAGTTTGTGCCGGAGCTGCCGAAGACGCTCACCGGCAAGATCCGCCGCATCGAGCTGCGCGAGCGTTGAGCGCCACGCCAGGGCGCACTGAAGTAGGGGCTCAATTCTCAACCGGCGCTGGGTGGCCCAATTTCAACTGGCGAAAGTGGCCCACCGTTCAACCGGCTTGACTCGTCCCGTATGTCCGCAGCGAGGATCATCGAGTCGGGCGCGATCGCAATTTTCGGCACGCACACCCTGGACAGGAGCACAAGCCCATCAGGGCCGCGACCTGACCGCACTGCACACCAGCTCTCATAATCCTTATACGCGTCCCCTCATCTCCGCCGCATAGCGCTCCTACGCGCGCGCCGTTCACAACGGGCACGCTTAGACCGCGAGCGCCGGTGCAACGAGCGGCACACCCGAAGCGCACCGACCACCCGTTGCGCACGAGTCGGCTTCTTCCCGGCATTTGTCTTGACAGTTCTCGCACAATTTTGGACCGAGACGTTGACTGCCTCATTGATGGTCGTTGCGTTCTGTCCGGTGAGAGCGGTCGGGATCGTGAGGTGCTGACCGCACAGGCTGTAGTGATCCTTGAGCGGCAGGTTCGTTGTGAGCGCGGAGTGCGGCCCCTCGGGCAGAGTCGCTTGCACGCTTTCAAACGGCGCGTCCGGAACCGACAAGAAGCTACTCGTGGTAACACCTTTCTTGATCGCGGTCTGGCCATCGAGGATCACTATGACGCCTTCGCCCTGCAGCACCAGCTCAGCATCCGGCCACGCCGCGTTCCCATGCGAAACCAGATAGATCGGCCCCATCAACGGGCCCTTCAACACCGGCGTATGCACGACCGCCGTGCCGATATCCGAACCTTCCGGACACGCCGCCGGGTTCGCTTCAAAAACGCTCGCGACGCACGCTTTCTGGATCGTCGTCAGCCGAGCGGGCAGCGTCGCCGGGATCGTCAAGATCGTCTTCGCCACACGCGCTTCGCCGCCCTTCGACCTGAATGTCAGCCCCAGACTCGCCCCATCAGCTTTGCTCGTCCTCCCCAACGTGCTCGCGCTGACCCCCGGCTTGAACGGCAAACCCTCACACCCTGTGACCTGCATGGAGGACGACAGGTTGGCATTACCTCCCTGTGTTCCGGTGGCTTCGCCGGCGATAGTCATTGGATCACAGCTCGTCGGGTTGAACTCAAAGTCCGGCCGATCGACCGTCACGTGGACCTGTCTCAGCTCTAGCGGAACACCCGACGCCGGCATACCCACACCCTGCACAAACGCAGGCAGGCTGCTGTCAATCGTGACCTGCGCCGTGTGCGGATTCACACTGATGGTCGAACGCACCACCACATCGCCGAGGTCGAACGGACCCGCCACAGCCGGCGTCACGATCGACAGACCAAACGGAGCACCGTCATAAGGACCCGTGATATACACCCGGCCGCCGCCGACGGTATAGGGATCGGGGCCGAGGCCGGACACCGCCGTCGCCTCCCCGATCAAACTTTCCGCACCACAGGCCCCCTGCCCGGCCTGCGGTTCCGGACAGGGCGTCACGCTCGAGAGCAGCGCCGCGACCCCCGGCGGCAATGTGACCGACAGGCTCTTCAGCGGCTGGTCTGCTTCAGGACGCGTGAGCGTCAGTTCGAAGCTGGTGAACGCTCCGGCCTGCAGGCTCTGTGCGCCCGCATTCAGGCTGGGCGCGAACGGCAGCGTGCTCGCGCAGCCGTTGCCTTCCGCGCCGGAGTTGATCTGCAGTTCGCCCGGTTCCGTGCGCGTGTTGACGGCGGGTGTACCGGACCACGGCAGGAATGACGCTTCGGTCTGGTAGGCGCCGCAGAGCGCGGGTGTCGCAAGCGATGCGCGCGGGCCGGAGAAGAATTCCAGCTCGAAATCTTCGAAGGGAACCTGCGGCGAGGTTGCGAACACCGTCGTCACCTGGCCGGTCTGCCCGTCCAGTTTGGCTTCACCGGCCAGCTTTACCCGAATCCCCGAATAAGGATCTTCAGCCACAACATACAACGCGATCAGACTGTTGGACGGATTCTTACCCATTTCGCCCTGCGGCGCCGGTTCGGCCAAATACACCGCACCGGACAGTTCGTGTTCGAGCAGCGGCGTCCTGACACGCACACTGCCAACCTTCGACGCATCCGGGCACTGCGCTGGCGCGCTCGAGAAACGCAACGGCTGCGACGCGCCCGGTGCAAACGGATCGGTACCGGCAAGGCCTTCATACCCGACCTGCGCCTCCGTGCACGCCTGCAACCCGTTCGCCGCTGAGGGGTTCAGCTGCATGCCCTCCGGCAGCGTGACCCGCGTTTCCCGCAAATCCGACTCCGCCAGACCACCGCTTTCCAGACTGTGCTGCTGGGGCAGGTGCAGATCCGCTTTCAGTCCGGTCGGGGTGCTCGCGGCGTGCTGTTCGGCTTGGAGTGTGAACGTCGGACTAAACGGCAGCGCTTCACATCCTCGCAATGCCGCAAGCAACGTTTCGGTGCTCGAGCCCTCCAGACTGAACGTCTGGCCCGGTTCGCCGCCCAGCGTCTCCTGCGGCCACGATTCACCCTGAACGTCGCTCATGCTCGCGCCGGTGCACGATCCCGGTAGCGTCAGAAACGGCTGTTCGGGCCGGGGACTCGGCGGCTCACATGGCACTTCGTGACTGAAATAGTACGCGCCACCAAGCACGCATGCCCAGCCGCGCGCGTTGTCATGCCGCGGATCGCCCGGTTCACCCCAGATCGTCACTTCGCTCGAGAGGATCTGTGCCGCCTCCGGGGCATCCCTGACACTCACCGTTACACCGTAGTCCCCGCCGGTGCGCACAGACGTATCCAACACCACCGGCACGGTAATCGCCTCGAACCCCAACCTCGCCGGCTCACCATGCGCCGGTTCAAGATTGAACAACGGCACAACGCGCGTGAGATTATGGAGCTTGCTCGGTTCGTTCAGCCTGACCACCACGACGCCGATCGCCGATTGGGACGGGCAGGCATTGATCGCGGCGCTGCCGATCGCGAGGAAGTCGACCATCGGGCATCGCGGCGTCGCGAGCGGGTCACCGATCAGTCCCGGCGGCAGATTGAAGCTCAAGTTCTTCGGCAACGCGGGGGCTGATGCGACCAGACCATGTTCGGGCGCCGCTTCCACCGTCTGGTCGAGATCCAGCGTGGTCGTCAGCTGGAAGGGATGAGAGCCCGCCCGCGTGTCCAGTTCGCCGCCTTCTTCTTCCGGAGTGAGCTGATAGCCGTTTTCTTCGACACCGAACGGTGTCGATTGGCCGTTCACAGTGATCGTCCTCGTCACCGACGCATCGGGCACTTCAGACCCCGGCTGACCTTCCTGTTCGCCGCCCCTGACGCTCACCAAGTTCTGTTCGCCGCTGACCGCCCCCGACTTCACGTTCACCTGAATCTCAACATAGAGCGCCTGGAATGCGGGGAGTACTTCAGGCGCCGAGCTGCACGTCAGCGTCGCCAGTTCGCAGCTCATCCGATGGGTTTCTTCTTCCTGCTCGAACGCGGGAGCGCCTTTGATCGCTGTCGCTTCCAATCCCGGCGGCAGCATGTCGGTGATGGTCACTGGCTTGGCGGCCGCTGTTACCCCACCATCGCCGACGTTGGTAGCCGTCAAGATGATCGTCGCCTGCCCACCAGGCGTCAGATATGTCGGCGCCGCACGCGAGGACACGTGCCACCATGCGCCGGCAAACGCCGGCGCCGCGCCCGCCAAGGACAGCACTGTGGTCGCGAGCACGATGCCGACAGCTGCGCGCGCACATCTCATCGCGATCCCTTTCGTGGCCGGGAACCCGTTCGAGCGCCGCTTTGCTTCGTGGTTCGGTGATTTTTTGGTTTGACCTTGGCGACATACGTCTTACGCGCTTTGCGTTCGCAGACCTGGCGGCGGGCCTTGAGCTTGAGCTTGCGGCAAGCCTTCAGCGCAGCCGCAAGCTTCTCGGCGCGAGTGAGGAGCTTTGGTTTGCCGGTGGTGGTTTTGGAGGAGCTGACCTGTTGTTTGGCCTGGTCGATCGGTCCCGCGTACGTCGAGGTCGGGGCCGGCACGAAGGCCGGTTGCTGTGGCGCGGAGGGACGGCATTCTTCGCCATTGCACGGCGGTGACGGCGGTGCTTTGACGGACAAGCACGGCCCGGTTTCTGCTGTGCCGCAAATGCGTGCGTCGTAGATGTCGAGGCTGTTGTCGGTGTCCTGCTCCGCCAGCTGTGCAGCAGTCAAAAAGAACGCGTCGGTGCCTTCTTGGCTCGCGTCCAGGAACGCCGATTCCTGTGGGGATGTACCGGAGGAGATCGGCGACACGCAGCCGGGCTGGCTCGTGCACGTACCGAGCCCGCCGGGCTCATACTCGTAGACGTTCTCGACGCCGACTTCGGTGCTGTGGCCGTCGATCGTCTCCTGTCTCGTGGGAGTCGTGACCTGCGAGCTGAGCGCGTCGGCGCTGTTGAAGAACAGCCGACCGTCATTCGAGAGATATCTGGATTGGTGCTCGCTGCGGGGTGTGTTCAGCTCGTACAACGTCCAGCCGGGCAGCGAGCCCGCAAGCCAGTGATCGCTCCACGTTCCGGGCCGGTCGACCACCAGGCCGAGACCTTCGCCGGCCTGTTGGGTATCGAACACGCCCTGCGGTGGCGTGCCGCTCGGGTTGCAGGAGGCGCACGCCAGCCGTCCGCCTTGGGCGTCGTACAAGAAGACCTCCTCGTCGCGAGCGCCGCCGGCTGCCGGGTTGGCATCGACGTTGTCGTATCCGGTCAACGGTTCCTGGGACATGAACGCCAGATACCGGCCGTTGGCGGAGACCTGCGCGGTCAGCCCACCGAGCGATCCCGGAGGAGTGTCCCCGAGCTCCCAGTCGGCGGCATCTTCCTCTGAAAGGCGTGCGATCAGCCTGGTCCGGCGCGCTCCGGGGTGTTCGGGGTCGGGTTCTGCGACATACAGGTTGCAGTGATCCTCGGGATCAGACAGGAACGGCCTGGTGCGCGGGCAGTCGCCACGTTCCGCGCCGGGAGTCAGCGCGCCGTTGGCGATGAAGTACACGTACTGACCGTTTTCGCTGCTCCCCGGAATCGTGCCGAGCACTTCGGCCTGTTCACCGGCGTTGCGATCGACGGTCAGATCCGTGAGTTTGCCTGTTTCGACGTCGTATTCGTAGAGGTCGACTGGGCGACCGACGCCACGCTGCTTGCCAGGCAGTTCTTCGACGACTTCTTCAGACGCCAAGGGTTCGAGCGAGGATTCGCTGGTCAATGGCCACGTGTCGGTGAAGAGGACTCTCGATCCGTCGCTCGCTGCAGCCTGGAAGTAGACTTCGTCGAGGCCTTCTTCGATTTCATCTTCGCTCGCTTCGCTCGTCCCTTCGCCCTGCGCTGCGTTGATCTGCACCGTTTCTTCGGTGGCTGTGTCGCGCATATACAGGGGACCGAGTTCACCGGCGTTGGTCCAGAACACTCGTGAGCCGTCGCTGGAGATCGCGCCGCGCACGTCGCTGCCGGCGAAACCAAGATCGGGTTCGCTTGCTGGCACCTTTCCCGCCCCGGGCAGCACGCTGACGAGCGCGAGCGCGCTGCCGCCAGCCGTGCCGTTCGGCGCTTTCCACTCGTATAGGCCGCGTTCGCCACCGCCCGCCAGGAGCGGCACTTCTGAGCCGAACACGACGGTGTTCATTTCGGGATTGGCGCCCTGAAATTCGAGCTTGCCGCCGAATGCGCTGTGCGCGGTGTCCTCATCGGCGCTCACCAGCGGTGTGTATTGGCCGGTCTGATCGTCACGCCGATAGAGCGTTTTTTCGCTGGCTTCCGGGGCCAATGGCGGGTTTTCCTCGGGTTCGGTCGGGATCAGCGGTTGCACGATCGCCTGGGAGAGGTCGGGGGTGAAGTCGCGGTACTCGGTGGCTTCGCCTGTGTTGATCCCTTCGCCGCGGTTGTGTGGTGTCGTGATGTCTTGTGAGCTCCATTCTTCGTGGCCGCGTGTGGAGATGACTTGCTCTGGTTCGGGTCGGCGGTTGCCCTGGGCGTCTTCGCTGACCGGGCCGCTGGCGGTCCAAGCGATCTGATCGCCGTTCGCCGAGGCTTGGATCAGCGCGCCTTCGCGGCTGATCGGTTCGACCAGCGCACCATGCTTTTCCACCGGCGAGACCAGCTCCCACTCACGGTCGTCGGCAAGCTCCGCCTGCGCACTTGGCAGGGTTGTGAAGAACGCCTGTGCGCCCTGTC
Source organism: Solirubrobacteraceae bacterium (assembly GCA_035507415.1). Lineage (GTDB taxonomy): Bacteria > Actinomycetota > Thermoleophilia > Solirubrobacterales > Solirubrobacteraceae > Palsa-744. The sequence continues at coordinate 30,106 of DATJOF010000035.1, forward strand.
CGCTCTGCGCCTGACCGTCGGCATTGCGCGCGAGCACGCGGTAGTAGTAGGTCGTGTTGGCCACCAGGCCCGTCAGTTCGGCCTTGACCAGCGAGTCGCCGTAGCCGGAAGCGATTCTGCCCACCACATGTTCGCTGCAGGGAGATGGTTCGCCGGTGCAGCTGCTGCGCCCGTACTGGAATTCGTATTCGCTCTGCAACCCGTGCGGATCGATCTGCGCGAATAGATCTGCGCTCGTCGGCGTCAGATCCTGCGCATAGGCAGAGTCGACCCGCGGCCCGCCCGCAGCTTCACCGGAGAAGATCTGCACCTTGCCGCTTCCCGGCTCCGCGGCAAACACCTGGCCGGTGGCGCCGTCCGCCGCCAGCGCCCCCGCGCCGCTCAGGTCTTCTTCACCGAAATGCTCAATAAAGGTCCCGTTTGCGGCGAATGCGGCGATGCTGGCCCCATTGTCAGCGTAGGCCTCGCCGCTCGTACCTTCCGTGGCGATCCCACTCGTCGCCTGATCGTCCAGCCCGCGGGCGAGCAGCTGTCCTGTGCCGCTGAACTTCGCGACCAGCGAGGGACTGGATTCTTCATCCGAGCATTCTTCGAAACTGTTCTCGCGTTCATGCGCGACATAGAACGCTTCGTCGGTCGGGGCGACAGCGAACCCGGGGCGGGCACGGCATTCAAACCGGTGTTCGATTTCGAGTTCTTTGGTTAGAGACGGCTCCCAGCGGTTGCTTTCCGCGCCGGTGAACGCGCTGAGCACGCCTTCTTCGCCCCAATAGACCCACAGCGTCCCGTTCGCATCGACTGCGACCCCGTCGATCTCTTCCAGTTCCAGTTCTTCCCCGCCTGCGTGGAAGATCGTCTTTTTGAACAAGACTTTGTTTGTCTGGGGTTCGTACTTGTAGAGGATGTCGTGTTCTTCGGCTTCGGCGCCTTCTTCTTCTGCCCCCACTACATACACGTCACCGTGCGATTCGCCGGCCGAGTTGTCGACAGCGATGTCTTCCGGCGACTTCACGCCAAACGACGACACGAATTCATAGCCGCCGCTGCCGTTTGGCTTGAAACGCTCCACCCGTTCATGCGGCGTCGTCCGATCCACCACGAACACTTCGCCACTGGCTTCATCGACCGCCACCCCGGTCGGGTCGACCAGCGCCGCTTCACCCGACCCTTCGAGCGTACCCGCGAACACGTGCCCACGACTCACCAGCGCTGACGCTGTTGCACAGCACAGCACCATCATCGCCACGGCAGCCGGTACGAACACAACCAAGCTCGCGAGCACCGCCCAACGCGGTGTGACTGTCCTCGCCGACCAGCGGCTGCACGCTGCGCAGTCGGCACTCTGTCGCCCAAGTCTCTCCACGATCCTCACCATTCCGGCACGTACATCTGTGAGACCGCCGGCCCCGGCCCCACAGATGTGCCAATGACTGACGCCGACATCGCTGTCAGACGACCGCGTTCAGCTCCAGCTCTTCTTCACCTTTGAGCGTGGTGGTGATCGTCTGGCCGGCTTGTTCCCACCCGTTGTCGGCGAAGTGCGCTTCGAGGATCGCATGTTCGGGTGTGCCTTCCCAGTTTTCGGGTTTTTGCTTGCCTTTCGTGGCCTTGAACTTCAGAGTTTCAGTGCTCGTCATCTTGTCATTTTTGATGGGCACCAGCACGTGTCCCCGAACTTTGATGACTATGCCCGTGCAAGAGAATTCGGTAAACAGTCCCGATGCGACGCTTTTGGCGGGATATAGCATTACGTCAGTTTTTTTTGCCGCCTTCTTTTCCCACCCGACGGTTGCTTCCAGTTCGTTTGTGACGATTTCCCCGGCCGCGGCGCCTGGCGTGGAGCAGGGCTCGTCCAACGTGATGCATTCTTTGAACTTGACGATGATGTTCTTCTCTTCTTTGTTGTTGCCCGGCGCAAATTCGCCCGTGCTCGTCTCACTCTTGCATTCCGTTCCCGATCCGCCGACCGTCTCGAGAACGCCAATCCCGCCGGAGCTCGTGAATTTCTTGTTTTCAGCTCCTGGCAGCCACTTGTACTTGCCCTTTTTAGCGCGTTCACCCACGGGTACTTCCTTGGTGCACTTCGAGTCGCTGAACGCCCCATTGTATTCTTTTTTTGCGTTTTTTTCAGCCTTCAGGCACCGTCCATATTCCGGCGCTTCCGCCCATGCGCTCGACGCGCCCAGTGCCGTGACCACGAATATCGCCACCAGGCACAGCCCTATGATCTTCAACCGGCTCATATCGCCAAACTCTCCTGTTATCTATTGAACGCTCAAGATCTCTGATCGCACACCCGCAGGCCTCGGCGTGACCCCGCCCGTCGCGGGTGGGGTCACGCCGTAGCGAACATCCTCAGGCTGTGAGTTGAGCCTCACAGTCCGTTTTCAGCGACCTACATCCTTTCGAGCAGTACGGTCGTCGAGTTCCACAGGGCCCCTTTGAGGATCGTCGTGCTGGCCCCAGCGGGCTGCGGGATGTCGAACTCCCTGTCGATGGTCGCCTCGATTTCACCAGAGTACGGGCCGGTGCAGCTGGCACCCGGAACCGCATACGTATTATCTACTAGTTCGTTGTTGGTGACAACAATCAATTCGAATTCATAGTAGAAATGGATTTCGCCTACTTTGCCCGTAATTAGTTCGTGGGTGAGCGGCGATTCACTCTGTCCGGACTTCAGATGCTGAACGATCGGTTCGGCGTCCGAGCCGATGAAACAAACGTCACCCAGCTGCTGCATCCACTTGTTTTCGCCTTTGATCTTGACGGGCGCTTCCACGGCCGTGCCTTCTTTGGATTCAAGATTAGGTCGGCTCGTTACTGGATCGCCCGCCTGTTCGATGGTCTCGTACACGTTCTTTAGCGCACCTTTTTTGGCATGCGCATAGCTGTACTTCAATCCTTCGGACCAGCCCAGTTCATTCTGTTCTTCCGGCGTGATGTGAGCGATCGGTTCACCCGGCACCTTCTCGGGTGTTGGTGTGATCGCCGGCGCGCCGTGAGCGGGCGGTACATAGAATTCTTCAAAGTTTTCTTCGTTGAGGGCGATGCCGTACTGCAAGGTAATCGACTTCGTCAGCGGGACGGAGATCGGACCCACCGTGAACTGGCCACCTTCCTTCGGCGTCGTCGCACCGTAGACGCAGAGGTTCGCCGGCAACCCATTTTCCGCATGGCCACCGACCGGGCAGTTAGCCAGCACCTTCAGGCTTGGCCCCGCTTTAGCTAGCGCGCTCGCGGAGGTCAGTCCGCACAGCGCCAACATTGCCACCAAGCACCAGCCCAGTATCCGTACATGTCTCACTTTTCCACTACTCCTTTTCCTCTCGGTGATAATCGGCCGGCGTGTCGGGCCCCCTATCGGTGACCCGCCACCGGTCGTCTGCAACCGCGAGCCCCGACACCAGCCGACTCGATATCGCGCGTCGTGCATGGTCGTTCGCTCGCTCTCAACGACGCCCGCAGCGCATAGCGCGCCACGCGGCGTCGAAAAGCTCTTTTTTCATCGTGCGCCTCCGAGCCGCGCGCTGCTCGCGTTGGGTGAGCTCGAGACGGTGCTCTGGCCAATTACCTCAACGGTGTGCCGTCCTGCAGCCGTCAGCAGCCAGGCATTCGGCTCGCCCCGCGCGGGTCCCGCGCCGACGTTCTCGATCACGCCGCGCCGCTCGAGGCGAGCCAGGAGCTTGGAGGCCTGCCCCTCGTCGGCGATCCCGGCCGCGTGGGCGATCTCGCGGTTGTTCGAGTACGGCGTCCGCGCGATCGCGCGCAACACCTGGGTCGTGCGATGCGTGGCGCGGACCGGGAGGGCGGCGGCCCTGGATATCGCCTGTGCGCGCGCCAGCCCGGGATCGATTGCCGACACGTGCGATGGCCTCCCTTCCAGCTCCGCCTGTGCGACGGCCTGTCCCAGGTACGGCGCGACGATGAACGCCATCAGCGACGGCGCCAGCTCCACCAGCCTGCGTGCGTCGTGTTCGAGCACGCTCGTTCGGATGAGGGAGAAGACGCCACCGACGATCAGCTCGCATTGCAGGCTCGCCGGGAAGACCGGCGACCCAGCCGCACGACCACCGCCGTGACCCGGGCTGACGTCGCCTTCGCGTTCAAGCAATACACCCAGCAGATCGTGCAGCTGCTGCCGGTATCCGACCGTCACCGTTACGCTCAGCGACGTCTCGAGCAGCAACAGGCGAGCCCAGTCTGGCTCGTCATCAAAGAATCCCAGCATCGCGACTAAACCGGAGCGGACTCGTTCGAGCCAAGCCACCTCTCGCGCCGTGGCCCCAGCTAGCGTGCGTGACAGCCGGTCGACGCCCTGTGCAAACGCTGCGCGATAACACTCCTCGACGGTCGAGAAAGTCTCGAAGAACACGCTCTCCGAAACCCCTGCACGCGTGGCCACCGCATATGCGAGACGGGGGTCACTGGTCCCTCAGGCCCTTATTTTTCAGGACCCCTTGACAAATCTGGCCCTATCTGTTCTCCTTTTCCCACACATCGCCCACGGGCCAAAGGGCTCGGGTCGGACGGGGCGAGAGGGACGATGGAGGGAAAACGACGGCGCATCATGGGGGACGGGATCCAGATCAACCGCGTGGCTGAGCGCTTTTCCAGCCACACGCAGATGCGCTCGCGCCCCCGTCGTCAAAGGGCTTCGCCAGACACGGACGCGCTGCGCGAGAAGCTGATCGCGGCGCTCGTTGAGGTGGTCGCCGAGGGCGGCGACCCCCGTCTCGCATAGTCGCGGGCCCACCCGCAAACCCGCATGGATACTGAGGTTTTGGACCCACGTCCCACAAGCGTCCCACACGCTCGTTGGCCTTCAGAAGCGGTCGGACCCGAAGGACGGCGCAGCCTCGCCAACCTGGATGGGCTCGGTGCGTGGCGCCACGGCGAAGAACCAAGGAAGGTACGGCTCGATCGCCTGACGGTGCCAGCCGAGGGCCAAAGCGACGGCGCACTTGAAGCTCGAGGCCGAGGAGCGAGCCCGCTTGTTTGACTGATAGCTGTTTAGCCAAACCTAAGCAGTTGACTGAGTTTACGTACGCCTTCGGGGCACGTGAACTTCAGCTGCTTCGCGCTCTTATGTCTCACCGGAGCGAACGCGAGTCGCGACGGGCGCGGCGATTTTCCAGCACCCGCGCAGAGCGCTTCTCGACTGTCTCGATGATGCGCCACAGGACGGGCGCATCCCAACCGTCCTCGGCGAGTGCCATGCGAGCTTGGCTCGCAGCCGCGGGCGCGCGTCGGTGCCGGAAACCCGATCACGCGGCAATCTCATACTCGTGGATGAGCCCGCCGAGCACATCACGGCGCCTGACCGACGGAGGATCCTTGCCGACCACGCGAAGGCGCGGCCTCGGTACCGGCGCCTCCGTTGCAAGCGCCCGATGCGGGCGGTGACTGTTGAAGTGCTCCGTGTGCTCGCAAAGCGTCGCTTCGGCATGCCGCCTTGAGAGGATGAGCATCCGGTCAAGGCACTCGCGACGAGCGCTCCCCACCCAGCGCTCGGCGATGGCATTCGCATTTGGCACCAGCGTGCGGACCACCTCTATGCCCTCGGCCTCAACGACCGCGTCGAATGCGCCGCTGAACTTTCCGTCTCGATCGTGAATGACGAAACCCAACGGCGTCCCGGTGTCCTGCCACCTGATGACAACGTTTCGCGCTTGCTGTGCTGCCGAGGCTCCATTCGGGTTTGCGGTGACACCAGCGAAGTGCACGCGCCTTGACGCCAGCTCGACGAAGAACAACACGTAGAGTCGCTTCAGCAGCGCGGTCTCCACGATGAAGAAGTCACAGCTGAGCATGCTCTGGGCATGGGCACGTAGGAACGCACCCCAGCTCATGCCGGCCCGACGCGGTGCCGCTCGATGCCGGCATCCTTGAGAATCGTCCACACGGTGGACGCGGCGACGTCTATACCGAGGCAGTGGAGCTCGCCGGCGATGCGCCTGTAACCCCAGGTCGGGTTCTCGGAGGCCAAGCGGATGATGAGCTCACGGGTCTCCTTGCACTTGCGCGGCCGGCCCGGTCCACGGCTATAGCTCCAGCGACGAGCAACCGAGCGCCGATGCCAGTCCAGCAGCGTCTCCGGGCGCACGAAGAACGCCCGCCAGCGGTTGCGAGGCAAGACGCGCGAGAACGCGGCCAGCACCGCCCGATCGGCCGGCCCCAACTCGGGTCTACTGGCTTAGCGCCGCAGGACAGCCACCTGATGGCACAAAGCGAGAATCTCGAGCTCCTTCGCCCCGTCACCACGGCAGATCAACACGATCAGCTCCAACACCCGCCGTAGCGCCACGTAGATCAGGGCGAAGCTGACGGGCTTTGCGCGATCGGCGGGCATAGGCCGCGAGACGCTACTCGGCAAAGGTCGTCGCGCGCTTGAGCCAGGCGTGACCGAATATTCGGCACCCACGCGTTTACGCGCAGCTGCAGCAGCACGCCAAGCGCGACCACGGCGCCCAGTTCGATGAGCTCGTGCGCCAGGCCCGCGCGCAGTTGCGCAAGGTCGATCGGAGGCCGTCCGACGGGTCGATTGGGACGGCGATTGGGACGGAAGGCCCTGAAGCGTCCATTTCTGAGGGTGATTCGGCTGCGCCGAACGAGCCAAAACATGCCCCTGAGCAGGGAAAAGAGGGTATGGCGAGACTCGGAATCGAACCGAGGACACCACGATTTTCAGTCGTGTGCTCTACCAACTGAGCTATCTCGCCGCACCGTCCACGTGCCCGGGCGCTTCGTCTCGTCCGGGCGGCGGACCGACGAATCTTAACGGCTGCCGAGCCCACTGGGCCGGATCGCTCATGACACCCCACCCAGGCCGCGTGACCTAAACCCGGGCGAACTCCTGAACCAAAGCCTCGTAGGTCCTGCGCAGGCCCTCCGCGATCGATACCTGCGGCCGCCAGCCCAGCTCGCGTTCGGCCTTGCTCGCATCGAGGCAGCTGCGCCTTAGCTCACCCGGGCGCAGGTCGGCCAGGCGCGGCTCGATCTCGACGCCGGCGATCTTCTGCAGCTCGTTCCAGATCGTGAGCACGTCGGTCTGCGCGCCCGTGGCCACGTTGTAGGTGCCGCGCCTGCCCGCCGCGGCCCGCAGCGCGCTCACCACGTCGCCGACGTAGATGTAGTCGCGCGTTGGCCTGCCGTGTCCGTACAGCGTCGGTTGCTCGCCGCTGTAGAGCTTGTGCGCGAAGATCGCCACCACGCCCGCCTCGCCGTGCGGGTTCTGCCGCGGCCCGTACACGTTGCCGAGCCTCGCCACCGTGTTCGCCACGCCCGCCGCCAGCCCCCACGTCTTCACGTACGCCTCGCCCGCCCACTTCGAGGCCCCATACGGCGCCAGCGGCGCCGGTTCGCGCTCCTCGCTCGTCGGCATCGGCGCCTCGTCCCCGTACAGCGCCCCGCCGGTCGACGTGAACACCACCGGCACGCCCAGCTCGTTGGCGGCCACCAGCACGTTCAGCGTTCCCTTGACGTTGACGTCGCAGTCGCGCAGCGGGTTCTCGACCGACGCCGTCACGCTGGCCTGCGCCGCCAGATGAAACACCGCCTCGGGCCCCGCCTCCTGGATGACGGTCCTGACCGCCGGTCCGTCCACCACGTCCAGCTCGGCCAGCCGTGCCTCCGCAGCTACGTTCTCGATGCTCCCCGATGACAGGTCGTCGATCACCGTAACGCCGTACCCGTCGGCGAGCAGCGAATCGACCACGTGCGAGCCGATGAACCCCGCCCCGCCCGTCACGATTGCCTGTTTGGCCGTCACTGTGGCGAAATCTATCCGATGGGCTTTACCTGGCGGGCTCGATCCGATGGGACCTGTCGCACGGCCTCGATCCGATGGGCCTATCGGTGGATCCCAACCCGGCGGGGCCCTGCATGGGCGCCGCTACCCGACAGCCGCGGAGCGCAGCGCCTCTTCGACCTGCTCGACCGAGCGCTCGATCCGCGCGAGCACGTCCTCGTCCTCGCGCCCGCTCAGCAGGTACCTGCGCAGCGTCGCCAGCACCCGGCGGACGATCGTCATCGCCAGCTGTTCGTGCTCGGAGTCGAGCTGCCCGCGCTCGCGCAGCTCCGCCAGGCGGCGCAGCGTCGGTTCGATCACCTCGCCCTGCACGTCGCCCGCGCCCAACCCGTCCTCCATCGCCTGCGCGATCGCGCTCTCGGCCGGCTCGGCTTCGCCGCGCTCGAGCGCCGTCGCGAACGTCTCCAGCGCGCTCTCCGCGACCGCCGCCGGATCGGCCCTGACCTGTTCGCGCGCATCCGGGCCCGACTGCTCGAGCACCTCCATGAACGCGTCCAGCAGCACCGGGTCGAAATGCTTGCCTCGTTCCTCGCGCATCATCTGCACAGCCTCCTGGACCGAGAATGCCTTGCGATAGACCCGGTCGCTGGTCAGCGCGTCGAACACGTCCGCGATCGCCACCACACGGCCCTCGATCGGAATCGACTCGCCCGCTACCCCGCGCGGGTAGCCGCTGCCGTCCCACTTCTCGTGGTGGCTCAGGGCAATCGTCGCCGCCATGTCGAGAATCGCCGAGCTCGAGCCTTTCAGCAGCCGGTGTCCCTCCTCGGCGTGCGTCTCGACGATCGCTCGCTCCTCTGCCGTCAGCTTGCCCGGCTTCAGCAGGATCGCGTCCGGGATCGCCACCTTGCCGACGTCGTGCAGCGGCGCCGCATGGCTCATCCGTTCGCACAGCTCCTGCTCGAGGCCGATCTGTTCGGCCAGCAGCGTCGAGAACCTGCCGATCCGCTCGATGTGCGCTCCGGTGTCCTCGTCCCTGAACTCGACCGCCATCGACAGCCTGCGCACGGTCTCGGCCTGCGCCACCTCGAGCTCGGTCATCGTCTTGCGCAGCTGCAGCGAGCGAGCTTCGATCTCGCGCTGGAGCTTGGTCCGGTGTTGCTCGCCGGCAAGCCAGCCGACGGCCGCGGCCGCGATCGCCAGCACCACGAGGCAGGCGACCGTGACGGCCGCGCTCGGCGCCAGCACCACGCCGGCGCCCGCCGCCAGGGCCACCGCGATCGTCGCGCCCAGCGCCCAGCTCACGCGCGCACCGCTCCGGTCGTGACCTTCGACGCCGGCCTTCGCGCCCGCCTGCGACGATGCGCCCGCGCGTACCCAAGCGTGAGCTTGGTCTTCGCCACGCCGCAGCCTCGAGCCGAGCTGGATCACTCCCGTCATATCGGCAAACGCTCTTTCGCGCACTGGTCCGTTCTCGCAGTCGGCATCCGTACCGTCCGGCTTTAGCCGTGCGTTTGCGCTCTCGTCACAAAGAGAAACGCTTCTCGAGCTCCCACTTTTTGCGGACTTTGCGAACTTTGCCGCAGGATTCTTTTACCCGGAACAACGCGGCGGCAAACGGCCCGATTCGCCGGGCTCTCGCTCCGAGATCGAGGCTCGCTGCGCATCCGGGATCCGGGCTCCGTCCTCGACCGCCTGCTCGGGTACGCTGGCGTCATGCTGGTGTCGGCCGTAAGCGCACGCGCGCGCATCGGGCTGCTCGCGCGCACGCGCCGCGGGCTCCTCGGCGCCGCGCTCGCGCTGGCGTTCGCGTTCGCCGCCCTGCTCGCCGGCTGCGGGGGCTCCTCCTCGGGCAACGGCGTCGCCTCCAAATCGCCGGCCGAGATCCTCGCCGCCACCAAGGCCGCCGCCGACGGCGCCAGCAGCGTCCACATCGCAGGCCGACTCTCCAGCGGCGGCTCGCCGATCGCGCTCGACATGTACCTCGCCTCGGGCCAAGGCGGTCGCGGCAAGCTCGCCGAGAACGGCCTGTCGTTCGAACTGATCGTCGTCGACAACAGCATCTACATCAAAGGCAGCCCCGCCTTCTACAGCCATTTCGGCGGCTCGGCCGCCGCGCAGCTGTTCCGCGGCAAGTGGCTCAAGGCTCCCGCCAGCAGTGGCGAACTTGCCTCCCTGGCCAGTCTGACCGACCTCAGCAAGCTGATCGACCAGGCGCTCACCAACACCTCCTCGCTCGTCAAGGGCGCCACCACGAAGGTCAACGGCCAACCCGTGGTCGAGCTCACCGACGCCGCCAAGGACGGCTCGATCTATGTGGCCACCACCGGCAAGCCGTTCCCGGTCCAGCTCGTCAAGCACGGCTCTGAAAGCGGCAAGGTCACGTTCTCGGGCTGGAACCAGCCGATCACGCTCACTCCCCCTCCCAACGCGATCAACCTCGGCGCCTTCGCCAAAGAAGCCCACTGACCGTGTCGAGCCGACCTCAGATGCTCGAACCGCGCCGCCGCCGCCTCACCCAGCCGAGGCCTCACCGACCCGAGATGACCGCGGATCGCGCAGCCCTCCGTGCTCGATGACCGCCACGGCCGCGTATGAGATCGGGGCGCAGGTCAGCTGCAGTGACGGCGCCTGCGGAAAGCTCGACCGCGTCGTGCTCGACCCGATCTCGCGTGTGCTCACACATCTCGTCGTCCAGCCGCACGGCGCGCTCGAGCGCGGTCGCCTGGTGCCGATCGACCTGGTCGCCGGCGCCACCAAGGACGAGATCCATTTGAGCTGCTCGCTCGCCGCCTTCGGCGCGCTCGAAGAAGCCGAAGAGACCCACTTCCTCACCGACGCCGACCCCGAGCTCGGCTACGGCGCCGACGAGGTGCTCGCCTGGCCCTACTACGGGCTCGGTATGACCGGTATGGGAGGTCTCGGCGTCGCGGGCACCGGGATGGTGGGCATGCCCCCATCGGTCACCACCGACCGAATCCCTGTCGGCGAGCTCGATGTGCGCCGCGGCGAACCGGTGCATGCCAGCGACGGCCACGTCGGCAGCCTGCAGGGTCTGGTGATCGACCCGCGCGACCATCACGTGACGCACCTGCTGCTGCAGGAGGGCCACCTGTGGGGCAAGAAGCAGGTCGCGATCCCGATCGGCGCCGTCGCGCAGGTCGATGTCGATGACATCCGTGTCAACCTGACACGCGATCAGATCCGCGACCTGCCCGCGGTCGACCTTGATCCCTAGCTCCGCGCTCGAGCCTCGGCTCGAGCCAGCTGTCGAGGGGCGGCGTTAGCTCGCGCCGGCAGCCGAGAAGCGCCGGTTCACCAGATCGGTGATCCGCTTGCCGAGCATGGCCTCGCGTGTGCTCGCCTGCGCCTGGCTGAACACGCCTGCGGTGACAGCCGCCGCCAGCCGTTCCTTGCGGGCCGCCACGAGCGCTTCGATCAGGCCGGCTTCGGACTTGCCGCTCGTTTGCTCGGCCACCTGCGCCAGCGTCTTTCCCGACTGCAGATCGCTCTGCAGCTGCGCCGCGGTCACGCCGAGATACTCGGCCGCCGGCAGCCCCAGGTAGCTGCGAGCGGCGAACTCACCGTGTGCGCTCGCGCTGGCAGCCTTCGACCCGCCGGCCCCAGGGCCGAGCACGCCCAGACCGCCGACGCGGTTGATCCTGGCTCGCACCCGCTTCTCCAGCCCGGCGCTGTTCGCGGCCGCCCGCGCCTTGCGGGCCGCGACGATCGCTTCGATCAGGCCGGCTTCGGACTTGCCGCTTGTCTCCTTGGCCACCTGCGCGAGCGTCTTGCCTTCACGCAGGTCCTTGCGCAGCTCCGTCTTCGACACGCCGAGATAGGTCGAGGCCACCGCCAGCGTGCCGCCGTGGTCGCGCACTCTCTGATGAGCCGTCTGGCGCCGGTGAGCGTTGCGATGGCCCGAGTCCGGGCCGGTCGCCGCCACAGCCGCAACCGCGCCGCACGCCAGCACCACTCCCACGATCGCCCCGACCGTGATCTTGTACCTCAAGCCGCGATCCATCCTCACGATTGTGGCGCAACGCCCTAAAGCCCGCGCCGCCATGCGCTAAATCCCGCTTAAAACGGCTGTCAAGCCGCCGCGTGCCCGTCACGCCTGTCGCGCTCCGGGCGCACGAGCTCGAGCAGGAAACCTCGTCCGAGCACGCTCAGCGTGAGCAGCGACCCGAACAGCACGACCGCGTCGATGCTCTCCCGGCCCTGCCTGGTCCAGTAGTCGTCTTCGAGGTTCAGCCACAGCGCGAACTCGTCGAGCGTGAGCGCTGCGCCGCTGCCGTACACGAGCGAGGTAACGCGCGAGGAGCGGCGCTGTTCGTTGATCCCGATCTCCAGCAGCCACAGGTAGCCGACCGTCAACAGCCCGGTGATCCCGAACGTCATGTGGTGGATGTGGCGCCCGCCCGGCGTGATGTTGCGAAACGGCCCTCGTTCCGCCCGGATCGCGTGGGTGATCGCGCGCACCGCCGCAAACGTCACGAAGAAGGCGCTGCTCGAGAGCAGCTGACGCTCCTTGCGGCGATCGCAGAAGTGCTTGTGGTAGAGCGAGCGCAGATCCCGCCGCGGAGACTCCCATGCGGGCCGCGCCGGCGGGCCTTCGGACGATGGGGACGGCCGGCCGATCGCGGTCATTTCGCCGCATACACTAGCCCGCCGCCTGTTAGCTTGTGCCCATGACCGACGAGCCTGTCGTGGCCGACGATGGTGCGGCTGTCGGTCTGCTCGGTCCGCGCACGCGCCACATCCTCGCGCTCGAGTTCGGCTCTGCCGCCGAGTTCGGGGATCCGAGCCGCGAGTGGCGCCGCATGTTCGCCGAGCTGTTCGGAACCTTTCTGCTCGTGCTCGCCGCCGCCGGCGGCGCGATCCTCCACGACAAGGGCCAGATCAGCCTCGCCGCGGCGGTCGTCGCCCCGGGGCTGACGGTGATGGCGATCATCCTGTTCATGGGCGCTGTCTCCGGCGCCCATCTGAACCCCGTCGTCTCGCTGGCGTTCGCGCTGCGCCGCGACTTCCCCTGGAGGCGCGTTCCCGGGTACCTGGTCAACCAACTCGTCGGGGCGGCCCTCGCGTGCCTCTTCCTGCGCGCCGTATTCGGCAACATCGACCATCTCGGCGCCACCCTGCCGGGGGCCGGCTATCAAAACTGGCAGGCGCTGTTGATGGAGATCGTGCTCACCGTCGGGCTCGTCAGCGTGATCCTCGGCACCGCCTCGGCCGCTCAGAACGTCGGCGCGATCGCCGCGCTCGGCGTCGGCGGCTACATCGCGCTCGCCGGCCTGTGGGCGGCGCCCGTGAGCGGCGCTTCGATGAACCCGGCGCGCTCGTTCGGGCCCGCCCTCGTCAGCGGCGACTTCACGAGCTACTGGGTGTACCTGCTCGGGCCGATCGCCGGCGCGCTGATCGCCGTAGGCTTCGCCTACATCCTGCGCGGCCGCGGCGGCGATCCGATCTCGATCGCCGCCGGCTCGGGCACGCTCGATCCGGCAACCCTGCGTGCGCGCCACCACCTGGCCCAACAGATCGAACGCGGCGAAGTCACGCTCCCGGACATCTTCGCGCCCGAGCGCTCGGGCGAGGCGGGCTCCACCGGCGGGAGCGCCTCGGGGCAGCCCACCGAGCCGCCCTCCCCCAACAGAGCTTCGCCCGGGCAACCCACCCAGCCGCCCTCGTAGCTCATGTGCGATGTCCGGTCGGCAAGCTCCGGCGTGCGGAATCGGTGAGCCCCGTTCGGGGGCGCCTCAGAGCCCCCGCTCGGCCTTGATTCGACCGGACTGCACCGCGTCCGAGAGCGCTTTGTAGTCGAGCTCGTTCTGGTCGGCGTAGTCCCGGGAGAACTGCAGGATCGCGCGATCGAACACCGAGCCTTTGCCGAGATAGGCGGCGATCGCGATGCGATCGCCGCTGCGCGCGTGCGCCCGCGCGAGCGTCCAGCCGCACAGCCGGCCGTACTGGGCCAGGCCCGACGACGTCATCTGCTCGATCACGGCCGAGCCCTTCCAGTCGCGCAGCTGGCGGCCGTAGAAGTCGCGCGCCTGGCCGTCCAGCCCGGCATCGACATGCACCCAGCCGAGGAAGATATCGCTGCTGGCCTGCATCAACCGCTGCCCGGTCACCACGCGCCGGCCGTGGTTGCGAAACGAGCTCGCGCTCAAAAACTCCTCGAGCACCGACGCCTGCGCCTCCTTCATCTGCAGGAACAGCGGATCCTGGCCGTCGCGCCCCAGCATCAGCGCGATCCACGCCCGCGTCCCGACGCTCCCCACGCCGACCACTTTGCGCGCGAAGTCGGTCAGGCGAAACTGCTCGAGCAGCGTCTGGCGGTCGCGATCGAGCGTGCCCCGGTAGGCCCGCAGCAACTGGTGCAGCCAGTCGAACAGCTCGTCGCGCTCGGTCCCGGTCACGAGGTCGTCAACCGGCATGATCAGCGGCGGGTCGGCGACGATCCGCGCCTCGCCGTCCACCAGCCGGGTGAGTTTGGAGAACGCCGACATGCTGTCGCGCGTGCGCGCCTTCGCGAGTGTCTTCTCGGTCCGCTTCACCGACTTTGCCCCGAGCTGCGGCCCCAGCTCCTCCAGCGCCGCCTCGACGTCCAGGTGCGCGTACCAGACATCGAGGTTCTTCAGCGTCGCGAAGCTCGCCATCGCCGTGCGGTACTCCTCCACGGTGTCGAGCACGACCCGATCCTGATCCTTGACCGCAAAGCCGTTGTCGCGCGCCCCGATCAGCATGCTCGCCGCCAGCCGCTTGAGGTCCCACTCCCACGGGCCTGGCAGCGTCTCGTCGAAGTCGTTCAGGTCGAACACCAGCCGGCGCTCGGGCGAGGCGAACACGCCGAAGTTCGACAGGTGCGCGTCGCCGCAGCACTGGACCGTCAGGCCCGAGCGCGGCGTCGCCGCGAGGTCGCTCGCCATGATCAGCGCGCCACCCCGGTAGAACGTGAACGGAGACACGAGCATGCGCCCGTAGCGGATCGGCACCAGCTCGGGCACGCGCGAGGCGGCCTGACGTTCGAGCAGCTCGACCGGATCGGGGCGATGGGGCGGCGGCTCGAAGCCGGCATGGCTCGACCGTGGCACCTCTGCCCGTGCCGCCTTGCCCCGCGCCACCCGCTCGGCGACGCTCAGGTGCGGCACCGCCCCGCGCGTGTCGGTCAGCGTCGCCATGGGCGGACGATACTCCTCGGCCCGAGTCGGCTCGTGCGAAGCGCACGTGCGCGTGCGCGCGCGCGTGCGCTCTCGACGTGGGGTAGCTTCCCGGCACCATGAGCAACCGGCAGCCCGGCCCGCCGAGTCCGGACGCTCAGCTCGGGAGCCTCGACGAGCGCCAGCTCGGCATCCTGCGCGACGTCGGGCAGGAGTGGGGCAGGGTCTGCGGCGACCCCTCGGCCTGGCGCGAAGCGCTGCCGATGGACCCGACCCCCGACGGCTTCCCCGATCTCGCCGAGATTCGCCCGAGCCGCTTCGGGCGCTTCGTGCCGGTCCAGAGCGCGGCGCAGCCGGCCGTCGAAGCGACCGGCCGCGCCGAGCTGCCGCCCTCACGTCAGGGACGCGCGGCCTACGAGCTGCGGCGCGTGCTGTTCGGGCCGCCGCTGCGCAGCACCGCGATCGCGCGCGAGCGCATGCGCAAGCTGATCGCGCTGCCGGTGCTCTCGGCCGACGCCCTCTCATCCGTTGCCTACGGCCCGGAAGCGATGCTTGCGATCCTCGTGCTCGGCGGCAGCGCCGGCCTCAGCCACTCGCTGCCGATCGCCGCGACGATCGCGTTCTTGATGCTGGCCGTCGGCGCCTCCTACCGGCAGACGATCCGCGCCTACCCCCACGGCGGCGGCTCCTACATCGTGGCCAGCGACAACCTCGGCCCGCTCGTCGGGCTGATCGCGGCGGCCGGCCTGCTGACCGACTACATCCTGACGGTCGCCGTGTCGGTCGCCTCGGGCATCGCTGCGGTCAGCTCGGCGATCCCCTCGCTGGCCCCCGATGCCGTCCCGATCGGCGTCGGCGTGATCGCGCTCTTGCTCGCCGGCAACATGCGCGGAGTCCGCCAGGCGGGCGCCCTGTTCGCCGCGCCGACCTACGCTTTCATCTTCGCGATCTTCGTGCTCGTGATCGTCGGCCTGATCGACGCCGGCGGGCGCAACTTCCACGCCACGCCGAGACCGGCGGTGACTGCGACCGAGGCGGTCAGCCTGCTGCTGATCCTGCGCGCGTTCGCTTCGGGCTCGACGGCGATGACCGGGATCGAGGCCATCTCCAATGCCGTCCCGGTGTTCAAGCCGGTCGAGTGGCGCAACGCGCGCGTCACGCTGACGTGGATGGTCGGCCTGCTGATCGCGCTGTTCGCGGGGACGATCGCGATCGTCGAGCTCGACGGCGTAATCCCGAGCAGCCGCGAAACGGTGCTCTCGCAGCTCGCACACCGCAGCTTCGGCAGCACCTTCATGTACCCGGTCACGCAGGCCGCGACCGCCGCGATCCTGCTGCTCGCGGCCAACACCGCCTACAACGACTTCCCGCGCGTGCTGTTCCTGCTCGCGCGCGACCGCTTCGCGCCGCGGCTGTTCCTGCGTATGGGCGACCGGCTGGCGTTCAACAACGGCATCATCGTGCTGTCGGTCGCGGCCGCGGCGATCTACGTCGGCTTCGGCGGCAAGACCGACCCGCTGATCCCGCTGTTCGCGGTTGGCGTGTTCCTCGCCTTCACGCTCTCGCAGGCCGGCATGGTCGTCCACTGGCGGCGCCTGCGCGACGCCCACTGGCGCCGCAGCCTCGCCTTCAACGCCACCGGCGGGTTCCTGTCGGCGATCGTGTTCGTCACCGCCGCGATCACCAAGTTCACCGCGGGCGCCTGGGTGGCGCTGCTCGCGGTCGCCCTGTTCACCGTGCTCGCGCTGCGGATCAGGCGCCATTACGACTACGTCGCCGACGCGACCGCGCTGCGCCCCCAGGCGCTCGAGGTGCCCGGCCAACGGATTGCCCCGCGGCCCGCCGCGAACGGGCGCGCGGACTCAGGCGAGGACCGCGACGGCGACCAGGACGCCGCAGGCGCGCGCGCAGGCGCCCTCGAAAGCGACGAGACCGAGGAGAGCCCGGAGGAAATCCACCACCTCACGATCGTGCCCGTGGCCACGCTCGACCTGCCGAGCATGCGCGCCCTCGCTTACGCCGCGTCGCTGCAGCAGCCGGTGTTGACGCTGCACGTCAGCCCGACCGAGGCGGAGGGCGAGCGCTTTCGCGGCTACTGGCAGACCTGGGGGGATCACCTGCCGCTCGAGGTCGTCGTGTCCCCGTACCGCGCGATCGTGGCGCCGATGGTCAACTACATCGAGTCGCTGCACCAGCTGCGCGACGATCTCACCTTGACCGTGATCCTGCCGGAAATCGTCGTGCCGCACTGGCGCCAGCGGCTCCTGCACAACCGCACCGCCGCGCGCCTGCGCCGTGCCCTGCGCCCGCTCTCGAAGGTCGTCGTCACGACCGTGCCCTTCCACGTACCGGCGCGTGGGCAGCATGCCATCAGTCGCGTCGCGAGTTGAGAGGCGCAGCGGGCCGTCAGTTGAACAGGCGCGTCGGTGTCGGGCTGCCGGGGAAGTCGGTGTGGAACAGATCCTCGACCGTGTCCAGCGGCGTCGGGGCGCCGAGGAAGAACCCCTGCGCGAGCTGGCAGCCGAGCGCCTGCAGGGTGGCCATCTGCTCGTAGCTCTCGATGCCCTTGGCGATCACCGTCAGCGCCAGGTCGCGCCCGACGCCGAGACTGGCCTCGAGCAGCGCGCTGCGGTAGTCCTCGGCGTCGGTCGCCGCCAGCGAGGCGCGGTCGATCTTCAGGAAGTCCAACGGCAGCCGTTGCAGATGGGCCTGGTAGGCGTAGCCGCTGCCGAAGTCGTCGATCGCGATGCGCACGCCGAGCTTCTTCAGGCGCTGCAGGCGCTCGGCGGCCGCGACGATGTCGCGCATCACCGCGGTCTCGGCGATCTCGAGGGTCAGCAACGAGGGATCCAGCCCCGACTGCTGCAGCGCGCGGCGCACGTCGGTCACGAAGCCATCGCGGATCAGCTGGTAGGGCGAGACCTTGACGGCGATGCCGACCTGATGCCCCGACACGTTCCAGGCGGCTGCGCGGCTGCAGGCCTCTTCGAGCACCCAGCGCCCGATCGGCATGATCAGCCCCGTTTCCTCGGCCAGCGGAACGAAGTCGGCGGGCATCAGCACTCCCTGAGCGGGGTGCTGCCAGCGGATCAGCGCCTCCAGGCCGACGATCTGCTGGCTCGCCAGGTCGAACACGGGCTGGTAGAGCAGGAAGAACTGTTTTTCCACCAGCGCCGTGTTCATCTCGACCTCGAGCACGGCGCGACCCTCGATCACCGAGCGCATGTTGGCGTTGAACAGCGTGTAGCGATCCTTGCCCGCCGCCTTGGCCGCGTACAGCGCCAGGTGCGCGTCGCGCAGCAGATCCTCGGGGGTCACGTAGCGGCCGAACGCCACGCCGATGCTGGCGGTCAAGAAGAACCTCGGCTCGACCTCGCGCAGCTGAACCGGCTGGTGCAGCGCCTCGATCACGCGCCGCGCGAGGGAGTCGAGGCGCGCGCCGCGAGCGGTCGCCTCGACCAGGATCACGAACTCGTCTCCGCCGAGCCGTCCGACCGTGTCCTGCGTACGGGCCACGTTCTGCAGGCGCTGCGAGACGATCATCAGCAGCTGATCGCCGGCCGCCTCGCCGAGCTTGTCGTTGACTTCCTTGAAGCCGTCGATGTCGATGAACAGCGCCCCCGCGAGCAGGCCGGGCTGGCGGCCCGCGCGCGCGAGCATGCGCTCGGCGCGGTCGAGCATGAGCGCGCGATTGGGCAGCTTGGTGAGCGGGTCATACAGGTCCTCGCGCGGCTGTTTGCGCAGCTGGGCCGCCAGCGCCAGCGCGCGCTCGCGACCGGTGCCGAGCACGAAGATCACCAGACCGAGCAGCACGCTCAGGACCGTGCCGCCGATCGCCACCGCCAGGGCGTCGGCGTGCGCCAGGATGCTGGCATTGACCGGGGGCCCGAACGTCCGCAGGCTCCAGCCGCCGCGCAGGCTCATCGCCGTCGTCTGGGCGCCGGGCTTCGGAGCGCCGCTCGTGAACACCACGTGCGAGGAGCCGCTGCGGTAGCGCAAGCGCACCGCCTCTTCGCCGTGCCCGCTCAGCGCCCGTTGCAGGACCACGCTCGGCACCAGCACCTCGCGCAGCCAGCCCACGAACGCCCCGATCCGCGCCGCGACCGCCGCGGGCGGCGCTTCGCCCGCAAAGACCGGCGTCACGACGTCGAGCACCTTGTTCGACCCGCCGGCCGTGTAGCTGGTCTGGCCCGTGGCGTGGGCCAGCGCCAGCCTGCGCGACAGCGCGCAGTAGTCCAAGCCCCGCGGCGAAGCCGCGCCGGGGTTGCGCTCCAGGCCGGCGACCGACAGGCAGTAGTAGGGGCGAGCCCCGCCCGGGATCAGCGGAAATGTGGCGTGAGCGGCGGCCGCCGAGCTCGACGTGCCGGCTCTGGCGGCGTGTCCACTGACACGCGCCTCGAAGGCAGCGAGGTCCTGCGCGGGCACCAGCGCCACGAGGTTGAGCTTCGCGAGCTCCGGATAGCGCTGCAGCGCGTGCACCGACCGCGCCCACGCTGCGAACTGGGCGGGCGTCGCGTCGGGGTTGCCGGCGAAGAAGGCGGCTGCGCTGACGGCGAAGTCTTCCTCGTGGACGATCGCCAGCCTGATCGTCGACGC
>DATJOF010000036.1:0-30268 GCA_035507415.1 Solirubrobacteraceae bacterium
GGCCGGGTCAGCCGGTCATTCCGCCGAACAGGCCGCCCGTGACGTGCAGCGTCTGGCCATGGACGTAGTTGGACCAGGGCGAGCACAGGAAGAAGATGCCGCCGGCTGCCTCTTCGGGTGACGCCGGGCGGCCGAGCGGTATCAGCATCGCGGCCATCTGGCGCATCTGCTCGGGGATGCCGAGCTGGATCGTCTCGCCGTCCTTCTCCATCACGTTCTCGTCGACCTTGGCCTGCGTGAGGCGCGTGTCGATGAAGCCGAACGCGACCGCGTTGACGTTGACTTTGAACTGGCCCCACTCCTTCGCCACGGTTTTCGTGAGACCGACGACGCCGGCCTTGCCGGAGGAGTAGTTCGCCTGGCCGGCGTTGCCGAACGTGCCGGAGGTCGAGGACACGTTGACGATCTTGCGGAAAACCTCCTTGCCTTCTTCGCGCTCCTGCTTGGCCGGCTCGCGCAGGTGCGGCGCGGCGGCGCGGATCACTCGGAAGGGCACGATCGTGTGAATGTCCAGCATTTTCTGGAACTGGTCGTCGGACATCTTGTGCACGGGCGCGTCGACGGTGTAGCCGGCGTTGTTGACGATGATGTCGATCTTGCCGAACGCGTCGATGGCCTTCTGGACGAGATCGTCGGCGGCGCCGGGCTTGGTCAGGTCGCCGGCGTAGACAGCCGTCTCGCCGGAGATCTCGCCGGCCGCCTGCTCGGCCACGTCGCCGTCCAGGTCGTTGATCAACACCTGCGCGCCCTGTGCGACGAGCAGCTCAGCCGTCGCGCGCCCGATCCCTCGCGCTGAACCGGTGACTATCGCCGACTTGCCGTCGAGTACTCCCATGGCGGTTGCGTCTCCTCTGTTGTCTTGTGGTTGCCTGCGGGCAGACTATCCGTCCGGCCAATCGGCCCGCGGCTCGTTGGCCCGCTGCGGGCGCTGCGGCACGCGGGCGTCCCGGGGGCGGCGCGGGGGACGCGGGAGGCGCACGCCGGGGACGCGGGAGGCACACGACGACGGCGGCGGCGCGCGATGGCGCGAGGCCAGCTAGCAGCTAGCCGGTGATGATGACGCCGAAGTCCTGCGTGTACAGGGCGCCCGGCTCGCCTTCGGCGCGAGCCGCAGGCGCGTGCGGGCTGACGCCGATACCGGTTTCCCGATAGTTGGAGTCGAGGATGTTGGCGCGGTGCTCGGGCGACTGCATCCAGCTTTCGACGATCGCCTTCGGCGTCGCCAGCCAGAGGGTGCCCCAGGCGATGTTCTCGCCGATTTCGTAGCCGATCTTCGCGCTGTAGATGTAGCCCGCCGCCTGCATCCTGCTCAGCGGGGTGCTTCCGCCCGGTCCTTCGTGGCTGAAGTAGTCACTGACGGCCATGCTTTCGCTGTGACCCTGGGCGCAGTTCTGCAGATCCGTGTTCAGCTGGAGCGGGCGCTCGCCGTGGGCGATCCGTTCGTTGTTGATCAGGCACAAGGTCGCTTCGCGCACGGCTTCGAGGTCTTCCGGGGTAGGCGTCAGGCCGGCTCCGGTGCAGACCGCCGGTTGCGCGCTCGGGGTGCTGGCCGAGCTGGCTGCGTGAGTCTGGGGGACGGTCGCGGGAGGTGCCTGCCGGCCGTGAGCGTCTCGCCGGGTGCGCGCGGCATGGGTTCCGTGGCGGGCCGTGTGGCTGACGCCATGCGGGTGCTTGCGCTTGGAGCCGTGCCGGTGGCCGCGAGGATGGTGCTCGGCGGTCGTCCCGTGCCCGCGACCCCGCTTGTGTTGTGAGCTCCCGCTGTGCCGATGCGCTCGCTTGGAAGAGCGTTTGCCGTGGTGGTCGTTGCCCTCGGCCGGCCGGGTGTGATCGGTGGCAGTGCGCTTCCCGAGGCCATGGCTCGAGCCGCCGGCGGCGTCTGGGCTGGCGATGACGGGTGCCGCGGCCATCAGGCTGGCGAGGGCGACGGCAGCGATCGCGGCGAGCGCGACGTTGACGATCGCGCGCGGATCGGTGCCGCGATCGATCGGAACTGGCTTGCTGTCGGCTTCGGCCACGGGCGGGACATCGGTCGCGCGGTCGCGAAGCGTTAGGCGCCGACGCCAGCCTGGACGGATTCCAGCGGCCGTTTTCCCAGTAGGCGCGGGCCTTCGAGGCGATTCTGCGGGTGCGTTGCAAGATCGCCATCAGCGGGTAGGACGCACAAAGTAAGCAGCTCTACTGTTTACTTTCTGTTCGTGCTCCGTTAGCGTCAGAGCAAATCGAGAACCGAGGAGATCGCCCCCCATGGCCGCCACCGCCGAGAGCGTCCTGAAGCCCGACTTCAAGGCCGCGCGCAAGCACTTCATCTTCAACGACGAGCACGAAGCCCTGCGCGAGTCGATCCGCAGCTTCGTCGTGAAAGAGCTCGCGCCGCACGCAGAGGAATGGGAGGACACGACGTTCCCGGACTCGGTCTTCCCGCGCATGGGCGAGCTTGGCTTCCTCGGACTCGACAAGCCGGAGGGCTATGGCGGACAGGGCGGCGACTACTACACGAGCCTCGTCCTGGCCGAGGAGATGACGCACGCCAACTCCGGCGGCCTGGCAATGGGGGTCGCCGTCCACACCGATATGGCGATGCCGCCGATCCTCGCGTTCGGCAGCGAGGAGCAAAAGCAGGAGTGGGTCGTGCCCGCGATCAAGGGCGAGGCGATCCTGTGCCTGGGCATCACCGAGCCGGATGCCGGCTCGGACGTGTCCGGGATCAAGACGCGCGCCGTGCGAGACGGCGAGGACTACGTCATCAACGGCTCCAAGACATACATCACCAACGGCCACCGCGCCGACGTGATCGTGCTCGTCACCAAGACCGACGCCGATGCCGGATACGACGGCTTCACGTTGTTCCTGGTGCCGATGGATGCGCCCGGGGTGATCCGCGAGAAGAAGCTCGAGAAGCTCGGCATGCACGCCTCAGACACGGCGCTGCTGGCCTTCCAGGACGTGCGCGTCCCCGCCGGCGCCGTCCTCGGCCAGGTCGGCAAGGGCTTCTACCACATCATGTGGGAGCTCCAGGGCGAGCGCCTGATCGGCGCCGCCGGCTGTGTGGCCGGCGCGCAGAAATGCTTCGAGCGCACGCTCCAGTACGCGCACGAGCGCAAGGCGTTCGGCCGGGAAATCGGGAAGTTCCAGGTGATCCGGCACAAGTTCGCCGAGATGGCCACGAAGATCGAGTCGGCCCGCCAGATGGTCTACGTGACCGCCTGGCGGTTTCAGAACGGCGAGTACCCGGTGCGCGAGATCTCGATGGCCAAGCTCCACGCCGCGCGCGTCGCCGTCGAAGTCGCGGATGAGTGCATCCAGATCCACGGCGGCGCCGGCTACATGCGCGAGTACGGCGTCGAGCGGGCCTGGCGCGACGCGCGCCTGAATCGCATCGGCGCGGGCACCGACGAGATAATGCTCGAGGTGATCGGGCGCTCCTATGGTCTTTGATTCACGCCCGATCGCGCCAACGGGGGGTGGTCGGGAGGGGGGCCTGCCCCCCTCCCGTTCACAGATAATGCTCGAGGTGATCGGGCGCTCGTACGGGCTGTGAACCAGCCGCCGTTCACAGACGAGCACGAACAGCTGCGCGCGTCGATCCGCGGGTTCCTCGAGCGCGAGCTTGCGCCGCACGCCCAGCGCTGGGAGGACGAGGGGTGGTTCCCGAACGAGGTCTTCGACAAGATGGCGGCGCAGGGCCTGCTCGGTCTCAAGTACCCCGAGCAATACGGCGGCCAGGGCGGCGACTATCTGCACGAGGCCGTGCTCTGCGAGGAGATGGCGCGCGCGGGATCCGGGGGCACCGCGGCCGGGATCGGCGCGCACGTCAACATCGCCACACCGCCGATCTGGAAGTTCGGCACCGACGAGCAGAAGCAGCGCTATCTCGTGCCCGCGATCGCAGGCGAGAAGATCGGGGCGCTCGGGATCACCGAGCCCGGCGCCGGCTCGGACGTGGCCGCGCTCACGACGCGCGCGGAGCGCGTCGACGGCGGCTTCGTCGTGAACGGCGAGAAGACGTACATCACCAACGGAGTTCGCGCCGACTTCATCGTGACGGCTGTGAAGACCACGCGCGAGGGCGGACACCACGGCATCTCGTTCCTGATCGTCGACCGTGGCGAGGGCGTGAGCTCGGCGGCCCTGCACAAGCTCGGCTGGCACGCGTCGGACACGGCCACGATCAGCCTCCAGGACGTGTTCGTGCCCGAGCAGAACCTGCTCGGAGCGCTCGACGAGGGCTTCAAGCTGATCATGGCCAACTTCCAGTGGGAGCGCCTGGCGATGGCGCTCGGCGCGGTCGGCGCGATGCGGCTGGCGTGGGAGCGCACGGCGCAGTTCGCGCGCGAGCGCGCGGCGTTCGGCCGCCCGCTCAGCGGCCATCAGGTGATCCGACACAAGCTGGCGGACCTCGCCACCTCCGCGTACACCTGCCGGTGCGTGGCTTACGACGCGCTGCGGCGGTTCGTCGCCGGCGAGGAGCCGCTCGAGGAGGTCACGATGGCCAAGCTGCTCACGCAGCGCGCGTCGTTCGAGCTGATGGACGAGTGCCTGCAGATCCACGGCGGCGCCGGCTACATGCGCGAGTACTGGATCGAGCGCGCCGCCCGCGACGCGCGGCTCGGGCCGATCGGCGGCGGCAGCGACGAGATCATGCGCGAGATCCTCGGGCGGGTGCTCGGGCTGTGAACGGGCCGGTGGAGGCTGGTGGCCGACCGGTGGAGAGTGGTGGTGGGCAAGCGGTGACCGGTGGCTGGCCGGGGGCGACTGGTTACGATGCGGCCGTGTCTGGGGAGTCGGTCCTATACAGGCTCGCCGATGGCGTCGCGACGATCACGCTCAACGAGCCCGACACTCGTAACGCGCTCTCGCCCGGGCTGCTGCAGGGTCTGATCGACGCGTTCGAACACGCACGAGACGATCCGAGCGCGCGCTGCGTGGTGCTCGCGTCCTCGCACGAGAAGACGTTCTCATCCGGAGCCAACCTCGGCGGCTTCGCGGGCGAGGTGCCGCTCGTGCACAAGCACTTCGGCTCGGATCGCTTCGTCGGCCTGTTCCGGCTGATCGGCGAGCTCGGCAAGCCGACGCTCTGTGCCGTACGGGGCCACGTGCTGGCCGGTGCGCTGGGGATCGCACTGGCGTGCGATCTGATCGTCGCGTCAGAACAGGCCACGTTCGGGACGCCCGAGATCAACATCGGCGCCTTCCCGTTCATGATCATGGCCCTGATCTATCGCAACGTGCCGCGCAAGAAGGCCAACGAGCTGCTGCTGCTCGGCGAGCGTTGGAGCGCCCAGGAGGCGCTCGCCGCCGGTCTAGTCAACAAGGTCGTGCCGGCAGACGAGTTCGACGCGGCGGTCGCCGAGTGGGCGCAGAAGCTCGCCCGCAAGTCGCCCGTGATCATGCGGCTCGGGAAGGAAGCGATGCGCCGCCAGCTGGACATGCCGCTCGACGACGCGCTCGACTACCTGCGCGCGCAGCTGACGCTGGCGCTGTCGACCGAGGACATCGTGGAGGGCGTGAGCGCGTTCTTCGAGAAGCGCGACCCCGAATGGAAAGGCCGATGAGCGCAAGCGCCGCAGGCGAGTCCGTGACCCGAATGGAAAGGCCGATGAGCGCAAGCCCCGCCGGCGAGTCCGTGACCCGAATGGAAAGGCCGATCGGGTCGGGAGCGACATACCGGTTTGCGGCGGCCCACGCGCGCGCGCATGCGCTCCCATTTGGGACACGACTCTTCCCGGCCCTCGGGACACGACTCCTCCCGGCCCTCGGGACACGACTCCGCCCGGCCCTCGGAACACGACTCCGCCCGGCCACTTTGCAAACAGCGCTTCGCTGTCGTCGGCAAGCCTCCGGGGATCATCCGGGCTGGAGCACGCGATGAGCGCCCGCGAGTCGATCAGCGCTGAGCCATCGCTGCTCCGTCCCCTGGTCGAGGACCTCGAAGCGCGGCGCGCCAAGATCAAGCTCGGTGGAGGCGAGGAGAAGATCGCCAAGCAGCACGCGCAGGACAAGCTGACCGCGCGCGAGCGGATCGCGCTGCTCGTCGACGAGGGAACCTTCGTCGAGCTCGGGATCCTCGCCCGGCCGCACTCCTCGCAGCGAGCGATGGACGGCGTCGAGGCGCCGGCCGACGGCGTGATCACCGGCTACGGCAGGATCGACGGCCGCATGACTGCCGTGTGCGCCTATGACTTCACCGTGATGGCGGGCTCGATGGGCATGACCGGCGAGTTCAAGGTGACGCGCCTGCGCGAGCTGGCGCTGCGCGAGCGGATTCCCTTCGTGTGGCTGCTCGACTCAGCTGGAGCGCGCGTGCAGGAGGCGGCGGGCGCGATGTTCGCCGGCTCCGGGCACCTGTTTCGCGAGGAGGTCGTGATGAGCGGCGTGATCCCGCAGGTCGCCGCGCTGATGGGGCCTTGCGCGGCCGGCACGGCGTACATCCCCGGACTCGCGGACTTCGTCCCAATGGTCAAGGGGCGCGGCTCGATGGCGCTCGCCGGTCCGCATCTGGTGCGCGCCGCCGTCGGCGAGGACGTGACCCAAGAGGAACTGGGCGGCTCGCGCGTGCACTGCCGCAAGTCGGGGGTCGGCGACATGGAGGTGGGCAGCGACGAGGAGTGCATCGCGCGCATCAAGGAATACCTCTCGTACATGCCCCAGAACTGCGAGACCCCGCCGCCCGTGCGAGCAAGCGACGACCCCGTCGACCGCTGCGAGGACTCGCTGCTCGACGTGCTGCCCGAGTCCAACCGCAAGCCGTATGACATGTACGAGGTGATCAGGCAGATCGTCGATCACGGCGAGTACATGGACATCAAAGGCCAATGGGCGAAGACGATCATCACGTGCTTTGCCCGTTTCGGTGGGCGTCCCGTCGGAATCGTCGCCAACCAGCCCAAGCAGCTCGGCGGGATCCTCGACAACGACTCGGCCGACAAGGCCGCCCGCTTCGTGAACCTGTGCGACGCGTTCGCGATCCCGCTGGTGTTCATCCAGGACGTCCCCGGCTTCATGGTGGGGACGAAGATCGAGGCAGAAGGGATCATCCGCCACGGCGCCAAGATGCTGCACGCGGTCGCCGCGGCGACCGTGCCGAAGATCACCGTGATCACGCGCAAGGCGTACGGCGCCGGCTACTACGTGATGTGCGGTCGCGCCTACGAGCCCGATCTGATCGTCGCCTGGCCGAGCGCCGAGATCAGCGTGATGGGCGCGGAGGGCGTGGTCGAGATCGCCTTCCGCAAGGTCGTCGACCAGGCCGAGGACCCCGCTGCCAAGCGGGCCGAGCTGATCGAGAACTTCCGCGACATCTTCGACGTGTACATCGCCGCCGGCAACGACCTGATCGACGACGTGATCGATCCGCGCGAGACCCGGCCGACGATCTGCCGCGCGCTGGAGATGTCCGTCGGCAAGCGGATCGAGCGGCCCTGGAAGCGTCACGGGGTGGTACCCGTATGAGCCAGGGAGCAGGAGAATGAGCGTCGAGGATCCCGTCGTGATCACCTGCGCGATCTCCGGCGTGCTCGCCAACCGCGAGCAGTGCCCGGCGATCCCCTATACCCCTCAGGAGTACGCCGCCGAGGCGCGCCGGATCGTGGACGAGGGCGGCGTGATGATCCACATACACGCGCGCAAACCGGACGGCTCGCCGAGCTTCGAGGTCGAGGACTACCAGGCGATCACCGAGGCGATTCGCGCCGAGGTGGGGGAGGCGGCGATCATCAACCACTCGACCGGCGCAGTCGGCGTGTCCGTGGAGAAGCGGGTCGAGTACCTGCGCGCCTGCCGCCCCGAAGTGGCGGCCCTGAACATGGGCTCGATGAACTACGCGAAGTACTCGCGCTCGCGCAAGGGCTTCGTCTTCAATATGGTGTTCGCCAACCCGTTCGATGAGATCATCGAGCTGCTGCGCGCGATGAACGAGCTCGGCATCAAACCCGAGCACGAGTGCTTCGACATCGGCCACGTCGGCTCGCTCGCGCCGCTGATCGACATGGGTGTGCTGCATCCGCCGCTGCATGTGGACTGCGTTATGGGGGTCGTCGGGGGCATCCCCCCGACGGCGCGCAACCTCGCGGCGATGGTCGAGAACATCCCCGGCGTGCCCGTCAATGGCGCCACGTCGGACACAACGGCCACGTCGCACTGGGGCGTGATCGGAATCTCACGTGAGCAGTGGCTGCTGGTGGCCGCGGCGCTCACGCTCGGCGGCTCGATCAGGGTGGGTCTCGAGGACAACCTGTATCTGCCGAGTGGCGAGATGGCGCGTTCGAACGGCGCGCTGATCGCACAGGCGCGGCAGATGACCGAAGAGATCGGACGGCGGCCGGCAACGGTTGCGCAGGCGCGGGCGTTGCTGAATGTGAGCGCCGGCGCCGGCGCGGGCGCAGGGTCGGTGGCTTCGTGACGAACGCCTCGGCGGTCCTGTGGGCGCGCGTCCTGGCACGCGAGGTCCACGCGCGGGCCGACGGGCGCCGGCATCCGTGCCGGCGTGCGGCGCGGAAGGTCCACGCATGAGCCTTCCGCTCGAAGGCATCCGCGTGCTCGACCTCTCGCGCCTGCTGCCCGGCGGGTTCTGCTCGCTGCTGCTGGCCGACTTCGGCGCCGATGTGCTGAAGGTCGAGGACACCGGCATGGGCGACTACATTCGCTGGTCGCCGCCGTACCTCGAGGGAGCCGACGACAGCGCCAAGTCGGCGCTGTTCCTGTCACTGAACCGCAACAAGCGCTCGATGCGCCTCGACCTCAAGACCGAGGCCGGGCGCGAGACGCTGCTGGCGCTCGTGCGCGATGCCGACGTGGTGCTCGAGTCGTTCCGCCCGGGTGTGCTCGACCGTCTCGGGGTGGGCTACGAGCGGATGCGCGAGGTCAACCGCGGGATCGTCTACTGCGCGATCAGCGGCTACGGCCAGAGCGGGCCCAAACGCGACGCCTCCGGGCACGACATGAACTACCTCGGTCTGGTCGGGCTGCTCGGTCTCACCGGCGAGCGCGACGGGCCGCCGGTGCAGGCCGCCGGCCAGATCGCCGACCTCGGTGGCGGCGCGCTGATGGCCGCGTTCGGGATCATGCTGGCGCTGCGCGAGCGCGACGGCACCCCGGCGCGAGCGGGCCACGAGCGGCGGCCGGGCTCGGGCGAGGGCCAGATCGTGGACGTGTCGATGGCCGACGGCGCGCTCTCGTGGCTGGCGATGGTGGCCGCTGCATATTTCACCGACGGCGTCGTCCCGCGTCGCGGCGATCTGCCACTGGCGGGGTCGCTGATCTGCTACCGACCCTACGAGTGCGCCGACGGCTGGGTCACGCTCGGCGCGCTCGAGCCGAAGTTCTGGCAGGCCTTCTGCCGTGGGGTCCGGCGCGAGGATCTGATCGCGAGCCAGTTCGAGCATCCCGGCTCGCCGGCGCACGAGCAGGTCTGCGAGATCTTTCGCGCGCGCACGCGCGCCCAGTGGGAGTCGTTTGCGCGCGAACAAGACTGCTGCCTCGAGCCCGTGCTCGCGCTCGACGAGGCGCTCGACTCCGAGCTCGTACAGGCACGCGAGATGGTCGTGGAGCTCGATCAGCCGGGCGCCGTGCAGCCCGTGCGCCAGCTCGGCATCCCGATCAAGCTCTCGCGCACGCCCGGCGACCATGCCCGCCTGCCGGGCCCGGCGCTGGGGGAGCACACAGAGCAGGCGCTGCGCGCCGCGGGCTACACCGAGGAGCAGGTGGCTGAGCTGCTCGCGCAGGGCGCGGCCGCCGGCGCGTCCGAGCCCGCACCGCAGGGCGCCAGCTTTCGGGCCTGAGCGGAGCCTTCGATGAGCGTCGCGACCTGGAAGCGGTGATGAGCGTGGCGAACTGGAAACGGTCGATGAGTGTCGCGAAGCGGATGCGTCGATGAGCGTGGCGAAGTGGAAACGTCGATGAGCGTCGCGAAGCGGAGCCGTCGGTGACGGTCGCGAGCGGCACACCGCCGCGGCTGAAGATCGGCGAGCTCGCCGAGCGCGCCGGCGTGAGCACCGGGACGATCAGGCACTACCTGCGCGAGGGCCTGCTGCCGGAGCCCGTCAAGACCAGCCGCAACATGGCCTACTACTCGCTCGACTACGTGCAGCGCATCAACCTCATCAAGCGCCTGCAGGAGGAGCGCTTCATGCCGCTGCGCGTGATCAAGCGGATGCTCGATGACGATCCCGAGCACGTTCAGGCGCTGATCGAGTTCGAGGACCGCATCATCGAGCGCGCGCTCGCGAGCGCGGCCGAGCGGGAGCGCGTTGCAGCGGGTGAGATCAGCGAGCGCTACCACGTTCCGCAGAACGTGCTCGACCGCCTCGCCGAGCTCGGCGTGCTGACGCCGACCCGCGGCGGATACAACGCGGACGACATCAAGATCGTCGAGGCGATCAGCCGCTTTCGCGCCGGGGGCTACGACGAGACGCTCGGCTTCACCGTCTACGACACGGTCCGCTACGTGCAGGCGCTCGAGCCCCTGGTCCAGCAGGAGGTGCGCGCACTGCTCGACCGTCTCGCCGGCGAGGTCGAGCTCGAGCGAGCGCTCCAGATCATCGAGGCCGGCGTCGAACCGCTGCGCGAGCTGATCGGGGCGATGCACTCGAAGCTGCTGCTCGCCGAGCTGGCGCGCCAGCGCCGGCGCTGACCATCACGCGCGGTATCGCGCTCGTCAGGCCAGTCTCGACTACCACTTCGCGCGATGGTGCTCGACCACGCCGATGCCGTGCGCGAGCTTCAATCCACCGGGAAGCGATCCGTGAAACGTCCCAAACGGCGCTCGGTAGTCGCTACGCACCAGCAAGAGATTCTCGCTGCGCCTGCGCTCGGCCTCGGCAACGAACTTCAGCACCGAGCCGTCCTCGGCGAGGATCTCAGAGAGATCGGGCGCGAAGCGCACCGGTCGCGCCTCGCTGGGCATTCCCTCCAGCCACACCGCCCGCTCGCTGCCCACCTCGGGGTCGTTGACGCCCGCGACCAGGTTCCACCCCAGCGCGCGCCCGCGCTCGTCGCTGCCGACGCCCGCGCTCCAGAACCACTCGGTGTGCCGAGCGTGATAGCCGGCGGTGTCGTCGATCACGGCCAGCGCGTCGATCTCGCGCGCCAGGCCTCGATCGAGACTCAATCGCCCCCGGGCCGGAACACCGACTTGCTTGCGCGTCCACACCTCGCCGCCGTGTTCGTGCTGACAGCGGGTTTCGACACGCTCTTCCGCATGCGCGGCTTCCGCGAGCTCGAGCGTGAGCTCGACGTCGCCGTCTCGCACGCGCATCCACCCGGGGGCCAGCTCGACCGCGTGATCCCGTCGGGGCGGCAGCATCCGGGTGCGCTCGCGCAACCTCCCATCAGCGCGCGTCAGCACTGCCCAGAAGCTCTGTCGAGCCGGACCGACCTGGATGCGGGCGGCACATGCCATCAGGTGCTCATCGAACACGGCCACGTAGCGCCAGCGCTTGAGCGGTCGTCCCGCCTGCAGCAGCGAATCGTGGGTCGGCTCAAGCGGAGCACTCCCGAGAGCTATGCTTGAGGCTGTTGACTGACTGGTCAATCTAATGTCGGTCAGACGCTCGGCAGAGTTGCAGCCGGCGCGGGCGGGGAAAGGGGAACGCATCTTGAAGGTAGCGGCAGTCCAGCTCAACTCGACCGACGACCTCGCCGCGAACCTCGCGGCCGCCGACCGTCACACGCGTGCCGCGGCCGCGGACGGCGCCGAGCTGATCGTGCTGCCCGAGAAGTGGACCGCGATGGGCACCGACCAGCAGTTGCGCGCGGCGGCCGAGCCGCTCGACGGCAGGGCGCTGGGATGGGCGCGCGCTCTCGCCGGCGAGCTCGGCGTGGAGCTGATCGCGGGTTCGTTTCTCGAGCAGATCCCGGGTGAGAAGAAGCTCGCAAACACCTCGGTCCACATCGGACCGTCCGGCGCAGTGCGGGCGGTCTATCGCAAGCTGCACATGTTCGACGTCTCGATCGAGGGCCGCGAGTATCGCGAGTCCGACATCGAGCTGCCCGGTGAGCAGCTGGTGCTCAGCAGCACTGCGACCGACCTCGAGCTCGGCATGTCGATCTGCTACGACCTGCGCTTCCCGGAGCTCTATCGCGCGCTCGCGGTAGCCGGAGCCCGCATGTTCCCGCTGCCCGCGGCGTTCACGCTGGCGACCACGCGCGATCACTGGCAGGCGCTGCTGCGCGCCCGCGCGATCGAGAACGAGGCGTTCGTGGTGGCCGCCAACCAGGTCGGTGCGCATCCCGGCCACCACCGCTCGGGCGGGCGGTCGATGATCGTGGACCCGTGGGGGCTGGTGCTCGCGCAGGCACCTGACGCTCCGTGCCACATCGTCGCCGAGCTCGACCTCGAGCGTCAGCGCCAGATCCGTGAGCAGCTGCCCGTGCTCGCCAATCGCCGTCCAGACGTCTACACGAGCCGACCAGATGCCGCCACCAACAGCCCGGATCTGCACGTGAGTGGCCCGGACGTGCACTGCAGCCGCCCGGATGCGTTCGCCAAGATCGAGAGCGGCGGTGCCAGTCAGAGCGCATCGACGCAGCCGCCCGATGCTGCGAATGTGCTCGATGCCGCGGCCATTCCGGGTGCGGACACCGGGCGAGGTCTTGCCGTCGCGGCCGGCGGAGGTCGAGCTCGATGAGCGCCAGCAGCTCTTCGGTGGCACGCGCAAGACCGACGAGCGACAAGCGCCGCCTGATCCTCGAGGCCGCCGTGCGCGTGTTCGCGCGCCAGGGCTTTCACGCCTGCCGAGTTGCCGACATCGCCGACGAGGCAGGCGTGGCCTACGGGCTCGTCTACCACTACTTCGGCTCCAAGGACGAGATCCTCGACACCGTGTTTCTCGAGCGCTGGAACGTCATGCTCGAGACGATCCGCGACGTGGACGGCCGCGAGCTGGCGCCTCGCGAGAAGCTCTACGAGGTCGCGTCGTTCATCGTCGACTCCTACAGCCACGATCCCGACGTGATGAAGGTCATCATCGTCGAGGTCACGCGCGCGGCCAACTCCTTCGGTCAGACGCACCTAGGCCAGATCCGACAGGCCTACGAGCTGATCGGCGACATCGTGATCAAGGCACAGGCGCAGGGCGCGTTCAAGCCCGAGATCGACTCGCTTTTCGCCGCCATGGCGTTCTACGGGGCGATCGAGCAGATGCTGACCGGCTGGATCTTCGATCTGCTGCCGAGCGGCTCCGAGCACTTCGAGCGGGCCAAGGCGCTTGTGGTCGAGGCCGTATGCGGCGGTTTGGAGCGCAGGCCCTAGCCGGCGCCCGGCTTTCACACGACCCCCGCGCGCAATAGACTGGCGCGACGATGGAGAGCGACGTCGTCAAGCGCCTGATGTGGTCCGGCCTGGTGGCCTGCGCCACCGCCGTGTCGAGCGCGCTGGCTCACCGCGCGGCCGCGCGCGTGTGGCGCCGCCTGTTCGACGAGGAGCCGCCCGAGTGAGCACGAGGTCCGGCGGCGGGCCCGGTGGCAATTCGGGGGGCGACATCCCCCAGAACATCGCCACCGCGATCGCCGACATCTCCGAACGCGCGACCCTGCTGGTCCGTGAAGAGATCGAACTGGCCAAGGCCGAGGTCGCCGAGAAGGCCAGCAAACTGATCCGCGGAGCGATCGTCGGCGCCGTCGCCGGCGTGTTCGTCCTGATGGCGCTCTTCTTCGCGCTGTTCGGCGTGGCTTGGCTGCTCTACTACTACCTGCCGATCGGCAACGACTACACATACTTCTGGGGCTTTTTCGCGCTGGCGCTGATCCTCTTCGTGTTCGGCGTGATCGCGGGCTTGGTCGCCGCCAGAGCGGTCAAACGAGGCGCACCGCCGGTGCCCGACATGGCGCTGGAGGAGGCGCGCCTGATCGCCGACACGGTCTCACACACACCCGAGACCCCGCACTCGCCGGCCGCGCCCGCAGGCACGTTCACGGCCCCTGCAAGCACGTTGACGGCGCCGGCTCCTTATGGCGCCGCCGCTCCGGCGGGTACCGCCGCGCCCGGCGCTGCCGTCCCGCCCGGCGGTGCCGTCGCGCCCGCGACACTCACGGGCACCGCGCCGCCTGCCGCCGGGACTGGCGCCGACACGCCCCAACCAACGGCGCACCCGGCCCAGTCCTCCGCGAGTGGTGCACCAGCGTCTGCGACCGCGGAGCCCCGCGCGCCTGCGCCTTCGTCCGCTCTGTCATCAACGCCCGTCGAGCCCGCGCCCTCGGCGCCGGTCCAGGCCGGCGCGTCCGGGAGCGGTGATCAAACCGCTTCCACGCGCGCGGACCAGCAGCCGTCGACGTCGGCCGATCCGGACGCACCGGCAGCCCCTGCCGACGACCCATCGTCCTCGAAGCCCGACCAGGAGGCCAGCAGCTGATGCCAGAGCGTTCCCCCGCCGAGATCCGCAGCTCGATCGAGGCCAATCGTGCCCAGCTCGCGGTCTCGATTGGGCAGCTGCGGGGCGAGGTCGCGTATCTGACCGATTGGCGCGGGCACCTCGAGCGTCACCGCCGCGAGGTCGTGATCGGGGCGGCCGTGGCCGGCCTGTATCTGAGCCGGCGCATGCTGCGTCGGCGCCGGCGCCGCGGCTGACGCCGAGGCGGCTTCAGCCCAACAGGCTGCGCGGCACCGCGCCCACCCCGATCAGACCGGGGCCGGTGTACGTGCCGATCACGGGGCCGACCTCCGAGGTGAACACGGGCTCGGACCCGAAGATGTCGCGGCAGCGCGCCAGCAGCCGCTCCGCCTGGTCGGTTGCCCGGATGTGCTGAACGACCCAGCCATCGGATCCTGCGTCGTGCAGCTTCTGCGCGTAGGACACCATTCGCTCGAATGCCCGTCCGGCCGTGCGAACCCGCTCGACGGGGGTGATTTCGTACGCCATCGACAGGATCGGCTTGATGCGCAGCGTCCCGCCGAGCCACGCCTGCGCCCTGCCGACGCGTCCACCGCGCTGCAAGTACTCGAGCGTGTCGAGGCAGAACCAGATCTGCAGGGCCCGGCGCGCCTCGTGGATCCGCTCGGCCACGGCCGCGCTGTCCGCGCCGGCCTTGGCCGCGGCGGCGCCGGCGAGCGCCAGCAGCCCGACGCCGCCGCACGCGGTTTCGCCGTCGATCACCGTGACGCGCTCGCCCAGGCCACGCTCCTGGAGCAGCTCGCGCGCCTGCCGTGCCGCCTCGCAGGTGCCCGAGATGCCGCCCGCGAGGTGCACCGAGACGACGTCCTTGCCCTGCTCGATCAGCGGCTCCCACACAGCCAGGAAGTCCCCGATCGAGGGCTGCGAGGTAACCGGCGTCTCACGATCCGAGCGCAGGCGGTCGTAAAACGAGTCGAACGTGTCCATATCCAGCTCACGGACCGGCTCCTCGCCTTTCCAGCCGACATACAGGCTCACCTGGTGGATCTCCTGTGCATCGGCCAGCCATCGCGGCAGGTAGTTGGTGCTGTCGGTCGCGACCGCGACGGCGTTCGGCATCGCCAGCGGACGCTACCGTAACCCCCGTCCATTCGGCCGGGTGGCCATGGTTGGTCGGTAAGGGAACTGCTCAGACCTCAGGGCCGTCGGCTCAACCGCGCAGGCTCGACCGCGCAGGCTCAACCGCGTAGGCTCAACCGCGCAGGCTCAACCGCTCAGGCTCAACGGCGCGGGCTCAATCGCGCAGGTTCTCTGGCGCGGGCTCAACCGCGCAGGTTCTCTAGCCTCGTCCGTCCGCCGGCGAGCGACCGCCAAGGTCGGACCCGCGGGTTCAGCCGAGAAGGTTCTCGGGCTGGGCCAGGCCGGAGGCGACCGGGGTCTCGACGGCGGCCCCGTCATCGGCCGAATCCGATGCATCGGGTAGACCCAGCGTCTGCGCCAGCTCTCCCGACTCGAACATCTCGAGCACGATGTCGCATCCGCCGATCAGCTCTCCGCCGACGAACAGCTGTGGAATCGTCGGCCACTGCGAGATCGCCGACAGCTCTTCACGGATGCGCGGGTCGGGTAGAACGTCCACCGCAGCGAACTGCGCGTGGAGCGCCTGTAGCGCCGCGACCGTGCGAGCGGAGAAGCCGCACGCAGGCGCCTCGGGCGTGCCCTTCATGAAGAGGATCACCTCGTGCTCGGCGATCGCCTGCTGGATCGCGTCGCGAATCTGGTTGGGCTGGGTCTCTGGCATGGTTTGTTGCTCCTGGCTATCGAGTTGGGCTTTGGGCTTGGGGACCCTGAGTCTTCAAGGACAGCGCGTGGATACGGCCTCCGATCTCGGCTCCGAAGACGTCATAGACGAGCCTGTGCTGCTCGATCCGACTGCACCCCGCGAACGCCGGCGCCGTGACGGTCGCGCGAAAGTGGTCCCCGCCGCCGGTCCAGTCTTCGACCTCGGCCGTCGCCCCGGGGATCGCGGCCTCGATGCGCTGCTTGATCTCGTCTGCATCCGGCATGCCAGGCAAGCTTAGAACACTTTCTGGCACCGCTATACTTTCGATAGCAATGGTAACGATCACCGATCTCGGGGCACAGAAGGTGCGCGAGTTCTTGGACGCGCAACAGGCCGACGCGGCGGTCGCGGGACTAAGAGTCGGCGTGCGCGGCGGCGGCTGCTCGGGCTTCCAGTACCAGCTCGCGTTCGACGAGCAGCGCGACGGTGATGAGATCTTCGAGAGCCACGGGCTCAGGCTGCTGGTCGACACGGCGAGCCTGCCATTCGTTCGCGGCTCGGTCATCGATTATCAGGAAGGCCTGCAGGGCGCCGGCTTCAAGGTCGAGAACCCGAACGTTGTAGCCGCCTGCGGCTGCGGCTCGTCTTTCCGCGTCGCCGAGCAGGAGCAGGCCTCCGCGCTCTGAGCGCCTGTCGCGCCGCGCCGCGGGCGCCGCGCTCGGGCTTGTCGTGGCTCGAGCTTGCGCTGGCGATCGAGAGTTGGACGTCACTCGTCGGCCACGAACGCTCTCGAACCGCGGTCGCCGAGCTGCGCCTTTCGGAGTGCCGGACCGCGGCGACCGTCGTGCTGAGCTGGGCGTTTGGTGGTGCCGGACCGCGGCGACCGTCGTGCCGAGCTGGGCGTTTGGTGGTGTCGGACTGCGCTGACCGTCTCCGGCCGAGCTGGGCGTTTGGTGGTGGACCGCGCCGTTGGTGGGGCTGAACCGCGCGCTTCGCGGTGCTGGCCCGCCGGGACCGAGGGTTGACCACAAGCCATTGTGGGAGTTGACTTCCGTGGCGGCAGGCGCTTGCGTGAAGACCGCACAAAGTCGTCGGAAAGATAAACGCACAGCAGGGGTTTAGGGTGCCTGCTGAGTGGGTATCCCGCTCTACTAGCCAGGTATCCAGCCTGACGCACAGGCTCCAGGTACTCTGGTTGACATGAAGTCAGACGCTGTGCTACCGTCGCTGACATCATGTCAGATCATGTCAGCCGCCTTCCCGGCGCCGACTGGAGCCGGGCGGTTCCGTGCGGACGTCCGGCAGACCGGGGCGCTGGCGACTAATTACGAGAGGAAAGGGATCAAGTAGATGCGAAGCATCAGGACTCTGGGGATCACCCTGCTGGCGCTGTGCGCGCTCGGCGCGCTCATGGCCAGTACCGCAGCCGCGAAAGAAAAACCGGTGCTCAAGCTGAGCACGAAAGGCAAAGGCCTGCTCTCGGCTGGAGCAGAAGTCAAGGCGAGCAGCTCGAATCTCGTGTTTGTGACGAGCGCCGGCGACCTTGAATGCACCGAAAACGTCCTGAATGGCACCTTGACGAACAACTCGGCCAAGAAGGACAAGGCGAGCGTGACATCTGAGTCGTCGACCGGCAAAGAAGCCGAAGGCGACTGCAAAACCTCGACGCTGCTCGGGCGCACGAAGATCAAAGCCGGCGACTTCCCGTGGACTCAGGAACTCGAGACCAACGGCAAGGGTTCGACCAAGGGCTCCAAAAAGGTCCTGTTCGAATCGGTCTTCCCCGAAGCCGGCAACATCGTCTGCATCTTCGAAGCCTCGAAGGTCGCAGACACGTTCAAACCAGGCGCAGCCGGGTCGCCGACCGCGGTCACGCTGACGGTCACGAACCAGGTGTTCAAGCGCTCCAAAAAAGGCAGCAACGCGGCCTGCCCGACCGAAGGCAAGCTGAGCGGCTCGTTTGAACTGACCTCCAGCGGCGAAACGATCGACTCGGAACTGTAAACCGACACGCAAGCCGTTACGCATCACGCATGGGCCGGCCCGGTTCTCGGGCCGGCCCAAGTCGTGTCAAGGGGAGGGGCCAGCCGTCCGAGCCGAGAGGCTCGGCGGTTTGCGGGAAACGGCTGAGCGCGTGCAGAGGCGGCTCGCGTTGCGCCTGTGCCGCTTGCTCGTGTGGTGTCGAGGCGGAACCTGAGAGGACTGCGGGGCGCGACCGCATCGATCGGTGGCGAGCCGTGTTCGATTGCGATAAAATCATTCTTTCATGAAGCAAGCCCGGGTTTGGTTGGGGTCCGATGGCCAGGAGCTCTCAGCCGTCAGGGAGCGTGCGGCGCTTGGACTTGCGGATCTGGGGTAGGAGCGAAACGAAGCATGGGTCAAGGACATGGGGAGATCGCAGGTGAGCACGCCGCCGGGGCAGGCGAGGTCGGTCGGCCGAGCAGGCGCGCATCGACGTGGATCGCGCAGCGCCGCGGTGTTCGATTGATCATGCGCTGGATGCTCGTGCTCGCGTGGCGACTCGTGCGGCGTCGGTGGACGTGCCGAGCGGCGCTTTGGTTCGTGGCTGCAGCGTCCAGCCGGCCTGTGCGCTGGGCGCTGGTCCGGTCCTGGCGTCTGGTTGTGCGCGCAGGCCCGCGTGCGAACGCAGGCCGCGGTGTTCGCCGGGCGGCGACCGTGGGCCTGGTGGCCGCATCCGCCGCGCTGCTCGCGGTGGCCTCGGCGTCGGCCCAGACGACAAGCCCGAAGTGGCAACTCGTCTCCGTCCATGGACCCACCAACGTCCCGCTCACGCCGAGCGTCAACGAGGTCTACAAGCTCACCGTGCGCGGCAATACGGGCAAGTTCTCGCTGTACTTCGAAAACGGAGAAACCGAAGAATACGGGACCACAAAGCTGCTGCCCTACGATGCCTCCGCCCAAGAAGTACAGGAAGCGCTCGAAAAACTCAAAGAAGGCGAACCGCGCAAGGCGATCGGGGAAGGCAACGTCAGAGTCACCGGTGGTCCCGGAGACGCGCAAGGGACGAAACCGTACGTGATCGAATTCGTGGGCGCCCTGGGTGGGCGCGATCTCGGTCCGGAAGCGCTCGCTGTCGAAGAAACGGAAGTCACAGAACACGAAGAAGCGCTCTGTGAAAACGAAGGTCACCAGGAAAGCGAATGTGAACTCGAAGAACCCGAACTGACGCTCGCAACACCGGGCTCGCGCGACATCGTCGACTACCAGCTGATCCTCAGGAACGTGGGCGGCGAAGTCGCCCAGCCGGCCCCTGGCCAGCCGATCACGATCAAGGACCGGCTGCCGGCCGGCCTGACCACGAAGGCTGCCGCCGAAGGACCTGGGTCGGGACTCAAAAGCTGGTCATGCACAGCGGCCGAATCCAAAGAAGAAGAAAAACTGCGCAAAGAAGCCAAGCTGCCGGCGGGCGCGGGGCGCTCCGAGATCGAATGCAGCTCCGAAACCGCGGTCAACCCGGACTCCACGGCCGAAGCGATCAGCTTCGAAGCCGTCGTCGACACGAGCGCCGTCAAAGAAGGCGCGAAGCTCGAAAACACGGCCCAGGTCAGCGGCGGGGGCGCGGCCGCGCAGCAGACATCTGATGCCGCTCTGGTCAGCGCGACGCCGGCGCCGTTCGGGGTCAACAACTTCACGGCCGCCACCTTCGATGCCGCCGGTGAAACGTACACCCAGGCGGGAGGGCACCCGTATGCCGCCACGACGAGCTTCTTCTTCAATACCGTGCCGACCTTCGACAAGGGGGAACAGGACACGACGCCGGTTCCTCCCGGCAACGTCAAGGACGTCGACGTCAAGCTGCCCGCCGGCTTCATCGGAAATCCTCAGGCCGCCAAGCGCTGCTCGCAGGCCGAATTCACTTCCGGTGAGCCTGGCGGACCGAAGCAGGGATACGGATCCTGTCCGGCCGAATCCCAGGTCGGCACAGCCTGGGTCTATTACCACTACGCCGGCGCCGAACCGGAAAAAGTAGCGGTCTACGACCTGGTGCCGCCGGCCGGCGCCCCGGCCGAGTTCGGCTTCATCTTCGACAACGTCCCGATCCGGCTCGACGCGCATGTCGTGCGCGAAGCCGGCGAACACGGCGAATATCGCGTCACGGTGCTGTCGGCCGACGTCAACGAGATATACCCGATCTACGGCGTCACCCTGAGCCTATGGGGGGTTCCCGGAGAAGCCTCGCACAACGCTGAACGCTTCGAAACCAAGACCAAACGCGGCGTCGCGGACGCCGAAGGGGAAAGGCCGTTCCTGACCAACCCCACGGACTGCGCGGCGGAGGCCGAAGCGACCGAAGCCGAACAGGCCGAAGCGGCTGAAACGAACGCCGCGCCACGCGTGCGCGCGCTCTCGCCGATCACCACGATCGCCGTGGACAGCTGGCAGAGTCCGGGCGGGCTCAACGCGCAGGGCGATCCGCTCAACCCAGACGGCGAACCCAGCTGGCACGAGGGCACCGCCGCCTCTCCGCGCGTAACCGGCTGCGGCCAGCTGAACTTCAGCGAACCGCCGACCGTCGAATTCGCGCCGAGCGCCGAAGGCGGGACGACCGCTGTTGACCAGCCCTCGGGCTACACCTTCGAGCTGCGCGTCCCGCAGGATCAGTCCCCGTCCGGCCTGGCCACGCCGGTGCTCAAG
Source organism: Solirubrobacteraceae bacterium (assembly GCA_035507415.1). Lineage (GTDB taxonomy): Bacteria > Actinomycetota > Thermoleophilia > Solirubrobacterales > Solirubrobacteraceae > Palsa-744. The sequence goes on from DATJOF010000036.1 coordinate 20,764, forward strand.
GACGTATCGGTGACTCTTCCGCAGGGCGTCTCGATCTCGCCCTCGGACGCCAACGGCCTGGAAGCGTGCGGGCTGCTGTCGAGCAACCAGCCTGCGATCGGACTCGAATCGATCGAACCGGGCCTCTGCCGGGAAGCGTCCCAGATCGGCACGGTCAAGATCAAGTCGCCGCTGCTCGAAAACGAACTGCAAGGCCGCGTCTACATCGGCAACCCGGAATGCTCGCCCTGCTCCGCGTCCGACGCCGAACACGGCAAGCTCTTCAAGCTTTTCATCGAAGCGGAAGGCTCCGGCGTGCGCGTGAAGCTTGCCGGCACGGCCTCGACGAACCCGAGCACCGGCCAGGTGAGCACGACGTTCGAAGACAACCCGCAGCTTCCGTTCGAAACACTCGTGCTGACCCTCAAGAATGGCCCGCGCGCGCCGCTCGCCAACCCGCAGGCCTGCGGCAGCTACTCGGCGAGCGCCGAACTGACGCCGTGGAGCGCCGGCGCCACGCTGCCGACCGACGGGGAAATCTCAGGGACTCCCGCCCTGGAAACGCAATCCAGCCCGTTCGTGGTGAGCCGCAACGGCGCGGGAGAAGCATGTCCGGCGAGCGACTCGTTCCACCCCGGCCTCCAGGCAGGCACCGAAAGCTCGACGGCGGGCGCCTACAGCCCCTTCACCTTGACCTTCAAACGCGAAGACGGCGAACAGGACCTGTCGGGGATCACGGTGCAGACCCCGCCCGGCCTGGTCGGCAAGGTCGCGGGCGTCACCCGGTGCGCCGAACCACAGGCCGGCCAAGGCACCTGCGCGGAATCGTCGCGGATCGGCACCGCCACCTCGGCCGCGGGCTCGGGTCCTGATCCGTATGTCGTATCGGGCCCCGTGTACCTGACCGAAGGCTACAAGGGGGCTCCGTTCGGCCTGTCGATCGCGGTGCCCGCCAAGGCCGGGCCATTCGACCTCGGCACTGTGATCGTGCGCGCCGCCATCAACGTGAACCCGTTCACGGCAGCCCTGACGGTGACGAGCGACCCGCTGCCCCAGAGCATCGATGGCGTCCCGTTCCGCCTGAAAGTCGTCCGCGTCGAAGTCAATCGCAGTGAATTCATGCTCAACCCGACCAACTGCGAAGGAAAATCGATCACCGCGCAGTTGACCGGCGCGCCGGTGAAACCCGGCGAAGGCGCCGCCAGCGTCGAAGCGAGCGCCCCGTTCACCGCCAGTTCGTGCTCCTCGCTCACCTTCACGCCGACGTTCAGCGCGACCACCGAGGCGAAAACCAGCAAAGCCGACGGTGCCAGCCTGGTCGTGAAGGTCGGCCAGAAAAAAGGCGAAGCCAACATCCACAAGGTCGAAGTGCAACTACCATACGCCCTGCCCTCGCGCCTGACCACCCTCCAGAAAGCCTGTACCGAAGCGCAGTTCAACGCCAACCCGGCCGGCTGTCCGGAAGCCTCCGACGTCGGCTATGCAAAAGCCGCCACCCCGCTGCTGAGCGCGCCGCTCGAAGGGCCCGCATACCTGGTCTCACACGGCAACGCAGCCTTCCCGGACCTCGAGTTCCTGCTGCAGGGCGAAGGCGTCCACGTCACGCTCGACGGCAAGACCGACGTCAAGAAAGGGATCACCTACTCCAAATTCGAAACCGTGCCCGACGCGCCGATCGACTCGTTCGAAACGGCCTTCCCCGAGGGTCCGCACTCGGTGCTCGCGGCTAACGGCAACCTGTGCACGCAGAGCCTGATCGCGCCGACCACGATCGTCGCGCAGAACGGCATGCAGACCACCCAGCAGACGAAGATCGCGGTCACCGGCTGCCCGCCGGCGAAACCCTCGATCAAGCTCACGAAAACCAGGGTGAAGGGCTCGAGACTGCTCGTCACGGTCAAGATGTCGGCAGCCGGCACGGTGAAGATCTCGGGTCGTGGGCTGAAGACCACTGTCAAGCGCAACCTCAAGGCGGGCACTCATCAGATCGGGGTTCCGCTCACCAAGGCCGGCAAGACCGCGCGCCGCAAGCATCGCAAGCTCGCGTTGCGCGTCAGCCTCACCGTAGGCCGCCAGAGTGCCGTCAAGACCGCGAAGGTGAGGGTCTGAGGCGATGAAACGCGAACCGAAAATCGACGCCCGGGCGTTGAGTGGCCTGGCGGCCGCAATCGGAGCGGGCCTCGCCCTGGCCGTGTGCACGGCCTCCGCGAGCGCTCAACCCTGCGAAGCCAACAACGCGGCCCGCGCTCAGCAGGGCTCCACCTATCTGCCGCAGTGTCGGGGCTTCGAGCTGGCCTCGCCTGCGCTGAAGAACGAGGAGGAAGTGCTGGTCCAAGAAGTCCACGGCCCGCAGGTGCCCTTCCAGGCAGCCCGCGAAGGCGGCACGATGAATGAAGATGAAGGCACCATCGCCTTCACGACCCTGGGCGCCCTGCCCGAATCGAATTCGGGTGGAATCTACGACCAGTACGTCGCCAGCAGCAGCGAACCCGGATCCGGCTGGGAAACGCTCTCGCTACAGCCCGAAAGCCAGTTCCTCGAAAGCTACACGCGCGAAGGCAGCACCGGCGAAACCGAGTACTTCGAACCCAACCTGTCGTGCGGCGTCGAGCAGACCGAACTCCCGCTGCCCGAACACAGCGGCGAATCCAAGCCCCAGCTGCCCGCCGGAGAGACCGCCGCCGAACGCATCACCAACCTGTACGTGTGGCACGCGGGCGCCGGGTCCGGGGGCGCGCCCATCTTGGCATCGACCAAGCTCATCTCCGACGAAAAGCCCGCCAATGGCGCCGAAAGCGAGCGCGGCAACACCTACTCCGTTGACGGAGCCACCGAAGGGTGCAAGCGCGTCATCTTCGAAAGCGAATACCAATTCCTCGGCGCGCCCGCGGGCTCGCTCTACGAATGGGTCGAAGGGCCACAAGGCGGCAGCGGAACGCTGCGCGTGGCCTCGGTGTCGAGTGAGCGCGAAAACGCGCGCCACGAACAGGAACCGGTCTACGCTCGCTCCGTGTCGGACTCGCAGATGGGCGAAAAACTCTCCGATCTCAACGAGCTGACCAGCGAAGTCGAAAAAACCGGCCAGGAAGTCTCGCGGGTCGTGTTCAGCGCGGCGGCCGAATCAGGCCCGAACGAAGGGCAGAACGAGGTCTATCTGCGCGAAACGCGGACGCTGCCAGGGCCGTCGAGCACGGAAACCGCCTCCACCACCGAAGTCTCCGCCTCGCAAGGTCAGAGCACGGACAACGGCGCGCACTTCGAGGCGGCGTCGAGCAACGGCCAAGAGATCTTCTTCATCGCCAACTACGGCCTTGCGCCCGAAACCGGACCCTCGACCGAATGTTGCGACCTGTACAAGTACGACACGCAATCCCGCTCCCTGGTCGATCTCTCGACTGTCGCCGGGCACCCGCTCGCGGCAGGCGTCAAGAGCGTCCTCGGCATCTCCGAAGACGGCTCGGTCGTCTACTTCTCCGCCACCGGCCAGCTCGTGCCCGGGCAGGGGAACACGCAGGCCCAAAACGAAGAATCGGCGCAGGCCAACGTGTACGCCTATCAGGAAGGCCCGCCCGGCGAGGAAAGCGAACTCTACTACGTAAGCCGGATCGGCCAGAAAGAAGCCGGTATCGCCGCCAGGCAGGGCGAAGAACTCGACGCCATCTCCGGGCCCAGCGGCATGCACTACGCGGCGTCGCGCGTGTCTGCAGACGGCAACTATTTGCTATTCGCAACGAACCTGAAGGTGCGCGAAGCCGACGGCGAAGAATATGAAAACCGGGATCAGGCCACGAACGAACCCGACTACGAGTACTATGAGTACTCGCTCGAATCAGGCGAAACCACGTGTGTCTCCTGCAACCCCGACCGTGCCGAGCGTCCGATCCAGCGCGGGCTCCACAGCTTCTCAGGCGCGTTCCAGACCAACGAGAACGGCTACCTGCAGCGCAACCTGAGCGACACCGGCCAGGTGTTCTTCGACAGCGTCGATCCGCTCGTCGCACGGGGGACGAACAACACGGTGAACGTGTACCAGTGGCAGCCCGAAGAAATCGAAGGCTGCGAACCGGTCACCGGCCGGCCGGGCGTTGGCTCCGTGTGCCTGCTCGACAGCGGCACCGATCCCAACGCCTCCTACTTCGCCGACGCCAGCGCCAACGGCGAAAACGTCTACATCACCACCCAGCAGCGGCTGGCGCCGCAGGATCAGGACGGCCTGCGCGACGTCTACGATGTGCGCGTCGGCGGAGGCATTTTCGCTGAAACCTTGGCGCGGTGCTCTGAAGAAAAATGCCAAACCGAATACTCCGGGCTCGGCTCGGTCCCGAACACGAGCGAATCGGGAGTCGGCGGCGGCAACGTGGCGCCGCCCGCCCCCCCGCCGCCCGGCCCGGGCAAAGGCGGGGTGGCCGCGTTCACCGCCCATTCGGTCACCGTCAGGCACAAGGTCCGCGGCACGAAGGTCGGCGTCCTCGTGGCGGCGCCCGCGGCCGGCCGCATCTCGATTTCTGGCAAGGGCCTCAAAACCGCCAAGAAGCCCGCGTCGAAGGCGGGCATCTACAAGCTCGAGGTCTCCTTGACGGCCAAGGAGAGGAGGCTCCTGAAGCGCCACAAGCACGTCAAGCTGAGACTGCACGTGGTGTTCGCTCCATCCTCGGGGCACGCCTCGGCGATCAACACGGCAGTGACCTTCAAGTAGGTCAAGCTCGATGTCTCGTCTGGAGTGGCGCTTCGGAACGTGCCGAGACGGCCAGCCGGCGGGGCAGAAGAGCTCGGGCCGACAAGCCGGAGAGGGGTAGCGCAAAGTGTGAGCCGCGATCCGCGGCTCACACCGTTTCGCGCAAATAAGCTGAGCCGTTGACGGGCGCCGTTCAGGGGTGTGTCGATGGCTCGCGCCTCGTGTCTGTACGCACGCGGGCCGTTTGCCGCGCGTCATGCCTGTTTGAACTCGCGGCCAGCGGGTACCGCAGCAAATGTTGGGCCCCCTGCCGGCAAGCTCGCCGGCACAGCCGGGCTGATCGCGGCTGGGGCAGGGTCGAGGGAACAAGGAGACAGATGAGGATGAAGCGGATCGCAGTGACGCCGTGCATTTGCGCGGCTCTGGGTGTCTGCACCCTGACTGGCGCAGCTGCGCCGACCGCATCGGCGGCACTCCCGGAATTGGGCCGATGCGTTCAGGTGGAAGGCGTCAAAGAAGGTAGAAAAACCATCTATCACGGCAACTACGGGAACAGGAACTGCACGCGCGAAAAGCCGGGTACCGGAAAGTATGAATGGAGTCCCGAAGCAGGCACGGAAAAGACCTTCTCGGGAGCCGGATCGGCCGAAGCGGCGACACTCGAAACTGTCGGCGGCCGGCAGATAGCCTGCGGCGTCGGCAGAAGTGAAGGTGAATACACCGGAGCAAAAACCGAGAAGCTGACGTTTACGCTCAACAGCTGCGAAGAAACCGCGCTGCATGTGCCGTGCCAAAGCGTGAATCCCGAAGAAAAAGAAGTCAAACCGATTGAAGGCACGATCAAAACGCTTCCGCTCGAAGGCGAACTCGGCTTCATTTCGGCGGGCGAAAAACCAGTTGTCGGCTGGGCGATCAAACCCGCTATCGGGTCCGACATAGCCGTGTTCGAATGCGGCACGACCCTCGGACTCGGCACCAAGGTCGTGGTGGAAGGCGCATTCATCACAACCGTCAAGCGGCCGCTTGACAGGATGGCCGAAGAATTTCATCAGAGGTACGCGGCGATCGATGGCAAGCAGACGCCCGAACAGCTCGAAGGCGGGGCCACCGACACTCTGACAGCGAGCTTCCTGACTGGTCTGGAAGAGACGAGTGAAGAGGCCGGCTATATCGCCAAGGAAGAACTCTACGTAGAAGAACCGCTGGAGATCAAAGCGAAGCTCTAGCCGCAACGCCGATCGCAGTAGCCGTTTGCGATGGGCCGATGTGTGGTGCAAATACATAAGAAGGGAGCCACCAAGAGATGAAGCAGATCAGAACAGTCGGGCTGCTGCTGATGGCGCTGCTGGCCATCGGGGCAGCGCTAGCGAGTAGCGCCTCGGCCAAAACGGTACTCATCGGCAGGACCGCCAAGGGCCCGCTCGCGAAAGGCGCTGAATTGAAGGCAACCAGCACGAACCTTAAATTCGTCACGAGCGCCGGCAACCTCGAATGCACGAGCAACGTTCTGACGGGCACTGTGTCAGTCAACGAAGCCGCCAAGGACAAGGGAACGATCACCGAAGAGAGCTCTACCGGCAACGAAGCCGAAAAAGACTGCAAAACAACGACCGTCCTCGGTCGCACGAAAATCGAAGCAAAAGGCTTTCCGTGGCCGACTGAATTCACCACCAAAGGCGCGAATACCGTCAAAGGCACTAAAAAGGTGGCGTTCAGGTCTATTTTCCCGGAAGCCGGCAACGTCGAATGCATCTTCGAAAGCTCAAAGGTGGCCAGCAAGTTCACCGTTGGGGCACATGGGAAACCCGTGCCGGTTGAACTGACGACCACCAACCAGGTGTTCAAACTCAGCAAAAAAGGAAGCAACGCCGCCTGCCCCAAAGAAGGCAAGCTGAGCGGCACATTCACCGTTTCGTCGAGCGGCGAAGTCGTGGAATCGGAACTGTCCTAGACCACAGTCGACTGGGCGTGTGGGTCGCCGGTGCGCCGTTTGCCCACACGCCTTCGACGCCCGCTTGAGGCACAGGATCGAATCCCGGTCCGAGGCGGGTTCCGGTACGTGTCGAGTTCTGGTCTCGCCGTGGACGTCGCCTACGTCGGCTCGTTGCGCAGCGAGCGCCACAGGTAACGACAGGCAAGCGTGCGATACGGCCGCCACGGCGCGGCGATCGCTTCGATCGTGGCCGCATCAGGCAGCTCGTCCAGCCCGTACGCCCGCTCGATCGCCCGGCGGATCCCGAGGTCTCCCACAGGCAGCACATCGGGGCGTTCGAGCTGGAACATCAAGAACATGTGCGCCGTCCAATCGCCCAGCCCCTTGACCGCGACAAGCTCGGCGATCACGGCATCGTCGTCCAGTTCGTCGAGGCGCTCGAGCTCGAGCTCGCCCGAGATCACGTGTTCCGCCAGCGAACGCAAGAAGCCCACCTTCGCCCGCGACAGACCCGCCGCGGAGCGCAGCTCTTCGGGCTCCTCTGCGAGGATCTGTTGAGGAGTCGGTGTGCGACCCCCGTAGCGGTCGGTCAGACGCGTGAAGATCGAGCGGGCCGCGCTGACCGACAGCTGCTGGCCGACGATCGCCCGCACCAGCGCGCCGTAGTGATCGTCCGGGTCAGGGCGCCCGTCGCGGGCGTTGGGCAGGCGGCCCACAGATGCGATCACCTCCGCCAGCACCGGATCGGAGCGGCGCAGCTGGGCTAATCCGCGCGGCACGCCCGCCTCGGGGCGCGCTCAGCGCCGGTCGGTTCGCACGCTCGTTCGCTCACGGCGCCGGTCAGCTTGCAGCGTCGTTCGGTCACAGGGCGGGCAGCGCGACGCCGATCGGCTCGCCGTCGAGGGCGTTCAGGGCGCGCTCCAGCGACATCCGCAGGCACGTGAAGCTCGGCGTATCGCGGACCGTGTACCGCGATGCCTCGGTGGTACGCAGCCGTTGGACCAGGTCCAGGAACGTGCCGACGTCGTCGGTGTCGAACGCCACCACGAACTCCTGGTCGTCGATCCCGAACGAATACGCCGTGTGGTTGTCGACGCCCGGGTATTCGCGCCCGACCTCGATGTGCCTCTGCATGATCCGCCAGCGCTCCTCGCCGTCCAGCGCGTACCACTCGCGCGACTTGACGAACGGATACACGAACACGTACTTGCCGCGAAACCCGCGCGCCACCATGCGCTCGTCCTCGGAGTATTCCGAGCTCTTGCGCATGCCCAAGAACGAGTAGGCCACGTCCGCCCACTTCATCAGGCCGCTCTGGCTCAGCACCACGTGAAACTCGTGGATCCGATCGAGGTTCTCGGCCTCCGCGAGCAGCATCAGCTCGGCGTCGCCCCGCGTGCCCACGAGCGAGAACGCCTGCAGCAGATGTCCGTCGGCGAAATCCGCGCAAGCCGCCAGCATCTCGGCCTTGTCCTGGCTGCGCTGCAGCCCGCTCAAGCGCCGCCAGGCCGGATCGAGCTTCAGGAACGTGTACTTGACGAACCGCCGTGTCGCCACATGGCGATTATCGCAGGAGGCTCTCGGGGGCGGCCCGCGTGGCAAGCGCCGCGGTGGGCGTGCGAGCACGTCGAAGGGCGGCCCACGCGCGCCCGCGCGCGTGGGCAGTCGCGAGCGGATGCAGAACCATCGCCCGCCGCGGATAGAATCCGCCCGTGCGGGTCGCCCTGGTCTCTCCGTACTCGTGGACCTACCCCGGCGGGGTCACCCGCCACATCGAGGCTCTCGCCGAGGAGCTCGAGCAGCGCGACCACGAGGTCCGCGTCCTCGCGCCCTACGACCCCGACGACGCGCTCTCCCGGCGCTTGCACCGTGGCGCCCGACCCCAGGCGATGGACCCGCCCGCGCGACTGCGCTCGCTCGGGCGCACCTTCGGCCTGCCCGCCAACGGCGCCGTGTCGAACATCACCGGCACACCCCACGCGGTGCTCGCACTGCGCCGCGAGCTGCGCGAGGGCCGTTACGACGTCGTGCACCTGCACGAGCCGGTCGTGCCGTTGATCTGCTGGGACGCCCTGATGAGCGCCCGCCCGATCCCGCTCGTCGGCACCTTCCACACCTACTCCGAGAACCCGATCACCAATAGCATCGCCGCGATCCCGCTCGGTGCCCGCCGGCGCATGAACCGCCTGCGCGTGCGCATCGCCGTGTCCGAGGCCGCCGCCTGGACCGGCCGGCGCTTCTATGGCGGTCGCTACCGGATCGTGCCCAACGGCGTCCACATCGACGCGCGTGCCGTCGAGGTCCCGGAGCGCGGAGACGGCGCGCCCGACGAGCTGCGCATCCTGTTCATCGGCCAGGCCGTCGAGCGCAAGGGCCTGTCCGTGCTGCTGCGCGCGTTCGAGGCTCTGCGAGATCACGTGCCGGCCACGCTCACGCTGGTCGGGGCATCCGCCGAGGAGGTGGCGCACATGACGCTCGACGATCGCGCCATCGATGCGCTGGGCAAGGTCTCCGAGGCGCGCAAGCTGGCCGAGCTCGCCCGCGCCGACGTGCTGTGCGCACCATCGCTGCACGGCGAGAGCTTCGGCATGGTCATCACCGAGGGCCTCGCCGCCGGCACGCCCGTGCTCGCGTCCGACATCCCCGGTTACCGCGACGTCCTGCGCGACGGGATCGACGGTCAGCTCCTGCCCGCCGGCGACCCGCTCGCGCTCGCGCAGGCGCTGCGCCTGCTGGCGCTGGAACCGAAGCGCCGCGCGCGCATGGCCGTATGTGCGCGTGAGCGGGCTGAGCGTTATGCCTGGCCCCATGTCGCCGCCGAAGTGCTCGACTGCTATGAGCAGGCCCTCGCTGTCGGTAAGCCCGCCTCCCGGCTGGCTGCGGTCGCGGTGCGCCACGGATTCGCGCCCGCCGACCTG
>DATJOF010000037.1:0-2042 GCA_035507415.1 Solirubrobacteraceae bacterium
CCGAAGATCGCCATCGAGCGGTCCTCGCCATCCAACGCCGAGCACCCGCTGCCCGGCACGCGCTTGTTGCACGGCAGCTCGACCTCGGCCCGGAAGTACGGGCAGCGCGTGCGCTGCAGCAGGTTGCCGCCCATCGAGGCCATGTTGCGAAGCTGCTGTGACGCGCTCCGCAGCAACGCCTCGGGAATCGCCGGATAGTTGCGCCGTACCTCGGGGTGCGCGGCCACATCCGCCATCCGCACGAGCGCGCCGATCCGCAGACCAGTCGCGTCGACTTCGATCGCGCCCAGTCCGGGCAGACCGTTGATGTCGAGCACCCGAGCCGGTCGCACGATGCCGTCCTTCAGCCAGTTGAGCAGCTCAGTGCCGCCCGCCAGCAACATCGCCTGCGCGTCATCACGCAGCTCGCCGACGGCCACCGCCGGAACGCTGAGCCGCTCGTAGGCGAAAACGTCCATCACCGGTCCTCAGCCGGGACCGCGACGGCTCGTATCGCGGCCACGATCTGCGGATAGGCGCTGCAGCGGCAGATGTTGCCGCTCATGAACTCCTTGACCTCCTCCTCCGACGCGGCGTGCCCACCGTCGATGCAGGCGACTGCCGACATGATCTGGCCGGGGGTGCAATAACCGCATTGAAAGCCGTCCTCGTCGACGAACGCCCGCTGCACCGGGTGCAGCTCGCCCTCGGTCGCGAGGCCCTCGATCGTCCTGATCTCTCGGCCCTCGCTGGCGACCGCCAGCGTCATACACGCAAGCGCGGTGCGGCCGTCGATGTGCACCGTGCACACGCCGCACTCGCCGCGCTCACAGGACTTCTTGGTGCCGGTCAGACCGAAACGGTCCCGAAGCACATCGACCAGCATCGAACGCGGGTCGACGTCGAGCTGCCTCTCAGCGCCGTTGACCACGAGCGTCACCGGCACGTAGGAGACCCCAGCGCGAACGGGCCTTGCGGAGGTCTTCGCGTGCGTTCCGGGCGACGTTCTTGCGGACATCTCGTCCTCCTCGGCTTGAGTCGCACGCCGGCTGGGGCCGGCGGCGGCTGCGTGTGACGCCGACGATCCCGCTCCGGCCGGTCCATCGCTTCTGTCGAGCTCCCTAGTCCGCTCCCCAGCCTGACCTTGAACAGCCCTAGCGGACGAGCTAAATCGCCTGGGCGCGCAGCGCGCGCGCGAGGTCCTTGCGAGAGTTGACGCCGAGCTTCGGGAACACCTTGCTCAGGTGGTACTCGACGGTGCGGGGGCTGAGGAACATCCGCGTCGCGATCTCAGGATTTGAGAGTCCGGTACTAGCCAACTGCGCGATCTGCCGCTCCTGGGCCGTTAGCTCATCACGCGCCGCGGCCGTGCGCTTGCGGACCTTCTCGCCGGTGGCCAACAGCTCCCCGCGGGCACGCTCCGCGAACGCTTCCATGCCAATCGAGGAGAGCTGGTCATAGGCGGTCCGCAGCTGTTCGCGCGCGTCCGCCACACGACCTTCCCGGCGCAACCACTCGCCAAAGAGGAGGTGAGCTCGAGCAAGCTCAGGACGCAGAAGACTGCGTCCCAACCGTTCGATCGCGTCTCGATAGAACGGCTCGGCGGTCGCGCCGTCGCTGACGAGTGCACGCGAGCGGGCGAGGATGCCCTGCGCTGAATCGGTGCGAGAGAAGGCCGTCGCCGAAACGATGCGCTCGAGCGCGATTGTGGCGACCTCAGGATTGTCACTCCTGGTTGCAGCTTCGAGCAGCTCCATCGCCGTCCAGGCCGAGACAAGCACCTCCCCAGGGCGGTGTTCGCCTGCGAGCTTGGCGGCGGCTACCGCCTCGCGGTAGCGCCGAACGCCGTTGTAGAGAAGCGCGAGCAGCCACTCGGTGAGCTCGACAATGACGCCCTGGCCCGCGGCGAACGCTTCCTGTCGAACGGCTTCGATCAGGGCCCAAGCCTCCTCACGTCCGCGAAAAGCAGCAAGCCTCATCGCACTGGCGGACACGATCGCGCCGCTGGTCGCAGTGCTGAGCGCATCGGCCTCCGCGATCGCCTCCTCAGCGCTGGCAAAGTC
>DATJOF010000038.1:0-3116 GCA_035507415.1 Solirubrobacteraceae bacterium
CCCCCGCGCGCGCGCGCGCGCGCGCGTGGGTCGGGCGTTGGCTGCATGCACCCTCGCCGCGCTCACGCCCCGCCCCCCGCCGGTTGCGAACGCATCGCCGCATGCACCCCCGCCGCGCTCACGCCCGGTCCCCCGATTCCGAACGGATCGCTGCATGCACCCCCGCGCTCACGCCCGGCCCCCCGCCGGCGAGCAGATCCCCTCTGAGACCGCCGCTCCGAAGCAGCCGTAGCGATAGCGGCGCAGGTCTTCTTCGGTTTTCGCCGGCAGGTACCAGCCGCCGTGTACGGCGCGCCGGCCGGCCCTGACGGGACCCCAGATCTCGAGGCAGATCTGAGTCCGGGCGTACTGCGGACCGGGCGCGGTGTTGCCGCAGACGACCTCGCGCTTGGTGCTTTCGCCAAGCAGGTGCTGGTCGGGCGCGAGTTCCTTGTAGTCGTGGTCCGTGTAGTGCCGCCAGGTGCTGAGGTCGGCGATCAGACGGTCGTTGACGTGGGTCTGACGCACGACGTCGTTGACGGTGGCCAGCGCGAGCAGCAGGCCGACGAGCACGAGCAGCGCGGTCTCGATCAGGCGTATGCGGCTCATCGTGTGGCGCGCGGGCGGTCGATCGGATTGGATCTGCGACGGCTCATTGCACGGGCGCCAGCAGCGGCGAGGTCTGGTGGATCACGAACAGCCCCTGCACGAACAGCGTGGCGAGCAGCAGGCGCCGGTCGCGCGCGACGACGGCGAGCGGCAGCGGCCACAGGATGTACCAGGCCAGCAGCCACGTGCTGGTGACCGAGATCGCCAGCAGCGCCCAGCCCGAGGCGGCGACCCAGTCATAACCGTGCCACGTGCGCCACAGCAGGTACACGACGATCAGCGCGAGCGCGGCCTTGAGCAGGTCGTGGTCGACCGGGAAGACGCCGGGCTTGCCGAACAGGTGGGCGAGCTCGTTGGGGAAGCTGTCGGTCGAGACGAACGCCGAGTCGCGGTTGAGCGCCGCGATCAGGTTGACGCCGTGGGAGCCGAAGGCGAGATAGCCGGCGAGCAGCCCCAGTACGAGCGCTGCGAGCCCCCCCGCCAGGATCGCGAGTCGCCCCTGCCGCGCGCGGCGGCGATCGGCGAGCATGAAGGGCAGCAGCACGGCGACGGTCGCCTTCACGAGCGCGCCGGCGATGACCGCGGCGCCGGCGCCGGCCAGCCGTGCCGGGCTCGACCTGTCATCGGCTTCGGCTCTGCCCGAGATGCGCGTCCGCACGGGCGTCCCGATCGCTTCGGCTCTGGCCGCGATGCGCGCTCGCACGGGCGGCGCGATCGTGAGCGCGACTGCGGCCATCATCAGCGCGAGCATGATCAGGTCGTTGTGGGCGCCGCCGAGGCCGTAGATCACATACAGCGGGTTGGCCCCCACGGCCAGCAGCGCGAAGGGCGGGTCGAAGCCGCGCGCGCGCGCGCAGCGCCAGGTCAGCGCGAGCGTGCCGGCGCTGGCGAGCAGCGCCTCCAGCTTCATCGCCCACAGCGCGCCCACCAGCCCGAGCGGCGCGAGCGGGTAGGAGAGCAGCGTGTACAGCGGGCCGTAGGCGGTGGCCACGTGGATCCAGTCCTCGCCGACGTAGCGGAAGACGGGATCGCCGACGATCGCCACCGGCCCGTGCTGGTAGGGGTTGAGCCCGTGCTCGACGCCCATGCGCGCGTAGGCGATGTAGCTGAAGACGTCGGTCGAGAGCAGCACCGGTCCGGCGAAGACGATCAGCTGCAGCGCCGCCACGAGCGCGATCGCCGCGCGCGCGGAGATGGCGGGCGTGCGCGCGCGCTGCGCGGAGCGCGCGGCGAGGCCGATCAGGCCCGCGTAGGCGCCGGTGGAGACGAGCAGCGCGATCAGGAACACGCGGTAGCCGAGGCGCTCGCCGATGCCCCTGAGCCACCCGGCGATGTCCGGCGAGAGCGGGATCAGCGGCGAGTGCCCGAGCGCGCCGTCGAGCACGATCTCGGCGGCCGCGGCCACGAGCAGCAGCGACAGCAGCGCGCCGAGCGCGGACGCCCAGCGATCGGAGCGTACGCGCACGGTGGCGCCCTCACTCAGCGTGGCAGCGCTCACGAGGCCGCGGAGCCGGTCGTCATCGGTGGGGGCAGCCTACCTGCCCATGCCCGCGAGCCCGCAGCTACGGGCTCAGCACGATCTTCAGCGCCTCGCGCCGGTCGTACAGCGCGTAGGCCTCGGGCGCCTGCTCGAGCGACATGTGCTCGCTCACCAGCGGGCCGGGGTCGAGGATTCCCGCGGACATCATCGCGAGGATGCGATCGACGTGGGCGATCACGTTGGCCAGGCCGAGGCGGATCGTCAGTCCCTTCAGCCAGGCCAGGCCGAGCGTCACGTCGCCGCGACCCGCGTAGGCGCCGATCCCCGAGATCGTGCCGGCGTCCCGGCAGAGGCTGATCGCGAGCCCCAGCGGGCCGGGGTCGCCGACCGCATCGACGACGACGTCCACGCCGAGGCGTTCGGTGGCCTCGCGCACGAGCGCCTTGGGATCTTCCTCGGTGAGGTGCAGGGCCCTCGCGCCGAAGCTGCGCGCGAGCTCCAGTCGCGGCGCGACCGTGTCGATCGCGAACACCTGCGAGGCGCCGGCGGCGCGCGCGGCCTGCACGGCGCACAGGCCCACCGGGCCGAGGCCGAGCACGGCCACCGTGTCGCCGGCGCGCGTGCCGGCGTGCGCGATCGCGTGGTAGCCGGTGCCCATCACATCGCCGGCGAACAGCGCGACGTCCGCGGACATGCCGTCGGGCACGCGCCGCAACGTCAGGTTGGCGCGCGGCACGAGCAGCTTCTCGGCCTGCGCTCCGGGCAGGTCGCCCAGCTTGCTGCCGTGGCCGAAGGTGCGCCCCTGCCGGCAGCGGTGGTAGTCGCCGCGCACGCATGCCACGCAGGCGCCGCACGCGCTGTGAAAACAGCCGAGCACGAGGTCGCCCACGGCGACGCGCTCTACGTCCGAGCCGACCGCCTCGACCGTGCCGACGTACTCGTGGCCGATCGTGAAGCCCTGCTCGACGGGCGTGCGCCCGTGGTAGATGTGCAGGTCCGATCCGCAGATGCCGCTCGCCTGCACGCGCACGATCGCATCCTGCGGGTG
>DATJOF010000039.1:0-73950 GCA_035507415.1 Solirubrobacteraceae bacterium
AACCGCGAAGTGCGCGTACCCGTAGGGCTTTGGGATATTGATGAACACAGTGGCGACGCCGATCGCGGCGCCGGCCGGACAGAAGTTCACGTTTTCGGGACCGATCGCGGAGAAGTCGAATTCGGGGCACTGTTCGGCGGCGGTCACGTTCCCCAGCAGCCCCGGCGGCAGCCCGAACGACAGGTCCTTGGCGAGGCCGGGCGAGGCCGGCTGCAGCCCCTTCTGCGGTGGCGCGCCCTGCTGCACCGGCAACGTTTCGAGCGTCTGGTTGAAGTTGACGTTCGCGGTCAGCTGAAACGGATGCGAGCCGGCCTGCCGTTCCGGTTCGCCGGCTTCATTTTCGGGCGTCAGCGTGTACCCGCCGGCTTCGATCCCGAACGGGAGCTGCGCTGCGTCGATCTTCACCGCGCGCGCAAGCGTCGCGCCGAGCACGGGCGGTTCGCCCGCTTCTTCGGCGAGCCCGCCCTGCACGTTCACGGTGTTCTGCAAGGTCGTGACGGTCCCTGCGGGCTCGCTGACCGTCACCGGGATCAGCAGTTCGAGCGCTTCGTACGGCGGGATGTCAAGCGAGCTTTCACAGCTGACCTGCTGTTCGTCTTGGCTCTGACAGCTCCAGAAGGCCGCTTCTTCGGCTTCACCGGAGATCGGATACGAGCGGCGCGCGCGCACGGCCGCGGCTCCCCCGCTCAGCGCGAGGCCGGCGGGCAAGCTGTCGGAGATCTTCACATGGGAGCTGTCGCCCTTGACGCCCGCATCGCCGAGGTCCTCGGCCACCACCGCGAGCAGCCCTGTGGTATCTGGCGCGAGGTTGCTGGGGGCAGCTCGCGAGGACAGCCGCCAGAAAGGCGCGCCCGACGCCGAGGTGCAGGCTGCGCCGAGGGTGAGTGCCACAGCAGCGACCGCAACCAGCATATGCGGCCGCGAGATACGCAGACGCGAAGCGAGCAGCCGACTGCGGTGCGACGGCGCCCGTCTGCGGCGCCCGGACGCCTCGGCGGCGCTCATCGTTTCCGCTCCCTGTCGCTGCCCGCGTGAGAACGGCGCTTGGCGTGGGCCTGCTTCGCCTGGTGCGGCCGATAGCGCCTGCGCGCCTCGCGTTCACAGACCGTGCGCCGATGTCTGTTCTTCAGCTTTCGACAGCCGCGAAGCGCGCGGGCGAGCTTCTGCGCGCGAGTCAGGGGCTTGGGTGCGGTAGCGCTCTGCTTCTTGACGGCCAGCGTCCCAGTCGAGGCCAGGTCGTTGGCAGACGAGGAGACCTGGGTGGTGGCGGGCGCCGGAGCCGCCGCAGGCAGCGCCTGTGCCTGACCGTGACAGCCCAGTTCCGATTCACAGCTCTGTGTGGAGCCGGCAGGGTATGTCAGGCACGGCGACGATGCCGTGCACACGCGTGCGTCATAGACGTCGTAGGCTTCGTCCTTGTCCGCCGCGACGAGCGGCGCGGCGCTCATGAAGAAGACGTCGTCGCCGTTTTCGCTGGCGTCCAGGAACGCGGCTTCGTGGCTCGAGGTGCCCGAGGAGATCAGTCCGACGCAGCCTCCGGAGGCGCTGCAGCTGCCGACGCTCTGGGGCTCGTACTCGTAAACGTCCTCCTTGCCGTTTTGGTCTTCGGGCACCAGTCCATCGGCGCTGTTGAAGAACAGGCGTCCTTCGTTTGTGAGGTAGCGCGACTGGTAGCCGGCGGATTTTTCCTTGCCGTAGTCGAGCATCCAGTCGGGCAGTGAGGCCGCGAGCCAGTGATCGAGCCAGTTTTCCGGGCGATCGACGAGCAGTCCGAGGCCTTCGCCGGCGTCGAGCGTGTCGAACACCCCGGCGGGTCTGGCCCCGCTCGGATTGCAGGAGGCGCAGGTCAGGCGATCTGTGTCCGCGTCGTAGAGGAAGACCTCCTGATCGAGCTTTTCACCCGGGGCCCTGCTCGTCTGGTCTTCGTTGTCATAGCCGGTGAGGCTTTCCTGCGACATGAACGCGAAGAACCGCCCGCTCGGCGAGACCCGCGAGCTGACCGCCGAGAGGTCGGCTTCGGGGATCAGGTTCGAGTCGAGCCCCGCGCCCCAGTCGGCGGCGTCTTCGGAGGAGAGCGAGGCGATGAAACGTGTTTCCCGCGTCCCCGGCTGGGTGGGATCGGGCTCGGACACGTACAGGTTGCATTTGGATCCGGGCGCGGGACGCTGTTCTTCGCCGTAGTAGCGTGCGCAGTGCCCGGGGCTCGCGCCCGGCGCCAGCACTCCGTTTGCCACGAAGTACAGGTAAGCGCCGTCTTCGCTGACGCCGGGCAGCAGGTTGAGCACGTCGGCGTTGCCCTCGGCGGCTTCGGGCGTGAGGTCGCTGAGCGCTCCTCGCAGCGGCTGCCCGGGGGCGCTCGTGAGCTTGAATTCGTAGAGATCGGCTGGGCCTTCGTCGCCGCCGACGGGTTCGAGCGCGGAGTCTTCCGTGAGCCTGGCGGTGTCGGTGAAGAAGATGCTCCGGCCATCGGCCGAGGCTCCCTGGAAGCGCACTTCCTGGTGTTCTTCGCCCGGTTCGGCGACTTCATGCCCAGCCGGGCCCGCTTCGGTGGCGCCGTGCCCCTGGGCGGCGCTCAGCTCGATCGTTTCTTGCGCCGGGACGTCTCTGAGGTAGAGGTGTTCGCGCCCGTCGGTGAAGGTCACGAGGCTTCCGTTCGCCGCGATCGCGCCGCGGCTGTTCAGTCCCGGCGGCGAGGCGGGCGATTCGCCGGCGCCGAGGAACGGGTCCGTCGCCGGCTGGCCGTCCGGCAGGACGCTCACGAGCGCCAGCGGCTGGCCGAGGCTCCACTCATACAGGCCGGCGGCCGACGGAGCCGCGGCGGTCAGGCCGACCGCGGAGCTGAAGATCACGTGCGAGAGGTCTTCGCTTGCGCCCGCGTAGTCGAGGCCACCGCCGAAGCGTGCGTTGGCGCTGTCGTCGGCGGCGGTCACCAGCGGCAGGTACCCCGGCGCGAGATAGCTCTCGTTCTCGGGTGAACCGGCCTGTTCGTACACCGCCCGCTCCGCCGGTCCGGGCTGCAGCGGCTGGTCGTCGCGCAGGTAGATCGTCTTTTCGCCGGCGGTAGGCGAAAGGGGAGGTGTTTCGACGGCGCCGAGCCCACCGGTCACGAGCGGGGCCGCCGGCTGCAGCAGGCTCAGCGACAGATCGGGGGAGAAGGCCTGGTACTCGGCGCCGATCGGGTGGACTTCTTCGAGGCCGCCGCCGCGGGTGTGGGGCGTTTCGAGGCTCTCGGTCTGCCATTCGTCGGCGGTTCTGTGCGAGAGCAGTTGGGTCGGTTCGGGGTTGCGCGAGCCCTGCGGTTCAGCGACCAGCGGCCCGTTCGCCACCCAGCTGACCGCCTGGCCGTCGGCCGAGGCCTCGATCATCGCGCCGCCTTCGTGGGGCAGCCCTTCCACGCCCGCGCCGTGCTTGTCGGGCGGTGAGACCATCTCCCATGCGCGGCCGTCCGGGAGCACGGCCGGCGAGGGCAGCGTGGTGAAGGTGTTCGGCTGCGGGCTGCCGGTGGCCGTGCCGCCGACGCCGGTGACGATCAGCTCGTAGTGGTACGCGGTGGCGGGGGAGAGTCCGGAGACTTCCACGCTCACGCTGTGATCGCCATAGCCCGGCGGGATCACTCCCGCGGGGATCGGCGCGCTGAGGCAGGACGCTGGTTCGGTGGCGCAGTCGGCCGTGCCATACAGGAAGCGATATTCGGCTTCCGCGCCGTCCGGGTCGATCTCGCCGGTGAGCTCCTCGCTGGTCGGCGTGAGGCTGCGAGCGCTGAGCGCATCGACCGACGGCGCCCCGGCTTGCGCAGGGGCAAAGACGTCGATGCGGTCGTTGGCCTGATCGGACACGAACACGTCGCCGGCCCCGGGTCCGGGCGCTGCTTCGGCTGACACGGCGATCCCCGCGCCGCCCTGTTCCTGGAGCTGTTCCGAGCCAAAGCGCTGGATCAGGACGTCCTCTGCGTCGAACGCGCCGACGCTTTCCCGGCCGACGAGGTAGGGGCCGTCATCGCCCTGGTCAACGGCGACGCCGGTCGCTCCCTGGCGCTGCACTTCGCGGCTCTGCAGCGTCATGCTCGGCGCCTTCAGGACCGCCACCGCGACGGGGTCCGGGGTCAGTTCTTCTTCGCCGGGGCAGTCTTCTTCGGAGTTCTCGCGTTCGTAGCCGACGTAGAAGGTCGACGCGTCTGAGTTCACGCCGAAGTCGGGGCGGGCCGTGCACTGTTCGATCAGCTCCTGCTCGCCTTCGAAGCCGGCGGGAGTGTCGCCCGGCACCCACTTGTTGGGCTGGGCGTCCGACAAACCAGAGATGTGGCCTTCTTCTTCCCAATAGACCCACACGGTCCCGGCGCCATCGACCGCCAGACCCTGGATGTTTTCGAGTTCCAATTCAGCGGTTTCGTCTTCTTCCTTGCCCTTGAAGATGCTTTTCTTCATCAGTTTTTCGCCCGAGGGCGAGTACTTGTAGATGTAGTCGCGTTCGAGCGCTTCTGCTCCTGGTTCCGATGCGCCGGCGACGTAGACGTCGCCTTTGGAGGGGTCCGACGGGCTCGTGGAGTTATCGATTGCGATCGCCCCGGGGGAGTCGACTTTGAAGGCGGAGGCGAACTGATAGGAGCCTTTACCGTCGGGCGTGAAGCGCACCACCCGTTCGTGGCCGCGATCGATCACGAACACTTCGCCGGTGGCTTCGTTCACAGCGAGAGGACCTGGATCGGACAGGGCGCCTTCGCCCGAGCCTGTGAAGGAGAAGGCGAAAGTGTGGGTGCGTGCGAGTGCGGCGCCCGCCGATGCGGGAGGGACGAGCGCCAGCGGCACAAACGCAGCGAGCGCCACCCGCCGCAGGATCGCCCCGGCTGTCCTCGAGAAGTGCATCGTGTCCACCGGCTCGCTTGGATCCTGGCCGGGGCGAGATCGACCGGGGTGACCGCAGCCGCTTGGTGCTGCGGTCACCCGTCATCCGAGCGCGCGAGATGCACCGCCCGCATGACCTCGGTTTTGCCCCGGCGCGTCAGACGACCGCGTTCAGCTCCAGCTTTTCTTCGTTCGTCAACGTCGTCGTGATGTTCTGGCCGGATTCTTCGTAAGGCAGGCCCTGGTGGGTCGTTTCGAGCACGTCCTTGGGCATGCCTTCGAATTTCTGCACCTGCTGGACGCCTTTGGTGGCTTTGTACTTCAGCGTGCCGCTCAGCAGCATCTTGTCCGACTTGATCGGCACGAGGATCGAGCCGCGCACGGCGATCACCAGCCCGCTGCACGAGAATTCTATGAACAGGCCCGTTTTCCCCTGCGGATAGAGGTCGAAGGCGGTCTTCTTCTTTGCCTTGTCTTCGAAGCCCACGATACCTTCGAGCGTTTTTGTCACCAGTTCTCCCACCGCCGAACCGGCTGTGCTGCATTTGATCCCGGCCGATTCGCAGCCCTCGAAAGTCACGACCACATTCTTGACTTCTTTGGCGCCGCTGTATTCGCCGGTGCTCGTCTCGGTCTGGCACTCGACCCCGAGTTTGCCCACCGTTTCGAGCTGCCCTTTGCCGCCGCTGGTCGTCTGATGCACTTTCGCGGCGCCCGGGAACCATTCGAACTTGCCCTTCTTTTCGCGTTCTGCGACCGCCGCTTCCTCGGTGCAGCTGGAGTTCTTGAACTTCCCGGTATACGTCTTTCCAACCTTTTCGGCGTGCAGGCATCTGCCGAATTCCGGGGCTTCGGCGGCCGCGACACCTGCCCACAGCGCGCTGGCAATCACCGTCGCAACGAGACACAGCCCGATTCGCTTCAAGCCTCTCATCAATAGTTCCTTTCCCTCGAAGTTCGATCACGCCGCGCCGGGCTCGGGAGCCGCGGACTCGGCAGAGTAAGAGCTCCGCCTCGCGAATGAGACGGAGCTCCTACATCAATTAGCTACGCGCCGTTTTCAACCACGGAACGCTTGGTGGCTGTGTACAGTTCGCCTTCCAGCTCCGTCGTGCTTGCCCCGGCGACCGCCGGAAGCCCGAACGCTCGGTTCACGACCGGGTCGAGATAGGCTTCGTTCGCGGATCCACCGCATTTTTCCGCTCCCGGAACGGCATACGTGTTGTCCACGAGCACCGTTTCGGTCAAGTACGCCTGTTCGAAGTTGTCCACGAGAGTGGCGTAACCGGGTTTGCCGTGAATTTCTTCGCCGGTCAGCGGCGAAACGCTCGGGCCCGATGCCAGATGCTGTTCGATCGGGTTGGCTTCGGAGCCGATCTGGCAGTAACCCCCAAGGCGTTTAAGCCACTTGTTCTCCCCGAGTATCTGGACCCTCGCGATGATCGCCGGACCTTCTTCGACCAGCAGATTGTAGTTGCTAAAGAAATCGAGATCGGCGCCGGCCGGCTCGATGAGCTCGCTTGTTTTGCCTCTTGCGAAATCGCCCTTCAATTTCGCCTTGTCATAGCTTTCGCGCAGGCTTTGGGGCCAATTGAATTCGTTCATTTCTTCTTCGCTGACGTTGTTCAGTACGCTGACCGGGATCGGCTCAGCCACCGGCTTTATCGCGCTTGCACCGTCTTCCGGAGGAATAATCGTGCTGTAGTAACCTGCTTCGGTTTCTTCTTCTTCGGTGTATCCACCCTGCAAGAGGATCTGGCCCGTTACGGGAACCGTGATCGGGCCGACTGAGTAAAAGCCTCCAGTCCTTTTGTATGTATCAGCGACACTGCAATGCACTGTCGCCGGGTTACTGGTAGGACAGTTGTCGAATTTTTTCCAACCTATGTTGGGGTTAGAAAGGGCTAGCGCGCTCGAGGCCAACGCCGCGCCTACGGCGAGCACCGCCGCTATACAGAGCCCCAGCATCCTTACATGTCTCACTTTTCCACTGCTCCTTTTCCTCTCGGTGATGATCGATCGGTGCCGCGGGCCGCTGTAAGCGACTTGGCAAACCGATCTCTTGCGACCGCAAGCGGACGGGCAGGGAAGCGCGCCCCAACAGCGACGAGCGCCTCGCCTCCGCTTGCCCTCTCAACGACGCCATCGCATCGCGAGCGATGGCGCGCCGAAAAGCTCGTAGTTCTCACAGCGCTTCCTTCAGCGCTCGGCTCGCCCGCCGGGGAGCCGGGTTGGCGCAGCTTTCACCCAGCAGCGACAAAGCGCGCCGACCCTCCGCGGTGAGCAGCCATGCGTTCGGCTCGCCGCGCGCAGCGCCGACGCCGACGTTCTCGATCACGCCCTTGTGCTCCAACCGCGCCAGCAGCTTCGAGGCCTGCCCCTCATCGGCCAGCCCCGCGGCCTGGGCCACCTCGCGGTTGTTCGAGTAAGGCGCACGCGCGATCGCGCGCAGCACGAGCGTGGTGCGATGCGTGGCGCGGATCGGCAGCTCGCCGGCGCGCGAAATTGCCTGCACCCGCGTCGGCTTCGACTCGGTGACCGAGGCCTGGTGCGCGACGCCCGACGACTTACCCTCGAGCTCGGCCTGCGCGGCGGCATGACCTAGGCGCGGCGCGACGATGAACGCCATCAGCGACGGCGCCAGCTCCACCAGCTTGCCGGAATCCGCTTCGAGCATGCTCGTGCGGATGACCGAGAAGACGCCGCCGACGATCAGTTCGCCGCCGAGCGTCGCCAGCAGCTTCGGCGACTCGCCGGAACGACCGTCGACGCGGCTCTGACCGATGTCGGCTTCGCGCTCGAGCAGCGCGGCCAGTAGATCGTGCAGTTGCTTCCTGCACGCAAGTGTCACCGTCGCGCTGAGCGGCGTCTCGAGCACCAGCAGGTGGGCGTTTCGCGGCTGGTCGTCGAAGAACCCGAGCATCGCGACGAGCCCCGAGCGGACTCGCTCGAGCCACGCAACCTCTTGACCGGCGGCCTCGGCGACGGTCGGTGACAGCCTGCTCAGGGCCTGATCGAACGCCGCCCGATAGCACTCCTCGGCGGTCTCGAAGCATTCATGAAAGACCCCGCTTGAAACGCCCGCGTGCGCGGCCACCGTCTCGCCCAGACGGGGGTCACTCGTCGATCAAAACCCTATTTTTCAGGACCCCTTGACAAAATTGGCGCTGTGTGTTCTCCTTTTCCCACACGCCGCCCACAGCTTCGGGCACTTGGGACAGGCGGCGCGAGAGGGACGAGCGAGAGGGACAACGGAGGGAAACGAGACGGCATCATGGGGGATGGGATCCGGATAAATCACGTGGCTGAGGCCTTTTCAAGCCACACCCTCGCTCTCTCGACCCCTGCCGGCTCCAGGGCTTCACAGGATCTCGCGACCGTGCGCGACAGGCTGATCGCCACGATGATCGATGTCGTCGCCGAGGGCGGCGACCCCCGTCTGGGCGAGACGCGGGCTCTGGCGTAATCCCGCATGGGAACTGGGGTTTTGGCCCCACGTCCCACGCCCGTCCCACACGGAACGGCAAAGCGCGCCTCAGGCGGCGCGTCGCAGTCTCGAGACGGACATGACCCATATGCGCTCGGCCCGCCGTTCGCAGGCGGCAGGTCGGGCGTGCGAGCGGCGGCTGGCCTTGCGGCACGCCTTCAGCGCTCGCGCGAGCTTCTGCCTGCGGCTGAGCCTTCTCGCCTTCACGCCTCTCACGGCGGCGCAGCCCTGAACCGACACCTTCACGCTTGCTTTGGTGGCGCTCCCGTTCTGGCCGGTGAGCGCGGTCGGGATCGTGAGATGCTGGCCGCAGAGGCTGTAGTGGTCCTTCAGCGGCAGGTTGGTCGTCAGCGCCGAGTGCGGCCCCTCGGGCAGCGTCGCTTCGACGCTTTCGAAGGGTGCGTCCGGGACCGACAGGAACGAGCTGGTCGTGACACCCTTCTTGATCGCCGTCTGTCCGTCGAGGATCACCGTGACGCCTTCGCCCTGCAACACCAGCTCGGCGTCGGGCCAGGCGGCGTTGCCATGACTGACGAGATAGATCGGGCCACTCAGCGGGTTCTTCAGCACGGGCGTATGGACCACGGCGGTACCGATGTCAGAGCCTTCGCCGCAGGCCGCAGGGTTCACTTCAAACGTGGCGGCGACACACGCTTTTTGGATCGTCGTCAGACGCGCCGGCAGCATCGCCGGGATCGTCAGGACCGTCCTGGCGACATGCGCTTCACCGACCCGGGACTTGAACGTCAGACCCAAGCTCGCGCCATCGGCTTTGCTCGTCCTGCCCTTTGTGGTGGCCGTCACGGCGGGCCTGAACGGCAGGCCCTGGCAGCCGGCGACCTGAAAACGCGTCGACGTGCTGGCGGTTGCGCCCTGCGCGCCGGTGAGGGTCGCGGCGATGCTCGACGCGGTGCAGTCGGTGGGGTTGTACTCGAAGTTGGGGCGGTCGATCGTGACGTTGACCTGCCTGAGGTCGAGGGGAATGCCCGTGGCGGCGTGTCCGACGGCTTGGACGATCGTCGGCAGCGGGCTCGAGATCGTGACCTGCGCGGTGTGCGGGTCGACTTCGATCTTCGAGCGGACGACCACATTGCCGAGGTCGAACGGTCCGGCGACGGCCGGGGTGACGATCGAGAGGCCGAACGGCGCGCCATCGTATGGGCCGGTGATGTACACGCGTCCGCCGCCAACCGTGTAGGGGTCGGGGCCGAGACCCGCGGTGGCGGTGGCCTGGCCGATTTCCGATTCGGGGCCGCAGGCGCCCTGGGCAGCTTGGGGTTCCGAGCATGGCGTCACGTTTTTGAGCAGCGCTGCATCGCCCGGGGGCAGCTTCAGCGTCAGCCCGGTCAGCGGCTGGTCGGGGCCGGGACGGCTGAGCTGGAAGGTGAAGTTGGTGAACGCTCCCGCTTGCAGGTTCGTGGAGCCGGCCTGGATGCTGGGGGTGAACGGCTGCTGTCCGGACGGGCAGGGTTCGCCTTCGGTGCCGGTGTCGAGGTCGAATTCTCCAGGTTCGGAGCTGGTCTGCAACGACGGGTTGCCCGACCAGGGGGTGAAGCTGGCGCTGGTCTGATACGTGCCGCAGAACGCGGGCGTCGAGAGCGGGCCCCGAGGACCCCCGAACAGCTGCACGCGCAGCTGTTCGAAGGGCACCTGCGGGGTGCTGCTGAAGGTGGTGGTGATCTGGCCCGTGGCGGCATTGAGCGTGCTTTCGCCCGCGAGCTTGACCGTCAATCCCAGCGTTTCGCTTTCCGCGACGATGTACAACGCGAGCAGGCTGTCGAACGGGTTCTGCCCCGCTTCGCCCTCGGGGGCGGGGCTCGCCAGGTATACCGACCCTTCCAGTTCTTCAGCGAGCAGCGGCGTCTTGATGTGCACGGTCCCGAGCTTGGAGCCGGCCGGGCAGTGGGGGGGTTCATCGGAGAAGCGCAGGGGTTCGGGGGCGCCCGGGGCGAACGGGTCACCGCTCGAAGCGCCAGGCCCCTGATAGCCGATCTGCCCCTCAGAGCAGGCCTGCAACCCGTTCGCCGCCGACGGGTTCAGCAGCACGCCTTCGGGGAGCGTCACGCTCGCGCTCTGGACGTCGGCCTCTCCGGCAGGTTCGCCGCCGTCGACGGTCGCGTGCTGGGGGACCGTCACGCCGACGTCCAGCCCGCTCGGGGTGCTGGTGCTGTGCACCGGCTGCGGTTCTTGTTCGGCTTCGCCGGCTTCGACGGGCTGCGTGGTGATCGCCGCGTCGAACGGCACCGCCTGGCAATCGCGTAGGCCGGTGAGCGGTTCGGTCTCGTTGCGCTGCAGAGGCAGGTAGCCGCTGTCGAGCTGGCCGCCGGACCACGATTCTCCGGTCATCAGGCTGTTCAGCGGCCCCGTGCACGAACTCGGCAGCGTCAGCAGGGCGGTATCGGACGGTTCGCCGGGTGGGGTGCAGGTGGCGCCGCTGGCGTAGACGCCGCCGATCAGGCACGGCCAGCCGCGCGCGCTGTTGTGGGCGGGGTCGCTGGGCGTGCCCCAGAACGTGACCTGGCTGGCGAGGATCTGCGCGGTCTCGGGTGCGTTCTCAACGTTGACGCTGACGCCGTAGTCGCCGCCGGTCCGGACGGCGGTGTCGAGCATCACCGGGACTTTGAAGATCTCGAACCCGAAGCGGGCTGGTTCGCCGTGACCTGGCACCAGATTGAAGAGCGGCACAGAATGGGTTACGTACCCGAACGCGGGAACGCGGATGTTGACCGACACGGTCGCGACCCCGACCACCGATCCGGATGGGCAGAGGTTGGTGAAGTTCGGGCCGAGCGCCGAGAACGCCGCTTCGCTGCAGCGTTCGCTCGCGTTCACGTCGCCGAGCAGGCCGGGAGGAAGGTTGAACGACAGGTTCCTGGCCAGCGCCGGAGAGCTCGGTCGCAGCCCCTTTTCTTCGGGAAGCCGTTCGACCGTCTGGTCGAAGCCGACGTCGGCGGTGAGCTGGAAGGGGTGGCCGCCGGCCTGCGTTTCGCTTTCACCGCGGTCGTTTTCGGGGACGAGCGCAAAGCCGTCCGGTTCCACGCCGAACCCGACCGGTTCTTCGCCGATGCTGATCGGGCGCGTCAGCGTGCGTTCGACCACCGCGCTGCCCCCGGGTTCGACGCCGCCGCTTACGCTGACGCGGTTGGCCAACGCGGTGTCGATCCCGGCGGGCTCCTGCGCTTCCACGGGGATTTCCAGTTCGAGGCCTTCATACGGCGGGATCGTCAACAGGCTCGCGCAACGCACTTCACGCGCGCCGTTCAAGGTGCAGCTCCAGTTGCGCGCTTCTTCGGCTGTTTCAAACGAGCGGTGAGCCTTGACCGCGCCGACGCCGCCGGTGAGCGCGAGCCCTTCGGGCAGCAGGTCGCTGACCGTCACATGACTGGTGCCGCCTTCGACGGGGCTGTCGCCGATGTCATCAGCCGCGACCAGCAGCAGGCCCTTGCCACCGGGCCTGAGGTTCGTCGGCGCCACCCGCGAGGACAGCTGCCACCACGCTCCTGCCAACGCCGGTGCCGCCCCGACCACCAGCACGAGCGCCAGTCCAGCGAAGAGGACGCCAAGCGCGACGCGAACCCGAGCAGCGCACAGTTTCATCGCGACGTCCTTCGCGCGCTCCGCCGGTCGGTCTGCTTGTGCGTTTTGACCTTCGGGCCGAACCGCTTGCGCGCCTTGGCTTCACAAGCGCGACGCCTGCGCCTGCCTTTCATCTTGCGGCATGTTTTCAGCGCACGTGCGAGCTGCTGCGCGCGGGTCGGAGGCTTGGGCTTGCCTCTGAGTTTGCTGGCCGACACGCCCTCCTGGACGACGTTGCCGGGCCCGGCATACGTCTGGCTCGGCGGCAGCGGCGCCTGCGCAGCGGAACCCGGCGCCGGGCCGTGACAGCTGCCGGTCGAGTCACACGGCGGCGCGGGCGGTTCGGGCGGGGACAGGCAGGGCGAGGCCGCGGTGCAGACCCGCGCGTCGTAGATGTCGAAGGCATGATCCTGATCTTGGGGCAGCAGCTGCGCACTGGTCAGGAAGAAGGCGTCTTCGCCGCTTTCGCTCGCGTCGAGGAACGCCGATTCCTGCGTGGACGTGCCGGAGGACAGCAATCCGACACAGCCCCCCGAGCTCCGGCAGCTGCCCACGCTTTCGGGCTCGTACTCGTAGACGTTCTCGACGCCGACCTGCTGCTGTTTGCCTTCGACTTCCTCCGTTCTGGTCGAGCTGGTCAGCTGCGGGACGAGGGCGTCGGGGCTGTCGAAGAACAGCCGGCCGCTGTCGTCGAGATAGCGCGGCTGATATGTCGGGGATTTGTAATGGCCGTAGGCGAGCGTCCATCCCGGCAGCGATCCGCCGAGCCAATGCCCGGTCCAGTTTTCCGAGCGGTCGACCAGCAGCCCGAGCCCTTCACCTGACTTTTGCGTGTCATACACGCCGGTAGGGCGTTCTCCCGTGGGGTTGCACGACGCGCACGCCAGCCGCCCGGTCTGGGCGTCGTACAGGTAGACCTCCTCGTCCAGCCGTTCCCCCCGATGCTGGCTGGAGACGTCTTCGTTGTCATACCCGGTCAGGCTCCGCTGCGACATGAACGCCAGATACACGCCGTTCGGCGAGACGCGCGAGGTGACGATCGCGAGATCCTGGCTCGGTAGGAAGTGCGAGGTCAGCCCCGCGCCCCAGTCCGCCCCGTCTTCGTCGGAGAGCGCCGCGATGAACCGCGTTTGCCGTTGACCGCGATCTCCAGGGTCGGGTTCGGAGACGTACAGGTTGCACGTCGCGCCGGCCGGCGCCGGTGTTTCTTCGCCGTAGTAGCGCGGACAATGCCCGGGTGGCGCGCCCGGGGCGAGCACGCCGTTCGCCACGAAGTAAACGTATTCGCCATCTTCGCCCGCGCCCGGGATCAGGTTCAGCACGTCCGCGCTTTCCTCCGCCGCTTCCGGCGTCAGATCGCTCAGCCGGCCACGCAGCGGTTCGCCTGGTTTGCTCGTGATCTGGAACTCGTACAGATCGGCCGGCCCCTGGCCTTCTTCCTGGACCGGTTCGAGCGTCGAGTCTTCGGTCAGCCGAGCCGTATCCGTGAAGAACACGCGCGACCCGTCGCTGCTGGCGGTCTGAAAGTGCGTTTCCTGCTGTTCTTCACCGGGTTCGGGCAGCGTCTGGCCGCCCGTTCCGGGTTCGGTCGCGCCGTTGCCCTGCGCGGCGTTGACCTGGACCGTTTCCCCGGTTTCGCTGTCGTGTACGTAGAAGTGTTCTTTGCCGTCAGTGAAGAACACGAGCGACCCGTTCGAGGAGATCGCGTTACGCGAGTTCAACCCGGGCGAGGAGCTCTGCCCTTCCCCATCGCCGAGATACGGTTCGCCGGCCGGGCTGCCGTCGGGCAGCACGCTCACGAGCTGAAGCGATCCCGGCGGCGTCCACTCGTACAGCTCACCCGAGCCCGGCAGCCCCGATAGCAGGCTCGCGCTCGAGGACAGAACCACGTGCTGCAGGTCCGGCGTGGCGCCCTGAAATTCCAGGCCGCCACCAAACCGTTCACCCGAGGTCTCGTTCGCCGCGTCGACCAGCGGGAGATAGCCCGGGTACAGGTAGCCCCGGTTCGCTTCAGACCCCGCTTTTTGATAACCGGCCCGTTCTGCTTCAGCCGGTTCGATCGGCGGATCGTCACGCAGATAGATCGTCTTTTCCGACGCCGACGGCGACAGGGGCGGCGCTTCGCTCACGCCGAGATTCGCTTCGCCCGGCGCGACCGGAACCGCCGGCGCCAACAGGCTCAAGGAGAGATTGGAGGAGAATGCCTGGTACTCGTCCGGGACCGGTTCGGTTTCGATGCCCTGCCCCTGATCGTGCGGCGTTTCAAGGCTCTGCGATTCCCATCCGCCTTCGCCTCGGACCGACAACAGCTGTGCCACTTCCGGCGAGCGACTCCCCGCCGGTTCGCCAACGACCGGGCCGTTCGCCACCCACGTCAGCGCGTTCCCATCCAGGGAGGAGACGATCATCGCGCCATTAAGCGGCTGCGCTTCGATTTGCGCGCCGTGCTTGTCGGGCGGCGAGACCATCTCCCATCCCCGCCCGTCCGGCAGCGCGCCCGGCGAGGGCAGCGTCTGAAACGTGTTCGGCGAGGGCCTCGCCACGACCGGCCCACCCGCGCTGTTGCGCGCCTGCACGCGGTAGTAGTAGGCAGTCGCCGACGATAACCCCGTCACTTCCGCGCTCACACTGCGATCGCCATACCCCGCCGCGAGCTCCCCCGCCGGCACGGGAACACGCGAACAGGCCGACCCCGCGCTCGCGCAGTCGCCGGTGCCGTATTCGAAGAAGTATTCGGTTTCGAGTCCGTGCGGATCGATCACCGCGCTCAGCCGCTCGCTACTCGCGCTCAGCGCCTTCGCAGAGAGACCATCGACAACCGGAACGCCGGCGCCTTCCGGCACGAACACGGCAACCTTGCTCTGCGTGCTCTCGGCCGCGAACACCTCACCGGTCCCGCCGTCCACCGCCACACCGCTGCCACCGGTCAGGCTTTCGCCGCCGAAACGCTGGTCCAGCACGCCTTCCGGGGTGTATGCCCCGATGTTGGAGACGTTGTCCATGTACACGTCTCCGCTCGACGGATCGACCGCCGCCCCCGTCGTGTTCTGCCGGTCGGTTTCGCGGCTGACGATCGCGCCCGCCTGATCGAGCTTCGCGACCACCACCGGATCGGGCGTCAGGCCGTCTTCACCCGGACATTCTTCAGCGGCGTTCTCACGTTCATAGCCCACATAGAACGCTTCATCGTCCGGCGCGACCGCGAACGCACCCGCCGCGGGACATTCGCTCAAACGCGAATAGACTTCACTGCGCACCGTCGACGCTGGCTCCCACTTGTTCGCTTCCGCTTCGGAGAACGAGCTGATCACGCCTTCTTCTTCCCAGTACACCCACAGCACGCCGCTCGCATCGACCGACACGCCCTGGATGTCTTCCAGTTCCAGTTCCGCCGGTTCGCCGCCTTCTTTCCCCTTGAAGACCTCGCGCTTGAACAGTTTTTCCCCGCTCGCGCTGAACTTGTAGAGGTAGTCTCGTTCGTAGGCTTCCTCACCCGGTTCTTCGGCGCCCGCGACGTACACGTCCCCGCGCGACGGGGACCCGGGCGCGTTGTCGACCGCGATCGCGCCCGGCACATCGACCTTCAAGGACGACACGTATTCGAACCCGCCGGCACCGTCCGGCCTGAAGCGATCGACCCGTTCACGCCCGGCATCCACCACCCATACTTCGCCCGTCGCTTCATCGACAGCCACGCCGGACGGCGCCACCAACGCGCCTTCACCGGCGCCTTCGAACGCGAAGCCGAACGCGTGGCCGCGAGCGGCCAGGCCCCACGCAGGGGCACAACCCACGGTCAGCAGCCCGGCCAGCGCGCAGGCCAGCGGCAACCACTGCCGCCTCGTGTCCTTGAACAGCCGTGACATACCATATCACCGTCGCGAGCAGGGACCGCGCGCGCCACACCAGCACGCCCGCGGTCCCACGCTCACAGCCGAGGCTCGCGATCAGCCCGTCCTCACACGACCGCGTTCAGCTCGAGCTTTTCTTCGTTGGTCAGCGTCGTCGTGATCGTCTGACCGGACTGTTCGAAGGGACCGCCGTGGTAGGTCGTTTCGAGAACGTCCTTGGGACCACCTTCGAATTTTTCCACCTGCTGTATGCCTTTCTTGGCCTTGTACTTCAAGGTTCCCGACAGCAGCATCTTGTCCGACTTGATCGGCACGATCACCGAGCCCTGCACAGACACGATCAGACCGCTGCACGCAAATTTGATGAACAGCCCGGTTTTGCCGGCCGGGTACAGGTCGAAGGCCGTCTTCTTCTGCGCTTTGTTTTCGAACCCGACGACCCCTTCCAGCGTTTTCGTGACGAGTTCGCCTTCGGCAGCGCCTTCGGTGCTGCACTTGTCACCGACCGTTTCGCAGCCCTTGAACGTTACGACCACGTTCTTGACTTCTTTGCTGCCGCTGTATTCGCCCACGCTCGTCTCGGTCTGACATGTAACCGAGAGTTTGTTGACCGTTTCGAGCAGGCCTTTGCCGCCGCTCGTCGTCTGCTTGACCTTGACAGCCCCTGGGAACCATTCGTACTTACCGGTTTTCGTCCCGCTCACCGTGGTACAGCTCGAGTTCGTATAGCCACCCGTATATGCTTTGCCGACTTTTTCCGCTTTCAAGCACCTACCAAATTCCGGCGCCGTAGCCGACGCGCTTGCAACCCCGACCACTCCCAGTGCAAGCATCACAGCCAAGCTAAGTCCTATCCGTATAATAAGTTTCATCTCTATGCCCGCGTTCCTTTCCCTCTTAGTCCTGGATCATCGCCAGTCGATTACTTGCACGCCGAATCTTCGTCGCCCTTACACTGCCGACGGAGAGCTCCGCCTCATCGTGAGGCGGAGCTCTCACTGAAGCCGCCTTGCTAGTGGTTCAAGAACGCTTCGGCGGTAGCCTGGTACAGAGCTCCCACCAATTCGGTCTTACTGGCACCGGCTTCTGCCGGGAGTCCAAACGCTTTGTTGACAACCGGGTCGACATACGCTTCGTATGACGGCCCGCCGCACTTTTCGGCGCCCGGAACGACATAGGTGTTGTCCACCAGCACGACGCCGGTCAGGCTGGCGATCTGGGCTTCGTCCCAGAGCTGCGCGAGACCGGCCGTCCCCTTCATGACTTCGTGAGTGACTGGCGATTCGGTTTCGCCGGTCGTCAAGGTCTGCGTGATCGGGTCCGCTTCGGAGCCGATCTGACAGTTACCGCCGATGCTTTCAAGCCATAGGTTCTTGCCCTGAATCTGAACGTTCGCGATGATCCCGGGACCTTCTTCGGACAATATATTGTATTCGCTCGAATAGTCCAGGTCTTTCCCAGCCGGTTCGATCACCTCTGTGGTTTTGCCTTCTTTGAACCAGTGGTGCTTTTGCGCCAGTTTGTAACTGCTCCTCAACCCCTGCGGCCAGTTGAATTCATTCATTTCGGCTTCGGTGACGTTGCCTAGCACTTCTCCTGGCACCTTCTCGGCCGCTGGGATGATCGGAGGCGCACCATCTTCTGGAGGGATAACCGGCGCGAGGCGTTGATTTTCCCTATGTTCCTGACTGGTTTTGCCCAACGGTTCGGTGAACGCTCCCTGCAGCTCAATCTGCTTTGTGATCGGCACCGTTATATTGCCGACCGTGTACGAGCCTCCTTCACCCACTCTGGTCGCCCCGACATAGCACTTGAAAGCTGTTTTTGTTTCTGGTTCCCCTCCCAGCGGAGTGACTTCGACGCTTCCGCTCGCTGGACAGTTGGCCAAGATGGAGAACTTCGCATTCGGTTCTTTGTATGCGTGCCCAAATGCACTAGCTACCGCGACTGCGCTCACAGTCAGTGCGGCGACCAAGCACATCCCTAGCATCCTTACATGTCTCACTTTTCCACTACTCCTTTTCCTCTCGGTATTGGTGGACCGGCGCCACAAGTCCTAAAGCGACTGTCGCGGCCGGTCGTTGTTGCGACGACGAGCAGACGTGCTCGGGGTTCCTGGGAACAGCCCGACTTGATCCGCTCGTCTCCTCAACGATGCTCGTCGCATACTCGTGCGGCGTTGCACCGAAAAGCCCTGGGAGGTCATGCGATCCCCCTTGCGCGGTTGACTCTCGGCCGTGCAACCTCACCGGTGCGGCCCTCGCCGAGCAGCTCGACCGCGCGCTGCCCCGCCGGCGTCAGCAACCACGCGTTCGGTTCACCACGCGCAGCCCCCACCCCGACGTTCTCGATCAAGCCCCGGCGCTCCAACCGTGCCAGCAGCTTCGAAGCCTGCCCCTCATCGGCGAGCCCCGCGGCGTGCGCCACCTCGCGGTTGTTCGAATAAGGTGCCCGCGCGATCGCGTGCAGCACGAGCGTGGTGCGATGCGTGGCGCGGATCGGCAGCTCGGCCGCACGCGAGATCTCCGTGGCGCGCAAGGATGAGCCGGAGGTCGCCAAGGACTCGCCCGGGCTCGGACTTGCCGACGTCTCACCCACGAGCGTCGGAATGCCGTACTGAGCAGCGATGAACGACAGCAGCGCCGGCGCCAGCTCGACGAACGCCTCGCCGTCACCTGCGAGCACCCGTGTGCGAATCACGGAGAACACCCCGCCGGCGACGAGCTCGGCCTTCAATCCCAGCGATTGCGCCGATTGCGCGGGCTCGCTCTGCACCCCGACCGGCGCCTCGTCGAGCAGGCCGGTGAGCACGGCGAGCACGCGCTGCTGGCATTCCGGCGCGACCACGCTCGCGAAGGGGGGCTCGGCCACCAGCAGCCGGCCCCACCCGGGCTCGTCGTCCATGAAGCCCAACAGACCGACAACGCACGCGCGCACGCGCTCGGCCCACGATTCGCGACCGGCGGCAGCCTGCTCGACCGCGCGCGAAAGTCGCTCGGCGCCGACCGCGTGTACCGTTCGATAGCAGCCCTCTGTGCCAGCGAAGACTTCACCGAAAACGTCGCGCGAAACTCCCGCGCGCTCGGCCACTGTCTTGTCCAGACGGGGGTCACTCGCATGCGAAACCCTGATTTCTCAAGGGCCCTTGACAAACCAACCACCGTATGTTCTCCTTATTTCCCACAAGCCGCGCTTGGGGAGAGCAGTAGAAAGGGCGGCCGAGCCGGGAGATGAGAGGCACGGCACGCCGGGCTCAGAGAGGCGCCGAGAGGCAACCGCGTAGAGGGACGACGGAGGGAAACGAGGGCAGGACCATGCACGAGGGAATCCAGATCAACCGCATGGCTGACCGCTTTTCGAGCCATACGCTCGCGCACGCTCGGCCCGCCGGCTGCGGGACTTCTGGCGACAAAGTGGCCGTCCGCGAGCGGCTGATCGCCGCTGCGGTCGAGGTTCTCGCGCAAGACAGCGACGGCTTCTTTGGGGGCAGCGACCCCCGTCTGGACAAGACGCTGGTCCTCGCGTAATCCCGCATCAGGACTGGGATTTTCGTCCCACGTCCCACGTGCTTCCCACAAGCTCGCACGCGACGGGACGAGGCTCGGGCCGCTAGTCTTGGCGCGCGTGACCACGAACAGCGAGCCAACGAAGCGCATTGATGAGCGCGGCGGGCCGTTCTGGGACGTGATGGAAGGGCGCGCGCCGCTGCCCTCGGCCGCTGTGACGCTCGGCTTTCGCCTGCTCGACATCGACCCCGAGGCCGGCACGATCGAAGTCGGCTTCCAGGCCACCGACCGGTTCCTGAACCCCGCGGGCAACGTGCAGGGTGGGTTTCTCGCGGCGATGCTCGACGACACGCTCGGCCCGGCGCTGGTGGCGACGCTCGGGCCCGGCGAATGGGCGCCGACCACCGACCTGCACGTGCAGTTCCTGGCGCCGGCGCGGCCCGGGCCGATCGTCGCGCGCGGGCGCGTGGTCCGGCGCGGCGGGCAGATCGCGTTCCTCGCGGGTGAGCTGAGCGACGCGGACGGCAAGCTGCTGGCGACGGCCGTGGCCACGGCCAACATTCGCCGCCGCTAGCGCGGGCGTCACCGCCTTCACACGACCGCCTGCCGGGTGCTGCGCCGCGCTGTCCGCTCATTTGCAAAGCCGCGCCGGTCATCAGGATGACCGCGGCGCTTGATCGCGGGAGGATCGCGTCCTATCAGTGAAGGTGCAGGGGTCGCCGACGAGAACGGAGCTGACCATGCCCAACTCCTGCACAAGCACCCCGGGGCCGCGGCGGCGCGGTGCGGCCGATCGAGGGCGACTGGACCGCCACAACCGAGCCGTGCTGAGCGCCGAGGTGCAGCTGCTCGTGAGGGAGCTGCAGATCAACGGACCGCTTACGCGGGCCACGCTGGCGCGGCGCTGCAGCGCGCGCAACTGGACGGAGGGATCGCTCGAGGCCGCGATACGCGCCGGGGTCCACGAGGGTGCGCTGCGACGGCGTCCGTTCGACTTCATCGATGTCGTACGCGAGCCGCGGGACTCGCGGCGGCGCTCGCCGGCGCCGGCGGCCATCGGTCGAGCGCGCCCCGCGATCGAGTCCGCGCGGGAGCAGGCTCCGGCATATCGGCAGCCGCCGATGCGCGACCCGGATGGGCCGCCTGAGCTCTCGCGTCCGGGGCGCGCCCCCGACGGCGCGCGCGAGGCCGAGCCGCTGATCGCAATGATGATCGCCGTCGCGATGCCTGTGACGCTCGTGGTGCTGGCGGCGGCGGGAGGAGGGAATGCCGTGCTGGTGCTCGCGATCGCAGCGATGGTCGCGGCATGCGGGGCGCTCGCGGTGTTCCTGCGGCGCCTGACCGGCCGCAGACCCGAGTGAGCGGCTCCGGCCTAGCCTGCCGCGCCACACCGGCGCGAGCGATCATCCTGATACGGCAGAGGTTCGAATTCGGACCTCGTGCCGGGGCCGGGGACGGGATCGAGTCAGCGCTCTGACCGCACGGCGCCCGACGGCTTGCGAACCGCACCTCACGGTGGCACGCTCGCGGCGTTGCGTTCTCCAGCAAGACAGCCGCCGGCAGCAAGGAGAGGAGAGGTCGGCGGCGCCGTGATGCGCAGCGTGCCCTGCGCTTCACCTGGGGATGGCGTTCGCGCGTGCGCCGCAGGGGCGCACGTCGCGAGCGCGCTTGCGGCGGGCCCGGCGAAAGCCAAGGCGGCGCTTGATTCGCCAATCGCGCGGAGCGGGAGGTGAATCAGCGACAGAAGGAGGAATACCTTCGCGACTATGCGCTGCTGAAGGCCGAAGGCAAGCCGTTCTTTCCGTACGCGGTCGCGAAGGATGCGGCGATGGCATGCGTGGTGATGGCCGTGATCGTCACGATGTCGCTCGTGTTGGGAGCGGAAATGGGCTCCAAGGTGAACGCCGCGTCCACGAGCTACGACGCGCGACCGGAGTGGTACTTCTTCTTCCTGTTCGACATCCTGCGCATCATCAGGACGCCGAGCATCGTGCCGCTCGCCACGATCGGCCTGCCGACGATCTGCATGATCCTGCTGATCCTGCTGCCGTTCTACGATCGCGGACCGGAGCGCCGCCCCGAGCGGCGGCCGATCGCGTCGTTGGCGGGGATCGTCGTGATCGGCACGATGGCGTATCTCACCTACCAGGGCGCTCACGCGGGGACCCCCGACGCGCTGGAAATCAATCCGCCGAAGGCGGTCGTCGAAAACGGTCCGGCCGCGCTGAAGCGCTGGAACGAAGGGCGCATCGCGATCGCGCAGTCCGGTTGCGAGGCCTGTCACACGATCGGCGACAACGGCAACCCGGGGCCGGGTCCGAACCTGACGCACATCGGTGCGCGCATTCCGCGTCTGGGGATCGCGCGCACGTTGGTCAATCCGACGGCGCCGATGCCGTCCTTCAAGAACCTTCCGGCGAAGAAGTTCGACGCGATCATCGAATTCCTCTCGGAGATGAAGTGACGCTGGGCGCTGGGATCGCGGGTCGCTCCGTCAGGTTCGGTTCCGACTCACCGCTGCGGATCGAGCGCGATCGGCTTTCGCGATCTCGAAGCTCGGTCCGTCTTTCAGGCTCTCAGGACCTGACCGCGCCACCGAGCAGCGGACCCGCGTAGTCGCGCGCACCGGCCGGCTCGGCGGGAGCGGTGTAATTATCCTCGCCGGCTCGCTCGAGCGAGAGCGAGTGAACGACGCGCTCGGTCGTCAGCTCGTGCGCGGTCAAGCCGGCGATCGCCAGGCCGACGATCCCCAGCGCCTCAGCAAACGTCAGGTTCTGCACCGTTTCGAGTGAGAAGACCTGACTCGCGACAATCATCCCCGCGCTCACGATCGCGACGGCGGCGCCGATCGTGACCGATGGCCAGTGACGGCGGTACAGGATCGCGACGGCAAGCCCGACCACAAGCATGCCGATACCGACGCCGAGCGCCAGATTGGCGATGTCGAACAGTGCAAACGCCTGGCTCGCGACGACGAGAAAGCCTGCCGCCAGCCCCAGCGAGAGGAATGAGAAATAACGGATGGGCATTTGTGACCTCCGAGATAGTGGGTTTGCGGTTCCCTACTAAGTGACTTCCCTCGCAATAGAAGGCTTAACGCCGACGGTCCGAGCTCTTACGTACGGGCTGCGATCCCGTCGCGATCGCAGACAGTTGAGCGAGCGCCACGCGGCGCGGCCCGTGATCGTCAGGAGTCTGACCGGTGGTGCGAGCGCCGGCGCGCCCGGCGCGTACAGGCGGCGAGCTTGGCGCCAGAGTGCTTGTACCGTCTGCGGCACGCCGCGAGGGCGAGCGCCAGCTTCTGCTTGCGGGTGAGCTTCTTGACCTTCGCGGCTCTGACGGCGCTGCAGCCTTGCACGGCCACCTTGACGGTGTAGTTGACCGCCGTGCCGTTCTGGCCGGTGAGCGCGGTGGGGATCGCGAGGCGTTGTCCGCACAGGCTGTAGTGGTCTTTCAGCGGCAGGTTGGTAGTGAGCGCGGAGTGCGGGCCCTCCGGGAGAATGGCTTCGACGCTTTCGAACGGCGCGTCGGGGACCGACAGGAACGAGCTCGTGGTGACGCCCTTTTTGATCGCGGTCTGGCCGTCGAGGATCACCGTGACGCCTTCACCTTGCAGCACGAGGTCGGCGTCGGGCCAGGCGGCGTTGCCGTGCGAGACGAGGTAGATCGGGCCGGTGAGCGGGCTCTTGAGGACCGGTGTGTGTACGACGGCGGCGCCGATGTCCGAGCCTTCGGGACAGGCCGCGGGGTTCGCTTCGAACACGCTGGCGACGCAAGCTTTCTGGATCGTCGTCAGCCGCGCGGGCAGCGTCGAGGGGATCGTGAGGATCGTCTGCGCCACGTGCGCTTCGCCAGCTTTCGATCTGAAGACCAGGCCCAGGCTGGCCCCGTCGGCTTTGCTGGTCCTGCCCTGCGTGCTGGCGCTGACGCCGGGCTTGAACGGCAGACTGGCGCAGCCCGAAACCTGGAAGGGGACGGCGGCGTTGTGGCTGGCGCCTTCGGATCCCGTGAGCGTGGCGGTGATGGCGGCGCGGGTGCAGTTGGTGGGGTCGTACTCGAAGTCGGGCCGGTCGATCTGGACGTCGATCTGTTTGAGTTGCAGCGGTATGCCGGAGGGCGCCATGCCGACGCCTTGCACGATCGTCGGTAGCCCGCTGGTGATCGTGACGGCGGCGGTGTGCGGGTTGACTTCGATCTGCGAGCGCACGACGACAGTGCCGAGGTCGAAGGGGCCGGCGACGGCGGGGGTGGCGATCGACAGGCCGAACGGGGCGCCCTGATAGGGGCCGGTGAGGTAGACGTGTCCGGTCTGCCGGTAGGGGTCGGGGCCGAGGCCGGCGTAGGCGGTGGCCTGTCCGATTTCCGATTCCTGGCCGCAGGTGCCCTGCGCCGCCTGCGGTTCGGGGCAGGGCGTGAGGGCTTTGAGGATGGCGGCGCTTCCGGGCGGGAGGTGCACCGTGAGACCGGTCAGGGCCTGCTGGCCGTCGGGCCTTGTCAGCTGCAGGGTGAAGTTGGTGTAGGCGCCGGCCTGCAGGCTGGTGGCGCCGGCCTCGAGGGTCGGCGCGAACGTCTGCGGATCCTGGCAGGCGCCGTTTTCGGCGCCTGAGGTGATGATGAGTTCTTCCTGCGGGGATGACGTGTCGAACGGCGTGCCGGTGGACCACGGGGTGAAACTGGCGCTGGTCTGGTACTGGCCGCACAGCGGCGGCGTGGTGAGCGGGGCGCGCGGGCCGCCGAACAGCTGCAATTGCAGTTCTTCGAAGGGGACCTGCGGGGTGTTCTGGAAGGTGGTGGTGAGCTGGCCCGTTTGCGGGTCGGCTTTGGCTTCGCCGGCGAGCTTGACGCGCAGGCCGAGGCGTTCGTTTTCGGCGACGATGTAGAGCGCGAGCAGCGAGCCGAACGGGTTGGCTTGCTGCGCAGCCAGGTACACAAAGCCGGACAGTTGTTCGCCGAGCAGCGGCGTCTTTACCCTGACTGTGCCGATCGTGGATGCCGCGGGACAGGTGACGGGTGTGCTGGAGAAGTGCGCGGGTTCGCCGGCGCCGGGCGCGAGCGGGTCGTTTGGACTGCCGGGGCCTTCGTAGCCGACCTGCTGCTCGCTGCAGGCCTGCAGTCCGTTGGCGGCCGAGGGGCTGACGAGCATGCCGGCGGGAAGCGTGACCTTGGCTTCGCGCACCTCTGCCTCATCGACACCCTGCGGATCGAGCGTGCCGACCTGGGGGACTGTCACGGTCGCGCCGAGTCCGGTGGGTGTGCTGGCCGCACTGACGGTGCTCTGTGCGCGGCCGGCTTCGGCGGGGTCGAGCGCCTGCGTGCCGATCGTGGGAGTGAACGGCAGCGCCGCGCATTCGGTGAGCGCCGCGATCGGTTCTCCGAGCGGGTCGGCGAGCGCGCCGGCAGTGCCGGGGAGCGTTTCGTCCTCCCACGAGTCGCCCGCCATCAGCGTGCCGAGCGTGCCGGCGCACGAGCCGGGGAGGCTGAGAAATGCCGTCTGCGCGGCCTGGCTCGGATGTTCGCAGGGCTGGGTGTCGTGCGTGTAGAGGCCGCCGAGCAGGCAGGCCCAGCCGCGCGAGGGGTCGTGGCGGGGATCGTCGGGGACGCCCCAGAAGGTGACCTGGCTGCCGAGGATCTGGCCGAGCTCGGAGGCTTCGTTGACGCTGACGGTGACGCCGTAGTCGCCGCCGGTCCTGACGGCGGTG
Source organism: Solirubrobacteraceae bacterium (assembly GCA_035507415.1). Lineage (GTDB taxonomy): Bacteria > Actinomycetota > Thermoleophilia > Solirubrobacterales > Solirubrobacteraceae > Palsa-744. Next base: position 24,961 of record DATJOF010000039.1, read on the forward strand.
TCGAGCTCGACGGGGACTTTCTCGATCTCGAACCCGAACCTGGCGGGCTCGCCCGGGGCGGGCACGAGGTTGAACAGCGGCACGGCGAACTGGTGGTAGCCGAACGGCTTGGGCACGTTGATCGTCACATCGGCGACGCCGACCGCCGAGCGCGCCGGGCAGAGGTTGACGTTTTCCGGTCCGAGCGCGGAGAAGTCCGCTTCGGGGCACTGTTCCACGGCCGCGACCGCGCCGAGCAGTCCCGGTGGCAGACTGAAGCTCAGATCCTTTGCGAGCGCGGGGGCTGCCGGCTCGAGACCCTTGACCGCGGGCTCGCCTTCAGCCACCGGGGATGTTTCGAGTGTCTCGTTGAAGTTGACGGTCGCGGTCAGCTGGTACGGGTGAGAGCCGGCCAGGGCATCGACGCTGCCTCCGTCGTTTTCGGGGCTGAGCACGTAGCCGTGTTCTTCAACGCCGAACGGGACCGGCGCCGCACTGACGTGCACTGCGCGTGCGAGGCTCGCCGATACGACCGCGGCGCCATGTTCTTCGGCGCCGACGCCGCCGCTGACACTTAGTTCGTTCACCAGGCTCGCGACCGTGCCCGCCGGGTCGGTGGCTTCGACGGGGATCATGATTTCAAGACCTTCGAAGGCAGGGATGTCGAGAGTGGTGGCGCAGCTCACCGTCCTGGAGCTGGGGACGGCACAACTCCAGTAGGCGGCTTCTTCGGCTTCGCCGGTGACCGGATAGGTGCGGTGGGCGCGCAGCCCTGAGACCCCTCCGGACACGACCAGGCCTTCGGGCAGCGTGTCGGTCAACGTGACGGGGCTCGACTGCGCGTTCACACCGCTGTCGCCGAGATCCATCGCGGTTACCACCAGCAGACCCGTGCTCCCCGGAGCGAGGTTCGTCGGCGCCGCCCGCGAGGACAGCCGCCACAAGGGCGCCGCGTTGGCCCGAGCGGCTCCGGCGAGCCCGGCCAGTATCAGCACGCCGAACGACACCACCAGAGCGAGCTGCATTTGCCGCGCGAGGCGTCTCGTGTACGTCAGGTCCGTTGCGCACGCCGGCCCGGTCCCGGAGCGGCGGTCTCTGGCGAGCCTCATCGTGAGCTTCCCCTCCGCCGTCATCGTGAGCTTCTCCGCGTGCTCGATCTGCGTGCCCTGCCAGCAGCACGCGACCCGCGCGTCTTCTTCTGCTTGCGTGCGAGGGGGTAGCGCCGGCGCGCGCGCTTTTCGCACGCAAGGCGCGCGTGTCGTTGTTTGATCCGATGGCAAGCGGTCAATGCTTTCGCGAGCATTTGCCTGTTTGTCATGGTTTTGGAGTGGGTCCGCGGTTTGACGCTCCCCGCGGTTTTGCTCGAGAGGACCTGTCCCGTGGGATTTCCCGGGCCCGTATAGGTTTCACTCGGCGCGGCGGCCGCGACGGTCGGCGGCTGTTCGACGCCGGGCCGGCAGCTGACCGTGGATTCGCAGCCCTGTGTCGAGGCGCCGCTCGAGCCGATGCACGGCGAGGCTTCGCCGCAGACGCGCGCGTCATAGACGTCATACGCGGAGTCGCGGTCGGCCGCGACCAGCGGCGCGGCGGTTATGAAGAACGCTTCGTCCCCCGTTTCGCTCGCGTCCAGGAACACCGATTCGTGCGAGGAGGTGCCGGAGGAGATCAGCCCGACGCAGCCGGCCGAGAACGCGCAGCTGCCGATGTCTTGGGGCTCGTACTCGTAGACGTCCTCCTTGTCGTTCTGGTCGGCGGGGACGAGCGCGTCGGGACTGTTGAAGAACAGCCGGCCGTCGTTGGACAGGTACCTGGCCTGGTAGACGGCGGGTTTTTCGCGGCCGTAGTCCAGCATCCAGTCCGGCAGCGACCCGGCGAGCCAGTGTTCGAGCCATATTTCCGGGCGGTCGACGAGCAGCGCGAGGCCTTCGCCCGCGAGCTTGGTGTCGAACACGCCGGCCGGACGCTGTCCGCTCGGATTGCAGGACGCACACGTCAGCCTGCCGGTCTGCGCGTCATACAGATAGACCTCCTCGTCCATCCGTTCCCCGGGCGCTTCGCTGGTGACGTCTTCGTTGTCGTAGCCGGTAAGGCTGCGCTGCGACATGAACGCCAAGTAGCGGCCGTTCGGCGAGACCCGTGAGCTCACGCCGGAGAGATCCTGTTCGGGGACCAGCCGCGAGGTCTGGCCAGCGCCCCAATCGGCGCCGTCTTCGTAGGAGAGCGGGGCGATCAGCTTCGTGGTCCACTCGCCCGATGCGCGTTCGGCGACGTACAGGTTGCAGGTGGCGCCCGCCGGCGGGCGGGTCTCTTCGCCGTAGTAGCGCGGACACGCCCCCTCCTGCGCGTTCGGGGTGAGCGCGCCGTTTGCGACGAAGTACACCGTCGAGCCGTCTTCACTGGCGCCGGGCAAAAGACCGAGCACGTCCGCCGCGCCGTACGGCCCTTCCGGAGTCAGGTCGCTCAACGTCCCCTGCAGCGGCTGACCCCGCGCGCTCGTGAGTTCGAACTCGTAGAGGTCCGCCGGCCCCTGCGTGCCACCGACCGGTTCGAGCGTCGAGGCGCTCGTCAGGCTGGCGGTGTCGGTGAAGAACACCCTGCTGCCGTCACTCGAGGCCGTCTGGAAGTGCACTTCCTGACGTTCCGCCGCCGGTTCGGCCACCACCGCGCCACCCGGGCCCGGTTCGGTCGCGCCGTTGCCCTGCGCCGCGTTCACCTTCACGGTTTCCCCGCTTTCGCTGTCGCGCAGGTACAGGCCTTCGGCCCCCACGGTCCAGATCACCCGTGACCCGTCTGTCGAGATCGCGGCGCGCGCGTTCAGACCCGAGGCTGCGCCCAGTTCACCGCTGCCGCCCAACACCGCTTCGCCGGCCGGTTCTCCGTTCGGGAGCACGCTCACCAGCTGCAGCGGCCCGCCCGCGCTCCACTCGTACAGGCCCCCGGCCCCGGGCCCAGGCGCGCTCAGCAGCCCCGCCCGTGAGGAGAACAGCACGTGCGAGAGATCGGAAGTGGCGCCCAGGAACATCAGGCCCCCGCCGAACTTCGCGTTCGCCGTGTCGTCCGCGGCGTCGACCAGCGGCAGATACCCCGGCGCCATGAACGCCCGGTTCGCTTCGGCGCCTTCATACGCCGCCTGCTCACCGGCACCGGGCGCGAGCGGCGGGTTATCACGCAGGTAGATCGTCTTTTCGAGCGCGCCGGGCGCCAAGGGCGGTTCTTCGCGCACGCCCAGTTCCGTCCCGGAGACCTGCGGCTCGGCCGGTTCCAGCAGCGCGAGCGACAGGTCCGAGGAGAACGCCTGGTACTCGGCGCCGATCGGATCGGTCGATTCGACCCCGCCGCCGCGCGCGTGCGACGTTTCCAGGTCCTGCGTTGACCATCCTTCGGAGCTGCGGGTCGACAAGAGCTGCGTCGGTTCGGGATTGCGCGACCCGGCGGGTTCGCCGACCAGCGGACCGTTGGCGACCCAAGTGAGCGCGCCACCCTGCGCCGCAGCCTCGATCAGCGCGCCGCCTTCGCGCGGCAGCGCTTCGACGGCAGCATCGTGCTTGTCCGGCGGTGAGACCATCTCCCACGCCCGTCCGTCCGGCAACACGGACGCAGAGGGCAGCGTCTGGAACGTCTCCGTGGCCGGCGCCGCGACGACCGGGCCGCCGAGCGCGCTCTTCGCGACCAGCGCGTAGTAGTAGTCGGTGGCGGGCGCAAGACCGGAGATTGTGACGGTGACCGTCTGATCGCCAAACCCGGCCCCGAGCACCCCCGACGGAATCGGGACCGTCGTGCACGCCGACGGGTCGATCACGCAGTCGCTGGTGCCGTACTCGAAGAACCATTCGGTCTGCGCTCCGTTCGGGTCGATCTCCCCGCGCAGTTCCTCACTGCTCGGAGAGACCGCCGCAGCCGACACGCCGTCGACGGCAGGGGCCCCCGCCGCAGCCGGCACGAACACATCGACCGCGCCTTCGCCGGGCTCGGCGACGAACACGTCGCCGGTCTCGGCATCCACCGCCACGCCGCTCGCCCCGGACAAAGTGCCTTCCCCGAAACGCTGGACGAATCCGCCGGACGACGTGTAGGCCGCGACATCGCTGCCGTTGTCCAGGTACACGGTGCCGGTACCCGCTTCGACCGCGACCCCGCTCGTGTCCTGGCGATCCATTTCCCGGGGCGCCAGCGTCTGCGAGGATAGGCTCAGCTTCGCGACGACCTGCGCATCAGGCGTCTGTTCCTCTTCGCCCGGGCATTCTTCTTCGCCGTTCTCGCGTTCGAAGCCCGCGTAGAACACGCCCCCGGACCCGTCCGTCGCAAACGCGTCGCCGGCCGAGCACTCTTCCAGCAGCGACTCCGCTCCTTCAAAGCCTTCCGGCGTCAGTTCCGGCAGCCAGTTCATGCTCGCCGCGTCGCCGAAAGCGCTGATGTCGCCCCATTCTTCCCAGTACGTCCACAACCGGCCGCTTTCATCGACGCTCAACCCGCGAATGCCTTCAAGTTCCAGTTCCACCGGTTCGCCGTGGGCATGCGCTTTGAACAGGCCCTTGCGCAGCAAGCGTTCCCCGTCGGGCGCGAACTTGTAGATGAAATCCCGTTCGCTGGCTTCCGCGCCCGCTTCTTTCGCCCCGGCCACGTACACATCGCCCGCCGAGAGATCGGACGGGCTGCCCGAGTTGTCCACCGCGATCGCCCCCGGCGACGGGACTTTCCAAACCGACGCCGCTTCATACGATCCCCCCGACGGCACGAACCTCACCACTCGTTCGGCCGCGGGCTCGACGACGAACACTTCCCCCGACGCTTCATTCACCGCAACCTGCGTCGGACCGTTCAACGCGCCTTCGCCGGAGCCGTGAAAGGCGAACCCTAACACGTGGCCACGGGCGGAAAGGCCCCAAGCGGCCTGGCTTCCGACCAGCGCCAGCGCCAGCGCGGCTGCCAGCACCACCGCCAGCCAGCGCCCGGGCGGGCGCCGCGCTGCCCCGCGGCGCCCCACCGGCAATGTCGGCCCATGTCTGTACATGCTTAGACGTCCAGAGCGATTTGTCACACGGTCAGGTGTGGCACGAGCTCGTGACATAGGCCCGGATCGCGCTCATCAACGTGCGACCACCGACCATGTCGCGCTCAAATGACCGCATTCAACTCCAGCGCCTTGTTTTCGGGGTTTGTCAGAACCGTCGTGATCGTCTGTCCGGACTGTTCGTAAGGAAGTCCTCGATGGCTGGTTTCGAGTATGTCCGTTGGACCGCCTTCGAAATGTGTTACCTGCTGCACACCTTTCTTAGACTTGTACTTCAAAGTCATCGATTTCAGCATCTTGTCCACCGGCGACAGGGGCACCAGGACCGATCCCTGCACGGCGAACGTGAGGCCGCTGCACGAGAATTCGATGAACAAACCCGTTTTGCCTTTTGGATATAGGTCGAACGCTACCTTTTTAGCCGCTTTGCTTTCCCAGCCGATGATCCCTTCCAGCTTTTTCGTGACAAGTTCTCCCGCCGCCGATCCAAAGGTGTTGCATTCGACTCCGCCTGCTTCGCAACCCTCGAACGTCACAACCACGTTCTTCACTTCTTTTGTTCCACTGAATTCTCCGACGCTCGTCTCCGATGCGCACCCTACCGTCAGATGTCCGACCGTTTCCAGCAAGCCATGTCCACCTTTGGTCGTCATCACGCCTTCGGGCGCGCCCGGATACCATTCATACTTGCCCTTCTTTGCCCGTTCCGATTCGGTCACCCCCTCTGTGCAGCCGCTGTTCTTGAACTTCCCCTTGTATTCCTTGCCCACCTTTTCTGCCTTTACGCACGTGCCGTATTCAGGCGCTTCCGCGGTCGCAATAGAGGCCCCGCCCGCCGCGCCCACGAGCGCTATCGCCAGCAACGCGCTCAGGCGCCTAGCGTGGCTTGCAAATCGACATGGCATCTTCAAAACTCGCTTTCGATATCGAATGACTGGGCACGCGGCGCCCTCGTGTTGGCTTGTCGAGGGCGCCGCGCCGGACCGAAAGCCGCTCATCTGCATGGCGGAGCTGGCCCGCTTCTTACTCGCCTAGAAGTAGTTCTTGAGTACCGACAACTTCGTCGCTTTAAAGAGCTGCCCGATCAACAGGGTCTTGCTAGCCCCTGCTTCGGCGGGTAGTCCAAACGCGCGATTCACCACCGGATCGAGGTAGGCTTCGAATGCGGCTCCACCGCATTTTTCTGCGGCCGGCACCGGATAGGTGTTGTCGACCAGTTCAGCTTCCGCGTCCGGTACGAGTTCTTCACGATCCCAGACCGACGGGTAGCCTGGATTACCTTTCAGAACTTCTCCAGTAAGCGGCGAAACGCTTTCCCCACTGGTCAGGTGCTGCACAACCGGATTTGCTTCGGAGCCGATCTGGCAGTTGCCGCCAAGGGATTCGAGCCACGGGTTCTTCCCCGTGATCTGGATCTTGGCTTCGATCGCCGTTCCTTCGGCGACAAGAAGATTGAACGTGCTAGCTATATCAACGTCGTCGCCAGCCGGTTCGATCTCCTCAACGGTCTTGCCTTCCTTGAACATGCGATGTTTCTGAGCTTCTTTATAGCTTTCTCGCAGCGACTGAGGCCATTCGGCTTCGTTCATTTCTGCTTCGCTCACGTTGGCCAACGGTTCCCCCGGAACCGTCTCAGCAGCCGGCGTGATGACCGGAGTACCATCGTTTGGTGGCACGACCTGCGCCACATATTCTTCTCTTTCATTCAGTTCCTGGTGCGTCAACCCACCCTGAAGGACGATAGGCTTAGTAACGTTCACAACGATCGGTCCTACCGAGTAATACCCGCCTTTCTTTTCGGGATTGGTGCTTGCGACGAAGCAGCTCTGTACCGTGGGCGCTTCGAAGACGGGACAATGGCGGAATTTCTTCCAAGTCGTGCTGAACTTTTCGCCGCCCGGCCCTTCTGCCACGTGTGCCAAGGCAGCCGCGGAAGTCAAGGCGGCCATCACTACCAGCACGGCCGACAGGCTCAGGCCTAGGATCCTTACATGTCTCACTTTTCCACTACTCCTTTTCCTCTCGGTGATAGTCGACCGGCACCGGAGAGCCGTCGTTTGGACGACCCTCTGCACCGATCGCTTGCGGCGGCAAGCCAGCGCTAGGGGGAAGCGTTCTCGCGAACAGTCGCCCAAGCACCAGCCCACCCTCGACGGCGCCGGTCGTGCGTGACGCACGACTCCTCGCCGCAAAGCTTTCGGCGCGTGTCTCACGCCTCGCCCCTAACCCTCGTGCCCCTGGCTCGGGGAGTGGCGGCGTCCCCGATCGCTGCCAGCGCGCGCTGGCCGGCGAGTGTGAGCAGCCAGGCGTTCGGTTCGCCGCGCGCCGCGCCGATCCCCACGTTCTCGATGACTCCCTGGCGCTCGAGGCGCGCGAGCAGCTTCGAGGTCTGGCCCTCATCCGCGAGTCCGGCCGCCTCGGCGATCTCGCGGTTGTTCGAATATGGAGCCTGCGCAATCGCCCGCAGCACCATCGTCGTGCGATGAGTGACACGAATGGGCAGCGAGGCGAGCCGCGCGAGCTTGTCCTTCCGTGGCGGGCCGGACGTGGTGCTGCTCACGTGATGGTTTGCCGACGGCCTGCCCTCGAGCTCGGTGTTCGCCGCGACCTGACCCAGATACGGTCTGACGATGAAGGACATCAGCGACGGGGCGAGACCCACCAGCACGGTGGGGTCGCCCTTCAGCATCTGCGCCCGGATCACCGAGACGGCCCCGCCAACGACGAACTCCGCGGTGAGCGACGGCTCGAGCATGTGCTCGCCGACCGCCTGTGGCGCGCCGTCGTCCAAGAGCGACGTCAGGACGCCCACGACGCGCAGCTGAGTGCACAACCCGACGACTCCATCCGTGGCGGATGGCTCGAGGATCAGCAGACGAGCCCACGCAGGCTCGTCATCCAAGAACCCCAAGAACGCAACGAGCCCGGCGCGCAGCCGATCGAGCCAAGAGCTCTCCCGGCCGGTCGCCTTATCGACGGCCAGCGACAGTCGCTTCAGACCCTGCTCAAACGCCGCGCGGTGACACTCCTCGATGGTCGGGAAGATCTCAGTGAAGTCGTTCTCTGAAACACCCGCACGCGTAGCCACTGACTGACCCAGACGGGGGTCACTCGCGTGCCAAAGCCCCTATTTTCAGGACCGCTTGACAAAGCAGCCGTCGTATGTTCTCCTTCTTCCCACAAGCCGGGCTTGGGGAGAACAGCAAAAGACCCGGCTTTCAGAGGCGACGTGCGGAGTCGCCGAAAGGAACACCCAGAGGGAACCAGCGAGAGGGACGACGGAGGGAAACGAGGCGGCATCATGGGGGACGGAATCCAGATCAACCGCGTGGCTGAGCGCTTTTCCAGCCACACGCGCTCCCGCCCGCGACCCACTGGCCGGAGGACTTCCGGGGAGACCAAGGCGCTGCACGACAGGCTGATCGCAGCCCTAGTCCAGGTGCTCGCCGAGGGCGGCGACCCCCGTCTGGGTCAGACGCGGGCCCTGCTGTAATCCCGCATCAGTACTGGGATTCAGGCGGGGCGTCCCACGGTTTTCCCACAGACGGCCGCTCGACCGGTGTTTTCGTCCGGCGCGAAGCGCTGCTGACATGAGTCTGCGGCAGGGCGCCGTAGACGCCCGCTCCGTGCTCGGGGAACCTCAAGCGGCTGGCCGCCGGCTCCGATGCTCACGGCATGCGGCCAGGCAAGTTCCCCGCGAATGGACCGGCAGACAGGCGGGAGGCCGCTGCGGCGTTCGGCCGTCCGCGTGAAAGCCATCGGCGCCGGACCGCCGCCAGCCCGAGACTGCCGGCGCTGCTCGCGTGTCTGATCGGAGCCGCCATCGTTCTGCTCGGCACGCGCGGCAGCTGGTTCGGCCTCGGCGCCGGTGACACGGCCGCTGGCGCCGAAAGCGCTGTCGTATGTCAGGGTCGGCGGGCGCCGGACCTGGCGCGAATCTCCGCGCGCGAGCTGCCCCGCATGCGTCAGGAAATCTCCGGCGTCATGCCGGCGCGCGTGGGCCGTGAATACGAGGCCGGCGCCGTCACCGCAGCCAACCTGTGGTCGGACGATGAACCGGCACGTTCGGTCTGGGCACGCGTCTCATCGAGGCCGGTTCCGGCGGGCTATGAGCTGCGCTGGTGGGCGCTCGATCGCGAAGGCAGCGAAGACGACATCGTCGTGGATTCACTGAAGTTCGCCACGCAGGCCGAGGCGAAGGACGCGCTCAGGCTGGCGCTGCTCCGTGGCTGCCGTGGCCGCAGCGCGGTGCGCGCGACAGCCTTTCCGGCGGGCGCCAGCAACCTGTCGTGGGTCAACCCCGATCACGTGGCCGAGTGGGACGCCCTGTTCGTCCGTGGCGAGCGCCTGTATCGGGTCGCCGATGTCCCGCCGGACTACCCAGGCGGACCGGCGGCCATCGCGCGCAGGCGCGCCGCGGCAGAGCTGACGGTCGACGTGCTGGCCTGTGCCCTGCCCGGCGCGAATTGCCCGGCCTCGACGGCTTCGCTGCGCAGCACAAGTCTGGCGTCGCTCGCGCACGGCTCGGCGATCGGCCCGGGCGGCGGCCGTTCGCCCACCAGGGCCCAGGCAGCCGCCTACGCACGCGCGGTCAACCTCGCACCCTACGACCTGCCCGAATCGGTCACACTCGCCCCCGAAGGCCCCACGCAGGACAAGGGATACTGGGAAGCATTCGTGCGCTGCTCCGGGCAGCTCACCTCGGCTCACTCCCTTGTGGCCATGCACTCGCCGGTGTACAGCTACCGAGGCTACGGGCACTACGAGCGCGTGTACTCCACCGTCACAGTCCTGCCGAGCGAATCGGCCGCCGACCGATACATGGCCGCGCTCGGCAGCGCCCGCGCGCAAAGCTGCATCACGCGCATCTATGAACGGTGGCTGACAGCGAAGGTCTCTCAGGACGGCCCGCTCGAGCTGGGACCGCTCACCATGACCAAGCGGCCAACGCCGCTGCCCGCGAGCTATCGAGGAAGCTGGCGGTATCGCGCGATCGCACTGCGCCTGGCGGTCCAGCTGCACTACGCGCGTGTGCCGCGCGAAGGCTCTTTGCTGCCGGTGGACCAAACTGTCGGCGCGGCCACGGGCGCCCAGCTTGCGCTGTACATCGAAGGCTTCGCATTCGCCTACGGCCGTACGGTTGTCGAGCTCACGACGTTCACCACCTTTCACCCGTTCTCACAAGCCAGCGAGCGCTTCCTGGAATCGGCGCTCGTCGGACGGGCTGAGGCGAACGCCGGCGAGTCTCCCTAGGCCCGACCCCTCGGGCGCCTCGCAGGTCGCAGTATCCTCCGCGAATGGCGCTGGCGCGCATCGAGATTCTCGAGGGGCGTACCGTCGAGGCGAAGCAAGCGATGGTGATGGCCGTCCGCCAAGCCCTCAGCGAGGCCCTGCGCGCCCCGGACGACGATCCACTGGTGCGCCTCACCGAGTATCCCGCCGAGCAGTACACGCTGCCCTGCCCGCGCCGCCACTCCGAGCGGTTCACCCTCGTCGAGGTCACGATGTTCGCGGGCAGGTCGATGGACACCAAGCGCCGTCTGTACGACGCCGTGATCAGCCGGCTCAGCGCTCTGGACGTGCCCGCGCACGACATCCTGATCGTGCTGCACGAGCCGCCAATGCACAACTGGGCGGTCAACGGCGGCACGCCGGCAGACGAAGCCGACGTGGGCTTCGAGGTCGAGATCTGAGTAATCGACGCCACGGGGGGTCCCGCCCGCCGCGCCTGCTCCAACAGCTTCGATCGGCCCGGTCGGCGCGCAAGGCCACACCGCGACCCGCCGGCATCCGGCTACCGCGTATGCCCCCGCCGCGCTGACGCGCCGGAGCCTCTGCGCGCCGACTTCCTGGCCGCGTAGCGCCTACGAGCACTGCGTTCGCAGGCCGTGCGCCGAGCGCGCGAGTGCTTGTGCTGCTTACTACAGGTCGCGAGCGCGCGCGCGAGCTTCTGCTTGCGAGTGAGCTTCTTGGCTTTGGCAGCTCTGACTGCGCTGCAGCTCTGCACGGCGACTTTGACGTCATCATCGACGAACGTGCCGTTCTGGCCGGTGAGGGCGGCGGGGATCGTGAGATGTTGTCCGCAGAGGCTGTAGTGGTCCTTCAGCGGAAGGTTGGTGGTGAGCGCGGAGTGCGGTCCCTCGGGAAGTGTGGCTTGGACGGTTTCGAAGGGAACGTCGGGAACCGACTGGAAGCTTGACGTGGTGATGCCCTGTTTGATGGCGGTTTGGCCGTCGAGGATCACGGTGATGCCTTCGCCCTGCAGCACGAGCTCGGCATCGGGCCAGGCGGCGTTGCCGTGGGAAACCAGGTAGATCGGACCGACGACAGGATTTTTCAGGACGGGAGTGTGAACGGTGGCCGTGCCGATCACCGAGCCTTCGTCACAGTTGGCGGGATCGGCTTCGAACACGGCGGCGACACAGGCTTTCTGGATCGTCGTCAACCTGGCGGGCAGCGTGGCGGGGATCGTGAGGATCGTCTTTGCGACGTGCGCTTCGCCGCCTTTGGATCTGAACGCGAGGCCGAGGCTGGCTCCGTCGGCTTTGCTGGTCTTGCCTGCCGTCGTGGCGCTGACGCCGGGATCGAACGGCAGGCTCGTGCAGTTGTGCGTGTCATACGGATAGGAGGCGGTGCTCGTCGCGCCCCGGTTGCCGGTGAGCGTCGCGCCGACAGCTTGGGGGTTGCAGCTGGTGGGATTGAACTGGAAGTTCGGCCGATCGACGGTGACCTGCAGTCGTTTGATCTGTGCGGGGACGCCTTTGACGAGCTGCGGGATCGGATCCGATGTGATCGTCACCGCCGCGCTGTGCGGATCCACTTCGATCCTCGAGCGCACGGTGACGGTGCCGAGGTTGAACGGTCCGGCTACGGCGGGGGTGATCACCTCGATCCCGAAAGGTGCGCCCTCGTACGGGCCGGTGAGGTAGACGTTGCCCGGGAGCTCATAGGGTTCCGGGCCGTACCCAGCGCTGGCCAGAGAATGGCCGATCAGGCTGTCGGGGCCGCAATTTTCCTGGGCAGCTTGCGGTTCGGGGCACGGCGTAACCGACGCGAGCATCGCCGCGATCCCCGGCGGCAGGTGCACGCTCAGAGCCGCGAGACGCTGGTCGGCGTCGGGATCGGCGAGCGTCAGACTGAAGCTCGTGAACGCGCCGGCCTGCGGATCCGAGGACCCAGCCGTCAGTCCAGGCCCGAACTGCGGCGGATCCGCACATTGTTGGCGTTCGGCGCCTTCGGTGATCTGAAACGCAGCTTCACGGGTCAGCGGCGTCGCACTCGACCATGGTGTGAACGACGCCAACGTGTTGTAGCTGCCACACAACGGTGGCGTGCTGAGCGACGCGCGGGCGCCTTCGAAGAACCGCAGGTGCAACGCTTCGAACGGGACCTGGGGCGTTTCGCGGAACGTGCTGGTGACCTGGCCGGTCTGTTCGTTGAGCGAGACCTGGCCGGCGAGCTTGACCCTGATGCCGAGGGCGGGGTCTTCGGCGAGGAGATACAGCGCGAACAGCGACCCGAACGGGTTGTTGGCCTGCTGCGCGATATACACGGCGCCTTCCAGTTCATGGGAGAGGTCCGGCGACTTGATCCGCACCAGTCCGACCTTCGAGGCTTCCGGACACGAAGCCGGTGCCTGAGAGAACCGCAGTGGTTCCATGACACCAGCGGCGTTGGGCAGGAACGGGTCTTCGCCGCCACCGAGGCCTTCGTAGCCGATCTCACTCTCCGAGCACGCCTGCAGTCCATTGGCAGCGGACGGGCTGAGCTGCACTCCTTCGGGGAGCGTCACGGTCGCACTGCGAACCGCAGACTCGCCCAGACCGTGTTCTTCAGCAGGCATGTCGATGTTGACATCGAGCCCGGCAGGGCTGTCAGCGCTCTGCACGTTCGCACCGGCCGCCTGGCCTTCGCGTTCTTCGACTGGCTGGACGCCGATGGCGGGATTGAACGGCACTTCGTTGCAGTCTTGGAGCGCGGCGAGGGGTTCGGCGAGAGCGTCCTGGAAGGTGTAGGAGGCTTCGCTCTGCGCGCCCGACCACGCCTGCGCCTGCGCCCGCGTCGCTAGCCCGCCCAGGCACGAAGTCGGCAACGTCAGAAACGGGGTGCTCGAACGTTCATCGGGCGCGCTGCAGATTTCGCCGTTTACTTCGGTGTCGCGCAGGCAGGCCCAGCCACGCGAGCTGTCATGGCTGGCGCTCTGAGGTTCACCCCAAAGCGTCACGGTATTCCCGAGGACCTGTGCCGCCTGGGTGATGTTGCGGACGGTGACGTCGACGCCGTAGTCGCCGTTGGTCCGCACCGAGGTGTCGAGGATGATCGGGACCTTGTCGTCCTCGATGCCGAAGCGCGCGGGCTCGCCGGGAGCGGGCACCAGGTTGAACACCGGAACCGTTTCGGTGAACACGCCGTTGACGTCGATCGGCAGGTTCAACGTAACCTGCGCGACGCCGATCGCGGTGTCGGCGGGGCAGGCGTTGACGTCGTTGTTACCGATCGTCGAGAAATCGATGTCCGGACACGGCGGGACCGCCTGCGGATCCCCGAGCAGCCCCGGCGGAAGTTCGAACCCGAGGTTTCTGGCCAATGCGGGCGCCGAGGGCTCGGGCTGTGCCTGCCGCTCGTCTTCCTGCTCGCGCGCGAGCGTCTCGTTCAGGTCGAGCGTCGTCGTCAGCTGGAACGGGTGCGAGCCCGCCAGCAGATCCGGAGAGCCGTCTTCGTTTTCGGGTGCCAGTGCATACCGTTCGATCGCGAATGGCGTCGGTTCGTCTTTGACGGTCATCGGCTGCTCGAGCGGCGCCGGCGGCGGGGCGGGTGCTCCTTCGGCTTCGCCGCCGCTGAGGGTCACGGTGTTCTGTTCGCCGCTGGCCGCGTCCGCGGCTACCTCGACCGGGACGACCATTTTCAGCTGGTGATAGGGAGCCAGCGACTGCGCGGCGCTCGCGGTCTGGCATGCCACTTCGCGACGTTCGGGTTCCGTGACGGCGCACTGTTCAAGGCTCTCTTCGGCCGAGCTGCCGGGCACGCTGATCGTGCCCTGGACGACTGCGCCCGCGGGGACGTGCAGACCGGCAGGCAGGGTGTCGGTGATCGTCATGGGACGCCCGATGCTGGGCGTGAGCTGGGTCTCGCCGAGGTTGCTCGCGCTCGCGAGCACGACGCCTTCCTTGCCCTGCTGCAGATACGTGGGAGCCGAGGTCGAGCCCAGGCGTGGGATCACCGCGGCGTCCGCATGCGGCGTGCAGCACAACGCGACGAGCAGTCCGGAGCACAGCCCGATCGTGAGCCGTCGGTTCATCTGCAGCTGCCCTGGCTCATCGGCGGCTACCCTTCCTGGCGGGTTTGCCGGTCTTCTTGGCCTTGGGCGCGAAGTCCCTGCGCGCCCGTTTTTCGCACGCGAGCCGCTTGCGCTTGTGCTTGTCCCTCTTGCAGTTCTTCAGCGCTTTCGCGAGCTGTTGTGCCCGGGTGAGCGGTTTCGGTTTCGCCTTGGGCTGGTTGGTTGGGCCTGGGGTTTGCGCTTTTGCCGAGCCCTCTGGTCCGGGAGTTGCGGTTGGTGGTGTTTCGCTGATGGGTGGTTGAGTGTTGCCGGGTTTGCAGCTGTGTGTGGTTTCACAAGGTCTAAGCGATGACGTTTCGTTTTCCAGGCAGGGGGATGTGCTGGTGCAGACGCGGGCGTCGTAGAGGTCGTAGTTGGTGTCGTGGTCGGCGGCGACGAGGGGTTGGGCGGTGACGAAGAATGCGCTGTCGCCGTTTTCGCTGGCTTCCACGAACGCGGATTCCTGCCGGGCGGTCCCGGAGGAGATCAGCGATATGCAGCCTTGGGATTGCGTGCAGCTGCCGATACCGTTGGGCTCGAACTCGTAGACGTTCTCCTTGGCGTTGGTGGCTTCGGGGACGAGTTGGTCGGGGCTGTTGAAGAACAGGCGGCCCCGGTTTGAGAGGTAGTTGGGTTGGTGGGTGGCGGTGTCGAGGCCGAGGGGGGTCCAGCCGGGGATGCTGCCGGCGAGATACTGGCCGAGCCAGTCGCCGCGGCGGTCCACGACCAGGCCGAGCCCTTCGCTGGAGAAGGGTGTGTCCAGCACGCCGGTCGAGGGGCCGTCGGGGTTGCAGGAGACGCAGGTCAGCTGACCGGTGCTCGCTTGGTAGAGGTAGACCTCTTGGTCGCGCACCGTCGGGTTGTTGGCGTCCGTGTTGCCATAGCCGGTGAGGGGCTGTTCGGACATGAACGCGAGGTATTCGCCGTTGGGTGAGACACGGGCGGTGAGGTCGGCGAGGTCGGGGCGCGGCTCGACGTGCATGCCTTCTTTGCCTGACCCTTTGAGGCTGCCCCAGTCGCCGGAGTCTTCGTTTGAGAGCGCGGCGATGAAGGTGATCGTGCCGTCGTGCCAGGCGTAGAGATTGCAGGTCGCGCCGGGCGGCGATGGTTCCTCGCTGATGTGGGTGCAGTCGCCGGGTTTCGCTCCTGGCGCGAGCACAGCATTGGCGACGAAATACACCTGTTCGCCGTTTTCGCTGACCCCCGCGATCACGTTGAGCACGTCCGCGCTTCCGCCCGAGGGGTTGGGGGTGAGGTCGTTGAGCCCGCATGAGAGCCGGCCGGCGGTTTCGATGATTTCGCACTCGTACAGGTCGGCCGGATTGTTCGACGCGCCAAACACCGGTCGCTGATCGGATTGCACTGTCAGCGGCGCCGTGTCGGTGAAGAACACCTTCGATCCGTCCGGGGTGGCGGCTTGGAAGCCGACTTCGCTTTCTTCACCGACCGGTTCGCCCACGCCTTGGGCGGCGTTCAGCTGCAACGTCTGCCCGGTCTGGGTGTCGTGCATGTACAGGCGGTCATATTCGGCGACTTCGTAGGGTTCTTCGATCCCGGTGCCCGAGAAGATCACGCGCGACCCGTCCGCGGAGATCGCGCCGCGCACGTTGGTGCCTTCATCGCCGAGCTCGGGTTCCTCGCCGACTTCGCCGTTGCCGGCCGGCTGTCCGTTGGGGAGTGTGCTCACCAGCCGAAAGCCACCACCCGGTTCGGACTCGTACAAGCCCGGGGCGGTCCCCGAGAGCAGCGGCACCCCCGATTCGAAGATCACATGCGCCAGGTCCGCTGTGGCATCCACGAACGCGAGGCGGCCACCGAAGCGGGTCTTTTCGCCGGCGCTCGCTTCACTCGTGACCTGCGTTGGCGTCACCAACGGCGCGAATCCCGGAGCCAGAAATCCGCTGTTCGCCTGTGCCGCCGTATACGCCCTTGCTTCATCGGGTTCGGGCGAGAGCGACGGGTCGTCGCGCACGTACAACGTCTTTTCGGTCGATCCCGGTGCCAGCGGCGGCGCTTCCAAGGGTTCGGCGGCGCTGGACGCCGGTGTCTGCAGCAATCCGAGGGCGAGGTCTTCGGAGAACGCCCGGTACTCGGCGGCTTCACCGATTTTCAGGCCTTCGCCGCGTTCGTGGGGCGTAACGAGATCTTCGGTGCTCCAGCCCTCGCTCGTGCGCGCCGAGAGCACCTGGGTCGGTTCCAGCGCACGATTCCCCTCCGGTTCGCCGACCACCGGCCCGTTGGCGACATACGCGATCGCTTCCCCGTTCTGCGAGGCTTGGATCAGGCCGCCTTCGCGGGAGAGCGGTTCGATGCTCGCCCCGTCCTTTTCCGCTGGCGAGACCAGCTCCCACGCCCGCCCGTCAGCCAGCAGACCCTGAGCGCTGGGCAACGTTTCGAACGTCTGCAGCGACTGCTCGCCTTCGGCCTGCCCGAGACTGTTGCTCGCCAGCACCCGATAGAAGTAGCTTGTTCCCGGCCGCAGACCCTGCAGCGTGACGGTGGCGCTCTGCGACCCAAACCCACTCCCTACATCCGTCCCGGGGGCAGCCGGAACATCCGTGCACCCGTCCGGGTCGCTCGCACAGTCAACCGTGCCGTACTGGAAGTAGTAGTGGGTGTCGGACCCCTGCGGGTTGACCTGCGCGGAGAGCTCGACTTCGCTGGGAGTTATGCTCTGGGCCGACAGATCTTCCACGACAGGCCTGCCCGCCGGTTCGGGCACGAACACATCGACGCTGTCGCTCGATCCGTCGACCACGAACACATCTCCCGTCCTCGAGTCGACCGCGACACCCATGCCTTCCTCCAGCAGGCCCGCGCCGAGCGTCTGGACGGGGCTCCCGTCGGCGCTGAACACGCCGATCGAGGTGCCGTTCTGCACGTACACGTCGCCGTTGGCCGCCTGGCCCAGCGGTGTCCCGGCGCTGCTGGCCTGATCCACGGCGAGGGCGGTCGTGTCCTGTGCGTCCAGACCGTCGATCAACGGGTTCGTCGCGCCCCCGAGCAGTTCTGCGCCATTCACCTTGGCTGCGCGTGTCGCGCGCGCATACAAGCCTTCGGCCGGTTCCTTTTCTTCGGCCTTTTCCCGTTCGAGCACCGACGGGCATTCTTCTTCGCCGCTGAGCAGTTCATGGTCCAGATAGAAGTCTTCGCCGAGGCCATCGACGCCGAACCCCGGTTTCGGACACGCGACCGCCGAATACAGCACCGGTTCCACCGGCACGGGCGGGCTCGCATCCGTGAACCCTTCGACCACGCCCTCTTCTTCTTCTTCACCCCGATAGACCCACACCCGCCCCTGCAGATCAGCCGCTACGCCGTCCAGCTGTCCTTCTTCTTCGACCGCTAGCCTGCCCAACGCCTTTTCCCCGTCCGGCAGGAACCGCTGCACGTCCGGACGTTTCGCCGAGGCGTCAGCGCCCACGAACACCGTTTCCGCGCCCGCGGGCGTGTTGTCGACGGCGACTGATCCCGCTTCCTTGAGCTCGCCCTTGCCCGCACCCGCCACACCCGCACGGCAAGCACCCGTGCACACCTCGTATTCGCCTTTGCCGTCGCTGACACCCCAGCCCCATGCCGCCACGAACTCCTCGCCTACCAGTTCTCCGTGCGCGCCCAGTTGCGGCGCGAACCGCTCGACGCGATCATTGCCCCGATCCACTACATACACATCGCCGGTGGCTTCGCTGACCGCCACGCCAGCGGCTTCGCTGTGCTTGAAACCGACCCCCGCAAAGCGAAACTGACCAGACCCTTCGCCTTCGCTCCCGAACGAAAACGCCAACACATGTCCACGCTGACCCAAACCCCACGCCGGCGTGCCCGACCACGCGACCCCGCACACGACCGAGCACAGCGCCGCGACGGCGACCCACCGCCAGCCCGCCGCCCACAGACCAGCTCTTTTCAGATGGTGTTTCATCCGGCGTCTCGAGTCCTCGGTTGGATCTGGCGTTTTGTATGACGCGCCGCCGGTGTGCGTGGACCAAGCACCATCCACGCACACCCACCGCTGAGTGCGCGCGCCGATCCGCGGGCGCGTCTGCGCTTTAGACGGCTCGCGCACAGCTCCTAGGCGACCGTGTTCACCTCGAGCGCTTCTTCATCGATCTGCACATTAGTGATCGTCTGCCCGGCCTGTTCGTATTCCGCTCCGGGCCCGCCGATTTTGCTGATCAGCACGTCCTTGGTCTTTTCCGTTTTCGACGTGTAATAGTATTCCGGCTTCTGTTTCCCCTTTTTGGCTGTGAACTTCTCTTCGATTTTCGTTTCCGATTTGTTCGCGGGGATATTGGTCAAGACCGAGCCCTTGACTTTGGCGTTGGCCGGGCCGCAAGCGAATTCGACGAACAGTTCTGTCGACTGCGGAACGAGGTCGATGGCGACCTTCTTCCCGTACTTTTCCCACACCAATGCACCCGCCAGCGGATTCGTCACGATTTCGCCTTCTTTGGCGCCAACGGTGTCACATTTATATCCGCCCGATTCGCATCCCGTGAAACTCACAGCTACGTTTCCGACCGTTTTGCTCGACGTGAATTCCCCGTGCGAGGCCTCCGTTTTACATTTCACCTGAGCCAAGGCCACCGTTTCAAGAGTGCCCGCCCCGCCAGTTCCCGAAAACTTGTTTTTGATCGCCCCGGCTTCCCATTCGAAACTGCCGGCTTTTTTACCCTTCGCCAGCTTTGTGCAGACGTTGTTCGTGTATTTACCGCCTGCGTGCGACACGCAGCGTCCGATTTCCGGCGCTTCCGCCCACGCACTCGCCACTGCGAGCGAGCCCAGCGCCGATATTGCCGCCAAACAAAGTCCGATGAGCTTCAAGCGACTCATACGCTCTCCTTCTCCCTCTTTATTAGGTCCGCTTATTCCCTGTAACATGGGGGCCCACCGTCCAGACGGCAGGCCCCCCGGATCCACATAATGGCCTAGAAGCCTAAGACAAAGTGATAGCTGTACAAACCATCACTAGCCGTAGTAGTGGGCCCCACCTATAAAACCTTCTTCGACGATTTCGCTATTCGCTATCTGGAATGCTCCGGTCAGCACGCTCGTGTTGTGACCGGACGGCGAGGGCAATTCAAGACCCGCATCCAACGCCGCGTCAGCGTTGTTGTAGATGCCGCAGCCCTGCAACCCGGGTGCTGCATACGTGTTGTTGACGAGCCGCGCCCCATACACTTCGGCTACGGCGCCTTCGCCGTGAGTCGTCAGTGTTCCGTACTGACCATGGATCGGCACGTTCGGCGGTTCGGGGTTCGTTTCTCCCGAAATGAACGACACTACGATCGGTTCGGCCGTCGACCCGTTGTAGCAGTTCTTTCCGAGGAACTTGTTGCTGAGGTGGATCATGACCGGGAAGGTGAATGCCGGTTCAGATTCCCCAGTTTCTTCCAGGGTGGCTTTTGAGTTGACAACGATTTCTTCCGCCGGTCCCGCGAGTTCAATCGTCGCGGTCACCGTCGTTGACCCACCGTCGGCCAGATATTCTTCATACCGCTGCTTTTCTTTTTCCGGCAGGGCTTCCACGTCGATGCTTTCGGTGAGACTCGGCGCAGGCTCCGCGACCGGCACTATCGTCACCCCATTTGATGCTGGCGCCAAATGTTTGATGAATGGTTCTTCTTCTCTAAACAGCCCTCCCTGCAGGACGACCGGCTTCGTGTAATGCACGGTGACCTTGCCCGCCTGGAAGTACGATTCTGACGTCGTTGCACCATAAATGCACCCGTTGACGTGCCTGCGGGTAGTCGGGCAGACTCCGAAGAATTTCTGCCATGGATGGGTCTTTTCTTCCTTCGCGTCGCGCTTTTCGTTTTCTTTTTGACGCTTAGCTTCTTCTTTTTCTTGTTTCTTCTGCGCTTTGCATTCTTCGTTGCACCCTCCCGCGAGCGCCGGTGAAGCAACTACGAGTACCGTCGCCGTCATGGCGAACACGGCCGCCAAGCACAATCCCAGCATCCTTACGTGTCTCACTGTTCCACTACTCCTTTTCCTCTCGGTGATGTGGATCGGTCACACGAGCACTCGCGTTTGCGAACGCTCACGATCGATCGTCTGCAACCGCAAGCGACCAGTCGCAGACACGCCCTCTCGGACACGTCCTGCGCCGCTCGCTCGCGCTCAACGGCGCTCGTCGCACACGATCCGCGACGCCGTGCCGCAAAGCCCTCACGCGCTCCGTTCATATCGCGCTCCTCACGGTCCGCCCCCGCGGTCGACCGGGGTCTGCCGAGGCGCGCCGAGCTGCCGTCTTCAAGACGCGCCGACCCGCTCCAATCAGCAGCCATTCGTTCGGCTCGCCATGGACGGCGCCGAGACCGACGTTCTCGATCAGGCCCCGCTGCTCGAGCCGGCTCAGAAGCTTCGAGGTCTGGCCCTCGTCGCGCAGGCCGGCGGCGTCGGCGATCTCGCGGTTGCTGGAACGCGGTCGATCGGCGATCGCCTGCAGGACGCGCGTCGTTCGATATGTCGCCCGCACCGGCAGACCGGGCTCGGCGCCCGCATCGACGGTCGCGTATGACATCGAGATGAACGACATCAGCGACGGCGCGAGCGTGGCCAGGCGCCGCTGGGGACGCCCGAGCAGCTGTCCGCGCACCGCGGATAGCACACCGCCCACCACCAGCTCGGCCGTCAGCCGCGAGGACGGCACAAAGCCGGCGGCCGGCGTCCCCGCGGGCTGCGTTTCGCGCTCGAGCGCCGCCCCCAGCGCGCGCAAAGCCTGCTGCCGGCGCTCCGAGACGGCGATCGTCGCGACCGGTGGCTCGAGCACCAGCAGACGCGCCCAGCCGGGTTCGGCGTCGAGAAACTCGAGGCCTGCAAGGAGACCCGCACGAACGCGCTCGCGCCAGCCGCGTTCACACTCGGCGGCGTTGACGATAACCTGTGAGAGGCGCGCGACGCCCTCGTCGAACGCGGCCGAAACCCCCTCCTCGATGCTTCCGAAGGCGTCACACAGAGCGCGTTCGATGGAGGTGAAACTCGAGGCCCCCGCATAATCTAGACGGGGGTCACTCGCGCGTCCGGGGGCCTATTTACAAAGGTTTCTTGACACGCCCTTGACAACGAAAGCCCGATATGTTCTCATTCTTCCCACAAGGCCGCACGAGAGCTTGGGGAGCAATGCGCTGGCGTGCGCCGGAACGAGTGACTGCGGCCGCAAGGAGCTTTGCCGAGGAGCGCGGGGAGACGGGATTGTGAGAGGGAAGACTGAGGGATGTGGGGAGCAGGGATGAGCGCGGGCGTGCGAGTCAATCCGCCCGCCAGCCGGGCTTACCCCGTCGCGTGCGCAAGCTCGAACACCCTGCAGAGCAGAGATCGTGAGCGCGCTGAGGCGCCTTGCGCGGGACTTCTCGAGGCGACCGCGCAGGCGCTCATGCAGGTGAATGACCCCCGTCTAGATTAGACGCTGGCCCGCCCGCAATCCCGCATCAGGACTCGGATTTCGCCGGGCTTCCCACAGTCTTCCCACGGCCCGGCTTCCCACACGCTCGCCACGGCCGCCCGTGCGCGACAGAGACGCCGAGCGGTGCCAGGGGCGAGCCGTGCCCGAGCGAGACGCGAGCGCGGCCCGTGGGCCGCGCTCGGGGCGGCGACGTTGGCTCAGCTGGACGGCGGCGGCGGCGAGGTGGACCCGTAGGCCACGGTGAACCCTTCCAGCGCGGAATCCGGCAGCGAAGGCGACGCGATCACCGCGCTGCCCTTGTTGTTGACCATGAACACCTGGTGCAGCGTCTGCTTCCGCGACGGCTTGAGCAGCGCCTTCGTCGGCTTCTTGCGGGCTTTCGTGCTGTATTTCCCGGGATCGAACGTCACGTTCGCGGTGTCGGTCAGCGTCGCGAGGTCTGCGACGCTTTCGCACCCGTCCGCGATGCAGGGACGCTCGTGGATCGCCTCGGCGCTCGCGTGATTGGAGCCGCTGTAAGGCACCGTGCGCTCCTGCGACTGGTGGGTCGTTTCGTCGTCGACCTTCATTTCCCAGGTGTTCTTGCTGATTTCCTCGACGCTCGTCGTGATCGTGTCCCCGGGGTGGATCGCAAGCGAGAGCGGGTCCTCGGCCGCAGGCAGGATCTCGGTCCATGCGCTATACGAAGCGGTGCCGGTGAGGTTGTCGGCCTCGGTCCCGGCCTGGACCAGGGTGCCCTCTTCCCATCCACCGATCCCGACCCAGTCCGCGGAGTACTGAGATCCAGACAGCGCCGTGTCGACCTTCGGGACTTGCCAGGTGTCGATCACGCCGTGGAAGGACCCGCCGGTCAGCGCGTAGCCGGACCAGTTGTACGTACCCACCTGTTCGCTGTGGACCTGTTCGGTTCCCAGTGGCGCCGCGAGAGGTGCCGGCGCCAAGCCGGGCGGCAGCGGGGCCGGCAGCGCGGGCGCACCGGTCGTGGCCGCGCTTGCGGCGGCCGGCGCCACCAGCGTCGTTGCCGTCGCGAACGCCGTCGTCGCGAGAGCCGCTGCCGCAGACAGCAGGATGGTCCGCGCTTTGATCATCTCGATCCCCCTCGTAGTTGGTCTCGCGTGCTTCGGGCGACAATCCGTCGTCTTCTGCGCCCGTCGCCGGTGTCGCGCTCAGATGCAGCCGCCTCCGCGCCGCAGTGGCAGCATACGGCCTGCACGCCGAGGCGTGGCCGCCATGTTCGCGGCTCTCACGAGCTCGCTGTGAAGATCCTGCGCCGCTCTACGCGGTCGGGCTGCAGCACGCGGCCCGCCGGCGATGCCTCACAGCTTGCCCGCCTCCTGCGGCAGAAGCCACTCAATGCAAGTGGCTCTGCCAGTCCGCCGGCACGCGCCCGGCCGGCCCCGGAGTGGGTTGATCCAAAGGATGGTGCTCAGGCGGAGCGAGCGCAGGACCGTCGTAGAACTGCTTGGTCTCGTAATTCCAGAACCAGTCCTCGCCCGGCTCGAAGCTGCGGATCAGCGGATGCCCAGCGTCGGCAGCGTGGTGGCTGGCGTGCTGTGAAGGCGATGAGTCACAGCAGCCGACGTGTCCGCACAGGCTGCAGCGGCGCAGGTGAAGCCACCAGCCGCCCTGCGCCAGACACTCGACGCACCCCGCCCCGCTCGGCGGAACCGACGGATCGATCGCGGTCTCGTTGGCCATGTCTTGTCCTTTCTTCAAGCTCACACGACGAGCAGTGCGAGCGGCGCGAATACGGCGGTCGGATCAGTATTGCGATCACAAGGACGAGCAGCGCTTGACCTGCGGCGGCACGGCGACATCGCTACAGGTCCCGCGACGAATCGGCCGCACGGGCGATCGAGCGCGATCGGTGAGGGCCCCGGCACCTCAGCCCGCCGCCGCGTGCGCTTGTCAAGTGGTGTCCAGCGCGCGCTCGCGCTGCTGGCGGCGCCATCCGCGCACACCGAGCAGCAGCGCGCCCAGCAGCAGCGTGAACGGGATCAGGACGGCGAGCACGATCAGCAGCGCAGCAAGAGAGACCGTGAGGATCTGGCCGGCGTCGTGCAGCCCGCGCCCGAGCGTCAGCCCGCCGCTTGCGTGGGCTGCTTCGCCGAGCACGGTGACTTCGACCTGCGACTCGCTCGCCGTGTGCGAGATGCTCGCCTGCTGGCGTTCCCCGGCTGTGATCTTGTCGTCGGCCTGGGCGATCCGCTGGTGCAGGCTTTCGATCGCGGTGGCCGTTTCGGCCCCGGCAAGCGCGTGCAGCAGCGCTTCGCGTTCGCGGCGCGCCGCCGCGAGCCGCGCCGTGACCGCGTCGTGGCTGCCTGTCAGGTCTTGCAGTTCCTGTATCTCGGCCCGCACGGGGGCCAGCCGCTGCAGCTTCGCGAGCATCCCCGCGAGCTTCGCGCTCGAGACCTTCAGCGTGAGCGTCGCTTCCCCGGCGGAGCCGCGCTGAAGTTCGACCTTTGAGCTTTCCACGAACCCGCCGCTGGCGACCGCCAACTGACCGACCCGGTCCGCCAGCGCCTGTACGCCCGCGCCGCCCGTGCCGAGGCTGATCGACGCGCTCAGCTGCTGCAGGCGTCCTGTGGTCTCGCCAGGGGCTCCCGCGGCTTTGACTCCCGGCGCGAGCGAGCCGGCGGAAGTCGATCGGGGGTTCGCAGCGGAAGCAGCGGCCGACGAGGTGCTCGCCGCTCCAGCAGAGCTCTCGCCAGATCTCCCGGCCGGCGACGGCCTGGCCGGGCCGAACTCGTCTTGACGTGAGGCCTGCCCGTTCGTGCCGAGAACGGGGGTGCTCGGCGCTTCGTGCGACACCGGCCCGGGTGCCGTCGTGCCGCCCGAGCCGAGCTCGGCGCCGGCGACGATGACCGTCGCGAGGAGCGCGACCGCGCTGCCCAGTACGAGCGGCCGCTGCCGGCGCGCCCCCACGCCGCCCAGCCAGCGAGGCAGCCGTCGGGCGCCGCGGGCGGGCCGCTCCTGCTCGTTGCGCAGCTGATGCTCCAGCGAGCGCCGGAAGGCGGGGTCGATCGGCGCGACGAGCGAGCGCACATCGGCGCGAAGCTCGCGCCAGGCCTCGGCCTCCGAGCCCGTGCCATCGCCGTCGAAAGCAGCCTCGAGCTCGGCTAGCACCGCCGCGTCGAGCTCGGCGTCCCGCCAGGATGGGAACGGGATCACCCTCATGCCACCTGCTCCCGCTCCGCGGCGCTGCATGCGCTGCGCAGACGGGTCAGCGCTCGGTGCAGGCGGGTGGCGGCATTGGTCTCGCTGATGCCCAATGCGCGCGCCAGCTCTCCGTTTGAGAGTTGCCCGTGGAACTTCAGCAGCACGAGCTCGCGTTCGCGCGGCCCGAGCGCGGCGAGCGCATCTGCCAGGAGCGCGCGTCGCTCGACCTGCTCGAGCTCCTCCTGCGAGCGCGCGTCTGCGCGCTCGCTCGCCTCGCTGTGCGCGCCCGGCCGGCGCGAGCGCCGGCGCAGCTCATCCAGAGCAGCGTTGCGAGCGATCGTGAACAGCAGCCCGCGCGCCGTCCCGCGCCGTCTGTCGAGCTTGCCGCGCGCGCGATAGAGGCGCTCGAAGGCGATCGCCGTCACTTCCTCCGCGCCCGCGCGGTCCCGGAGCAGGGCGAAGGCATAGGAGTGCACATCCCGCACGCACGAACGGAAGATCGCGTCGAAGTCCTCCGCGCCGTCGCCGCCGGCGGGCGCATTACCGGCGCGCGCACGGGGGTCCTGCGCTGCTTGCCTGCGCTCGGGCCTGAGCAGATGCATCACTACCAACTACTACGTCCCGCCGGCCTACTTCGTCACAGAGCCTCGAGTTCGGTAAGCGCAGATCGACGGCGATTGGGAGGGGTGGCTGCGGTTCTTCCTGGAGGGAGCGGTCGAGGTCTCTCGACATGCAAAGCGCCGCGGGAGCGACGACGTGGCTACAGTCCAGCGAGATGAACCGGCTGCACGGCATCATCTGCTCCTTGGGCCGGTGGGGCCGTGTCGTCGAGCGCGAGCTGCTCGGATCGGGGCTCTCGCAGCTGGACCCGGGCGATGACGTGCTCGAGATCGGGCAGGGGTTCGGGGCGATGACGCCCGCGCCCGCGTGAGAGGCTGAACGGCGTCGGCTGGATGAGCGAGCTGGAGTTCCTCGGCGCGCTCGAGGTCGAGCTGCTGCGCCATCGCGAGCTGCACGCCGGCGGGGCGCCGCACGAGCTGTTCCAGACCTCGACGGTGCAGGCGCTGCTGGCAGGGGCCTACGACGGCGAAGTGACGCTCGCCGAGGTGCTCGAGCACGGCGACCTCGGTCTCGGCACGCTGGACGGGCTCGACGGCGAGCTGATCGTGCTCGACGGCGAGGTCTTCAAGGCCGAGCTCGACTGCACGCTCGTGCGCCCCGACCCGAGCGCAACGACGCCATATGCGGTGGTGGTGACGTTCGCGCCGGGCGAGCCGATCACGCTCGCGGGCCCGTTCGGCGAGTCCGAGCTGCAGGCCCGTCTCGGCGAGGCCGTCGCGGAAGCCGAGCGCCCGACGGCGCTGAGAATCGACGGGCGCTTCGCGGTTGTCCACGTGCGCTCGGTTCCCAGACAGCAGCCGCCCTACCGCCCGCTCGCCGAGGTCGTAGCCCGCCAGCACGTGAGCGTGCTGCACGACGTGGCGGGCACGATGATGGGGTTCTGCTTTCCCGACCCCCTCGATGGCATCGAGATGACCGGCGCGCACCTGCACTTCGTGGACGAGACGCGAACGCGCGGCGGGCACGTGTTGAGCTTCGAGTTGCTGCAGGCAACCGCGCGCGTGGACAGCGCCACGATGCTGCACGTCGAGCTGCCGGACGCGGTCGCGGTCCCCTCGCAGGGCGCACCGCTCGACCAGCGAGCGTTGCGGGCGATCGAGCACGATCGCTGAGCCAGGCCCGGCACCGCGGACGCACCGCGCCCGAGCCTCCTGAATTGCCGGCGGCATCGAGGCGCCTGGCGTCGCGCACAGCCGCTAGTGAACGATCGCTATGTTCCGAGACGCTTCGTAAGCGATACTGCCCGATCGTTTAGCAAGCGAGTTTCGCCTGGTCCTGGCCGGGCCTCTTCCTGGAGGGCGTGGTCGCCGAGTCCACCACCCAGACCACCCAGCGCATCCTTGCGATGGTCGAGGCCGACCGGCAGAAGATCCACGACTTCGGGCGCGGGGCCACCACAGCGCACCGCGTACACGATCTGGCCACCAGATCAGTAGTGATCGGGGCGGGCTTCGCCGCCCGAGAACTGGGCCTCACAGCCCCACCCGCGTACGCTGCGATCAGCCGGCTCGAGCAAGCCGGGATCCTGCGGGAGGCGACCGGACGCAGGCGAGAGAAGCTGTACATCTACGACGAGTACCTGACGATCCTCAACGAGGGAACCGAACCAATCCGATAACCCCTACCGGTCTGACCTGCTGAAAAGTGCCCTGTTAGCAAGTCCTTCGCAATATGCCCCCACCAGGAGTCAAACATTGATCTACCGCTTAGGAGGACGACTCAGACCGACGGCGCCAGCGCCGAAGCTACGGGCGGTTACTGACGATTCTGTCCCTCTGGAGTGATCTCGGATTGGGCCCTATCATGAGATCCTATGCGAAGGTTCTTTCATGACAGGCTGACGTACGCAAACGTCATCGCCACGCTCGCTTTGTTCGTCAGCCTTGGGGGAGTGTCCTACGCGGCGATCACGTTGCCTCCGGATAGCGTCGGCAAGAGCCAGATTCGTGCTGGT
Source organism: Solirubrobacteraceae bacterium (assembly GCA_035507415.1). Lineage (GTDB taxonomy): Bacteria > Actinomycetota > Thermoleophilia > Solirubrobacterales > Solirubrobacteraceae > Palsa-744. The sequence continues at coordinate 52,409 of DATJOF010000039.1, forward strand.
GCGGTCGACCTTGGCGCTCTGAGCTTTCCGTTGGGCACCGTCGGGATCACTGACGAGGAGGTAGACGATCTGGCCAAAAATGGCTGCAATGGCGGTGGTTTCCACGGAAACGCGACCGCCGATTGTGCTCCGACTCACCCGGGTAGCACCCCGACTCCCGGCCGAGAAGTTCATATCCTCCTCCTGTCTTTCGGCCGTCTTCTGGTTTCCGCAATCGTAAGTCTAAAGAATGAAGGTCCACCAGAAACAACCGCTAGGATAACGTTTGACCTGACTGTCGATCGACATCGCGTCACCGAAAGTCACGTAACCATCTCGGGTGGCCAGGTACTTCAGGTACCGATCCAGACACTGGTTAATGTTTCCGCAGGCTCGCACACGGCGGGGCTTGCAGTGACCGCAGAGTACGATTCGAGTGCCCCTGGAGATGTGCTCGTCTCAGGCGCGTCGGTTATCGCAAGCGCCCTTCCTCGGGGTTGAGGCAAACCGTGACAATGCCCAAAGGCGGCAAGCCAGTGCGCCAGCGGCGTTGGCGCGCGCGGGTCCTGCCGGAAGTAGCAGCGGCAAGCGCCAGGATGCCTCGGCGATCTACCGCTCTCGGAGCGGGAGGTCCAGGCCGAAAGCGCCTGATTGAGGTCGAAGCGCAGGCGGCCGCGCGGGCCGGCTGCGATGCGCTGGTCGCCCAGCGTCGAGCCAGGTCATCGCGAACGGATAGCAGAGCTGAGTTGCTGCCCATAAGGCTTGCTCTAGCGTCGGCCCGGCACGAGAACGTGATCTCGGACCACCACGTGCTGGGGGCCGAGTGCATCGGTGATGACCACCGTGATCGTGTGAACGCCGCCGCGGCGATAGCGATGGCGACCGCGGATTGTGAGCAGCCGGGTGCTGGTGTCGATCCTGCGGGACGGCTCCACCACGGTGCCAGGGCTGTGCTCGCCTTCGCCCCATTCGACCCGCGCGCTCAAGCGCGCGCTCAACCGGGGCGCGTAACGGTCATCGCCAACGCGAACATGTGCGACAGGCCCATCGACCTCGTCGCCCGAGAAGCTCACGGCAACGGGCCGGGCCAGATCCCTTGCGACCACGAACGCGTCGGCGACGGACCCCAGTATGGCTCCCCCGGCCAGATCGGTCGCGGCGAACGTGATGCTCGCCACCCCGCCCTGCGGCACCCGAGCGTAGACATGCGTGCCCCCAATGTATGCTGTCTCGACCGTCACCGGTTCCCAGACTCCGCCGTCGAAGAACGTGCTCCGCTGGGGCCCGGAATAGCTGACGGCGCCCGCGGAGACCGTTCCGTCCCCCCAGCTGATCGTGGCATCTGCCAGCCGATCGCTCGGTTCAAGACACCACAAGATCGCGGACGGCGCCCGCCACGGGATTCCAACGACCGCAGGAGCCGGAACCGCCGCGGCGATCTCGGGATGCACGCATTGGACTTGCTTCGCAGACCCCGCCGCCGGAACCGCCAAGCCGACGACGAGCAGCGCGGCGGTCGCGAGCGCCGCGGAAGCGGTGCGCCTCGACCGAGTCTCGTCGCTTGCATGCATGACGCGAGTGATCAGCCTTCCGGCACCAGGTGCAGGCTGTGGTGGAAGGCGAGTTCGATGTGTTCGGTGAGGCCTTCTCCTTTGGGTGGGCCGATCGCGTTGAGATGGTCGGTGAGGAGAAGGCCTTGCGCATCGTCGGGTGTTGTGATCTTGGCCGTGGCTGCTCCTCCGCGTTCACAGACGTAGCCGCTCCGTCCGATCATCCGAGCGAGGTTGCTCGCGCTCGCAGCGCCTCGAAATGTCAGTCGGAAGCGGGGCGCACCCTCGGTGTTGGCGACCCCCATCGCAGGGCAACTGGGCTCCGGACCAGCGGGTTCCGCGACCGCCAGTTCGTTGACGGCCCGCGCTACCGCCCGAACGGCAGCTGGGACAGTCGCGACGACGCTGCGCGTTGTGGTGTGCGGATGCGAGGGTTCGCCGGGATTCAGAGCACGATAAGCCGGTGTCGTGATCGTCACCTCCAGCCAACGCGCGGTGGCTGGCACCAGCGAGCTCGCAGGCCGATGCTGATGCCACGCGACGACCGCATCGACCCGCACCGCGTAGCGTCCGGACCCGCCGAGCGCGATCGAGACGAATAGCTCCCGAGGACCCGCGAGCGGCGAGGCCAATGGCGCACCGAGGGTCTCCGACCAGTCTTCGGTCTTACCGGCAGTCCCGCCAGAGCCGCCGTACTCGACCTTGGCGATCGGCCCCTCCTGGGCGAGGAACGAAAGGATCGCTTCCGGGCGGTCGGTGGAGAACCAGTAGGCGTAGCGGTCGACAGCTTTGGCGGAGTCTTCGCTGTTTGCCGGACGTCCTAGCTTGCTCGCAACGGCTTCAGGCGGCGCAGAGACATGTTGCGTGCCTGCCGGGAGCGGGACTTCTGCAAGCAAAGCATCGGCGACCGCTGCGGCGGCGCCTTCGCTGTAGAGCGGCACACTCGACTTCGCCTCGAGAGTCGCATCTCGAGCGCTTGCCGCACAACCTCCGAACAACGTCGCCAGAATGGCCCAGCACAGGCCCAACCTCGCCACTCTCGTCCTCCCACGCTTTTCAGTACCGGGCTGTCCCACCTCTATACCGAGCCTACGCCCGACCAGCGAGGTCCGTCACAGCTGGGCCAGTCAATTCCTGGACGCCTGAGCCGGCGAACGCCCACGCCCGCTCCCGTCACTGCGCCGCCAGAAACCCGGTCCCCAGGACGAGCGCAGGCGAGACGAGGTCGAAGTACACGCGCCGTCCGAGCGGTTGGTGATCGGCCGTCGCGCCTCATGATGGTCGAGCGTGTCATCGCTCATCGCTGGCTGCCTTTGCCCGACGTTCACGCCGCCGTACACGCGCTCGCAGAATGGGTGAGATGGGGATCGCCATCACCACGAGCGCCAAGACGAGCAGCATGATGCCGATGGGTCGAGAGCCAGGGCCCCCCGAGAGCAAAATGATGACTCCCGCTGGCGCGGCCACCGCGCTCACCACGATCATGGTCCACGCAAACACCCGCTCGCCTCGGGTGAGCAACTTGCGCCGTTCTTCCCTGCCCCTGCGCATCGCCGCGCGGAAATGACCCAGACCCGATCCGCCTTGCGGGATATAGCCCGTCTTCCGTGAGGCCCACAGGCCAAGCCAGACTCCGATCGCGCCCAACAAGACGATGATGACGAGCGCCGCGATGAACGACGCCACCGTTGCCGCGAGGGGTAGCTCGGTCATGACTGCGCTGACCCCGCTCATCTGCTTGTCCGGGATCGACAGGGGCTGCAGAACACGACTTTCCCGAGCTTGCGCACGAGACGGTCACTCGATGTGCCGCTCACGGAGTGGACCTCTTGCCAGGTCGCTTGAGTCTCAGAACCGATCTGCTTGCGCTCCCGGCGCAGTTCTCGGCGAAGATCGCTCCGGTCGAGGTGGGTGGCTCACCGCAGCCAAAGGAAATATCGCCGGCCGCGCTGCGGACGATTTCTGAGATGCACCAGCCGGACGTGCCCCCTTCGATGCTGGGCACCAACTTGAGGCTCGCGCCTGGTGCCCCGCGCGAGACGATGCCGCCGGTGGCCATCGAGCCTTCCATGCCCATGCTCCCGCACACGGCTACCGCGAGCGCGCTCGCCGCGGCCAACCCCCGAGCCTGCCTCTCAGCACGTTCTGAGTCTACCCACGGGCACGAGGCCGCGCCGACCCTCACATGCCGCTGGATTGGGCGCGATACCGAGTTCGTGTTGCGTTTGTTCCTACGCGTCGGGTCCGATGCGGCGCATTGTCGGGCCCGCAGGGCGCCGGCCCGCTGCTTCACAGAGCGGCCGCAGGTGCGCAAGCAGGAAACAGAGGCATGCCCGGCACCAGCGCAGACGACTGCGTTTCGTCTCTGAGCGAGCACGCGTGAGGGTTGCCGGTTGAGCCGGCTTTCTTACACGAGCAGGAGCCCACCCAACAGACGTTGACGGTCGAAAGTTCTCGTTCGGCCGGAGCCGAATATCAATGCCCGTCTCTCGGCATCATGTACGATGCGCTGTCTTGCGCGTCACGGGACAGCGACGACAAGGACGATGTCTGCCCGTCTTATGGACTGTGTGCTCCCTTGCGCTTGCCAGCCTGTTTCTGGCGAGCTGTGGTTCGAGTGATCCGCACCAAGCCAAGGTGCATCCAAGCGAGGTGCGATTCGTCTACAGGGCCCGTTCGACCGTGGCGGCGAAGGTCGATCGCGCATCGCTCGATCGCGCCGTTGAAATCATGCGCAGGCGTGTCGAAGGGGTTGGCGTCGTGCCGGCGAGCATCCGGGTCGAGGGGGCACACCAAATCAGCGTCGAACTTCCCGATGCAGGTAACGTCCAGGCTGCGCAGGAAATCGTCGGCCAGACCGCGCAGTTGTACTTCTACGACTGGGAGCCCAACGTCGTGGGTCCCAACGGCACCACCGGACCGAACAGTGGCGCCCTCACGGGCGGCGAGGAACCGGCGTCGGTGGGCGCGGGCCTGCCCGAGTACGAGGCGGTCTTGCGCGCCGCGAAGCGACCACCCATTCTCCGCCCCAACGACACCACCCTGCAGCCGGGCTGCACGGCCGCGCAGGTGGGCGGCTGCATCTACGGCTCCTGGTACCTGCTCGACACCAAGCACGAAAAGATGCTTTGCCCGAGCGGCGCGCCGATCTGCGGGCCAGCCGACACCAAGGCGGAATTGGATGCCGACCACTATCGTCGGCCGGCAGGCGCACAGCTGAAGGCGGTGCACGTCAACCCGGGCACGGTGCTGGTCGAGGCGCACCCCGAGGAATCCAACAACAGGATCGTCAATAGTGCACCCAACAGTTTCTACGTGATCAACGACGACCCCGTTCTGAGCGGCGAAGACATCGACGATCCTCGGCAGGGCTTGTTCAATTACCAGCATGGCTTGTTGAACAACGGGGAAGGCCCGGGGCAGCCGGACGTGGTGTTCGGCTTCTCCTCGTCGCACAGCCAGATGGTCTTTGAACGGCTCACCCGTGAAATCGCCCACCGCGGCCAGGAAGCCCAGCTGACCGGAGTGCCAAAGGCGCGGGCGCTGCAGCACTTCGCGGTCGTGCTCGACGAACAGGTGATCAACGCACCGCCTATCGACTACACGCTCTACCCCGAAGGGATCGGTGCCGACGGGCCGCAGATCACCGGCAGCTTCACGCTGGCCTCCGCGCGCAAGCTCGCCGACCAGCTGCAATCGGGCTCGCCGCCGATCAAGCTCGAACTGATCTCCTCATTGCGCGCGTCCGCTATCGCCAGTCCCTGAGGGTGCCTCGAGATGTAGCACTAGGCGCCGGCCCTGCGAGGAGAGACGACGTGCCGGCGATCGTAAAAACGTCCCAGTAACGTCGGCCGGCGCGCTCGTGGCGGTGGCCTCTACGCTGACCGTTACTTCATGGCCGGCGACTGTCCTGCGGATCACGACGTCGACCTCACGCTTCACTCCAGCGGTGCGTTCGGGTGGTTCCTCAGATTCCGTCAAGGCGGTCCCCTCCTCCTTCGCGACTCCAGTAACCCCCGGTGAGTCCCTCGGGAGCCCACACGTGATGCTGAAGGGTCGACCATCTGCCAATGCCAGAGGTCGAGCGGAGATTGAATCGGCAGCAGCGGGCAGCGGCTACGCCCAGACGCAGGGGAGCCCGCTTGCGGCGAGTGCTCGACTGCTTCTCGATACCCGCCGATAGCGGGCCTTTCACCCCCATGCCCCCGCCAGGAGTCGAACCTGGATCTACCGCTTAGGAGGCGGTCGTCTTATCCATTGGACTACGAGGGCGCGCCTCCAGGCTAACGATCCTCAGGCCCGCGCCGGCTGCGCGTCGCGCTCGAGTCCCGCCTCGCCGCTCTCAGCCGCTCCCTCGAAGTGGCCCAGCTCCTCTGCCGTTCGCTGTGCGCTCGCTTTCGCCCAGCGCGTCGTGCTCGCCACGCCGAGCGCCAGCGCCGCCGCGCCGCAGGCCGTGACTATCCACCAGCCCGCTTTGCTGTTCTGCACGAAGCTCGGGCCCACCGCTCCGGCGCCTGCCGCCGCGACCGCGCCGACCACGGCCACGCCGAGCGTCTGGCCGACCTGGCGCGAGGTCGAGGCCACCGCGGCTGCCACGCCGGCCTGCGCCGCAGGCATTCCGAGCACCGCGGTGTTGGTGATCGGGGGGTTGATCATGCCGAAGCCGATCCCGAACACGAAGTAGGCGGGCAGCAGCGTCGCGATCGGAGTGCTGGCGTCGATGCCCGTCATCAGCCAGCCGCCCAGCGCCAGGCCGAGGCCGCCGACGAGCAGGCCCGCCCGCGGTCCGCGACGACCGGTCAGGCGGCCCGACAGCGGGGCGAAGATCAGCGTCATCGCGGCGATCGGCAGCGTGCACACGCCCGCTTCCAGCGCCGACAGATGGCGGATCTCCTGCAGGTAGAGCGTGTTCAGGAACAAGAACCCTCCGAGCGCCGCGAACGAGCAGATCGCGATCACGCTCGCGCTCGAGAACGGGATGCTGCGAAAGAAGCGCAGCTCGAGCAGCGGTTCGATCCGCCGGCGCTCGTAGGTCACCAGCCCCACCAGGGCCGCGCCGGCGAACACGAACAGCCCCAGGCTCTGGGCCGACAGCCAGCCTGCCGACGGCGCCTCGATGATCGCGTAGGTCAGCGAACCCAGCAGCGCGATCACCAGCAGCTCGCCCACCGGATCCAGGCGCCGCGGGTGCGGCGCCCGCGACTCGGGCACGAACCGCGCCGTCAGCCCCAGCGCCGCCAAGCCGACCGGCACGTTGATCCAGAAGATCGCGCGCCAGCCGATCGAGTCCACCAGCGCCCCGCCCACGACCGGGCCGAGCGCGAGACTGACCCCGACCGTGGCGCCCCACATGCCGATCGCCTGCGCCCGCTCGCGCGGATCGGTGAAGACGTTGCGGATGATCGACATCGCAACCGGATTGAGCATCGACCCGCCGACCGCCTGCAGCATCCGAAACGCGATCAGCCAGCCGAGGCTCGGAGCGGCGCTGCACAACAGCGAGCCCAGCGAGAACACCGCCAGCCCGACCTGGAACACCAGCCGCCGGCCCAGCCTGTCGGCCATCGAACCCGACAGCATCAGCAGGCTCGCGAGCACCAGCGTATAGGCGTCGACCGTCCACTGCAGACCGGACACGGGCGCGTGCAGCTCGCGTCCGATCGATGGCAGCGCCACGTTCACGATCGTGCTGTCCAGCCCGACGATCAGCAGGCTCATGCAGCAGATCGCCGCCACCAGCCAGCGGCGAGCCCGCGGCAGCTCGGCGGGCGCGCCGACGGCCTGCGCACGCGCCCCGGCGGACCCGGCGGGCCGGCGGGCGGCTATGCGGGCTCCTCTCGATGGAGCGGTCGCGACTCCAGCGCGAGGCGCGTCAGCGCCTCGCCGTCCATGCGATGCGTGATCCACTCGCCCATCGTGCGCGCCCCGAGGCGCTCGTAGAAGCCGAGCGCCGGCGCGTTCCAGTCGAGCGCCGCCCACTCCAGGCGCTGCCCGCCCTCGTCCGCCACCTCGGCGGCGACCGCCGCCAGCAACGCCCGGCCGATGCCCTCGCCGCGGCTCTCCGGTCGCACGAACAGGTCCTCCAGCCAAACACCGGTGCTCGTCAGGAAGCTCGAGAAGGTCGTGAAATACAGCGCATACCCGAGCGCCTCGCCGTCGCGCTCGGCGATCAGCGCCCGCGCCGCGGGCCGCTCCCCGAACAGCGCGCTCGCGAGCCCCTGCTCGGTCGCCCGCAGCTCGTGCGTCAGATGCTCGTACTCGGCCAGCGCCGCGAACAGCTCTAGCAGCGTCGCCACGTCGCGCTCTCGTGCGGCGCGCACCCTCACCGGACCGGCCTGCGCTTCACCCGCCGGCCGCGCCGCCGAGGTCATCTGCGATCCGGACGCTCGGGGTACAGCTCGTCGATCGTGCTCAGCGCGCTGTAGCCGGCGCCTTTGCCGAGCACGCGGCGGATCGCCTCGGCGCCCCCGGCCAGGCGGTCCAGCACGCTCACGACCCCCGCCACCACCAGGCCCTCGCTGCGCACCCGTTCGATCGCCGCCATCGTCGACCCGCCGGTCGTCACCACGTCCTCGACGATCACGCAGCGCTCGCCCGACTCGAGCACCGGGCCCTCGATCCAGCGCTGCAAACCGTGATCCTTGCGCTCCTTGCGCACGATGAACGCCCGCGCCGGCGGCTCGCCGGCCGCCAGCGCCGCGCACGCGACCGGGATCGCGCTCACGGGCACGCCTCCCACGGCGCTCGCCCCATACGCGCGCACACGCTCGGCAACCAGCGCGCCCAGCAGGGTGAACGCCTCCGGCAGCAGGATCACGCGCTTGGCATCCACGTAGTACTGCGCCGTGCGCCCGCTCGTCAGCGTCACCTCACCGATCACGAGCGCGTGCTCGCGCAGCAGCTCGAGCAACCGTCCACGCGTGCTCTGCAGCTCGCTCGGATATTCGGCCAACACGTCCATCGCCAGTTCTAATCTAGCCCCATGGCTCGCAGTCCAACGTCTTCGCTGGCCGGTTTGATCCTGCTCGCCGGGCGGGTCGCCTGCGTGATCGTGCTTGCCTGGTTCGTGGTGTTCGCCGTCGACCAAACCAGCAGCGCCTCCGCCCATCAGCAGAACGAGGTGCTCAGCGGCCCGTCCGCTCCGAGCCCCGCGAGCACCACCCCGCGCGCCCGCGAAAGCTCCGTCAAGCGCACCCTCAACCACACGGCCGAAGCGCTCACCTCACCGTTCTCGGCCGCGGTCTCGGGGCACAGCGAATGGACCACGCACATCGTCGAGACTCTGCTCGCGCTGCTCGTCTACGGCCTCGGCATCGGCTTTCTCGTGCGCTTCGTGCGCATGCACGGCTAGGCCCGGCTGGCTCGGCGTCTGGTTCGCGCACTGCCTCGGCGGGCAGAATGCCCGAAGCCGTCGAGCTCCAGTGCTCGAGCCCGAGCGCTGCTCGCGCTACTCGTAGTAGACGTCCACGGGCGTGCCGACCCGAACCCATTCGTAAATCGAGGCCGCATCCGGGATCGGCACGCGCAGGCAGCCGTGGCTCGCGGCATAGGTGGGCACTTCGGCATACCCGTGGATCGCATATCCACGGATGAAGTAGTTGGAGTCCAGCATGCCCTCGCTGTTGTACCCGGGGGTCTTCAGGTACACGCGATAGCGGCCCAACACGGTCGGCGTGGAGGGCTTGCCCGAGCTGATCGTGTAGATCGCGCGCACCCGCCCGCCCGCTTCGATCTCCGCCAGCACCTGCCTGGTCAAATCGGCCTCCACGTGCCTGCCGTCAGCGGCATACCGCACGCGAAAGCCGCCCGCGCCTCGCGCCAGCCGCTCGAACACCTGCCTGCCGGCCAGGCCGACGCGTTCCAGACCGGTCATCTTGCGATACGCGACCAGTGCGCGTTCGGTGCCTTCTTCGAAGACCCCGCTGCGCGGCACCGCGTAGTGCAAGGCCGCCAACTCGGACTGCAACAGGCGCGCCGACTGCCCGCTCGCGCCGGGCCCGATGCTCGCCGACACGTACCGCACGGCCGGCGCCACGCCCGCGAACGAGCCCTGCTGGGCGGTCGCGGCGTGCGCTGCCCGCGCCTGCACCAACCCCCCGTAGTGGCTGACGAAGCCCACCCGAAAATGCCCCGTGCCCTTGCCGGTGGCGGTTACTGCAACGCTCGTCGCCTGCTGCTCGCGCCCATCGCGGTAGAAGCTCACGCTGACCTGCTGTCCGCCGACGTACGGTGCCACCGTGCCCTCCACGACGATCCGCTGTCCCAGCAGCGCGAACGGTGGTTTGCCGCCGGCGTGCTCGAGCGCCAGCCGCACGTGCCCGCTCGGGGGCACCGCAGGCGGAGGGGTCGGCGGCGCGAGCATCGCTCAAACGGATGCTAGTGCGGGCTACGGCCTCTTCAGCACAACTTCGGCCTTGTTCAGCGAAGGTCGCGGCCGTTATCCGCTGGACACGACCGCGGGCCCGTCGCGCGTGATCAGGCCCACCTGTTGCGCGAGCTTGACGATCGCTGCGATCCCCAGCAGCGCACCCACCATCAACACCGGCGCCTGCCAGCCCCAGCCCTCGAGGCTCGAGAACGCCAGCGAGTTGTTCAGCGAATGGGCCGCCATGCACGGATACAGCGAGCCGGTGTAGCGATAGAGCAAGCACAGGCCGAACCCGAGTGCCCCCAGCGGCACGAGATCCAGCGCCGGCGCCGAGCCGACGTGCACCGCGCCGAACACCAGCCCCGTCATGATCGCCGCCGGCCACGTCCCGTGCCAGTTGCGCAGCGCCGTGAAGATGTAGCCCCTGAACAAGAACTCCTCGCACATCGGCGCGATCACGCATGTCAGACCGGCGCTGAACAGCAACAGCGCCGTGCCTTCATTGGAGCCCAGCTGTTCGAGCAGCTTCTCCTTTTCGGGCTCGAACACGGCCGACCACACGATGCTCAGCACCAGGAACACAACCAGCAGCAGCAACACGAACCCGCCGGCCGAGGTCCAGCCGATGCCGGGCCGGCGCAGCCCGAACTGCCACGAGCGCACCATGCGACCCCCGAGATGAGCGCAGAACACGGCCGCGCCCACGAACGCGACGTCCTGCACGAACGTGTCCGCGATCTCGATACCCGGCGGCGTGTGCGAGCTGGTGATCTTCACGCCCAACGCGAGCGCCGGCACATCGACGATCAAACCGGCGACCGCCGCCAGCACGATCCCGCCCACCAGCGCCAGCAACGCCGTCCACGGCCGCCAGTCGGTGTCGGGAGAGCGCCTCGGATCGCCCGGATCACGCGCCGCTGCGGGCGCAGACGGGATCGGCAGCGGCTGTCCGTCGAGGGTCGCCGGAGCACCCGGGCCCGGGCCGGTCGCGCCGCGCTCGGCCGCCGCGCCAGGCCCGATCGCCGGCTCGTCCATCGTTCTCAGGCCACCCAATGCCAGGTCGCGAACTCGGCCACGAAGAACATCATCATCGCGGCCGACACGATCAGCACCGGAGCGCGTGCACGGGGACGCGCCGCCAGCCAGGCGCCGATCACCATGCTCAGCGGGAACAGCACCACCAGAAACCGCGGCAGCGACATCAGCGGCTGCGGAGCCACCGGATAGGACAGCGGCAACGCCAGCGCCGCGACGATGTAGACGCCATACGCCAGCGGCAGCATGCGCAGCACCGCCAGCAGCAGCGCCAGGCCCACCACCAGGAACGCCAGCAGCATCAGGTTGTGCCCGGCCGTGATGAACGGGCTGCCGCCGGCGATCGGGAAGTACACGTGCCCGCGCTGCCCCGACAGCAGCTGGCGGGCGCCGTCGAAGGCGGCCTTGACCCCGTCCCACACCCCGAGATACGGCCCGGCGAAGTGCCGCTGCCAGACATCCTGTGCGTGAAACGGCGCCAGCGCGTCGCCGCCCGCCAACCACAGGTAGGCCATGTAGGCGCCGAGACCGGCCGGCATCAGCGCCAGCCAGAGGAGGTCGCGGCGCAAGCGGTAGCGTGGACGCACCCACGCGCGCGCCCGCGCGCGCATGGTCCGCCAATCGTAGGCGCGAGCCTCGCGCGCGCGCTCCCGATCCAGGAGGCGATCCTCGCGCGCTCGGTCTGAGTCCGAGAGCCGATCCTCGCGCGCTCGGTCTGAATCCGGGAGCCGATCCTCGCGGGCTCGCTCCCAATCGGGCGCGCGATCCTCGCGCGGTCCGTAGAGGTAGAGCAGCAACGCCGGCGCCAGCAGCACGATGCCGGCGCTCCGCGTGGCCGCCGCCAGCGCTCCGAGCACGCCGACCCACATCCAACGCCCGCGCCGCGCGCACAGGAACACCCCCACTGACAGCGCCAGGTACAGAGACTCGGAGTACACGGCCGAGAAGAAGAACGCCATCGGCGCGAGCGCCGTCACGAGCACGGTCAGCCGCGCCACATCGACGCTCCCGCGGCGCAAGCCCGAGCCCAGCTCGAGCGTCGTCAGCCGGTGGATCCCATACAACGCCGCGCCAAATGCCAGCAACGAGACAAGCACGCCGGCCAGCACCGGCTGCACGCCGACGTGCGCAAGCGCGCTGACCCCGAGCGGGTAGAGCGGAAAGAACGCATCCCGCGAAGAGGTGAACGAGCCGAGCTCCGGCCTGTAGCCGTAGTGGGCGATCACCAGATACCAGGCCGCGTCCCAGCGCGCCGCCGGCGCCGCCAGCAGATTGCCGAGCCAACCGAATCCGCTCGTCACACCCGGCGGGTTGAAGGCGTTGCGGTTCGGCCCGAACCCGACCGTCGCGACCGCGCCGACGCCCGCCGCCCACACCAGCGCGCGCGAAACCCACAGTGCTTTCCAGGACTCGCGAAGCGCCTGCGCGCGGGCCGGATCTGACACGCGCACGCGGGCGGCCAAACCGCGCCCCGGTAGCCCCCGCCACCGTTGCCCGAGCGATCCGCGGCCGAGCCTCCCTGCCGCCGGCAGCGGAGCAGCCCCCGCGAGCGCCTCACCCGCTTGCGCGGCTGCGCTCTCCGCCGCTGCAACCTGCGCGCCGGCCGTGCCCGCCCCCAGCTGTGCGCGCACGACAGCCGGGTCGACGATGGCCATTTCGGCGGTGTCCGGGTTCATGAGTTGGCAGGGAGCGTAAACGGCCGGCGCGATACGGGCGCCTGCAGGATCAAGCCTGCAAGATAAGAGTGCCTCCGCATGCGGCCCACGCGCGCGCGTGCGCGCGCGCGCGCCGGCACGGCTGGCGGCGCGGTACCCTCGGCTGGCGAGCGCATGTCCATGCAAGCCAGAAAGCGTCGGCGCAAGCACAACCGCGCCGGCCCTACGCGGATGCTGCTGTTCGGCGCCAGTGTTCTCGCAGCCACCTTGGTGATCGGCGCGATCGTCGCGGTCGGCTATGTCCTGCACGTCGCGCAGGCCGCCCCCAAGCTCTCCTCGCTGCATCCCCTGATCGGCGACGGCTCCTCGGAGCTGTTTGCCGCCGACGGCGCCTCGCTGGGGTTCATCCGCGCAGGCGACGTGCGCAGCCCGGTCACGTGGGACCAGATTCCCACCGATCTGAAGAACGCGTCGGTGGCAATCGAGGATCAGCGCTTCTACCACAACGACGGGGTCGATCTCACGGCGATCTTCCGCTCCGCCGTGAAGGACCTGCTCGACGGCGAAGCACTGCAGGGCGGCTCGACGATCACGATGCAGCTGGTGCGCAACCTCTACCTCGGCAGCGACCAGCACACGCTCAAGCAGAAGATCATCGAGGCCAAGCTCGCGATCGAATACAACGAAACCCACAGCAAGCGCTCGATCCTCACGAGCTACCTCAACAGCGTCCCCTACACGACCGTCGGCGGCCAGACCGCGCTCGGGGTGCAGGCCGCCGCGCGCATCATCTTCGATGAGCCGGTGTCACGTTTGAACCTCCCGCAAACGGCGCTGCTCGCCGGACTACCGCAGGCGCCCTCCGAATACAACCCGTTTCTGCACCCGGCCGCGGCGCGCGAACGACGCAACATCGTGCTCGCGAAGATGGCCGAACTGCACTACATCAGCGTGGCGCAGGCGAACGCGGCGCAGGCGGCGCCGCTGCAGGTCAAGCTCGGCAACTTCTATTCGCAGCGACGCGAGGACTTCTTCTTCGAATACGTCCGCGAACAGCTCGAACAGCGCTATGGCCGCCAAACCGTCGAACAGGGCGGCCTGAAGGTCTACACGACGCTCGACCTGAACATGCAGGGGCTTGCGCGTAAAGCGATCGGCGAAGTGCTCGACGAGCCTGGTGACCCAGCCTCCGCGGTTGTCACGCTCGACCCGCACAACGGCTACATCGAGGCGATGGCCGAGTCCGAGAGCTATGAGCAGTCCCAGTACAACCTCGCCGCCGACGGACACCGCCAGCCGGGCTCGACCTTCAAGGCGATCGACCTCGCCGACGCGCTCACGCGCGGGGTCAACCCCAACAGCACCTATTACTTTTCCCACACGCTCGAGCCGGGCTGGCTTTCCGCGTACCCAACATACGAAGTCAAGACCTTCGAGGGTGTATCTGAAAACAGGTCGATGAACCTCGTGACCGCGACGCTCAAATCCGACAACACGGTCTACGCGCAGCTCGCGGCCGATCTCGGCGAGCAGTCGGTGACGCAAACCGCCTACGCGATGGGGGTGAAAACCCATCTGTCGAGCTACCCCGCCGAAGCGCTCGGCGGCCTCACGCTCGGGGTCACGCCACTGGAAATGGCGGTCGTCTATGCGACGCTCGCCGACGGTGGATGGCGCAACACGCCGATCGCGATCACCAAGGTCGTGTTCCCCGACGGCCGTGTCGACAGCAGCTGGGGCACGCCCAGCCGGGTCAAGGCGCTCGGCGAAGGCGTCACCGCAGAGGAGACCAGCATCCTCGAGCAGAACGTCCAGAGCGGCACCGCCACGCGCTCGGCGATCTCCTGCCCGACCGCCGCCAAGACCGGCACCACCAGCGAACTGGTGGACGCCTGGCTCGACGGCTACACGCCCGAATACTCGACGGTCGTATGGATGGGCTATCCGAACAAGCGCATCTCGATGACCGACGTCCACGGCGAGCCCCAGCAGGGCGGCTACCTGCCAGCGGAAATCTGGCACGACTACATGGCGGCCGTCACCGAAGACCAGGCGTGCGTGCCCTTCCCGCCATCGAAGGAACCGATCTCATACCGCCCGTTCTTCGGACACTTCGCGCTGACCGGACACGGCCAACTGAAGGAAGGCCAACTGGGCAACCCCTACTCGGTCACTCCATACATCGCCCCGCCCGTCAGCCCCCTGCCGAAAGCGCCGCGGGGCGCCAACCGAGGCCCCAGCACCGGCGGACGCGCGGGGCCGGAACCTGAAGTCACCGTCACACCCGAAACCAAATCGGCACCGGAACCCTCGACGCCCGAAGCTGGATCCACGCCAGGATCACAATCGGGTCCTGAAACGCCGTCCACACCCGAAGCCGCGCAGACGCCCGAAACCGCGCATGCTCCCCAGGTCCCGGGCGCCGGCGGCGAACCGCAGGGGTGAGTCGCGCTGGAAGCGGCCGCGCCGCGCTGGTAGGTTAGGAACCGTGGCAAAGGAAGACAAGGTCGAATTCGAGGGTGAGGTCATCGAGGCGCTCCCGAACGCGATGTTCCGCGTCAAGCTCGACAACGACCACGTCGTGCTGGGTCACGTCGCCGGGAAGATGCGGCGCTTTCGGATCAGGATCCTGCCGGGCGACCGCGTCCGCTGCGAGCTCTCGCCCTACGACCTCGACCGCGCCCGGATCGTCTACCGACACCGCTGAGCACCCGCGGCGGGCTGGCGTGGAGCTCTCGTTGATCGACGCGATCTCAGCGCTCGCGCGCAAGCGAAGCGCGCGCCTGCTGCGCGGCATCGGCGACGACGCGGCGGTGGTCACTGCCCTGCCGGTGTGCGTCACCTCGATCGACGCGACCGTCGAGAACGTGCACTTCCGCTTCGATGACCCGGCGCTCGAGCTGGCGGGCCTCGGCTGGCACGCTTCCGCCGCCGCGCTGTCTGACATCGCCGCGATGGGAGCCTGCGGCGGCGAGCTGTACGTGGCGCTGGGTGTCCCGGCTCACGTCGGCCAGGACGGCGCGCTCGAGCTGATGCGCGGCATCGAGCAGCTCGCCGCCGCCACCGACACCACCATCGCCGGCGGCGATCTGGTCGCGGCTCCGGCCCTGTTCATCAGCGTCACCGCCGTCGGCTGGGCCGACTCGTCCGAGCAGTTGGTGGGCCGCGACGGCGCCAGGCCCGGCGACATCGTCGGAGTCACGGGCCGGCTCGGGGGTCGTCCGTCGCGCCCGCTGCCGCGCCTACGCGAGGGCCGTGCGCTGGCCGCGGCCGGCGCGCACGCGATGATCGATCTCTCCGACGGCCTCGCCGCCGACGCCGCCCAACTCGCCCGCGCCAGCGCCGTCGAGCTGCAGATCGAGCTCGCCTCGCTGCCGCTCGCCGAGGGCCTCGGCGAGTCATGCGCCGCGGCCGGCACCGACCCTCGGCGGGCGGCCGCCGAGAACGGGGAAGACTACGAGCTCTGCTTCTGCATCGCGCCGAGCGCACGCGCGCGCGTGGACTCCGCGCTGCGTGAGATCTCAGGCGCCGGGCCGACCTGGATCGGCGCCGCGCGAACCCCCGCCTCGGTCAAGGACCCAGGGCCCGGCGCCGCGGCCGGCGCGGCCGGAGTGGGCAACGCCGTGTTCCTAGACGAGCGGGGTGAGCCCCTGCGGCTGCAGGGATTCGAGCATCGCTGGTAGCGCCTGCCGGTCCGGGCGCGAGGAGGCTGCCGTCGAGGATTCGATCGGGCGCACGATCGGGTTGCCGGGGAGCTTGCGCGCCGCCCCCACCGGGACGATCCGTGCCAGGCGCGCGTACACGAGCAGACGTTTTTCGGCGCTGAACAGGGGCGTGCAGGCCGACAGGACCAAACGCGAGTACCCGACCTGGGCGATCGCCGCCGAGACGTCCGTCGGCAGCACCACGCGCTGGCCTGTGACGCGATAGGTGAAGCGCGCATAGGGCATCTTCAGCACGATCCGATTGCCCCGACGCAGCAGCTCGATGTCGCGAAACGGCGCCAAGTACGTGGTGCGATGGCCGGCGATCGCGGTCGTGCCGGGAATGCCGGGGAAGTTCGTGTCCGAGTACACGCCGGGACCGCTCATCAGGTCCTCGGTGTCCGTGCCGTTGACGACCACGTAGCTCGCCCCGATCCGCGGGATCACGATCCGCCCCACCGGGCTGCCGTTGGACGTATGGCGTTGGAGCTCGGCGGCCAGGAACGCGACGCGCGCGCGCTCGCTGTGCAGGCTCGCGAGCGCGCGCTGCTGGGTGCGCGTCGGCGTCGTGTGTTCGAGGGCGTGCAGATCGCCGCTGAGCGCGTCCTGGCGGAACATCGCATAGAGCGCCGAGATCGGCTCCTGCCAGATCAGCGTGACGCCGGCGTCCAGCAGCGCGAGCGCTCCGAGCGCGATCATCAGGCATGCGAGCAGCCGCAGCGCACGTGCGCGCGTGCGTGCGTGCGCGCGCGCTTCACCGTCGCGCCTCGGAGGAGAGCCGTGGTGGGGCGAGCTCGTGGTCAGCAGGATCTCGGGCATACCGTCGCGCTCGGTGCAGGCCTCGCTGCCCAGGCTGAGTGCCGGGCCTCGATGCCCACGCTCTACGCCCACGATATCCGCGGCCGTCACGGAGGCCTGTGCCGGTGGAGAACTTGCGAGGCGGTTCTCGCCGGCGCCCCGTCACCGGGATCGCTAGTGCCTCAGCGCGGACTCGGTTCCTCCGAGTGAACCCGGCCCCGCATACGAGAGCGGCCCGCGGATCGTGATCTGCTCACCCTCGCGCGGACCGAGCGCCACCCCGTCCGCGCTCGGCGTAACCGCGATCAGGGCCATCGCGGCCGCGCAGCCGAGCGCGATGCTCCAGAGGGCGAGCGCCAGCAGCCCCAACTGTTTTCCCGCGACCAGCAGCAACGCCGCCTGGGCCGCCGCGCCGGGCCCATAGCCGAGCTGGTGGGCGTAGAAGGCGATCAGCAACGCAAGCGGCACCAGCGAAAGCGCCACGAGCGCGAGCCCGAGCGGCGGCCGCGGGCGCCACTGGGGTGAGGCGACGCACAGCAGCAGGTGCAGCCCCGGGACCATCAGCAGGGCGGCATACGGGTTGACGATCCACACGCCGACCGCGACCACGAGGGCCACCAGCAGGGCCGCCACCCCGGCCGCCTCGCCAGGGCGCGCCTGCGGCGCCGGCGCCGGCTCGACGCTGCCGACCCGCGCGCCCAAGCCCGCACCGACCCTGACGCCGCCCGCGGCGGATGTCCGGCCGCGGCTCGGAGCGGTGCCCGGCAGAACCCCCAGCCCCAGCCGCCGCACGAGCGCGGGCCACGCGAGCCACGCCAGACCAAGCACGAGCACGCACGCGAGCACCGCCGAGGCCATTGCCAAGCCGAACGAGAGCTCGTCGCCAAGGACCGGCGCCGCGGGACTGGCCGGCAGCACCGCCGTCGCGCCGAGCGCCAGCGCGAACAGCGCGCATATGAAAAACGGCAGCGCGCAGGTGAGGGTCCACCCGACCCAGCGCGCCGTCGGCTGGCCCATGCGGCGCGCCCGCGCGAGACCGTCGACGAGCACCAGCAGCGGCGGCAGCAGCAGCGCACCGATCAGCAGGCGCAGCGCCCACGCAGGGACGATCTGTTTGGCGAGCACGATGCCGGTCTGCGGTTCGGCCCCGATCGCCGGCGCCGGGTCGAGCGAATCGACCGCGCTGAGCGTCGCGCGGCCCATCCCTTCGAGGCGTTCCGCACTCACAGCGGCGCGCGGGCTCGGGTCGGCTTCGCCGCTCAGCTGCACCAGCACAGCCGGCACGCCGGCGGCCTCGAGCACGCCCTGTTCGCCGGGGGCGAAGCCGAACGCCAGGTGCGCCAGCTGGCCGATCGCGCTCGGACCGCCGGGCTGCAAGCCCGCTTCAGCCGTGATCGCGGCCGCGACGGTCCGCTGCAGCTCATCGGGCGCGCTGCCGTATCCGTCGGAATAGGGGAGCACGACGGGCGGGCTCGCCTGCGTCGAGGCCACGTCGCCCAACACGATCGCGGCATCGATCGGACCGCGCGCGAGCGCCTGCGCGGCAAACTGCGCGGCCCCGGCGTCCCCGCCTGAGCCGCCGCTCGTCGACACCAGCACGATCGGGCGCTGCGTCTCGCGCGAGGCGAACACGCGCGCCAGCTCGAGCAGCGTCGCCGTGCCTGACAGCTGGGCGATCGAGCCCGCGGCCGCGGCGTCGCGGTGGGCGACGATCACGATCGGGCTTGCGCCGGTCGCCCCGGGCCGCTGCGCGATCACCGTCTCGAGCGTGCGCTCGCCTTCGATCGTCTGGGCGCGCACGCGCGTGACGCGCACGCGAAAGCCACCGTCGGCGGTCCCGCCGAGGCCTTCGATCGTTTGCGCGACGCGACGCGCGAGGAGCTGATCGCCGGGACTGCCGGGGCGCCTGCGCGGGAATTCGGCCGCGAGCTGGCGCAGTTCGCCGTATGCCTGGCCGCCCGCGAACGCGTCCGGCGCAAGCGTCGAGGTGAGTGGCTCCGAGCGCGGGGTCAGCGAGAACGCGACCACCGCCAGCACGATCAAGAACGGAGCGAATGAGGCGCGATACAGGCGTCCGTTGAGCATCTTTCGCACCAGACAGTAACTCGCGCGCTCGGCTCGCGACGACCTTCGCGCCCGCTCGGGCCGAGCTCGCAGCCTGCTCGCAGCAGGCAACGCAGTCCGTTCGCAGCACGCACGCAGCCCGCACGCAGCCCGCACGCAGTCCGCTCGCGCCGAGCTCGCAGCGCGCTCGGCGACGGCTTGCGGATATCGTCCGCGCGTGCTCCAGCCGGTTGCAGTCGCCAACAAGGCCCTCTCGGACTACACCCACATATGTGGGCGCGAGCTGATCGAGGAAATTCGCGCACTCGCCGAGCCGCTCAAGGGCCAGCGCGTGGTGCACGTCTCGGCAACGGCATTCGGGGGCGGCGTCTCGGAGATCCTCTACACGCTCGTGCCGCTGATGCGCGACGTCGGGCTCGACTGCGAGTGGCAGGTGATCTACGGGCGCGAGGAGTTCTTCAACGCCACCAAGCTGATGCACAATGCCCTGCAGGGGGCGCCGCAAGACCTCGATGACGAGCAGTGGCAGACCTGGCAGCGCTACAACGAGATGAACGCGCGCGAGCTGTCCGGCGGCTGGGACGTGTGCCTCGTCCACGACCCCCAGCCGGCCGCGCTGTACAAGCTCGTGCCCGAGAAGGCCGCCGGCTGGGTATGGCGCTGTCACATCGACCTGTCCTCGCCCAACGAGCGGACGCTCGAGCGCCTGATGCCCTACATCGCCGACTACCCCGAGACGCTGTTCCACCTGCGCGACTACGTCCCGCACGGGATGCGCGGACGGGTCAACGTGGTGCCGCCCGCGATCGACCCGCTGACGCCGAAGAACATGGCGCTTTCGCCGGAGGACGCGACGTTCGTGTGCAGCCAGTTCGGCATCGACGTCGACCGTCCGCTGATCAGCCAGGTCTCGCGCTTCGACCCGTGGAAGGACCCGCTCGGAGTGATCGACGCCTATCGCCTGGTCAAGGACGCGATGCCCGAGGTCCAGCTGGCGCTCGTCGGCTCGATGGCCAGCGACGACCCCGAGGGTTGGGACTTCTTCAACGCCACCATCGCCCACGCCGACGGCGACCCCGATATCCACATCCTCAACAACTTCAACAACGTCGGGGCGATCGAGGTCAACGCCTTTCAGTCACACTCAGACGTAGTGGTGCAGAAGTCGATCCGCGAGGGCTTCGGCCTGACGGTGACCGAGGCGATCTGGAAGGCGCGCCCGCTCGTGGCTGGCAACGTCGGCGGGATCCCGCTGCAGATCGAGGACGACGTGACCGGGTATCTGGTCTCGAGCGTCGAGCAGTGCTCGGAGCGCACGCTCGAGATCCTGCAGAACCCGTCCCTCGGCAAGTTCATGGGCCGGCGCGGCAAGGAGTTCGTGCGCACGCACTTTCTCACCCCGCGCTACCTGCGCGACTACCTGAAGATCTTCCGCGAGCTCGCGCAGTCATGACTCCGAAGCCCGGCCAGTCATCGCAGGCCCGGCCAACCATGATCCTCGAGCCGACCCGGTCATGAGCGGCACGAGCGCGCAGCGAGCCCCGCTCGTGCTCGTATCCAACCGCGGTCCCGTCACCTTCCACGCCGGCGGCGAGGTCAAGCGGGGCTCTGGCGGGCTGGTCACGGCCCTGACCGGGTTGGCCTCGCATCGCGAGGCCGTGTGGATCGCCTCGGCGATGAGCGAGTTCGACGCCGAGGCCGCGCGCGCGAGCGGCGGGCGGGCGTTCGCGATCCAATCGCCGGACGGCAGCGAGTTCAAAGTCCGACTCGTGGTCAGCGACGAGCAGGCCTACGACCGCTTCTACCACGTGTTCGCCAACCCGATGCTGTGGTTCATCCAGCACTACCTGTGGGACCTCTCGAACGCACCGGACATCCGGCGCGAGGAGATCGAGGCGTTCGAGTTCGGCTACAACGCCGTCAACGACGATCTCGCGCGGGCCGTCGTCGAGGAGATCGACGGCGTGGGCGAGCCGGTGGTGATGGTCCACGACTACCACCTCTACACGCTCCCCGATCTGGTGCGCAAAGCCCGTCCGGACGTCTTTCTGCACCACTTCATCCACATTCCCTGGACCCAGTCGGACTCCTGGCGTGTGCTGCCGACGTGGATTCGCAACGAGATCTTCACGGGACTGCTGGCCAACGACATCGTCGGTTTTCACACACGCTCGTATCGGCGCAACTTCCTGCAGTGCTGCCGCGACCTGATGGACCTCGATGTCGACTTCACGCGCGGCCTGGTCCGCTACGGCGAGCGCGAGGTGTGGGTGCGCGCCTATCCGCTGCCGATCGACCACAAGGCCACGCGCAGGGTCGCGCAGGGCCAGCGCGTCGCGCAGTTCGAGGCCGAGCTGATGCGCCGCCGGCGGGACTTCCTGATCCTGCG
>DATJOF010000040.1:0-36520 GCA_035507415.1 Solirubrobacteraceae bacterium
CCCCCCCCCCCCCGCGCGCGCGCGCGCGCGCGCGTGGGCTCCCGATCTGGTGGCCACTCGCCGCGCTCACGATCCTCGCGGCGGCGCTCCGCTTCTCGACCCTCGACCTGCAGAGCTTCTGGTACGACGAGGCTTTCACCCCCGTCCACGTCCTGCACCCGAGCCTGTGGGCGACCCTGCGCTCGGTCACCCACAGCGAGAACACACCGCCGCTTTGGTACGTGCTGGCATGGGCCGACGCGCGCGTGTTCGGCACCGGCGAGCTCGCGCTGCGCTGGCCCTCGGCGCTGGCCGGCGCCGCCACCGTGCCGGTCGCCTGGGCGATCGGGCGCGAGCTCACGGGACGGCGCGCCACCGCGATCGCCACCGCCGCGCTCGTGGCCGTCAACCCGCTGCTCGTCTGGTACTCGCAGGAGGCCCGCGCCTACGGCCTGTTCGTGCTGTGCGCGGCGCTGGCGATGCTGTGCTTCCTGCGCGCGCTGCGCGCCCCCAGCGCCGCCAACATGGCCGCGTTCGCGCTGACCGGCTCGCTCGCGCTGCTCAGCCACTACTTCGCTGTGTTCCTACTCGTCCCGATGGCGTTGTGGCTCCTGTGGGACCGCCCGCGGCGCCGCCTCGCGCTGCCCGCGATCACGGTGCTGGGGCTGGTCGGGCTCGCGCTGCTGCCGTTGATCTCCGCGCAGGGCGGACACGGCACGCAGTGGATCGGCGAATGGGCGCTCACCAGCCGGATCGAGGCGATCCCGCAGTACTACCTGACGGGCTACTCCGGCGCCCCGCTCGGCCACGGCGCCGAGCTGCTGGTCGCGCTGCCGATCCTCGCCGGCCTCGGCTATGGCCTGTGGCGCGTGCTCGATCCCGCCGAGGAGCGCGGCGCGCTGATCGCGCTCGCGATCGCCGCCGGCGGCATCCTGCTGCCGCTCGCGCTCGCCCTGCTCGGCGCCGACTACCTGGCGCCACGCAACCTCGTCGCCGCGATGGTTCCGGTCACGGCGCTGATCGCGGTCATCACCGTATCCCGGCGCGCGGGCGCGGTCGGGATCGCGCTGCTGACGCTGAGCGCGCTCGCCTTCCTGGCGATCACGATCGACGTCAACCTCAGCCCGCGGCTGCAGCGCGGCGACTGGCGCGGGCTGGCGAACGCGCTGGCGACCCCGCTGCCCGTGGCGCACGCGTCGGAAACGACAGGCCGCACGGCGGGTGGGGCGAGGGCCGCCGCTCAGCAGCTCGGGGCGCGCGCGATCACCACGGTGCAGCTCGGCTCCGCGCCGCTCGAGTACTACCTGCCGGGGCTCGTGGCCCCGGCGCACGTGCGCACCGTGACGGTCAGCGAGATCGACGAGACCGGCTACGAGCCGCTTCGCCCCGGCGCCGCCGCCCCGCCCGCGCCCGGATTCCGCCTCGCCGCCCGCGCCGACGTCCACGGCCTGATCGCCTACCGCTTCACCTCGCCCGTGCCCCGCATGGTGTCGGTGGCGGCTCTGCGCGCCCGCGTGATCACGCTCGCGCACCCCGACGTGTTCCTCGCGCACCCCGACGCGTCCGTCCCCCACACGCGCGGGTAACGCCCGACGCTTTATGCAGTATTAGGCGGCAAGTGCCCTCGAGTACGAAAAAGATCTAGGTTTCCCGGGATGTCCACCTCGACGGTTGCCTCACCGAGCCGTGCGCAGGCAGCGTTGCAGCGGGCATGCGAGCACCTGCTGTCGCTGCAGGACCCGGCGGGCTGGTGGCAGGGCGAGCTGCAGACGAACGTCACGATGGACGCCGAGGACATGCTGCTGCGCGAGTTCCTCGGCATCCGCCGACCCGACGAGACCGAGCGCTCGGCGGCGTGGATCCGCTCGCAGCAGCGCGAGGACGGCACCTGGGCGAACTTCTACGGCGGCCCGGGGGAGCTGTCGACGACGATCGAGGCCTACTGGGCGCTGCGCCTGGCGGGAGACCGCGCCGACGAGCCGCACATGCTGCGCGCCGCCGCGTTCGTGCGCGCACACGGCGGGATCGAGCGGGCGCGCGTCTTCACGCACGTCTGGCTGGCGCTGTTCGGCCTGTGGTCGTGGGAGCAAGTGCCGGCGCTGCCGCCCGAGATCGCGCTGCTGCCGAGCTGGATGCCGCTCAACGTCTACGACTTCGCCTGCTGGGCGCGCCAGACGATCGTCGCGCTCTCGCTCGTCAAAGCCCACCGGCCGGTGCACCCGCTCGGCTTCGGCCTGGACGAGCTGCGCAGCGGAGAGCCGACACAGGCCGCGCGGCCGAGCACCTGGCGCGCTCGCCTGCTCGGCCGGCTCGACCGCCTGTTGCGCGCCTACGAGCGCCGTCCGCTCGGGCCGCTGCGCAAGCTCGCGCTCGGCCGCGCCGAGCGCTGGGTCGTACGCCGCCAGGAGGCCGACGGCTCGTGGGGCGGCATCCAACCCCCGTGGGTCTACTCGCTGATGGCGCTCCAGCTCGGGGGCTATCCGCTCGAGCACCCGGTGATGAAGCGCGGGCTGGAAGGCCTCGAGCGCTTCATGGTCGAGGACGTCGACGACTCGGGCGGCGTGGGGGCTCCGCCCGGACCGAGCCGGCGGCTGGAAGCCTGCCAGTCGCCCGTCTGGGACACGGCGCTGGCGCTGATCGCGCTGGCCGACGGCGGTCTCGCCGACGACGAGCCCGCGCTCGTGCGCGCCGCCGAGTGGCTGCTCGGCGAGGAGGTCGTCGCCGTCGGCGACTGGGAGGTCGCGCGCCGCGGGCTGCCGCCCGGCGGCTGGGCCTTCGAGTTCGCCAACGTCAACTACCCGGACGTCGACGACACCGCCGTCGTCACCCTGGCGCTGGGTCGCGTAAACGGCGCCGCGCAAACGTCCGTGCGGATCGCGCAGGCGGTCGCGCGCGCGGCGCGCTGGGTTCAGGGCATGCAGAGCGATGGCGGCGGCTGGGGCGCATTCGACGCCGACAACACGCGCGCGCTCGTCCGCCAGCTGCCGTTCCTGGACTTCGGCGAGGTGATCGACGAGCCGAGCGCCGACGTCACCGCTCATGCCGTCGAGATGCTGGCGGCGCTCGGCCTGCACGACACCCCCAGCCTCAAGGACGGCGTTCGCTGGCTGCTCGCCGCGCAGGAGCCCGACGGCTCGTGGTTCGGACGCTGGGGCATCAACCACTGCTACGGCACGGGCGCCGCCGTGCCCGCGCTGATCGCCGCGGGCGTGCCGAGCTCGTCCACGCCGATCAGACGCGCCGTGCGCTGGCTGATCGACCACCAGAACGACGACGGCGGCTGGGGCGAGGATCCCCGCTCCTACGACGACCCGCAGTGGATCGGCCGGGGCGCCAGCACCGCCTCGCAGACCGCCTGGGCGCTGCTCTCGCTGCACGCGGCGGGCGAGCGCGACTGCGAAGCCGTGAGCGCCGGCATCCAGTGGCTGGTCGATACCCAGCGCGAGGATGGAACGTGGGACGAGCCGCAGTACACGGGCACCGGCTTCCCGTCCGACTACTACATCAACTACCACCTGTACCGACTGACTTTCCCGATCATGGCGCTCGGGCGGTGCCTGCGAGAGGGCGGCGAATGAGCTTCCGCCTCACGCTGCGGATCGTGGCGCTCGGGCGATGCCTGCAGGAGTCCCACGAGTGAGGGCCTGATGGAGGCGGCGGCCGTGATGGCACGCGCCGCCGGGGAGAACTTCCCGGTCGCCAGCCGCGCGCTCCCGCGGCGGCTTCGCCGGCACATGCTCGCGCTGTACGGGTTCGCGCGACTCGTAGATGAAATCGGCGACTCGGGGCCCGCGGACACGCCGCAGGCGCGGCTCGCCGCGCTCGACGAGCTCGAGAGCGAGCTCGATCGCGCCTTCGAGGGCTGCGCCACGCAGCCGCTGCTCGTCGCGCTCGAACCGACGCTGCGCGACTGCCGCCTGCCGCGCGACCCGTTCGCGCGCCTGATCGAGGCAAATCGCGTCGACCAGCGAGTCGGCTCCTATGAGACCTGGGAGCAGCTCGAGAACTACTGCCGGCTGTCCGCAAACCCCGTCGGCGAGCTCGTTCTGCACGTGTTCGACGCCGCCACGCCCGCGCGCGTGCGCCGCTCGGACGCGATCTGCACCGCCCTGCAGCTGGCCGAGCACTGCCAGGACGTCGCCGAGGATCTGCGCCGCGGACGCGTGTACCTGCCGGCCGAGGACCTGCGGCGCTTCGGCTGCAGCCACTCGGATCTGCAGGCCCAGCATGCTTCGCCGGCGGTCACGGCGGTGATCGCGTTCGAGCTGGGACGCGCGCGCACGCTGCTGGTCCAGGGCGCCCCGCTGATCGATGAGCTCGACGGCCTGCGCGAGCGTTTTGCCGTGCGCGCGTTCGTGGCCGGCGGCCGGGCGGCGCTCGAGGCGATCGAGCGGGCCGGCTTCGACGTCCTGGCCGGCCCCCCGCGTGCGGGCAGGGGGCTGCGCCTGCGCGCGCTGGCCGCGACGCTTGCGGGGCGATCCGCGTGAGCAACCAGGCTGACCTGTGCCAAGCCGCCTACCCGCAGTCCGCCTACCGGCAGTGCGAGCACATCACGCGCGCGGCGGCCGCGAACTTCTACTACGGCATCCGGCTGCTGCCGCAGCGCCCGCGCGCGGCGATGTGCGCCGTCTACGCCTTCGCGCGCCGCATCGACGACATCGGCGACGGTCCGCTAGCGCCCACACAGAAGCTCGAGCGACTCGATGAGCAGGCGCGCCTGCTCACGCAACCGCCGGCATGCGGCGAGGATCCCGTGCTGATTGCGCTCGCGGATGCGCGCCGGCGCTTCCCGATCCCGCCCGACGTGCTGCCCGCACTGATCGCGGGTGTGCGCATGGACGTCGAGGAAACTCGCTACGAGACCTTCGATCAGCTCGTCGTCTACTGCCGTCGCGTGGCCGGAGCCGTGGGGCGCGCGTGCCTGGCGATCTTCGCGCTGCGCACCCATGCGCAGGCCCGGGACGAGCGCGCGTGGCAGCTCGCCGACGATCTCGGCGTCGCGCTGCAGCTCACCAACATCCTGCGCGACATCCGCGAGGACGCCCGGCTCGGCCGCTGCTACCTGCCGGCAGAGGAGCTCAGGCGGTTTGGGGTGATCGCGGCCGGGCAGGAGGCGCAGGCGCCCGCGCTCGTCGCGGCGCTTGCTCGCGGCGCAAGGCAGGCCGGGCCGCTCGAGGCGATCGTCCGCGACGAGGCCGCCCGCGCGCGCGCGTGGTATGCGCGCGGCATCGCGCTCACCGCGCTGCTCGACCGTCGCAGCGCCGCCTGCGTGCTTGCCATGGCCGGCATCTACCGCACGCTGCTCGAGCGTATAGACGCCGATCCCGGGCGGGCCCTGCGCGCGCGCGTGCGCCTCACGGGGCGCGAGAAGGCCTGGGTCGTCGCCCGCAGCCTGGTCGGGGCGGCCAGGACCCGATGAGCCGGCGGGTCGTCGTGATCGGAGGCGGGCTCGCGGGGATCGTCTGCGCCCTGGACTGCGCCGACGCCGGCGCCGACGTCACGCTCGTCGAGGTCAGACCCCGGCTCGGCGGCGCCGCCTACTCGTTCGAGCGCGACGACCTGAGCATCGACAACGGCCAACACGTCTTCCTGCGCTGCTGCATCGCCTACCGCGCTCTGCTCGCGCGCCTCGGCAGCGTCGGCTCGGTGCGCCTGCAGGCGCGGCTCGAGATTCCCGTGCTCAGCCCCGGACGCGAGCCCGCGCTGCTGCGCCGCACGAGCTGGCCCGCGCCGTTTCATCTGGCCGGCTCCCTGCTTCGCTACCGGCGGCTCACGCTCCGCCAACGTCTGCGCGTCGCCCGCGCCACGCTCGCGCTGTCGCGCGCCGACCCGCACGCGCGCGCGCTCGATGAGATCAGCTTCGGCGAGTGGCTCGCGCGCCACGGCCAGGACCGGCAAACCGTCGCCGCGCTGTGGGATCTGATCGCGCTGCCCAGCCTCAACCTGAGAGCCGACCAGGCCTCCGCCGCGCTCTGCGCCTTCGTGTTCAAGACCGGCCTGCTCGAACGGGCCGATGCGGGCGACATCGGCTTTCACGAGCATCCGCTCAGCGACACGATCGACATGCCCGCGCGACACGCCCTGGCCGCGGCCGGCGTCGATGTCCGGCTCGGCTGGCGCGCCGAGAAGATCGAACGCCTTGGCAGCCAGCTTCGCGTGCGTCGCGACGATGCCACCGACGAGCTCGACGCCGAGGCCGTGATCGTGGCCGTGCCCCACGCGCGCGCCGCCTCGCTCGTCGAGCCGCTGCTCCCGTCGACCGCCGCCGCGCTGCGCCGTCTGGCCAGCTCACCGATCGTGAACCTCCACCTCGTGTACGACCGGCCCGTATCTCCGTGGCGATTCGCCGCCGGAGCCCACACGCCGGTCCAGTACCTGTTCGACCGCACCGCCGCCGCGGGCCTCCCGTCCGGATGTCAGTATCTGGCGGTGTCGCTCTCCGGAGCCGAGCGCGAGATGAGGATGAGCCCCGACGAGCTCCGGGCCGTCTACGTGCCGGCGCTCTCGCAGCTGCTGCCGCGCGCGCGCGTCGCCAAGCTCGAACGCTTCATGGTCACCAGAGAGCACGCCGCCACGTTCCGCGGCGGGCCCGGCACCGCCGGGCTGCGTCCCGGCGCCGTCACCGACGTGCCCGGCCTGGTGCTCGCCGGCACGTGGACCGACACCGGCTGGCCCGCCACGCTCGAGGGCGCCGTCCTCA
The DNA here is from genome assembly GCA_035507415.1 of Solirubrobacteraceae bacterium. Classification (GTDB taxonomy): domain Bacteria; phylum Actinomycetota; class Thermoleophilia; order Solirubrobacterales; family Solirubrobacteraceae; genus Palsa-744. The sequence continues at coordinate 6,680 of DATJOF010000040.1, forward strand.
GCGGCCACGCCGCGGCCCGGGCGGCGCTCAGCGGCCGTGTCACACCCGTGGGAGCGCTGGTCGCTCGATGAGCGGCTGGGAGCGTCTGCGATGGGCGGCCCGAGCGGTTTCGATGAGCCGCGGGGGGCGTCTGCGATGAGCGAGCTCGTGATAGCCGCGCCGATGCGCGTCGAGTCGGTGCTGGTCGGATCGGCCTCGCGTCGCGCCAATGTGCACAAGACCGGCATGGGACCCAACCGCGCGAAGGCCGCCGCGCTCGCACTCGAGCGCAAGCCGGGCGCCGCGCTGCTCGTGCTCGGCTTCTGCGGCGGCCTGGACGAGCATTCGCGCCCGGGCGAAGTGATCGTCGCCGAGCGGGTCACCGCAAGCGCCGACGAAGGGCACGCGGAGACGCCGGTCGCCTGCGCCGACCCACACGACCTGGCCGCGGCGCTGCGCGTTCGCGGCATCCCCGTGCGCATCGGCGAGATCGTCAGCGTCTCGAAACTGGCGCTCGGCGAGCGCCGCGCCGAGCTGCTTGCGGGCGGCGCCCTGGCGGTCGACATGGAGTCCGTGTGGCTTGCCGCCGGTGCCGCCGAGCGGCCGTTCGCGGTCGTCCGTGTCGTGCTCGACAGCCCCAGTCACGAGCTCCTGCGCCCGCAGGCGCTCGCGGGCGCGCTGCGCGCCGCGCGCACGCTGCGGCGCGTCACCGGCATCCTGCGCGACTGGACCCCCGCGCCCGCGGGCCGACCGCCCACGGGAGCGCGCTTCAGCCGGACCGGCCAGGGGAATAAGGTCTAGGCATGGCCGGCGACTTCAGGCAGAGCACGCGCATGGGCTGGTACCTGCTGCGCCAGCGCCTTGCCCGGCGCGAGCGCTTCCCGCTGATCGTCGAGCTCGAGCCGCTGTTCCAATGCAACCTCGAGTGCGCCGGCTGCGGCAAGATCCAGCACCCCGAGCACATCCTGCGCCGGCGGATGTCCGTCGAGCAGGCCGTCGGCGCGATCGAGGAAAGCGGCGCCCCGATGGTCTCGATCGCCGGCGGCGAGCCGCTGATCCACCCCGAGATCCATCTGATCGCGGGCGAGCTCGTGCGGCGCAAGCGCTTCGTCTACCTCTGCACCAACGCGATCCTGCTCGAGCGCAAGCTCGCCAAGTTCAAGCCATCCCCGTACTTCGCGTGGGCCGTTCACATCGATGGCCTGCGCGAGCGCCACGACGCGTCGGTCGAACGCGCCGGCACCTTCGACAAGGCCGTCGCCGCGATCCGCGCCGCCAAGCGCCGCGGCTTTCGCGTCACCACCAACACCACCTTCTTCACGCACGACTCCGCCAAGACCGTGCGCGAGGTGCTCGACTTCCTCAACGACGACCTGCAGGTCGACGAGATGATGATCTCGCCCGCCTACGCCTACGAGAAAGCCCCCGACCAGGAGCACTTCCTCGGCGTCACCCAGACGCGTGCGCTGTTCCGCGAGGCCTTCGCGCAGGGGCGGCGCAAGCGCTGGCGGCTGAACCACAGCCCGCTGTTCCTCGACTTCCTCGAAGGCCGCGCCGAATTCGGCTGCACCGCCTGGGGCATCCCGAGCTACTCGCTGTTCGGCTGGCAGCGCCCCTGCTACCTGATGTCCGACGGCTACGCCGAGACCTACCAGGAGCTGCTCGACACGACCGACTGGAGCTCCTACGGCCGCGGCCGCGACCCCCGCTGCGAAAACTGCATGGCCCACTGCGGCTACGAGCCGACGGCCGTCCTGCAGACCACGAAATCGCTCAAGCAGTCGCTGCGCGCGATCGCGGGCTGACGGCTTCGTTCGACGGACTGACGGCTCTGTTCGACGGAAGGCCACGCGCGCGTGTGCGCGCGCGCGTGGGCTAGCGTTTGGGAGTCATGTCGGAGGTCTGCTTGGGGGCCACGTCGGAGGTCTGGCGCAGGCTCGGCTCGCTCGCGTGTCCATGCGCCGGCCGGATGTCGCGCCAGGTCAGCCCCTCGCCGAGCAGCGCCGGCACGCCGAGGCACAGCGCCGTGAGCACCTCGACCGCCTGCAGCAGGATGCCGTACGCCAGCGCCGTACCGGCACCCACGCCGTACGCCGCCAGCACCACCAGGCAGGCCGCCTGAAACACGCCGACGTTCGCCGGAGTCGCCGGCAGCACGGCGCTCACGTTCACAGCCAGCAGCACCGCCGCTGCTGCCGCTAATGGAGGGTGGACCGGCAAGCCCAGCGCCCGGATCAGCGCGTAGCACGACAGCCACTGCAACGCCCACGCCAGCAGCTGCGCGGCGACCGAGGCGAAGCCGTGGCGCGGCGTCACGAAAACCGCCAAACCCTGCCTGGCGAGGTACAGCAGCCGCGCGATCGTCGCGCTGATCTGCCGCACCCTCTGTGAGCGCGAGCGCTCTCCCAGCCGCAGCAGCCGCGGGCCGAACAGCACCAGCAGGCACAGCGCCAGTGGGATCGCCGCCACACCGAGGATGCCGCCGAGGTGCCCGTTCAGCAGCGGCACGCTCGAGAACGTGATCACCGCGAGGATCGTCAGCGCCGCGAGGTTGATCAGTGTCTGCGAGAACACCGTCCCGGTGACGATCGGCAGCAGCCGCCGCGCCGGTCCGTCCAGGCGGCGGGTCAATACGATGATCCGCGTCGGCTCGCCGATCCGTCCCGGAAACACCGCCGAGGCCATCACGCCGATCACCGTCGCCCGGGCCACGGCAAGCCAGCTGAGCGCGGTGTCGGGCAGCGCGGCGCGCAGCGCCTCGTGCCAGGAGACCGAGCGCAGGCCCAACGACAGCGCCATCAGCGCCAGCGCCGCGGCGATCCAGCCAGGCGACGCGGTCACGAGCGCGTGCCCGACGCTGCTCAGGTTCAGCTGCGACAGCGCATAGACAACCAGCGCCGCGACGAGCAACAGGGCCGCCAGCGCGCCCGCGCGCGCGAGCGCCGAGCGGGGCAGGCGCAGTCGCGGAGGCTCGGATTCGTCCATGCCGCCGGGGTCTATCAGAGAGGCGCGGCGTTGGGCCGAGGCTGTGCCCGGCAAGCGCGGCTGGGCCGGGGAGAGGGACCGGCCCAGCCGCTAGGGAGGAGTCCGAGCGGCGCTGGGAACGCCACCCGGATGGAGAGGAACTTCAGGTCCTTCCACGCTGCTCGCCAGAGCGCTCGCGGTCACGAATGGGACCGCCGGGGGACCCGCTGGCAGGCAGAGGGAACACCGGCAACGCTAAAGCGAACATTGTTGATCAAATTTATCGAGATTATGTTGGGATGTCAAGGGGGACCGTCGCGGCGAATCCCGTGGCGCGGTACGGGGCTCGACCGAGGTGCGAGCCAACGACCGCGTGAGATCGCCCGGGCGGGCGCTCGAACGGGCTCGGTCGCGCTCGGAACGGACGTGCGAGCCCACTAAACTTGCGACCCCCGCCGGAGTAGCTCAGTCGGTTAGAGCAGCGGAATCATAATCCGCGTGTCGGGGGTTCGAGTCCCTCCTCCGGCACTCCTGGTTTGGCTCTGGAATGCGCGTTTGCAACATCGCGTTGCGAGCTCGCCATCCGAACTTTGTCCCAACTTTGTCCCGAAGCCGGGACGAAGTCGGAGTAACGGGCGATGAACTTCCGCCCGCCGCAGCCGATCTCCGGGCACGTGTTCCGCCGCGAGGGCGCGCGACAGCCTGTTTGGTACGCGAAGTACCGGCTGCCCGACGGCCGCCAGATCCAGCGGCGTATCGGACCGGCATGGGCCATGCGCGGCCGACCGGCCGAGGGCTTCTACACCCGCCGTACCGCACAGGCCTGGCTAGATCAGGTGCTGGCCGAAGCTCGCCGCGGCGAGCTCCCAGGCATGATGCGCACCGGCGCCACCTTCAAGGACGCGGTCGCGGAGTACATGCGCTGGCTCGAGCACGACCGCGCACGCAAGCCCACCACGCTCCGCGGCTACCGGTCGATCATGCACGCCCATCTACTGCCGACGTTCGGCGAGCGACGCTTGGAGGACATCACCACCGGTGAGGTCGAAGCATGGTCGGCGACACTCGCAGCCCGCGGGCTCGCGAATGCGACGCGGCTTCGCATCCTCACCTGCCTGCACGGAGTCATGGCCCGCGCCAAGCGCGTCTGGAAGCTCCCACGCAACCCGATCACCGACGTTGAGAAACCCACCCAACGCCACACGACAGTCGAGCTCGACGTCTTCACACCCGAGGAGGTACACGCGCTGGTGCGCGCAGCAGCCTCAGAGCAGGATGCTGCGATCTTCCTGACGGCCGCGTGTACCGGCCTGCGGCGCGGCGAGCTGATCGCGCTGCGCTGGCGCTCAGTGGACTTCACGCGACGCTCCATTCGCGTGGTCGCCTCCTACAGCGAGCGCTCACTCGCGACCCCGAAGTCCGGCCGAGCGCGCTCGGTGCCGATGGCACCGCCTGTCGCGCAAGCGCTAGCACGCCTAGGGAGCCGCGACCACAACGACCAGCCCGACGATCTCGTCTTCCCAGGTGCCGTCGGCGAATATCTCGACGGTTCGGCGCTCTACCGTCGCTACAAGCTCGCGCTCAAACACGCGGGCCTGCGCTCGTTGCGCTTCCACGACCTGCGCCACACCTTCGGCACGCAGGTGATCTCAAATCCAGACGTATCGATCCTGCAGCTCAAGACCTGGATGGGCCACGCAGACATAGACACCACGATGAAGTACCTGCACTACGCGCCGCGAGACGGCGAGGCAGATCTGATCACCGACGCCTTCGCACCAGCCGACCCAAGCCAACCTCAGAAGGCGTCGGCTTAGATGGTCATCGAAACCTGCACCTGGCGGCAGGACACGAAAGTTCCCCCAACATGCGGGCCGGTTCTAGCGGAGGCGCGTGCCGGGACGATCGCGGCGCTTGGCGTGGCTGTGAAGACGCAGGGTGGCTACGCGTTCCCGGCCGACATTGTTGACTGCCGCCCCTACCGTGGGCTCAGCGGCTCGCCCGTGTTCAGCACGCTCGCGTACGCGGAGCTACGCGCCGTGCCTAACCCGTGCGCCGCCGCGCTCGCAAAGGGTCACGAGGACCCGCCGCCGCTCGGACGTATCTCGCACGCGGCCAGCTTCGCGGGCGTGTTCACGGCGCATGTGTCCGACGAGGACGACGACCGGGACATTCCAGCGAGCCGCTTCGGCGTAGGAATCATGGTTCCCTGCGACTATGTACGGGAGGCGCTTATGGACGATGAACCGAAAGAGCAGCGTGAGCCAGCCGCATGCGAGATGGCCGAACGCGAAGTGGCGGAGGGCGCACCGATCGCGGAGGCGTCGATGGCGTCCGAGTTCGAGCGCTTTGAAGCTCTGACGCGGCAGCTCGCGCAGACGCCGAAGCCGAAGCGCACGTCGGACATGCCAGCCGATCGTGGTTGAGCTGGCGATGCTGCTCAGATGCTTTCCCGCCGTGCCCTACCGTAGTATCAGCGGGTCGAATCCGCTGATCGGAACGGAAGGGGGCAGGAACGATGGAGCATTGGGCGGCTCTGTACAGGGTCCGCGTGCATGCGCTGTACCAGCCGAAAACGCTGCGCCGGTTCGGCAACTTCGACGGGAAAGGCGCGAACCTTGCGAGCGTCCTCGATGGCTATCTCAGCGAACCACCACTCGTCGTTCTGGATGGTGATCGCTCCGTGTCGGTGCAGAACAGTACGCTGGTAGGCGATGAAATCGAGACAACGTTCACGCATGGACAGAAGGGGATCGCTGCCAACGTCTTCGATGGCTCGCGCACCACGAAGCTCTTCCATCAGTCGTTCCCCGACTGGCACGAGATCACGCTGGGCTCATTGCTCCAGTTGCCCCGCAACGATGCGGAAGGGTGGTGGGCCGTTCATGTTCAAGGTAACCGGAGTCCCAAGGGACTCACCTATGGAGAGATGTCACTGAAATTCCGGGCCGACCACGATCCTTACGTGCTTCTCGTCGGCGCGGCGGTTTCTACGGCAGTATTGAAGAAGGCGGTCGAAGAAAACCATATTACGCAAGTAAAATTGACGCGCATCGAGCGTCCCAAGGATATTCGTGAACGGATCACCAACAAATGGACGCGCTCGGAAGAGCGTTCCATAGTAGAGGTGCTGATAAAGCCGACAAGGGGGGCCTATCTGCTCAGTAACCTGATCTTGCAGCACCTGAAAGGGAACACTGCCGCGCGCCAACAGATACTCGAACTCGGGGGTGTCGACTACGACAGGGCGCAGGTCGAGGTGGAGCTGGCGAGCGGAGCAACGCGCACCTTCAATATCGAAAACCTGGCTGCGGGTCATCCATTTACGGTGCGGCTTGAAAATCTGGAATTCGATGCCAACGACGAGCCGATCCCGACGTCGATGTTCGCCGAGTTGCGGCGTGCTATTGAAGAGTTCGTGTAGGAAGTCTGATGAAGGCTAATCCGCTTGTCTTTGTCTGCGCACAGTTCGCTACGTACGTTGACGACAGTACGGGCAAACAACGCTGGCGAGACCATGCCATCTTTCACTTGCTGCCGGTCATCGCGCTTATTGCATTGCGAGTATTCACGATAACCGTCCCATCCATTGCGGCGGTCGGAATTCTCACGGTCACAGGGTTTCTGAGCGCGTTTCTTTTCGGTGGGATGTTGCAAGTGTCTCAGCGCGCACTGGATTGGCTGGATGAGAAGCCAACGCCGAGTGAGGACACAACGGAGCATGCCGAATATCTACGTCAGCTAGCGGCGAACACGGGCTATGCGTCTCTTGTGAGCATTTGTACTGCGGCGGTCTTTGTTGTAGCAGCGGCGTCCAAAAATACAGAGACGATCGCGTGGGCCACGGCGTTCGGCTTTGCGCTTGTGGTTCATCTAACGCTTGTGCTTTTGATGGTTATGAACCGAGTTCTCGCGCTGACCGACAACCGGCTGATTCAGGCCGAAACGGGCGGTCCGAGCGTCACCCGTATATCATCACGGCCGCGTCGTATAGCTGGCAAGCAAGACGCGCGACGTGGTGCGCGGTAAGGCACCTACGCGGCCCCTGTAGGTGCGGTCGACCCCCTCAACTTGACGCAGCGAGAGCAGCGTATGTCAGTCGCCGGTCGCTGATAGCACCGATGACGAACGAGAATCGGCCGAGATGCGTCAGGTGGCGCTCGGTGAACGTGAATACCCCGCTCATCGATGTAGCGAAACAGGTGGTAGGGCTCAACGCTGACGTAGGTCCCCTTGAGCTGACGCTTGAGCATCGCCCGAAAGTTCTTGATCCCGTTGATATGAACACGGCCGTCCACGTAGGTCTCGGTGTGGTTGACGGTCTGGTGGTCGAAACGGCTCTCTAGGCCGGGTGATGCGCGAGGAATTCCGCCGCTACACGGAGCTCTGGGGAATCGAGGTCGATTTGGCGCTCGAGGAGCACCTGGCCGGGCTGATGAACTTTGATCCCGGCTGGGTGCAGGACAAGCGCAACCAGCACGCGCTTCTTGACTTTTTCTTCTCGGCGCTTCAGCCCAAAGCCTCATTAGTGCTGCTGTACGCGAAGGACGTGCCACTTACTGAGGAGGGCAAGTCCGGCGAGCGGTACCTGGTCGGCGCCGGATTCGTGGAGAAGGTCGATCCGTGCGTCGAGTGGGAAGCGCACGTGAAGGCGAGCTGACGTCGATCATGTGAGTGCGTGGCGTCCACCATTCGATTCGGGAGTCGGGCACCAACGGCTTTTTGCTCCCGTATCAGCAACTGCTCGCTGATCCCATGCTTCGCGGCGCCGATCCCGAGTAGTTCGTGGCTCGGACGCTGGAGGAGCACTTTGACGAGTTTTCATACGTCTCGGAGCTGGTTTCGCATGATGGCGCTATCGCCGCGCTGACAGAGCTGGCCCGCGTCGTCGATCTCCCGCCAGGCGTCGTGGATGGCCGATGGGACGCAGTGCGGTCCTGGATCGCCGATCGCCGTGCCGAGGCCTCGCATGCGCGGGGACCATACCCGTGTATGGGGCCGATGCTTGTCGCGGCCGACCTCGAGCGCGGGTCGCTGCTGGCCCGCCGAGTGCTTGACAATTTGCCGGAAGGAGCTGACCTGGCGGGAGCTCGAGAAGGCGGTTGAGGAGAACCGTGACGGACTGATCGGCCGAATCGCACGGTGGGCCTGGGCCGAGCTGACCGGCGACGAGCAACGCTACCGGCAGCTGCGCGTCATATCCCGCTTCGCGCTCACGGTCGACCAGGCGAAGGCGCTGCTCGGTGACCTCGCGCCGAGCGACGTGATCGAGAACCCCTATTCCTCTACGAGACTGGGGTGGCCGATGGCCTTGCGTTCACCACGATCGACCGCGGCCTGTGGCCACAGGACGCAGCAGCACGCGTGCCGCGAGCCGCCGCGCGGTCGCGGCTCGCACTCTGTGTCAAGTAACACGGGGTCCTTGATCGTTCCCCGTCGAGGTCGAGATCTGGAACCACCTGCCGGAAACCTCGTCGCTCAGAATGATCCGCGGTGCCTGGTTGGGATCAAGTCTTGAGCGTTGGTCGAGAGACAATTCAAAGAAAACATCCCCCTCAACGGCGCACCGGGGCTCCACATGCAGCGGAAGTGCCAGTGCGTTGATGCTTGGCAACCCCTCAAATGTCTGCGGTACCCAACGGGCTGGCGAAAGGCCGAACGCGGTAATCGCCCATTCCCGTGTCTCCTCCGTCTGGACGACCGGCCACAACAGCGTGGGAGACAAGACTGCCGTGCGGTCGAGCTCACGGTTGAAGATGTGCAACCGGGCATATTGAATACATACTTGGCCTCCCCCGTACGGTGCGGCTCCTGGTTCAGTGACCTCAACGGGACCACCTACCGCGACCGCGCGGATAAGCAGGTCAGGGAACTCTCTGCGAGCCGTCCCCTGGCTACCGTTGGCGCTGATCGCAATACCCGCCAAGATAATCCCGGTCACAAACGCAAGGCCGCCGAGATCGAACAGGGGCCGCCCGAAAAGTTCCGGGGGTGTGCCCTGCGATGCGGCGATCTGCGCCTGACCGAGGCCAATCAACACCAACAATGCCGCCGCGGTCAGCACGAGCCCGGCCACAGATAGCATCGTGACAACGTTCCGCGCACGGAGGCAGCGGCGGACCGGTCTACTGCGACGCCACGTAAGCAACCTGTCGCCGCGTTGCGCCAGCCACCCGTAGAGGGCAACCACGTTCTCTCTCGGAGACACCCGTTTGCTGTGATCCATGCACGAAGCATATGGCGTACTCGTGAGCCAAGTAGGGGGACGTCCACGTGTCGTGAAGACAGGTTTCCAACGCGCCTCCTCCGGCTCGCGATACGAGCGCCTCACCAGTTCGGCGTCTCGCTCCTGCTCGGGACGGAGGCTGTCGCGTAAAGGGGTTCTGTCCGCCGTGGTGATGACCGTCTCGGGATGGCACAGAACTTCGTTGAAAGCAGTCGTGAGCAGGGCTTCTTGTTGCCGCCGGATGTGCGGGAGTGGTTGGCGGCGGATCATTTGGCGTGGTTCGTGATCGAGGCGGTCGCTGAGATGGATCTCGACGCGTTTTATGGCGCGTATCGGGCTGATGGCACGGTCGCGCGGCGTATGAGCCGTCAGTGATGGTGGCTTTGGTCTTGTACGCGTTCGCGGGCAGGGTGCGGTCGTCGCGCGCGATTGAGCGTCATTGTCGCCAGGACGTTGCGTACCGGGTCATTACCGGCAATCTGGTGCCTGATCACGCGACGATCGCGAGGTTCATCTGCCGCCACGAGACAGCGTTGGCTGACTTGTTCGGTGAGGTGCTGAAGCTGTGTGGTCGGGCGGGGTTGGTCAAGCCAGGGGTGGTGTCGATCGATGGCACCAGGATCGCTGGCAATGCCAGCCCGGAGATCAATCACGCCTTTGAGCAGATCGCCACGGAGATCCTGGCTGAGGTCAGAGCGAGCGACGAGGCCGAGGATGAGCTATATGGCGATGAGCGCGGTGATGAGCTGCCCGAGCAGCTGCGCACGCCGGCGGGCCGGCGTGAGTTCTTCCGCCAGGTCAAGCGAGAGCGTGAGCGCGAGGAGGGCATCGAGCTGGCGGAGCCCGAGGGCGAGTCGGCGCAGGAGCTGGCGCTTGTCCTGGACGCGAAGAACATCATCGGGCGTGGGCGGCAGGGGCGGGATGCCTGGTTGCGGGAGGGCAAGCGCCAGCTTGAGCGGCACCGCTGGGAGCACCCGGACCGGATCCCCCGCGCTCGGTCAGAGCGGTTGTTGTTGGCCGCCGAGCGATTGGAGGCAGATCGCGATGTCGAGCGTCGTTCCAACGCTGCCTATGAGCATTACCGCGCGACCGCGCGCGACCGGCTCGGACGGCGGCTGAGCTGCCCGCCGAACGCTTACGAGCCACCAGAGGTGCCGGCTGGGAAGGTGAACGTGACCGATCCTGACTCGCGTCCGATCCCGATCGGGTTCGGGTTCGTGCATGGCTACAACGCGCAGGCCGCTGTGAACGAGCAGCAGATTGTGCTCGCGGCGGAGGTCACCAATATCTCGACCGACTTCTCGCAGCTTGCCCCGATGGTCACCGCCACTCTGGGTGAACTGGAGCGAGCGGGGATCGATCAGCTGCCGCAGACCGTTGCTGCTGACGCCGGTTACTGGAACGAGGAGCACATGGACGAGGTGGTGGCGAACAAGCACATCCCGGTGCTGGTTGCCCCCGACAAGGGCACCCGCGGCACCCCGAAGCGCTGGCTGAATTCCGGACGTGCCTCATGGATGCGCACCGTGCTGGACTCAGAGTATGGCCACAGCCGCTACCGACAACGCAAGCAAACCGTGGAGCCATTGTTCGGCAACACCAAGCACAACAGCGGCGTCTACCGTTCCACAGGCGGGGCAGAGTCAAGGTGCGCCTGGAGTGGCGATTACTGATGATGACCCACAACCTCAACAAGGTTCACCGCCGCCAACTCGGCGCCGTGGGGGTCTGAAACAGGCCCCCACGGCCCATCCCCCTCACCGCCGGAGCCTCCGGTGACCTCCTGCCCACCATCCAGGCACCCTCGCACCACAGCCGGGCTTTGAGCGACAACCTCGACGAAAAGCGGTAGCCTCCGCTGTCGCCGATTACGCGCCTGTAGCGGATTGATGTCGTTGCAAGGCGCCCCGTCCGCGTGTGCGGACTGATGTATGCCCGTTCTCACGATCGGGTCGGTGCCTGCGGATCCCTTCTGAATGTCGTTCGATGAGGCGGCGATCTTGGCGCGCGCGGCCGAGCTGTGCGCGGAAGGTCATTTCGCGGAGGCGAGCGATCTCCTGCGGCCGGTCGCCGAGCGCGAACCAGCAAATCGCGACATGTGGCGTCTGCTGGCGCGGGCGGACCTGGGCGCAGGGCGCTTTGAGCGGGCGCTGCAGGCCGCCGAGCACGTGCGCGCTTTGGCGGCCTGCGAAGCGTTTGCTGATGTGATCGCGAGCGTTGCGCTGCTACGGCTAGGACGAACAAATGAGGCGTTGGAGCATGCTCGCGGGGCGGTGGCGAGCGATCCACGCGACTTCGATGCGGTGTCGCTGCTCGCGCGCCTCCTGAGCACCGTTGGCCTCCATGACGAGGCGCAGGTGGTCGCGGCCGACGCGGTTGATCTCGCTCGCGAGGAGCCGGCGGCGCATTTGACGGCCGGCGTCGTCGCTGCGGCAGCCGGGCGGCGCGAGCTGGCCAGGGCGTCGTTCAGGCGGGTGCTGGCGCTCGATCCGGCCAATGGCCAGGCACACCACGAACTTGCTCGCCTTCGACTTCGCCACCGGGTCAACGACCCGGCCACGCTGGCCGACGCGGCGTCGGGCTTCGCCCGAGCCGCACATCCAGGTTTTGGTTCGCCGAAGAGCATTCGGAGCCTGGAGAAAGTGCTGAGGGCGTTCCTCTCGAAAACGGCCTATCTGCTCTTCCTCGACACGTACCTTGTCGCGCGCGTGGCCTCTGCCTCGAGCGGGACGGCTGCACGGCTGCTGCCCGTCGCGCTGCTGGCCGTACCCGGGTACTACGCTGCCCGCTTTCTGCGACGGCTGACACCCATGCCGAGGCAGCGCCTAGCCTGGCTGCTGCTCGGGGAGCACGCGCTCACCTCAGCGGTCGCCCTTGAGATCGTCGCCGCCGCGTCGATCTTCGTGGGGGCTGTCGGCGGTGACGCTGTGCGGTCGGGTGCTGCCGTGCTCGTCGCCGTTGCGGCCCTTGCGGCCCGTCTCACCTTGTATCTGGCGCGCGAACGCGCAGGCCGCGAGGCCTCCGGTGAGGATGGCGAGCATGCGATCCGGACGAGCCTGATCTGGATCATCGCCGCGCTACTCGCACTCCTCGCCAGCGTGCTCATCGTCGCAGCCGTCATCCGCGGTCGGCCGGGCGCGGCCGTCGGGGCGCTCGTGTCACTCGGGGCGACTGGAGCGCTTGCCCGCGTAGCGATCAGTCGACGCGTGCCTGGCTAAACCGGCCGGCGCGACTCAAGGCCATCCCGTTCAGAGGCCGACGTGCCAAGGCGATCGCGCCGCGCGAGCTCGCTCTTGACCCGGCGCAGCAAACGTGTGTAGACTATAAGTCACAATATTGTTGAACAGCCCGCGACGGCACTCAGGGCGCGGGTCCCGCGAAAGGAGAAGCACGCGATGAACCAGAACGATGCAGGAGCAGCACCAGCAGCAGTGCCGTCTCCGGGCGAGAAGCTCGAACAGGCCGAACTCGTGATCCTGCAGAAGATGCTCAACGACCAGACCCCCGGTCTATGGACGCTCGAGGAGATCCGGCGCATGATGGGCCATGAAGGCGACATCGACGCCCTGGTGAGGTGCCTCGATGAGGCTGGACTGGTCCACCGCCTCGACCGGTTCGTGTTTCCATCCCGGGCGGCGGGCAGGGCGCTCGAACTGGCCGAACTCACCTAGCGTGAAGCATCGATTGTCGGCTGTAGGCTGTGGCGGGTCGGTGTGAAAGGTGGCGTCGCGCACCGACCGTCATGGTCTCTGTGGCCGGTCTCGCTGCGCTCGACAGCCGCACCGGGACGCGACGTTTACAGCCGCACCGAGGGGTGGCGGGGTCTGGCGTTCTCTGTTGGCGCCGGCGGTGGAGCTCGCGGCTCCTGATGCGATCAAGACTGACGAATCCATGAAGGCCTGAAAACGCCGCGAGCCATGTAGGCCTGCTGCCCATCTTCGACTCGACCGGTGGCAGAGCTCGGGGCGCCCCACCAGTATGTGGACTGGCTGACGGAATGAGGTGCGGACCCCCGGTCCGCACCGGCGGGCCGCGGGGCCGGGCTGGGTGGTCTGGTTTGGTTCTCGATCTCGCACCCCCAACATCAGGTGCACGAGATCGAGAACCAAACCAGAACAAAGATGGTTTAAAAGACCGGGGAGGACCGGAGGTAGGAAAAGGAGAGGACGGATAGGAAGGAAGGGATGAGGGAGGTGGTGCGGGGGAGTAGGAAGATGTTCGGATCGGCTAGGGCGTTCGTCTAAATGGATCGGGAGGAGGGCAGGCCGGAGGGGCTTGGCGGCAGTGGACTGGCGTTGCGACTGCGAGCTGGCGCTTGGCGGAAAGCAGATCGGCTCGTGTCGTCAGACGAACGAATTCCCCTGTGTGAGCACTTGTCGGCGAGGTCTGACACAATCGCGCGCGATGAGTGAGCAGGCGTACGAGCTTTCGACGGCAGACGCGTTGTTTGCAACGGCGAGCGGGTACGCAGCTCACTGTCTGCAGTCCCTACGGTCACAGGGCGACGGTCATCTGCTCGAGAGGGATCTCAAGAAAGCTCTCGCTGAAGGGCTCGCCTCGCAGGGCGCCGAGGTCCGCAGCGAGGCCCACTATCAGCTTCCGAACTGGGATCCTCAGCCGGGAGCCGTCGACGTTAGCGTCGGGCGAGATGGGGAGCCGCACGCGCTAGCAGAGCTGAAGTGGGCCAACGAGAACAAGGTCTGGGAGATGCTCTGGGACGCGCTGAAGCTCGCCAACGCATTGGCAGTCGACACCGTCACGAGCGCCTATCTCGTGTGTGGCGCACCTGATGCGTCCTGGCACAAGCCCGTTCAGGGCGCCGAGGTCTTCGACCCGGGTGTCTGCCAATTCGTCGATCTAATCCGACGTAACGAAGAGTGGTGGACGCATTATCAAATCCCCCAGTCGGCCGGTTCGCCATTGCGTGGCCCCAGCCAACTGGAGATCACCAAGGTCGCAGACGTTCGTCTCACGATTCGGGATCTAGTCTGGCGGCTGAGAACCGTTCGTATTCATCCGGCGGGCGAGCCGGTCGAGTTCCGCGACGGGATACCGGCGTAAGCGGTGGGCTACGCGATCGCTGATGGCTCGCGAGCGCGCGCGTTCGGTGCGGATGCCGACAGTCCAACGTGTTTCGGTCTGTAGAGTCTGGCGTGTGAGACGTCTTGACGCGAGCATCAGGCGGCTGCCCGTTGGGGTCTACGGCTTGTTGTGTGGCCTGGTCTTATTCGGGGTCGTCGTGTTTGCGGCGGGCATGGCCGAAGCTCGACAGCTGAGCGAGGCTGTGATGGGAGCGCTCGGGGCTGGCGTTGGCGGCGGCTTCGTGTGCGCGTGTGCGAGAGATCGTCGCCGGGCGAGATGGCGTGAACGGTTCGCCGCTCGCTCCGCGAAACCGTCCTAGTCGAGGGCGCGGATGGTGCGCGGCATCGTCAAGGCATGGGATGTGGATGCGGGCTGGGGCGTCCTCGTCTCAGACGAGGTGCCCGGCGAGGTCTGGGCGCACTTCGTGCATATCGAAGGCCAGGAGGGCTTTCGCGAGCTTCAGGCGGGTTCGCGGGTCCGGTTCGACTATCTCGAGGTCGAGCGACGGCCAGACGGCCACTCGGATGGCTACGCCTACCGTGCGACCAAGGTCTGGGCTCTCTCGGACGGCTGCTCTGCGTGAGACGGTCTTGCGAACCACTGCCGCCAGCGATTCGTATGGATAACAAGTAAACATCGAGCGGGAAACGGTCATCGCTTCCGGCGGCTGGCCGGTCTATGTTGGCGCGGTATGCAAGAGCCGTGGTCTGAGCTTGTCGTGTTCCTGCTCGAGTTTCTCGTGTTGCAGGTCGCGGCCGTTCTCTTCGCGCTGCTCGTGTCAGGCGTCCTCTGAACCGTTAGGAGCTAGGACCGGTGGCCGCCAGCTCGCGCGCCGCTGGGAGCGTGTCGGGCTGCTAATCCTGTGGGTCGGCTAGCGTCTTGATCGCGTCGCGGGCGAAGTGGCCAAAGTCCGCCTTCTCTTTCACGAACGGGAACGCGGCATCCCGAGGGTGCTTGTCGCGGTAGACCTCGAGCACGTTCGCGAGGCTGCGGGAGGAGACGCGCAGCCCCTCCCAGGTGTCGTACCTGCCTGATTCGCGGGCGCGGGCGATCGTCTGCGCCCGCTCGCTGACCGAGGTCAGCCGGTCGATCACGGCCATGTCGCGATAGTTGCCGTCCTTGATCACCTGGTCTTCGAGCCAGGCGAGGTCTGCGCTCAGAGCGGCCGCGTCCACACCGTAGAAGTCGCCCATCAACAGGACCGTACTGAAGACGAAGACCAATAGATCTCCGGCGACTCGCCGCAACGCCGGGCCACCAATAGCCGTCGGCGTGGGCTGATCCACGTGCGACCCGTCCATCCATGTTGACCGCGCGCGGATCGCCCAGGTGTACTTGCTTGTGATGGCGGACAGGCGTCTTGACCAACGATCCCACGCCGTCGCGGCTCGGTTTGGGCTGCGTCGAGTCGTCTATCGCAAACAGATCCATGAACGAACCGCTGCGTCGTTGAGGCAGCTTCGTGCCGCCGGATCGGCTAGATGGGGTCGGGGATGGCCGTTCTCGCGAACTGGTCCGATTCCGCTGATTGGTACCAGGCTGGGGGTACTGCGTGCTCTACTTGGGCCGCTGGCGGTTGTTCGGGTTCCGGTTCGCGTAGTTTCGGTGCCTTGGCAAGCCACGGCTTCAGGTGCTGGACGATGTCTCTGTAGAAAGCGACTGCTTGGGCGCTGGTCTCACGTACGAACGAGCCCTCGGCGCGGCCTCGCTTGTGCCCCATCGCGTGGGAGCGTGAGACGATGAAGACCCGCGGCTCGCGCTTTGGGTCGGATGGGTAGTAGAGCGCCTTCGGGTCCGCGCGAATCGCACCGAGCGTGGCGGCGGTGGTCACGCGCGCGTTCGGGAAGCTCGCTTCGACCAGTAGCTCATCTGGAGCGTCTGCGAGCTGTCTAAGTAGCCAGGAGAAGCGCGCGCGAAGCTGGCCTTCTCGAGGTGCTTCGATGCTCACGCTGATCAGCGTGCGCCGCGCGCGCAGATCTGCGCAGATTTCTAGCGCGCCAATCGCGTCAGGCACACGCAGCACTGCACGAATCTGTGAAGACTTCGCGAGAGCCTTCGCGGCCGAGTCAACTCGCTCGCCGATCTTTTCGTTGCGCCCTCGCTGAACGGTCACGGCCGCACCGAGCTCTTGGGAGAAGCTCAGCGCGAGGTACTGGACGAACTGCTCCCAGCGTTCCGCCACATCGCGTGCGGCCTCGTCGGTTGCCCGCAATGTCCCGTCGTGGACCGCCTTTCGTACTGCAACCCAGTTTTCGCCCATGTCCTCGAAGCCGAATGCCCCGGACGCTTCGCTGCTCAGGTAGTGGATCAACTCGCGTAGGACCCACTCCTGGTCGGGGTCCGAGATGCCGTGATAGCGCTGCTGTACGACCGCCTCGGTCAGGACGCGCCACCAGGAAAGGTGCCACAAGCGGGCCGATTGGAGTTTGCGTCGGTCGACCGAGACCGGGGATTCCTCAGCGGACGCGGTGATTTGTGAAGAGATCGTCAACACGCCGTCAAAGCCTTCTGCGCGGGCGACGTTGAGATAGCCCGTCACTTGGTCGTCTCTGAGATGCTGAGTCCCGGTCTTGACCTCGACCAGGCATGTCCAGGTCTTCGTGCCGCGACGGCACACGATGGCGCCGTCCGGGATCACCGTCTTGCCATCCCCGTCCTTTAGGCGTACCTCGGCGAACGTCTCGATTACGGGCGCCTTTGGAGCGCCGAGCTCGTGCAGCAACGCGTGACCGAACTCGGGCACGCCGTGCATCACGGCAAGCAGACAGGACGTAGCACGCTTCTCCTGCTCTCGTTGCGAGCGGCTGCCGTAAGTCGGGATGAGCCGTGCGTGACTCCACCCCTCGGGCTCGGTCCCGACACGCCCCAGCTGACCGTCGACAGAGGCCACAGTGGCAACGAGCCTACACAAACCTTCCGACAAGAAAACATCTTCTGATCGTCAGAACGACTTGGTCGCGAGCCTCACGGTCCACCCGCGCTGCTCAGAGGCCGTGGCCACCCGGCGCTAGCCCGAAAATTGGGAGGGGGGTCATCGGGGCGGTTGCGGCGACAAGGCACAGAAGGGCTTGTCGTTTTCAGATCGCCACGAAAGGGGCCGTGAGACAGATGTATACCGAGAGGGACGCGGAGATCGTCGCGTGGATCGGCGGGCTCGGTGCCGCCGGCGCCGAGCATGTGATGGAGCGCTTCGTGATGGGAAGGAGTTGGGCGTACGCGCGGCTCAGCCGGCTAGTGCTGACCGGGTTGTTGGAGCAGCGGACATTGCTGTACCGCCAGCCGGGTTTGTATGTGGCGACGGTGCAGGGGTTGCGCTGGCAGGGCTTGGAGCGGCTCGGGGTCTACCGGATCAGCCCAGGAAGCTTCCAGCACGCCAAACAGCTCGCCGGTGTGGCTGTGGCGTTGCATGGGCGGTTTGCGGGCTGGGAGGTGCTCAGCGAGCGCGAGCTGCGGGCCCGCGAGAGCAAGACCGATGAGCTGTTCGGTTCGGTCAAGTTGGCGGAGCTGCCGGGTGGCCGGCCGGCGTTGCACAGGCCGGACCTCGTGCTCGTCGCGCCCGAGCTCGAAGGGCGGGTTGTCGGTGTGGAGCTTGAGCTGTCGGTCAAGGCGCCGCGCCGGCTGGCGGCAATCTGCCGCGGCTGGGCCAGAGCCCGCCACATCGATCACGTCTACTACTTGGCGGTCCCCGCGGCCGCAAGGGCGCTCGAGCGGGCGATCGCCGACACGCGCGCCGAGCATCAGATCACCGTCCTTGATGTCTCGGATGTCGACGGGGTGCTCAGGTGCGAGCAGGGGAGGTGCGGCAATGTTCCCGCTTGAGCACACCCTCGAGGTCCTCGCGTTGAGTGTGGTGTTGATCGCGGGGCTGAGCGTCACGGGCGCGATCGTCACGGCGCGGCTGTTGCGGGCGCGACATTTGCGCTGGACGTGGGCCGCCTTCGGCATCCCACTCGCCCTTCTGGTTATGGGCTCGAGCGTGATGATCGGGATCTCGCTCGGTTTCGCGTCGGTGCTTGCATGCTGGCTTGGCGCGCACTGGCACCGTCTGGACTTGAACCAGGGTGCGGATATCGCCGAGATCGCGCGAACACGGCTCAGCCCCCTGGCGGTCGTCAAGCGCGCCTACCAGCGCCGTCGCATCGGTCGTCAAGGCTGGATCCGGGACGGCCGGCTCGTGATCGGCGAGGACGAGCAGGGCCTGCCGGTCAGGATCCCGGTCGGGTACGAGTCTGGGTCGCACGCGCTGGTCGCCGGGGCGACCGGTTCAGGCAAGACGGTCAGCGAGGCCTGGATCGCCGGTCGGCTGATCGAACAGGGCCACGGAGCGATCGTGATCGACCCGAAGGGCGATCCACTGTTGCGCAGCGAGCTGCACCGCGCCGCACAACAGCGAGAGGCCAGGTTCTTCGAATGGACCCCGCAAGGACCCTGCGTGTACAACCCGTACGCGCACGGTTCTGATAGCGAGATCGCTGACAAGGCGCTCGCCGGCGAGCAGTTCACAGAGCCCCACTACCTCCGCCAAGCCCAACGGTACTTGGGCCACGCCGTCCGCGCACTACAAGCCGCGGGGGTCTCGGTCAGTCCGGTGTCGTTGATGGAGCATCTCGACCCGCTCGCGTTGGAGGTCAGCGCCCGCCAGCTGCCGGAAACAGAGGCAACGAGCCTGTTGCGCTACCTGGATGGGTTGGGGGACCGTCAGCGCAGGGAGCTCGCCGGCGTGCGCGACCGCCTCTCGATCCTCTGCGAGTCAGACATCAACCCCTGGATCGGCACGAGCTCTGACGGCACAGGCGGGGATCAGCTCGATCTAAGCCAGGCCATCCAAGACCGCGCGGTCGTCTACTTCCGCCTTGATGCTGACAGGCGTCCGCTGGTGTCGCAGATGCTGGCCGGGGCGATCGTCAGCGACCTCGTCACCCTCGTCGGCGGCCTTCAAGGTCAGCCGGTGCCGACGGTCGTGTTGATCGATGAGTTCTCCGCGATCGCGGCCGGACAGGTCGCGCGGCTGTTCGCACGCGCCCGTTCAGCCGGCATCAATCTGATCTTGAGCACGCAAGAGCTCGCCGACCTAACCACGGCTGGCGGGACGGGGGAGGGCGTCCTGCAAGCACAGGTTTTGGCGAACGTCGAAACCGTCATTGCGCACCGTCAGGGCGTGCCGGAGTCCGCGGAGCTGATCGCCGCAATGGCCGGCACCCGCCCCGCGTGGGTCTCGACCGAGCAGACCGAGCAAGCCCTCCTCGGTGCGGGCCCGAGTGGCCGCGGGTCGCGTCGTCGCGGCTACGAGTTCCAGATCCACCCCAGCCAGATCAAGACCCTCCCAACCGGCTGGGCCGCCGTCCTCACTCCCGGCACCGGACCGAAGCCAACGATCACCCGCATCTACCACCCCTCACAGGCCCACAAATGAGTCGTGCGCTCTGCTCGACCACGGACAACAAGACCACTCTCAAACGAAGGAGAGCACCCAATGCCTGGTAGTCCCCTCAACGTCAACAGCGTTACCCTCGTCGGCCACCTGACCCGCGACCCGGTCCTGCGCTCGCTGCCGGACCGGCCGAGCGTCTGTGAGCTGCGCTTGGCGGTGAACGACAGCAACGACCGTGACAATCAGTCGCCGTTGTTCATTGATGTCGCGACGTTCGGCAAGGGCGCCGAGGCCTGCGCCAAGCACCTCGCCAAGGGCCGGCAGATCGCCGTCACGGGCCGCCTGCGTTACAGCATGTGGCAGACCGAGGACGGCGCTAAACGCTCAAAGCACTCCGTCGTCGGACGCGTCACCTTCGGTCAACAGAATGAGAGCGAGGCCGATCACGATGACCACGCGACGGATTGAACAGCCGGGTGTGTCGGGGCCGAACGGCGCCGACACACCATCACCACATCCAAGAAGCCTCGACGGTCCACTACTCCGTCCCGACCAGGCTGCCAGCCTCCTCGCCGTAAAGACCAGCTGGGTCTACGACGCGGTACGCACCGGCACCCTGCCGTGCCTCCGCGTTGGGCGGCACATCCGCTTCACGCGCGGCATGCTCGAAGAGTGGCTCCGGAGCAGGTGAGCTGGCTTGTTGTGTGCGGGCGTCATGGTTGCGTGTGCTCGGCGGTTCAGGTTTCTATCGACGTTTCGTAGCCGAGAATGCTCTCGTCATCTTCAAGCTCGCTTTCAGGGCACCCTGTTTCACTCTTTTGTTTCTCCAGTATACCGGTTCCCTTGTATTCGATGACCTTGGGAGGTGCACCGAGTGGGAACGTGCCGGCTAGCTTGGTGACCTTATATGAACAGCCCTTTTCACCGGGTGATTCTCTGAAATGTCTCACCACCATATCGGCCTTTGCTATGAATGTGCCGTCACTCTTCCATACGATCGCAATCAGATGGCCGGTGACTTGATTGTGGTTGTAGCAGATACCCCCTCCGGAAGTAAAGATCATCTTGTCGCGGCTCTTCCCGTTTGCCACAAGGATGCCTTCGTCGCCTATGGAACAATAGAAGTTGGTATATAGGCCGATCGAGACAGCCGACCCGTCGGCCATGTGTTCGCCGCCGTTGGAAAACCACAGTTTCGTCTTTGTGCCCCAAGCCTCGTTGGCCGCTCCTCCTACCACAAGCACAGACATAAACGCGACAGTCAATACTTTCAATCTCATCGATCCCCTGCCCCTTTTCGCCGTGAACCCGTCGAACGTCGGTCGCGCCCGAAAGAATAATGTTGTAAACCGTAGCGCGCGCAACTATATACCTCGAGATCGCGCGCGGACACCAGGAGGCTGCACGACCCCGGGTTTACTCCGAGGACAATCGAATGTCGACACTTGAGCGCTCGTCGCTCACCGCCGCCGGGCGTGCCGTCGTGGTCATCCGCGGTCCACAGGCATCGTGTCTCTCGGAATCTCTGAGATATCGCCCCACTGTCGCGCTGGCGGCGAACGTCGCCTGGGCCCGGCCGCACCGACCGGATGCTGTAGGGGCGCGACTCGGGCCACGCGTCGGCTGGCCGGCAGTGGGTCTAGCAGAGCGCCCGCTCGCAGGCTTTCGAGCGCCCAACGGCTTCGTCAGGACGCGCCCGTACAAACCACGTAGCGCGGCCGCCGCAAAGTCGCGTCTCGACCGTTCCGCGCCCACTACGTGGGAAGCTTGTGGGACGGCACGCAAAGATCGGCTTGGCAGAGCCGGATTTCAGGTGGGACCGCGACTAACGAAGACGGGGGTCGCCGCCCTCGGCGACCACCTCGACCATCGCAGCGATCAGCTTCTCGCGCACCGCCTCGGTGTCCCCAGCGGTCCTTTGGCGGCGGGGGCGTGAGCGCGTCTGGGTGTGGCTGGAACGGCACTCACCCGTGCGCTTGATGTGGATCGCGTCCCCCATGATGCTGCCTCGTTTTCCCTCCGTTGTCCCTCTCGCTGGTCCCTCTGGCGCCACTCTCCCCAAGCCCTCGTGCTGTGGGCGGCGTGTGGGAAACAGGAGAACACATCGGGTCTGGTTTGTCAAGCCGGCCTGAGAAACAAGGGTTCGTGGGACGAGTGACCCCCGTCTTCGTTATTCAGAGGTTACGCGTGCTGGGGTCGCTGAGGACGAATCCCACAGGATTTTCCCGACCTTCGAGGATTGTTGGTGCGCAGCCTATGAGCAGGGCCTCGCTCGCCTCTCGAGCACGGTAACGACGGCCGCAAACTATCGGGATGGCTGGCTCGAGCGAGTGCGCTCCGGTCTCGTCGCTCTGCTCGGCTTCTTCGACGACCACCCCTCCTGGGCTCGGCTCCTCGTGCTTGAGGCGCCAGCCGGCGCAGGTGTGACTGTCGAGTGCAGGCAGCGGCTCCACGATTTGCTGGCCGGCCTGCTCGACCATCACCAGGCCGCAGATAGTCCTACTGGATTGCCGCTGCTGACGCCGGCCCTGACGGGCGAGCTGATCGTCGGCGGCGTGATCTCAGTTATCCGCACGAGCATGCTCGACCACGATCGTCGGCAGCTCATGGAGCTGGCGCCGTCGCTGATGGCGTTCATCGTGGCACCCTATTTTGGTCAGGCAGCCGCGCAGGCTGAGCTAGAGGGAAGTCCCTACGGTCGAAGCAACACGCCAGCGCGCGAGCCTGGTCTTGCACGGGCCCGGGCGATATCCCGTGCGACCAAGCTTCCGGTGCGCGCGACGCATCGCACGGCGCTGGTTCTTCAAGCAATCGGACAGGCGCCCTACTCGAACAACCGTGAGATCGCACAGGCCGCCGAACTCGTTGACGAGGGACAGACGTCGAAGCTGCTGACACGCTTGGAGAGCCGCGGCGTCATCGAGAACGTGGGAATCGGGGCCGCGCGCGGGGAGCCGAACGCCTGGCTGTTGACGCCGGAGGGTCGACGCGTGCTCGCGCTGCTAGCCAAGAGCGTCACCGAGCGTGTTCCTCGGCGCGCGGGCGGCAGGATCAGAGGCGCGCTATGACGCGTCGGCTGACATACAGGAGCTTCTCGGCGCGACGTTGTTCAACGTGCACTGTCGCGTCGTTGAGGGGCAGGCCGACGACCGGGCCGCTCGTCCGCGAGGACGTAAACGCCAGTCCGTCCGCTTGCGGTTGGAAGACGATCGGTTGGACGGTTGTCCGGCGCCGGTCGATTATCACCGAGAGGAAAAGGAGTAGTGGAAAAGTGAGACATGTAAGGATGCTCGGGTTCTGCCTCGTGGCGATGGTGGCGCTCGGCGCGATGCTCGCCTCGAGTGCGTTGGCGATCAAGGAACCGGATGTCGCCTGGGCCAAATTCAAAAACTGCCCGATTCACGGCGAAGCCACGTTTGAAGAAGAAGTTAAACCAGCCTTCAAGTGCACCTTTGGCGCAACGAGGAAGGGAGAAGGCGGCTCCTATACGGTTGGTTCAATAACGGTGCCGGTCACGAAGCCGATACTTCTTCAGGGGGCATACACAGAACCAGAGGGAAAAACAAGAGAAGAACACATAGCGCATGAACGTCTGGGCATTCTGATCCCGCCCGAAGACGGCGCGCCCCCGATCGTGCCGGTGGCCGAGCATGTCCCGGGTGAACCGCTCGCCAACGTCACCGAAGCCGAAATGAACGAATTCGGTTGGCCTGAAGAACTAGAGCAAAGCTACAAAGCGGCGCAGAAACACCACTGGTTCAAAGAAGGCAAAACTACCGAGGTGATCGAACCGGCTGGCGCCGACAGGGACTACGTCAGCGAATTCAATATCTCCTCTGAGGAAGGTTCAGCAATCATAGCGAGCATCCAGATCCAGGGGAAGAACAAGTGGCTCGAAAGCATCGGCGGCAATTGCCAGATTGGCTCCGAAGCGGATCCGATCGTACAGCACCTGACCACCGGTCCAAGCGAATCACCTTTGACCGGAGAAATTATTACAGGTACCTCGGGTATTGCTGGTGACGCCCATGAAGCGTTGGAGGCCTACCTCACGGGTACCGTGTTGGTTGATAACACCTATCCGGTCCCAGGCGCGGAAAAGTGCGGCGGAGCGGCGAACGAAGCCTATCTCGACCCGGTCGTCAACCATGCGTTTGGCCTGCCGGCTGTCGCTGGAGCGAGCAAGACAGAACTGATTGGCGCGCTGTACATCGCCCAGCCGGGCCCGGTGTCGGAACACTAATCGTAGATGCATTGGGGACTCCGCCTGTCGGGCGGAGTCCCCTTCTCCGCCTGTCACCACGGTTCGGTAGAACACTTGAGCGACTTTGAAAGAGAAAGGAAAAGCAAACCAATGAAACGCTTGATGCGCATCGGGCTCTGTGCTGGTGCTCTGCTCGTGCTCGGCGCTCTGGGTACGACAAGCGCCTCCGCAACGGCGCCTGAATTCGGTAGGTGCTTGAAGGCCGAAAAGGTAGGTAAAGAATACACGGGCGGCTACACAAACTCGAGCTGCACGACGGTAAGCGGCAGCAAAACAGGTAAATACGAATGGTTTCCAGGCGCCGCGAAGGTCAAACAGACCACCAAAGGTGGCAAAGGGGTGCTGGAAACGGTGACAAAACTCACGGTTGAGTGTCAAAGCGAGTCTAGCGTCGGTGAATACAGTGGCACCAAAGAAGTCAAGAACATCGTCGTGACGTTCAAGGGCTGCGAAGTGGCTGGCACAAAATGCAGCACCGCGAACTCCGAAGAAGGCGAACTCGTGACGAAAACGCTCGAAGGTGTCGTGGGCTTTGAAAACAAAGCCGCAAAGAAGACGGCCTTCGATCTCTATCCGCAGGGCAAAACGGGGTTCTTCATCGAATTTGCCTGTAGCGGACTGTCGTTCGCGGTCCGCGGGTCCGTGCTGGTGCCGATCAAGTCGGACAAGATGCTGCTGAGCGGTCCGCTGAAGTACAAGGCGGTTAAAGGAAAACAGCAGGTCGAACACTTTGAAGGCATGCCGAATGACATCCTCGAATCGACCTACCACGGACTGCCCTACGCGCAGTCTGGGCAGACGATTACGACGACCTTGACCAACGAAGAAAAGCTGGAGCTAAACGCGGTCGTCTAACGGCACCCTCGGGTAAGCGCTCGGGTCAACCTGGGCGCACAGCCAACCGACGCGGGGGCGGCCACCGCTGGCCACTGGCCGCCCCCTGGCTCAGCCCGATGGATGGCTGAGGCGAACAGCGGCTTGGACGCCAACGCGCCCATGCGAACACCCACACACAAGCGAGCCAAGCGACGTGCGACAGCATCGAACACTAACCAGCGCAGCTCCGCTCGTGGGGTCATGCGAGCGCGCACGGCTCGGACGGGTGGCCGTCGGTCATGCCGCTTCGGCAGCTAGGGCGATGACCCTAGCCCTCGCCCTAGCTGCCTCATCCCTGTTCGCCGCCCTTCTTCCCGGAGGTTCCGAGGCGGCCCAAGACCGTACTCACAGCTTCGCCACGGTCTTCACGCCAACCGGCGAAGGCGCCCTCTCGCGCCCGGGTCCATTGGCTCTGAACGACACCACCGGCGAACTGTTCGTGATCGACTCCGGCCACGAACGGGTCGTGCGCTTCACTCCAGACGGGAAAGGCTCCTATCAGTTTGCCTCGGCTTTCAAGGTCAACTCCCCTGGGGCGATCGCGGTGGACAACTCAACGAGCACATCGGACCCCTCCAAAGGCGACATCTACGTCTCAGGAGCCTCAGAAGCGGGAGCCGAAGCACTTGAACGAGACTTCATTTACAAGTTCTCGCCCGCTGGAGAAAAGCTCATGAAAAAGAGCATTTTCAAGGGCAAGGAAGAAGGCGAATCGGCAGAACTGGAACTAGAAAATATCCAGGGCCTGGCAGTTGACAGCTCAGGGAACCTGTGGGTTTACTGGGAAGAAGAAGGGCACATCTCGGCCCTCTCGGACGCCCAACCGAATAGGTGGATTCCGAGCGACACACCGAAAGGCTTTGAAGGCGAGCAACTGCTAACCGAAGGCTGTAGCGCCCGACCAGTGTTCGGCGTCGCTTCAGATGACTCCGCCTTCTATGTCGGTTATGAACGCCCGGACTCGGAAGAAGACTGCCCGGGCGAAGAAGAACTCACCCCAGATCCCATCGCGGTTGCGGTGCTCGAGGGTCAGGACATGGGCCTTGCGAGCCGCGAAGTAGAGCGACACGGCGCAACGGCCCTCGCCCTTTCGCCCAGGGAAGGCCAAGCCGCCGAACAGCTCTATCTCACGAGCGCCCAGAGCATCGGCGCCTTCAGCGCCGAAGGCCTTCTGATCCAGCGCTTTGGCGAAGAAACTCTCCAGGAAGCAGACGCCCAGGGCGCGGCGATCTCCCCCGAAGACGCATCGGGTCCCGGTGCAGGGGATTTGTTCGTCTCCGATGCCAAGAACAACCGCATCGACATCTTCGCCCCGTCCTCTGCAGGCGCCCCGCAAGTCGACGCGCTGTCTGCGCACAGCCTCACGCCCTCGAGCGAGGAGCTCTCGGGTCAGGTCGACCCGAACGGCTCAGAAACCGAGTACCACTTCCTCTATGGCAGCGCCGACTGCGCCACCGAACCGGCCGCCTGTACGAGCGTGCCGATTCCCGCTGGCCATCTCCTCGCAGGCTTTGGCGATCACAGTGTGAGGGCCGAAGTCTCAGGACTGGCTCCCGCCAGCGCCTACTACTACGAGCTCGTCGCAACCGGCCCAGGCGGCTCGGCCAGCGCTGTCCCGCAGCCGAACACCTTCACCACGTTGCCGTCGCCCACGGTCTTGCCCGATAACCGTGCATGGGAGATCGTCTCTCCGCCGGACAAGCACGACGCGGGTGTGGAAGGCCTGCCCCACGAAGGGGGCGCGATGATCGAGGCGGCGGCGCAGGGTAACGCGATCAGCTGGGTCGCGAATGGCCCCCTGGCCTCTGAACCAGAGGGCAACAGAAACCCTGAACCAACACAGCTGCTCTCGACCAGATCCGAAGGCCGGTGGCAGACCCAGAGCCTTGAAACACCCCACACCCGCGGTGGCGGCCTCGAAGAAGTGCATCCGATCGGCGTCGAGTATCAGGCCTTCTCCCCAGACTTGTCGCTGAGCCTGCTCACCCCCGCAGCCCCTCAGGTGGAAGGAGGCCTGGGGGCGGTAGAAACCCCGCCGCTCTCTCCCGATGCAAGTGAAAAGACGATCTACCTCCGAGACGACCCGCCGCTCGAACCCGGACCCGGCGAGCGGACGGCATACGAACAGGCGAGCGCGGCTGAAAACGAGAGCTATCTTTCGCCCGGCTATCTACCGTTGGTGACCGCCGCAAACGATGGCGCAAACGCGCGCTTCGGCGGCGGCCTCGATTATGTGGGCGCAACCGAAGACCTCTCGCACGTGATCTTCAGCTCAGCGGTTGGCCTGACGGCGCAAGCTCCCTCGGCGGCCGGTCTTTATGAGTGGAGTGAGGGTCAGCCGCTTTCACTCGTCAGTGTCTTGCCCAACCACGAAGCGGCCACGGACCCCTTCCTCGGGGCAGGAGAAGGGTCCAGCTCTATCCCCGGTCTGAACACAAGAGATGCGGTCTCAGCCAACGGCGAGCGCGTGATCTTCACCGACGGGCGCGAACACCTGTACCTAAGAGACACGCAGAGCAACGAAACGATCGGGCTGAGCGCAGCCCAGGGCCACGAAGCGACAGAAGTTGGCCCCGGCGGCCATGAAGTGAGCGAACCTCCAGACGAACGCCAAGAAGTGCGCTTCCAAGGGGCCTCGGCGAACGGTCAGAAGATCTTCTTCACAGACACCGCGAGTCTCACAGAAGAAGACGGCGAACTGCAGCCGATCGGCGGCGAGGAAGGGCCCGCAGATCTCTACGAATTCGCCCTCACGAGCGTTCCCGGCGAGCCGTTGAAAGGAAAGCTCACGGATCTAACCCCAGAAGCCGCGGAGGGCAATGCCGAAGTCCTGAATCTCTTGCCGGGAATCAGCGAAGACGGCGCCTACCTCTACTTCGTGGCCAACGGAGTCCTGGCCCCGGGAGCCTCTCCCGGGCATTGCGCGCGCTACTACGGCGAAGAACAGCGTCCCGCCCCGGGCTCCAAGTGCAACCTGTACGTCTCCGAGCCCGATCCCACCCAGCCCGGGATGCGCGAAACGCGTTTCATCGCCTCGCTCTCCTCGGAAGACGCCGCCGACTGGGGCGCCGGGCTCGACTCGAACCTGATCCCCGAAGCCGACCTGTCGGCGGTCAGCTCGCGGGTCTCGCCGAACGGGCGGTTCT
The DNA here is from genome assembly GCA_035507415.1 of Solirubrobacteraceae bacterium. GTDB lineage: Bacteria > Actinomycetota > Thermoleophilia > Solirubrobacterales > Solirubrobacteraceae > Palsa-744. The sequence continues at coordinate 34,588 of DATJOF010000040.1, forward strand.
TCGCGTTCATGTCGCAGGAAAGCCTCACCGGCTACGACAACGAAGACCAGACCAGCAAAGCCGCGGGCGAAAAGCTCGATGAGGAGGTGTTCCTCTACGACGCGGAAACCGATCGCCTGATCTGCGCCTCGTGCAATCCGAGCGGAGCGCGACCCGCCGGGGTGTTCGACACCCTCGACGCCGGCGAAGGTCTTGGGCTGCTCGTCGATCGTCCCGAAAACTGGCTCGACCATTGGCTTGCGGCCTCGCTGCCCGATTGGATGCTCGATTACGGCAAGGAAAAATCCGCCGGTTACCAGGCGCGCTACCTCTCAAACGAAGGGCGCCTGTTCTTCAACAGCGCCGACGGCCTCGTGCCGCAGGACAAAAACGGCAAGGAGGACGTCTACGAGTACGAGCCCCAGGGCGAGGGCGGCTGCGCCGACTCGGGCGGCTGTGTCGGGCTGATCTCCTCGGGCACCTCGAGCCACGAAGCCGCGTTCCTGGACGCGAGCGAAAGCGGCGATGACGTCTTCTTCATGAGCGCCGCGCCGCTCGTCGCGGCCGACGAGGACGAAGCCTATGACGTCTATGACGCGCGCGTGTGCACGCCCTCCTCGCCGTGCCTGACATATCCCGCCGGCCCCCCGCACAGCTGTGAATCGGAAGTGAGCTGTCATGGTCAGGCGCAGGCGCCGGTTCCGGCGGCTCCGGCGCCCGCCACTCAGCTCTCTCCGACCGGTAGCGAGGTGCCCTCGGCGGCGACACTGGCGGCCGCGAAGCGGAGCGCTCCCGCACCCAGGCCGCTGACTCGAGCCGAGAGGCTCGCTCGCGCGCTGCGCAGTTGCCGCAAGCTGAAGAACAGGCACAGGCGCACGGCCTGCGAACGCGAGGCTCGACAGCGCTATCGGCCGCGGCGCAACGCGAACAAAGCCCACGCCAAACGTCGACCTCACGCAGGCGGCAAGCGGGAGCGGAAACGATGAGCGCCGCCCAAGCGTTGAGGCAAATGCGCAGACCGACGCCGTCACGTCGGGCTCATCTGCTCATCCTGATTGCGGTCGTGGCGCTCGCCCTCACCGCCAACAGCGCCCCGGTGTCGGCCGCCCCTTTTTGGCGGCTGTCCTCGCGAGCTGCCCCCAGCAACCTCGCGCCAGGTACCACAGGGCTGCTCGCGGTGGTGGCCGAGGACCTCGGCGATGCCGGCGTCAAGGGCGAACGCTCACACGTAAAGATCTCCGACAGCTTGCCCGCCGGCCTCTCGCTGAGCGGGGGCGCCGCGGCCGTGCGCGCGCGCCGCTCGTATCCGATCTCCGGTGAAGCCGAAGAAGCGGCGTTCTGGAGCTGTCAGAGCGAAGACGAACAGCAGGTCAGCTGTGAAAGCTCGCTTGACATCCCGCCCTACGAAGCGCTCGAACTGCTGATCCCGGTGACGGTCAGCGAGCCGCCCGGGACGGTCGCGACCGTGCAGAACACGGTGAGCGTGCAGGGCGGGCTCGCCGAAGAAGCCGGCGAACCGCCCGTGCTCGGCGCGACGCTTGCGCGCGCGGTGAAGATCGACGCAGCGCAGCTCCCGTTCGGGATCGAAGCCGGCGGGTACACGCTGACGCCCGAAAATGAAGTCGGCGAACCGGAACGGCAGGCCGGCTCGCATCCGTTTCAGTTGACCGCGAACGTCAACTTCAACCAGACGCTCGAAACGTTGCCGGTGCAGCAGGGCGCGCCACCGCAGAAGGGGCTGCAGCCGGCCTCGCCCGGCCTTGCCAAGGACCTGTCCTTCGGGCTGCCGCCGGGGCTGCTGGGGAACGTGACGGCCGCCGAACAGTGCCCCGAATTCGACTTCTCCGCGATCGGTCCCGAAAACGTGAACTTCTGTCCGGCCGGCGCCGCGATCGGCGTCGCCACTGTGTTCATCAATATCCCAAAGCCCTACGGGTACGCGCACTTCGCGGTT
>DATJOF010000041.1:0-71361 GCA_035507415.1 Solirubrobacteraceae bacterium
GCTCGCCAAAGCGATGGCCGACCACATCCGCTACCGCAACGGGCCGCACCGCGACCAGCGGCTGATCAAAGCCGAGCGGCGACTGCTGATCGCGGCGTGAGCGACGGTTTCGGGTGCAACGTTTGTGGGAGACCCACTAGTCCCTGGCCAAACGCTCGACCAGCTGAGGGCCCTCGCGCGCCATCCGCGAACGCGGCACCACCAGATCGAAGCCAGCCTGCTCCGCGCGCACGCGCGCCTCGCCATCGATGTGCGAGTAGAAGCCGAGCGTGCGCGTCCTCTGCCCGAGCACGCCCTCGCCCGATAGCGATTCCAACAGCGCCGGACCGTCGAGATCCGGGTTCGTGAGGTCCACGACCAGCACCGCCGCCATCCCGCCATCCGGTCCCTCGCCGCCCCCGAGCCGACCCCGCAGCGGGCCCTCGTCCCCGACCAGCTCAACCTCAAAGCCAGCCGCCGCAAGAGCACCCTGCACGCGAGAGCCGAACAGCAGGTCGGGGATCAGAGCCAGTATCCGGGCCATAGGAGAACTCTGGCAAGAGAAGCCCGCCGAGGTCGACAACCATGCGGGGCCAGGAGCCACATTCTCAGCTAAGCGACTACAACGACCGTAGCCGCTGGAACTCTTCGCGCGCGGACTGCGGGCGGCCCCAGCCCGGCATGATCTCGGCGCGGCCGGAGCGTATCTCGCGCACCGCGAGCTCGCCCTCGATGCCGGCGTCGTCGAGCAGGCCGAGCGTGCCGTGCACGGTCGGCGCAGCGGCGGCATGCCCGAAGCGGTGGGCGACCAGCAGGCGCCAGTGCCAGTCGTATTTCGAGTAGGGGCGCGCGTTGCACGTGACCAGGTAGACGGCGGCTTCGACATAGCGCGACTCGTCACCGATGCGCAGGTCGAGCTCGAGGTCGGTCCAGTCGTCGGGCAGGGAGTCGACGATCTCCTGGAACCGCTCGGCCAGCGGGGTCATCGTGCGATCGAGGATGGTGGCACTGGGACGAAGCCTAGCGGGCCGTCTTGCGGGGCTATCCTCGGCGCAGATGGCGACGATCGACTCGAGCGACACGATCGTGAGCGCGGACGAGTACCGCGCCGTCACCGAAGGCTGCGGACTGGTGGATCGCTCGGAGCGGGGCAAGCTCGCGCTCACCGGCGCGGGCGCGCTCGAGTTCCTGGGCGGCCAGGTCACGAACGAGCTGGATGGGCTGCGTCCCGGGGAAGGCCGCTATGCGGCCTTCCTGACGCACAAGGGCAAGATGCTCGGCGACGTGCGCATCCTCGCGGTCGGCGACGACGGCGCCGAGACCCTGTCTGAGCTGCTGCTGGACACCGAGCGGGCGACGCTGCAGGGGCTGTTCGACATGATCATGCGCTTCAAGATCGGGTTTGACGTGGAGCTGCACAAGCGCACGGTGCAGCGCGGGATGCTGTCGCTGATCGGCCCCCAGGCGACGGCGGTGGCCGGCGCCGAGCAGCTCGGCGAGGCCGAGCATGCGAACATGAGGACAGCGGTCGACGGCATCGAGGCCGTGGCGGCGCGCACCGACGTCGGCATCGACTTGATCTGCGACGCCGCCGTCACCGCGCGGCTCGCGCAGGCGCTGTGTGGGCGCGGCGCGACGCGGGTCTCCGAACAGGCCGCCGAGTGCGTGCGCATCGAGCACGGCCGTCCGCGCTACGGCGTCGACCTCGACGACAGCGTGATTCCGCAGGAGGCGGGTCTGAACGAGCGCGCGGTCAGCTTCACCAAGGGCTGCTACGTCGGGCAGGAGACCGTGGCCCGCCTCTACTACAAGGGCAAGCCGAACCGCCACCTGCGCGGCTTGCGGCTGTCCGAGCCGGCCCGACACGGCGAGGAGCTGCGCTTGGGTGAGCGGGTCGTAGGCCAGATCGGTAGCGCGACCGTCTCCCCCGCCTTCGGCCCGCTCGCGCTCGCGCTGGTGCGCCGCGAGGCCGAGCCCGGGAGCATCGTGCGCGTGGGCGAGGGCGCGATCGAGGCAGAGGTGATCGAGCTGCCGTTCGGCGGCGTCGAAGCTGCCGCCGGCGTGGGCGCCTGAGCGCTGCCGGCGCCCGCCACGGCCTCCGGGCCCGGCGCGGCCGGCGGGCGTGCGGAGCAGTGCCCGATCGCCGCCGACGCGCGCGCCGCGCCCGCGCGTGGGTAGGATTGCTGGCACATTCCGTCCCCGACCACAGGCGAGGGTGAAGACACGTGGCCGCGATCGATCTGCAACGAGTATCCGAGGTAAGCGTCCCGCCCGGCGAGCTGCCGGCGACGATGGCGGCGTGGGTGATCCGCGAGGAGCGCTTCGGCGAGCCGATCGAGGCCTTCCAGGTCGAGGAGATCGAAGTCCCGGAGCCGGGCGCGTTCGAGGTGATCGTGCGCGTGATGGCGGCGGGCGTGAACTACAACAACGTCTGGGCCGCGCTGGGCGAGCCGGTGTCGGTCATGAAATACGGTGACCATCCCGAGTTCGGCCACCACATCGGCGGCTCGGACGCGTCGGGGATCGTCTGGAAGGTGGGCGCCGGCGTGACCCGCTGGAAGCCCGGCGACGAGGTGGTGCTGCACTGCAACATGGCCTCCTACGAGGACCCGGAGGTGCACGGCCTCGACCCGATGGCGGCGCCTTCGCAGAGGATCTGGGGCTACGAGACCACCTGGGGCTCGTTCGCCCAGTTCACCAAGGTGCAGGCCCAGCAGCTGCTGCCCAAGCCGCATACCCTGACCTGGGAGGAGGCGGCGTCCTACGGGCTGGTCTACTTCACCGCGTATCGCATGCTGATCACGCGCTGCAAGATGCAGGCGGGCGCGAACGTGCTGATCTGGGGCGCGGCCGGTGGGCTCGGGGTGTTCGCGACCCAGCTCTGCGCGGCCGCGGGCGCGCACTGCGTGGGCGTCGTGAGCTCGCCCGAGAAGGGCGAGCTGGTCAAGCGGCTCGGCGCCGCCGACTTCATCGACCGGGCCGAGTTCGCCGGGATGATGCGCAAAGGCGGCGAGAGCCCAGCGGAGGAGAAGGCCCGCTTCGGTGTGTCGCGCGAATTCGCCAAGCGCGTCAAGCAGATCCTCGGCGACGCCCCGGACATAGTCTTCGAGCACGTCGGCCAGGCGACGTTCCCGACCTCGGTGTTCACCGTCAAGCCGTTCGGCAAGGTGGTGATCTGCGCCGGCACGACCGGGTACAACCTCGACTTCGACGTGCGCTACCTGTGGATGAAGCAGAAGGAGATCATCGGCTCGCACTTCGCCAACGCGTACGAGTGCATGAAGGCCAACGAGCTGATCGAGAGCGGCCAGATCAAGCCGGTGCTGTGGCGCACGCTCGGCTTCGACGGCGTTGGGCAGGCGCACCAGTGGATGCGCGAAAACAAGCACCTCGGCAAGATCTCGATCCTGGTGGGCGCCGAGCGCGAGGGCGAGGGCCGCACCGCCGAGCTGCCGGGCGGCGAGCAGGCCGCGATCCACGCCGAGGTGGGTAACTGATGGCCGGACCAGGCGGTGGGCCCGGGACGGTCATCATCCCGTGGTACGCCACGGGCCTACGGGCCGACGGCTTGGCGGCTGCGCTCGACCAGGTCGCACCGGTGGCGCTGCGCTACGGCGCGAGCTCGTACGCGCTTTACCGGTCGCGCGACGACCTCTACAAGTTCCAGCAGCTGGCCTATTTTCCGGACCACATCTCGTGGGAACGCTACTGGCACGGGCCCGAGATGACTGAGTTCCGCGTGCGGCACTCGAGCTGGTACCAGGTGCCGGTGCTGTACAGCTGGTGGGAGCTCACCTCGCACGGACAGCTCGTCGCCCCGCCCGTCACGGCCGGCAACGGCCATGGCAACGGGCACGGCAACGGCATCGCGGCCGAGCGCCCGCGCTGACGTTCGTTCTCGAGACCTCCGAGAAAGACGGATCGCGCCGGTCCGGCGACCGCTCGGCTACTGAACCAAGGGGGCCATCGTCAGACCGGCGCCCCTGAGCTGCTCCCAGTAGTGCTCGGCCGGCTCGCGGTGGCCGGTGAAGACGATCGCGCGGCCGGTGTTGTGGATCACGTTCGCGATCTCGTGCCCGCGGTCGAGCGAGGTGCCCGGAATGAAGCGCGCGAGCGTGCGCGCGACGTGGTCGAAGGTGTTGTGATCGTCGTTGCGAACGATCACCTTCCAGGGATCTCCGAGGCCGCTCCCGGGCCCGCCGACGCGCGGGAGCTCGATCGTCTGGCTCATCGCGGCAAAGCATAGTGGGCACGGCCCGTCCGTACAATGTGCCCATGAGCGGCGATCACAGCCCGCGCCTGCCCGAGCGCGATCGGCCCTGGATGATGCGCACCTACGCCGGGCACTCGACGGCGAAGGCCTCCAACGAGCTCTACCGGCGCAACCTCGCCAAGGGCCAGACGGGCCTGTCGGTCGCGTTCGACCTGCCGACCCAGACCGGGTATGACCCCGACGACGAGCTGGCGCGTGGCGAGGTCGGCAAGGTCGGCGTGCCGATCTCCCATCGCGGCGACATGGAAGCGCTGATGGACGGCATTCCGCTGGCCGAGATGAACACCTCGATGACGATCAACGCCACCGCCGCTTGGCTGCTGGCCCTGTACATCGTCGCCGCCGAGCAGCAGGGCGCCGAGCAGACGCAGCTGCAGGGCACGACGCAGAACGACATCCTCAAGGAGTTCCTCGCGCGCGGCACCTACGCGTTCGGCCCGGCGCCGTCGTTGCGGCTGGTGGCCGACATGATCGCCTACACGGTCGAGCACGTTCCGAAGTGGAACCCGATCAACATCTGCTCCTACCACCTGCAGGAGGCCGGAGCGACGCCCGTGCAGGAGATCGCTTATGCGATGAGCAACGCGATCGCCGTGCTCGACGCCACGCGCGAGCGCCTCGGCGATCGCACCGACGAGCTGATGGGGCGCGTGTTCGGGCGCATCTCGTTCTTCGTGAACGCGGGCGTGCGGTTCATCGAGGAGCACGCGAAGCTGCGCGCGATGAGCGTGCTGTGGGAGGAGATCGGGCGCGAGCGCTACGGCGTGACCGACGCCAAACAGCTGCGCTTCCGCTACGGCGTGCAGGTCAACTCGCTGGGGTTGACCGAGGCGCAGCCCGAGAACAACGTGCAGCGGATCGTGCTGGAGGCGCTGGCCGTGACGCTCGGACGCGACGCGCGCGCGCGCGCGATCCAGCTGCCCGCCTGGAACGAGGCGCTCGGCCTGCCGCGTCCGTGGGACCAGCAGTGGTCGCTGCGCATCCAGCAGGTGCTGGCGTATGAAACCGACATCCTCGAGTACCCGGACATCTTCGAGGGCTCGCACGTGATGGACGGCTTGGTGTCCGAGCTGCTCGACGGCGCTCGCGCCGAGATCGCGATCGTCGCCGAGCACGGCGGCGCGATCGAAGCGGTCCCGTACATGAAGGCGGCGATGGTCGAGGCGCACCGCGAGCGGATCCAGCGGATCGAGTCCGGCGAGCAGGTCGTGGTGGGCCAGAACAGGTTCACCGAGACCGAGGACTCGCCGCTGACCGCCGACGGCGATGGCGGCATCCTCGTCGTCGATCCCGCGGTCGAAGCGCAGCAGATCGAGTCGGTGCGGCGCTGGCGCGCCGAGCGCGACCAGGCGGCCGTGGACGCGGCGCTTGGGGAGCTGGCACGCGTGGCCTCGCTGACGGAGTCCGGGCGCGAGAACCTGATGATTCCCACGATCGCCGCCGCGCGTGCGGGCGCCACCACCGGCGAGTGGGCCGCCACGCTGCGCCAGGTGTTCGGCACCTACAGGGCGCCGACCGGCGTCGGCGAGGCCGCCCAGGCGCAGGCGGGCGCGCAGCTGGGCGAGCTGCGCGAGCGGGTGGCGGCGCTGGGCGAGCGACTGGGCCGGCGCCCGAAGCTGCTGGTGGGCAAGCCGGGGCTCGACGGGCATTCCAACGGCGCCGAGCAGATCGCCGTGCGAGCGCGCGACTCGGGCATGGACGTCGTGTACGAGGGCATCCGCCTCACGCCCGCGCAGATCGCCGCGTCCGCGCGCCAGGAGGGCGTGCACGTGATCGGCCTGTCGATCCTGTCGGGCTCGCACCGCGCGCTGATCCCGGCGGTGATCGGCGCGCTGCACGATGCCGGCGTGAGCGCGCCCGTGGTGGTCGGCGGGATCATCCCCGACCAGGACGTCGAGTCGCTCAAGCAGGCGGGCGTCGCGGCGGTGTATACGCCGAAGGACTTCGACATCACGCGGATCGTGAGCGACATCGTCGGACTCGTCGAGAGCGGCGCCGACGGCACGCCTGCCAATGGCACGGCGAGCAACGGAACGGCGACCAACGGCGCTCGCTCGGAGGGCGTTCCCGCCCGCGACGCCTCGTGAGCGAGGCTGGGGCCGCGCTGGCGGCGCGGCTGCGCGAGCGCGAGCTGAGCGCTGCGCCGGACGCGCTCAACCTGTTGGAAAGCACGACCGCGAGCGACCGCGAGCAGGCGCGTGCCCTGCTCGGTGCCTTGTCTCCTGCCGCGCTCGGCAGCGAGGCGGCCGGCCACGTGATCGGCGTCACCGGGCCGCCCGGCGCGGGCAAGTCGACGCTGCTCGGCGCACTGCTGACGCTGTGGCGCAGGAACGGGCGGACGGTGGCGATCCTGGCGGTCGACCCCAGCTCGCGTCGGTCGGGCGGGTCGCTGTTGGGGGATCGCGCGCGGATCGAGTTCGATCCGCGCGATCGGGGCGTGCTGATTCGCTCGAGCGCCGCGGGCGAGCAGCTGGGCGGGCTGGCCTGGCCGACGCGCGCGGCGGCGCAGGCGCTGGCGGTGGCGTTCGACATCGTGGTGATCGAGACGGTGGGCGTCGGTCAGGCCGAGACCGACGTCGCCGAGGCGACCGACACGGTGCTGGTCGTGGTGCAGCCGGCGAGCGGCGACGTGCTGCAGTTCCTCAAGGCGGGGATAATGGAGATTCCCGATGTATTGGCGGTCACTAAGTCCGACCTTGGAGCTCCGGCGATGCGCACCAAGCGCGATCTGAGCGCGGCGCTCAGATCGCTCGGATCGAGTGCACCGGTGCTGATCGTCTCCTCGCTGCCGCCCGCCAGCGGCATCGAAGAGCTGGCGGATGCGCTGCAGCAGCATCGCGCCGGCCTCGACGTGACTGCTCGACGGGTTCAGGCCCGGCGCGCGAGCGCGCTGGCCGAGTATGCGCGCGAGCGCGGCGAGAGCGGGATCCGCATGCTCGGCGGGCGGCACGCCGTGCAACGGCTGTTGGCGGCGCAGGACCCGGGCGCGGATGTGCCCGCGCTCGTGGGAGCGCTCGAACGCGATGCGCAGGAGCGTTAGCGTGGCGCGCGACCTGCTGCTGATGTTCGGCGCGTTCGTGCTCGCGAGCGCGCTCGCGGGGGCGCTCGGCGCGGTGAACCTGGGCACTGCGCTCGCGTTCGGCCAGATCGCGTTCGCGATAACGACCGTGTACGTGATGCTCCGTCACTAGCGCGTGATGCCCCGTCACTGGCGCGTCACCGGCGCGTAACGCCCCATCACTGGCGCGTAATGCTCTGTCACTAGCGCGTGATGCCCCGTCATGCGCGCATCCTGGCCCTCTGCGATCGGCGCATCCGGCTTGAGAGCGCCGGCGGGCGCGTAATCTGAGCGTTAGATGCGGCGCCTAGGTTGCTGCTGAGATGATCATCCTGATCGCGTTCGCCGTGCTGGCCGGGGCGGGCACCGCGCTGTCGCCGTGCGTGCTGCCGGTGCTGCCGGCGCTGCTGTCGGCGGGCGGGGTCGGAGGACGGCGCCGACCGCTCGGCGTGGTGCTGGGCCTGACGGTGACGTTCACGATCACGATCGTCGGGATCGCCGACGTGGTCGGCGGCGTCGGCCTCGGCTCGGATCCGCTGCGCGATCTGGCGGTCGCGGTGCTGCTCGCGGCCGGCGTGGCGCTGCTCGTCCCGGGGCTGGCGGACCGGGTCGAGGCGCGCCTGTCGCGGCTGTCGGCGCTCGGCCCGCGCACGCGCGGCGACGGCTTTGCCTCGGGGCTGATCGTCGGGGCGGCGCTCGGCTTCGTGTACACCCCGTGTGCCGGCCCGATACTCGCCGCGGTGATCTCGGTGAGCGCGGTGTCGGGGCGCAGCTTGGCCGTTGCGATCGCGTACGGCGTGGGTACCGGCGCGATGCTGCTGGCGCTGACGCTCGGCGGACGGTCGCTGTTCGATCGCGTGCGCCGGGCCGGCCGCGGGCCCGCGCTGCAGCGCGGGCTCGGCGCGATCATGGTGATCACGGCCGTCGCGATCGCCACCGAAGTGGACGTCAACTTCGACCAGTACGTGGCGCAGCACATCCCCAACGTGAACCTGACGGCGTCGCTCGAGGAATCGCACGCCGTGCAGAGCCGCCTGCCCGAGCTGACGGGCCACGGCGTCAAGTACCAGGCGAGCGTCGGCGCGCCGACCGCGCCGCGCGACGCCAGCAATGAACTGCTGCTCAGCGACGCCCGCCGCCTGCCCAACGGCGGCCCAGCGCCCGAATTCACGGATACCGAGGACTGGTTCAACACGCCGGGCGACCGGCCGCTGACACTGGCGGGCCTGCGCGGGCGCGTGGTGCTGATCGACTTCTGGACGTATACCTGCATCAACTGCATTCGCACGCTGCCCTACCTGAAGGCCTGGGACGCGGCCTACCGCAAGGACGGTCTGACGATCGTCGGCGTCGAGGCGCCGGAGTTCCCGTTCGAGCGCGATGCCGCCAACGTGGCCAATGCGATCTCCGAATTCGGGATCCGCTACCCGGTGGTGCAGGACAACGAAATGGGCACTTGGAACGCGTACGACAACGAGTACTGGCCGGCCGACTACCTGATCGACGCCCAGGGCGACGTGCGCTATGCGACGGCGGGCGAGGGCGACTACGGCCAGACCGAAACGGCGATCCGCGCGCTGCTGGCCGAAGCCGGAGCGAACGTCGGCGCGATGAGCCATCCGACCGACGTGGTGGTGCCCAGCGAAGAGGCCACACCCGAGACCTATCTCGGCACGAATCGCGCGCAGGGCTGGATCAACGGGCCGACGATGGGCCTGCACGACTACGGGCCGGCCGACCACCCGAAGCTGGGCCTGAGCGACTTCGCCTTCAGCGGCACCTGGAAGATCGCCGGCCAGCCCGCCGAAGCCGTCGCGAACGCCGGGATCGAAGTCGAGTTCCAGGCCAAGCGCGTGTACCTCGTGCTGAGCTCGCCGGACGAACGGCCGAGCGCCGTGCGGGTGCTGCTGAACGGCCGTCCGATCCCGGCGACCCTGGCGGGCGCGGATGTGCACAACGGCGTCGTGACGGTTCGCCGCCAGCGGCTCTATTCGCTGGTGTCGCTGCCGCACGACGAGCAGGGCCGGCTCGCGCTGCGCTTCGCCCCCGGCGTGACGGGGTATGCGTTTACGTTCGGGTAGCGGTGGGCAGAAAGCAGCGAGGCGGACGATCGCGTCTCAGACGGTGGCGGCAGGATCTTGCCTCCGACGATGCCGATAGGATCTCGCCTTCCCTACGACGACTCGATGCGACGATCCGATACGCACGTGCGCCAAGGACGGCCAGGGCCATCTCGCACGCGGGGAGTTGCGTCTCAACCATCGACCTGGAGGTAGACAGGGTATGCATTTCAACAATCACGGGCGCCGTCTCCTATTGCGAGCGGCGCTCGTCAGCGGGCTGAGCGCCTGTGGTGTCAGCGCGCTGCCGGCTGTCGCAACGGCGACGACCACCGGAATCAGCGGCACGGTGACCAGCGCGGAAACCTCGGAACCGATCGGCAACGCCAATGTCTGCCTATTCGAATCGACGGCAGAAATTCAGCTCAAGTGCGTTGAAACCAATGCCAAAGGCGAATACGAAATCTTGGAACCAGCCGGTACCTACAAGGTGGAGTTCGCCGCGATAGGATACACCACCCAGTGGTACCTGGATGAAACTACCTGGGCGTCCGCAACGCCGGTCGAAGTGAAAAGCACGGGCGTGACACCCGAAATCAACGCTGAACTCGAAGAAACGGGTGAAGGCGTGATCACGGGCCGGGTAACGAACGCATCGAACGGCGAAGGCGCGGCCGGTGTGGAAGTGTGCGCTTACGGGTTGGGATCGAACCACTGCACCGAAACAAACGGGAGCGGCGAATACGCCATCTCGGGTCTGCCGGCCGGCTCCTACTCGATCTCGTTCGCGCCCGCCAACAGCTGCGAAGAAGAACAGGGAGAAAAGCTCCGCTGCGAGTCGAAGTCGAATTACCTCTCGAAGTCCAATTCTGTGAAGGTCAAGGCGAACAAGACCACAACCGAAAACATCTCGCTGCGGCCTGGCGGCCAAGTCAGCGGCACGATTACGAACGCGTCGATCACCCATCCCGGGCTCGCGAAGATCACCGTCTGCGCCGAACAGGTGAACGGCAACGGCGAAAGCATCGGGGGCGGTAGCTGCGCCTACACCAACGGTAGCGGCCAGTACACGGTCAACGCCCTCGAAGGCGGTTTGTACAAGGTCACCTTCAGCGGCTCCATCTGCACGGTCGTAAAGGTCGGCTCGCCGTGGGAATGTCCGGAAACGTATACGAAGGCGTACTACCAAGGTCAGCCAACGTTCCAGAAGGCGAAGGCGATCGCGGTAACGACCGGCTCGAACACCGGCGGGATCAACGAAAGCCTGCATGAAGCGTTCCCCACCACCCCGGCCAGCACCACGGCGCCGGCTCTGACGGGGACGCCGGTGGTGGGCCAGACGTTGAGCTGCTCGCAGGGCTCGTGGTCGCACGAACCGACCTACCTCGCCTACCAGTGGCTGCGCAACGGCTCGCTGATCTCCGGACAGACGGGATCGACCTACACGCTGCAGCCGGCCGACCAGGGTCGTTCGATCACGTGCACGGTGTGGGCAGGCAACGGCGCGGGAGTTGCCAGCGCTACGAGTAGCGCGCTCGCAATCCCGGTGCCACGGGCTGTGTTCGTGAGCGCCAAGGTCAAGGGTGCTCTGCAGCTGATCACGCTGCGCTGCCCCGGCCCGGGGGCGTGTTCGGGCATCGTGAAGCTCGTCGCCCGCGTGACCACTGGGCGTGGCAAGCGCAGGAAGACAAGCAACGTCGCGATCGGCTCAGCGCCGTTCTCGATCGCCGCCGGCAAGAGCGTGACACTGGCTGTGCGCGTGACGGGCCAGGGCCCGAAGCTCCTGATCAAATCCGGCCGTCGCGGACTCAAGGTGCAGATCACGGGCACCGGCCTCAAGGCCACAGCCGCGACGCTGAAGGCGCCGAAGCTCATGAAGCGCAAGAAGCGTAGGAAGTAGGGCACGGCAGCACGACGCACACGACAGACGCGCGGCACCGGGGTTGGCCTCCGGTGCCGCGGCGTCGTCCGTTGCAGCGGCACCGTCCCTCGCCCGGCGCGGACATCACGGGAGTTCTCGCCATCCGGGGCTTCGACGACGGCTCCCCGGGGTCCCGTAGAGCCGACGGGCCTACAATGACCTCATGGAGGGCTCTATGTCGGAGACCAGCGCGCGGAGCTGGCTGCGCTGCTATCGCTGTTGGTCACAGGATCTCGAGGTGCAGGTCCACTACGAGGGCATCCACAAGATCGATCCGGACACCGGGGAGCGCTCGGAAGTGGTCGACGAGCTGCAGGAGGCGGTGGTGCAGTGTCTCGACTGCATGCACGACCAGCCCCATTTGGGCTTCAACAACGGACGCGTGGAGCCGATCGAGGACCGCTGGGAGCGGATGATCGCCGGGACGCCGTGGGTGGCGTCTTGCACGGTCTCGGTGGACGCCGACGACGTCGAGAGCTGCTCGGGTCCCGAGGCCGGCGACGCGCTCTCGTATGCGGCGTTCGGCGATCACGGCGTGCGCGAGTTCTTCACGCATGTGCGCTTTCACAAGCACGAAGAGGACTCGCGGATCATCGTGCACCTGCTGGTCGAGCTGTATGCGCGCTCGCACGAGGAGGCGACCGAGGTGCTCGAGTCCTCGGCGCGCGGGGCGCTGACGATCACCTCGCTGGCCGAGGAGTCGCGTCCGCCCGCAGCCGCGGGGGAACTGCACGGCCACGAGTAGGGCGCCGTTAGGAGCCCAGGCGCTGCTCTAGGGCCTTCAGCTGCTCGTGGAGCTGCTCGGGGAGGCGCTTGAACTTGGAGAGGTGCTCGTGGAAGGCGGGCAGCTGGGCGCGCCATTCGTCGGCGTCGATGCGCAGCAGCTCGGACATGTCGGCGTCTGAGACGTCGAGACCGGTCGTGTCGATACCGTCTGGGCCCACGGGGGGGAGCAGTCCGATGGCCGTCTCGAGCGCCTCGCCGTGGCCGGCGCAGCGCGCGAAGACCCAGGCTAGGACGCGCGAGTTCTCACCGAAGCCGGGCCACAGGAAGCGACCGTCGGCGTCCTTGCGGAACCAGTTGACGTAGAAGATCTTCGGCAGCTTGACGTTCTCGCGTTCGCCGGTCTGGAGCCAGTAGGCGAAGTAGTCGGCCATGTTGTAGCCGCAGAAGGGGAGCATCGCGAACGGGTCGAAGCGCAGTTCCCCGACCTTGCCGGTGGCCGCGGCGGTCTTCTCGGAGCTCATCGTGGCGCCCAGGAAGACGCCGTGCTCCCAGTCGAAGGACTCGGTCACGAGCGGCACCACCCCGGAGCGCCGGCCGCCGAACAGGAAGGCGTCGATCGGGACGCCGTGCGGGTCCTGCCACTCGGGCGCGATCGCGGGGTCCTGCGCGGCCGCGACGGTGAAACGCGCGTTGGGGTGGGCGGCGGGCTTGTCGCTGGCGGGCGTCCAGTCGGCGCCGTGCCAGTCGATCAGGTGCGCGGGGGGCGTCTCGGTGAGCCCCTCCCACCAGACGTCGCCGTCGTCGGTGAGGGCGCAGTTGGTGAAGATCGTGTTGCGGGCGATCGTCTTGATGGCGTTGGGGTTGGTGTGCTCGCCGGTGCCCGGGGCGACGCCGAAGAAGCCGGCCTCAGGGTTGATCGCGTACAGACGGCCGTCGGCGCCGAAGCGCATCCAGGCGATGTCGTCGCCGATCGTCTGCACGGTCCAACCGGGGAGCGTCGGGATCAGCATCGCCAGGTTGGTCTTGCCGCAGGCGGACGGGAAGGCGGCGGCGATGTACTTGACCTCGCCCTCGGGCGAGGCGAGCTTGAGGATCAGCATGTGCTCGGCCATCCAGCCTTCCTCGCGGGCCATCACCGAGGCGATGCGCAGCGCGAAGCACTTCTTGCCGAGCAGGGCGTTGCCGCCGTAGCCCGAGCCGAAGGAGACGATCTCGCGCGACTCGGGGAAGTGCACGATGTACTTGTTCTCGGCGTTGCACGGCCAGGGAACGTCCTCGACGCCGTCGGCGAGGGGCATGCCGACCGAGTGCAGGCATTGCACGAAGTCGCCTTCGTCGCCGAGCGCCTCGAGCACGTCGCTGCCCATGCGGGTCATGATGCGCATGCTGACGGCCACGTACGGCGAGTCGGTGAGCTGGACGCCGATGTAGCTCTGCTCGGAGTCGAGCGGGCCCATCGAGAAAGGTACGACGTACATCGTGCGGCCGCTCATGGCGCCGTCGAAAAGCTCGGTGAGCGCTTCGCGCATCTCGGCCGGGTCGCGCCAGTTGTTGGTCGGCCCGGCGTCCTCCTCGGCGGCGGAGCAGATGAACGTGCGGTCTTCGACGCGGGCGACGTCGCCCGGGTCGGACAGCGCCAGGTAGGAGTTGGGTCGCTTGGAGTCCGAAAGCCGCTTGAAGGTGCCCGCCTCGATCAGTCGCTCGCACAGCTGGTCGTACTCCTGCTGTGAGCCGTCACACCAGTGGATCTCGTCCGGTTCGGTGTGCGCTGCGACCTCCTCGACCCAGGCGAGCAGGCGTTGGTTTGTGGTGGATGCGGGGGCTGTGGTCTCCATAGTCAGTCGCGGGGCTCCTTGGCTAGACAACCCAGTGAGCCTACCGAACGGCCGGTGGGCCTTGCTGATGCCGTGTTGGTCGGCGCTGCTCTGGCGGTGTTGTTGGGCGCAACTCTGGAATCGTCGTCGCGCTCGGATCGCTAGTCGACGTTTGTCTCTGCCTCGAGCTCGGGGCCGTCCGAGCCGGGGTACTTGCGCGGAACGAGCACGAGGCGCTTGAACTCGGCCACCAGCACGCCGTCCTGGTTGAGAACGCGCGTGTGGACCTTGACGGTGCCGCGGTCGGGCTTGGAGCGGGACTCGCGCTTTTCGAGGACCTCGGACTCGCAGAACAGCGTGTCGCCGTGAAAGACGGGCGCCGGGTGGCTGAGCTCTTCGGTGGCGAGGTTCGCGATCGCCTTGCCGGAGACGTCGCTGACCGACATGCCGAGCGCGAGCGAGTAGACGAGCGGACCGACGACCACGTTGCGGCCCTGCTGGGACTGGCTGGCGTAGATGTCGTTTATGTGCAGCGGATGGTGGTTCATCGTGATCAGGCAGAAGAGATGGTCGTCTGCCTCGGTAACGGTCTTGGCGGGCCAATGCTTGTAAACGGCGCCGACCTCGAACTCCTCCAGATAACGGCCATAGGGATGAGCGCCGCTCGCCTCGCGGGCGGCCTGGTCGGTGTCGACGGTCAGGGTGTCGGTCATGGGGGCTCTAGCGTCTCCTCGGATGGCTTGTTTCGCCTCAGATGCTAGTGGGCGCGGGCGAGCCGGTAGCGTTTAGGCGGGCACACGAGCCCGCGCGGGCCAGTTCCACGCCGAGCCCCCGCGCTGAGCGGGCGCCGGCAGGGCTTGCTGCGCCGGCCCGGCCCACTAGACCCAGATCCCAGGAGACCTGACTTGCGCAATCCCCGCGACTTCTTCAAGCCCCTTGCGATCGACGCGCCCGCGCCGGAGCGCGAGATCCCCTTCAAGCCCTCTCGGATGATCCATTTCCTGGACTTCTCGAACGAGAAGATGGTCGAAAAGGTTCCTGATATCGCGCCGCAGGTGGACATCCTGCTCGGCAACCTCGAGGATGCGGTGCCGCTCGACAAAAAGGAGGCGGCGCGCGAGGGCCTGATCAGGGTCGGGCGCGAGATGGAGCTGGGCGACACGGCGCTGTGGACGCGCGTGAACGAGCTCGCTTCGCCGTACGTGCTCGACGACCTGATGCGGATCGTGGGCGAGATCGGCGACAAGATCGAGGTGATCATGGTCCCGAAGGTCGAGGGCCCGTGGGACATCCACTATGTCGATCGCCTGCTGGCACAGCTCGAGGCGCGGGCCGGGATCGAGCGGCCGATCCTGGTGCACGCCGTGCTCGAGACGCACCTGGGCGTGGCGAACCTCGAGGAGATCGCGGCGGCGAGCCCGCGGATCCAGGGCATGAGCTTCGGCCCGGCCGATCTGGCGGCGTCGCGGCGCATGAAGACGACACGCGTGGGGGGCGGGCATCCGGGGTATCGTACGATCGCCGATCCCGACCCCGAGCACCCCGACGCGCCCCGTGCGAGCTACCAGCAGGACCCGTGGCACTACTCGATCGCGCGCATGGTCGACGCCTGCACAGCTGTCGGGGCGCTGCCGTTCTACGGCCCTTACGGCGACATCAAGGACGTCGAGGGCTGCGAAACCCAGTTCCGCGCGGCGTTCCTGCTCGGGTGCGTGGGAGCCTGGTCGCTCCATCCGGTGCAGATCGAGATCGCCAAGCGCGTGTTCTCGCCCGATCCCGAGGAGGTGGCGTTCGCCAAAAAGGTGATCGCGGCGATCCCGGACGGGCGCGGCGTGCACATGATCGACGGAAAGATGCAGGACGACGCCACCTGGAAGCAGTGCAAGGTGATGGTGGGTCTCGCCGAAATGCTGGCCCGCAAGGACCCGGAGCTGGCCGAGGCGTATGGGCTTGCAAGCGAAGGTGGCGCCGAGGCGAGGGCGGCCTAACCGGCGCCTGCAGCCGCGTGACGCGCGCCGGACCGGCGGCCGTATAGGCTTGCGCGCCGATAACCATGAGATTCTTCGAGTACGAGGCGCGCGAGATCGTCAAGCGCGCCGGCATCCCCGTGACCGACTACGGCTTCACGACCGACGCGGCGGAGGCCGGCGAGATCGCGCGGCGGATCGGCGGGCCGACGGTGATCAAGTCGCAGGTGCTGTCGGGCGGGCGCATGAAGGCGGGCGGCGTCAGGTTCGCCGACACGCCCGAGCAGGCCGAGGCGGATGCGCGCGAGATCCTGCAGCTGGAGATCGGCGGGCACATGCCGCGCGGCGTGCTCGTGGATCCGAAGGCCGAGGTCGAGCAGGAGTATTACGCCGGCGTGGTCTGGGACGGGACGCGCAAGCAGCCCGTGATGATCTTCTCGCCGGTCGGCGGGATCGACATCGAGCAGGTCGCCGAGGAGCAGCCCGAAGCGGTCGGGCGCCGACACTTCTCGAACATACTGCCGCTGAGCGAGTTCGAGGCCAAGGAGGTGATCGCGTCGACCGGCGTGACAGGTTCGGCGCTGAACCGGCTCGTTCCGATCGTGACGCGCCTGGCGAGGGTGTTCGTCGAGAACGACATGACGCTGGCGGAGATCAATCCGCTGGGGCGGCTGGCAGATGGCTCGTTCGTGGCGCTCGACGCGCACATGGAGATCGAGAACGAGGCGCGCGGGCGCCACGAGAAGCTGCTGCAGGAGCTGGGGGTCGGCGATGAGGAGACGCGCCAGGCGCGCGAGGCGACGCCGTTCGAGCTGGCGGGCGAGCAGGTCGACGCCCAGGACCATCGCGGCGTGGCGGGCAACGTGACCGAGTTCGACGGCAACCTCGGCCTCGTGATCGGAGCCGGGGGCGGCTCGCTGACGCTGTTCGACGCGGTGCGGGCGCACGGCGGCAAACCGGCCAACTACTGCGAGATCGGCGGCAATCCCTCGGTCGCCAAGGCCTGCGGGTTGGCCAAGCTGGTGCTGCAGAAGCCGGGCGTCGAGCGGATCGCGGTGATGATGTCGATCGTGTCGAACACGCGCGTGGACATCGTGGCGCGCGGCGTGATCAAAGCCTGCCTCGAGCTGGGGTATGACCCGGGCGAGAAGATCGCGATCTTCCGCATCCCGGGCGCCTGGGAGGAGGAGGGCTTCAAGATCCTCGAGCGCTACGGCGTCGAGTACGCCGACCGCAGCGTGTCGCTCAACGAGGCGGCGCGCAGAGCGGTCGAGAAGATCGAAGGGGTGGCCGCATGAGTCCCCTGCCGAGCATCGCCTCCCTCCCCAGCATCGCCTCCCTGCCCACCATCGCCTCCCTCCCCAGCATCACGCCCCCCTCCACGACCGCTCCGGCCGCCTGATGTCGATCCTGATCGACGCCGATACGACGTTCATCGTCCAGGGGATCACCGGCCGCGAGGCCGTCAATCTGACCCGTGAGTGCCTGGACTACGGCGCCGGCGCGAAGGTGGTCGGCGGCGTGACGCCCGGGCGCTTGGGGCGCGAGGTGCACGGCGTGCCGGTGTTCGACACGGTGGCCCAGGCCGTCGATCACCACGGCGGGCCGATCGACGGGTCGGTCGTGACGGTCCCCCCCGCGTTCACCAAGGACGCTGTTTTCGAGGCGATCGAGAACGGAGTCGAGCTGATCGTGATCGTGACCGAGCGGATCCCGCGGCGCGACGTGGCTCAGATGGTCGAGCTGGCGAGCCTGCGCGGGGCGCGGATCATCGGCCCGAACTGCCTGGGGATCATCGTGCCGGACGTGATCAAGATGGGCGGGATCGGCGGGCCGGCGCGGAACGCCGCTCAGGCCTACAGGCCGGGCCCGATCGGCGTGATCTCGCGTTCGGGCGGGATGACGACCGAGATGTCCTCGACCCTGTCGGCCGCCGGCCTGGGGCAGTCGACGGCGGTGTCGATCGGCGGCGATGCGATCATCGGGTCGACGTACGCCGAGCTGATGCCGCTGTTCGAGGCCGACGGGCAGACGCAGGGGATCGTGATCTACACCGAGCCGGGCGGGCGCATGGAGGCCGAGCTGGCGCGCTGGGTGACCGACAACAGTTCGAGGCTGCCGATCGTGGCGTTCATGGCGGGCAGGTTCATGGACGAGATGCCGGGGATGAGCTTCGGTCACGCGGGGACGATCGTCGAAGGCAAGGCCGATACGGCCGGCGAGAAGATCGCACGGCTGGCTCAGGCGGGGATCGCCGTGGCGGAGCGGATCGAGGACATCCCCGGGATGATCGGGGCGGCGATCGCCGAGCGCTCGGGGAACGCGTCGGCGGCCTCCCCTGCGCCCACGTCCTCCCCTCCGTCTGCCGCGGCGCAGTCCGCGACGGCCGCGTCCTCGTCCGGGAGCGCGGCGTGAGAGCCGACGGGACGTTCATCGCGGTCGAGGTCGACGATGCGGCCGCGGCCGACGCCGAGCTGGCGCGCAGGCTGACCGAGGCGTGCCCCGTTGACATCTTCGCCCAGGACGAGAGCGGTGGGCTGGAGATCGTCGAGCGGAACCTCGACGAGTGCGTGCTCTGCCGCCTGTGCCTCGACGCGGCGCCGGCGGGTGCGGTCAGGGTGATCAAGCTGTACGACAACGACGCGGTGCTCGCCTGAGGCGCTCGCGCCGATCCGTCGTCTCCCCTATTCTTGGGGTTGGAAGGACAGAAGCGCACATGAATGAAAACTTCTCACTGATCGTCATGTGCCTGTTCCTGCTGGCGTCGCTGGCGTTCCTGGCACAGCAGCTGACGGCCTACCACTGAGCAGGCTTTCGGAGCGAACGCACGCGCACACGCGCGCGCGGCATCGCCCCAACGAACAGCCCGCACTCCCACCGCCGACTCACACGCCACGCGCACACGCGCGCGTGGCATCGCCCCAACGAACAGCCTCACACCGACCGCCGACCCCATGCGCGCACACGCACGTGGGCCGGCCCGAACGAATAGCCCCCTACGCCGGCCGGCGGGCCTTGCGCGTGCGCTGGCGCTCGAGCTGGCGTTCGACGACGTTGACGATCAGCCGCAGGAACTGCTCGGGGCCGGAGGCCTTGGCCTGCCCGTAGGTGAAGGCCTCGATCCAGTCCTCGATCTTGCCTTCGCGGGCCATGACGTTGAAGAACTCGCGACGCATGTCGACACGGATGCGTGCGTCGGCGGCCGGCCCCTTGGTGACGAGCGGGCCGGGCATCTCCAGGCGAAAGTGCTGGACGTCGCCGCGGCCGCGCAGCTCGACGCCGACGACGAGCTTGATCGGCTCGAGCGCGGGGACTTCGGCAACGAACCGAGTGACCGCGAGCTCGATCAGCGACTTGGCGTCGTCGGCCATCTCTGACAACCCGTTCGGGGGATCCAGATCAACCGGTTCGGAGCCTAGATCTTGTGACGTTGGAGCAGCTTGCGGCCGATGACCATGCGTTGGATCTCCGAGGTGCCCTCGCCGATCAGCAGCAGCGGGGCGTCGCGGTAGAGGCGCTCGATCTCGTACTCCTTGGAGTAGCCGTAGCCGCCGTGGATGCGCAGCGACTCCTCGACGCAGAAGCGGCCGGCCTCGGAGGCGAACAGCTTGGCCATGCCGGCCTCGAGGTCGGAGCGCTCGCCGGCGTCCTTCAGACGCGCCGCGCGCAGCGTGAGCAGGCGGGCGGCGTCGACCTGCGTGCCCATGTCGGCGAGCTTGAACTGGATGGCCTGGTGCTCGGCGATCGGCCGCCCGAAGGTGTGGCGCTCCTGCGAGTAGCGCAGCGCGAGCTCGAGCGCGCGCTGGGCGATGCCGACGCCGCGGGCGGCGACGTTGACGCGGCCGACCTCGAGCGCGTCCATCATCTGCACGAAGCCGCGGTTGAGGCCGGCGGTCTCGCCACCGAGGACGTTCTCGGCGGGGCAGCGGTAGCCCTCGAACACGAGCTCGGTTGACTCGACGCCCTTGTAGCCCATCTTTTTGATTTGCGGCGGCACCTTCAGGCCGGCGTAGGGGCCGGTGTTGTCGGCGACGCCGGGCTCTTTTTCGGCGATGAAGCAGGTGAAGCCGCGGTGGCGCGGGTCGGCCTCGGGGTCGGTCTTGACGAGCACGAACACGAGCGAGCTGCGCAGGCCGTTGGTGACCCACATCTTGGTGCCGTTGATCTCGTAGCTGCCGTCGTCGGTCTTGCGGGCGGCGGTTTTGATCGCCTGCACGTCGGAGCCGAGCTCCGGCTCGGACAGCGAGAACGCCGCCCTGATCTCGCCGGTGGCCATGCGCGGCAGGTAGCGCTGGCGCTGCTCGTCGTCGCCGAACTTCATCAGCAGGTAGGAGCCGATGAAGTGGGTGTTGATGACGCCCGAGATCGAGATCCAGCCACGCGAGAGCTCCTCGACGATCATCGCGTAGGTGGTCAGGTCGAGGCCGAGGCCGCCGTACTCCTCGGGGATCGTGACGCCGAACAGGCCGAGCTCCTGCATCTGCTCGACGATCGGCGCGGGGAACTCGTCGGCGTGGTCGTAGTGCTCGGCGTTGGGGATGATCTGCTCGTCGGCGAACTGGCGGACCATGTCGGTGATCGCTCGCTGCTCGTCGGTCTTCTCGGTGTAGGGCGTGGCGGCTACGGCCATGCGTTCAGCGCTCCAGGAGTCGTGGTTGCGGTCCGTTTGGCTTCTAGAGGGAGAATACCGGCGTGAACTTCGCGCGCGACTTGCTCGACCGCATGCCTGCGACCGAGACCGCGCTGATCGAGCTGGCGCGCGATGGGTCGCGGCGCGAATGGACGTTCGGACAGGTGAGCGAGCGCAGTGCCCGGCTGGCAGGGGCGCTGCAGGCGCGCGGGATCGGCCGGGGCGACGTGGTGATGACGTTGATCGGCAACCGCCCAGACTGGGTGATGGCGATGTGCGCGTGCTTTCGGATCGGCGCCGTGGTGCTGCCGTGCACCGAGCAGCTGCGCGCCAAAGACCTGCGCGTGCGTCTGGACGTGACGCAGCCGCAGCTGGTGCTCGCCGACGAGCGCAACCGCGCCGAGCTCGAGCGGGCGCGCACGCGTGGGCCGCAGGTGATTTTCGTCCCCGACGAGTCCCTGTTCGACGCCGAGCCCGCACCCGCGAAGGAGCTGGCGCCCGAGGATCCATGCCTGATCACGTTCACGAGCGGGACGGCGGGTGAGCCCAAGGCGGTGCTCCATGGACAGCGGTATCTCGCGGGCCAGGAGGTCCAGGCGCGCCACTGGCTGGGGGCGCGGGCCGGGGAGCTGGTGTGGTGCACGGCGGCGTCGGGTTGGAGCAAGTCGGCTCGCAACGTGTTCATCGCGCCGTGGCTGTCGGGGGCGCGCGCGCTGCTTCACGACGCGCGCTTCGATCCGCACGAGCGCCTCGAGCTGCTGGCGACCGAGCGCGTGAACGTGCTGTGCATGGCGCCGACCGAGTATCGCGTGATCGCCAAGCGGTCCACGCCGAGGCCGCTGCCGCAGATGCGTGGGTTGGTGGCCGCGGGCGAGGCGCTGAATCCCGAGGTGCTGTATGCCTGGCGCGAGGCGACGGGTCTCGAGATCCGCGACGGATATGGCCAGACGGAGACCGGGCAGCTGACGGGGATGGCGGCGGGGGCGCCGGCGCGACCTGGGTCGATGGGCAGGGCGTTGCCGGGCATCGGGCTGTCGATCGACGAAGGCGAGCTGGTCGCCGATCCGGCCACGGTGCCGACCTTCTTCCTCGGTTATCTGGGTGAGGGCGTGGGCCGAGCGAGCGATGGCCGCTGGGAGGTGTCTGACCGTCGCGAGCGGGGGTCGTGGCGTACCGGCGATCGCGTGCACGAAGACGACGACGGGTATCTGTGGTTCGAGGGGCGGGCCGACGACGTGATCGTCTCGGCCGGCTATCGGATCGGGCCGTTCGAGGTCGAGTCGGCGCTGGTGACGCATCCTGCGGTGGCGGAGGCCGCGGCGGTGGCGGCGCCGGACGACGAGCGGGGATCGGTGGTGCGCGCGGTGGTGGTGCTGCGCGACGGCGAGGGCGCTCCCTCGCCCGCGCTGGTGCGCGAGCTGCAGGAGCACGTCAAGCGTGAAACGGCCCCGTACAAGTATCCGCGGATCGTGGAGTTCGCGCGCGAGCTGCCGAAGACCGCGAGCGGCAAGATCAAGCGCGGCGAGCTGCGGGCGCGCGGATCGAGCTGAGGAGCGGGCGCCGAGCCCGACTCGTGCTCGTGGGCCGGACCCGGGCGCGGACCGAGCCGAACTGCTGCCCGGGCGCGCGGGCCGGCGTCAGGCCCGCGCGCCCAAGCGATCTCAGGCCAGCTGTACCGAGGGCTCGGCCGTGACCGCCGGCTGGGGCTCGGCCTCGACCTCCTGCGGCCGTGGGGCACCGGGAGTGCGCAGGAACACGAGCGCCGCCAGAATGCCCACCCCGACCAGGGCGGCAGCGACCACATACGCCAGGTGATAGCCGCCGGTCAGCGCGCTGACCATGCTGTCGCCGCTGGCGCCGAGCGCTTTGGCGTGATCGGTCGCGACGGTGCCGAGCGTGGCCAGGCCGATCGCGCCGAACAGCTGCACGGACACGTTGATGATCCCCGACGCCAGGCCCGCGTCGCGCGGTGGCGCCTCGGACATGCCGATCGTGAGCAGCGGCAGGAACGAGGCTCCCGCGCCGAGACCGAGCAGCAGGAACGCCAGGAACAGCGTCGGGAAGTAGCTGGCGTGGATGCCCGCCGACGAGAGCAGCAGCAGCGCGGCGACGATCGAGCTCAGTCCCGCGCTCAGCGTGCTGACCGCGCCGAAGCGCTCGGAGGCTCGCGCCGCGACGCCCAGCGACATCACCGCGATCGAGATGGTCAGTGGCATGAACGCCAGGCCGGTGTCGATCGCGTCATAGCCGAGCACCCGCTCGAGGTACAGCGAGCCCAGGAAGAACGCGGCGAACATACCGGTGACCAGCAGTCCGCGCACGAGGCTCGAGCCCATCAGCGTGCGCAGCCGCAGGATCCGCAGCGGCATGATCGGGTTCTCGAGCCGCGCCTCGAGCGCGAGGAACGCTCCGAGCAGGACCACCGAGCCGCCGGCGGCGGCGAGCGTGCGCGCGGACGTGAGGCCGTATTCGCTCGACTTGACGATCGCGAAGGCGCCGAGCATCGTCGCCGCGGTCACGAGGATCGAGCCGAGCACGTCCACTCCGCCCTTCAGGCCGATGCCTTCGTTCTCGACGATCAGCGCGGACCCCAGCACGAACGCCAGGATGCCGATCGGGACGTTGACGAAGAAGATCCAATGCCAGCTCAGCGACTGGGTGAGCGCGCCGCCGGCCAGCAGTCCGATCGAGCCGCCCCCGGCCGAGACGAACGCATATACGCCCATCGCTCTGGCCTGCTCGGCCCGCTTCGGGAACTCCGTGACGATGATCGCCAGGATCACGCTCGAGGCGACCGCGCCGCCGACGCCCTGCAGCAGGCGCGCGCCGATCAGCATCTCCTGGCTCTGCGAGACGCCGCACAGGATCGAGGCGGCCGTGAACATCACGAGACCGGTCAGGAACACGCGCTTTCGCCCCACCAGGTCGCCCATGCGACCGGCGAGCAGCAGCAGCCCGCCGAAGGTGATCAGATAGCCGTCCATCACCCAGGTGAGGTTGCTCTGGCTGAAGTGCAGCTCACGCTGGATCGAGGGCAGCGCGACGTTGACGATCGTGGCGTCGAGGACCATCATCAGCTGACCCAGGCACAGCACCGCCAGGGCGATCCAGCGGCGCCGGTCCGAGCGCTCGGACGGCGCGGGGGTCGCGGCGACCGCCACCTCCCCCACCGAGCCCTCCGCATGCGGCTCCGAGGGTCGCGACGCGCGGGCGGCGGCGCGCTCGATCCCAGTGCGGTTACGCGGGCTCGGCGCGTGCTGGCCCGAGGTCTGGGCGCCGCGCGCGGCATCCCGCACAGCCTGCGTCGCGACGCCGTCGGCCTGAATCGAGGCCAGACGGCGCCGCGCGCGGGTGCGGGTCGCGTGGGCGCGGGTGTTGGTCTTGTTGAAGCGTTCGATGCGGTCGATCAGAGCTGTCATTGGTGTCCTCCGGTGTAGCGTGGAACACACCATAGCATCTATCATCCCTATTACAAGGATGATCTGCTAAAAATTTATGACCGCTGCTCATGTGATAGCCGCTGAACATGTGATGACCCTTGTAAATGGGACGATCGGTGCTAATGTGATGATTGACGCTAACGAGATGATTGATGGTCAGATGAGGTATAGACTTGAGGACATGGCCAGGCAGGGAGATGCGGCCGATCGGCGGGACGACGCGCGAGCGCCCAGCTGCGCGGTGCTGTTGAGCAGGCTGGCCAAGCAGGTGTACCGGCGCAGCAACGAGGAGCACCTGGGGATGCACCTGCGCCACTTGATATCGCTCAGCTATGTGAGCGACCACGACGGCTGTGCCCAGCAGGATCTCGCCGACGCGTTCTGTATGGACGCCAACAACGTGGTGCTGCTGTTGAACGAGCTCGAGGAGCTGGGCTACGCCACGCGCCAGCGCGATCCGACCGATCGCAGGCGCCATCTCGTGCACATAACGCCCGCCGGGCGCAAGGCGCTGCGGGCCACGCTGCCCGGGCAGGCGGCGCTCGAGGATCAGCTGCTGACGGCTCTGGACGCGGACGAGCGCCGAACCCTGTGCGCGCTGCTGACGCGCGCCCTGCGCAGCGTCGAGCCCGACGAGCCGGACGAGGCCTGCCAGTCTGTCGAGTACGGCGCCACCGTCGCGGTCTCGACCTAGCTTTTCACCGGTCCCCCACAGCGCCACCGTCGCCACGGACTCGACCTAGCTTCGCACCGGTCCCCCACAGCGCCACCGTCGCCACGGACTCGACCTGGCCTGCGGCCGACCTCCTACAGCGCGACCGTCGCGTCGATCTCGACGCGGGCGCCCATCGGCAGCTGAGCAACCCCGATCGTCACGCGGGCCGGTGGCTGGTCGTCGAAGAACGACCCATAGACGTCGTTGACTTCGGCGAATGCCGCCAGGTCGGTCATGTACACGGTCACCCGCACGGCGCGCCCGAGCGTCGTGCCGGCGGCCCGGCACACGGCCTGCAGGTTCTCCAGACAGCGCTCGGCCTGAGCGGCGGCGGTCGCCCCCACGAGCTCCCCGGTCTCGGGATCGAGCGGGATCTGGCCCGAGCAGAACAGCAGGCCCTCGCCGCCGTCGTCGCGTGCAAGCACCGCGTGGCTGTACGGCCCGACGGCCGCGGGCGCGTCGGGAGCGGTCAGCGCTTGACGGACGACGGCCATCAGAGATCCCTGCGACGCGCGATCGAACGGTGGGACACCGAGGCAGACCCTAGCGCGCATGCGTGAACGAGCGGATTGCGGTCTGGAGCGGTCCGAAACGCGATCTGCAGCGGCCCGAAGCGCGATCCGCGGCGGTGGAGGTCTCGAGCGAACCGCGATCTGCGACCCGGTCGATCCGCTAGATTCCGCTGGTGCGACGAATCGCCGGGAGCTCCAGCGCCGTCGCGCTTCTGGCACTGCTCGCTTGTACATGGGCGTCGGCGAGCGCCAGCGCACAGATCGCCTGGGGGCCGTGCGGCGAAAGCAACGAGTACGCGTGCGGCCATCTGACGGTGCCGCTCGATCCCGGCGGGACGGCCCCGGGCACGATCACCCTGGCGACCCGCCGTCACCGGGCGCCGGTGGGCGAAGGGCGGGAAGCGGTGATCGCGCTGGCGGGCGGACCCGGGCAGGCGGCGATCCCGTTCACCGAAGACTTCGCGCAGCTGCTGGGACCGATCCTGGCGACGCGCGATCTGATCGTGTTCGACCAGCGCGGGATCGGGCTCTCCGACCCACTGTCGTGTCACCGCTTCGAACTTGCCGCGGAAGGCCCGAGCGGCCAGGAGGTCGCCGAATGCGCGGGCCAGATCGGTCCCTCGCGCAGCTACTTCACGACCGCGCAGACGGTGGCTGACATCGAGGCGATCCGCCAGGCGGGCGGGTACGAAAAGCTGGTGCTGTACGGAACGTCTTACGGCACCAAGGTGGCCGAGCGTTACGCACAGACCTATCCCGACCGCGTGAGCGCGCTGGTGCTGGACTCGGTCGTGCCTCCGAACGGGCCCGAACCGCTCGACCGGCCGACATTTGCCGCGGTCCCGCGGGTGCTGCGCCAGCTGTGCGCCGCGCGCGCGTGTGCGCAGATCACGCCCGAACCGGTCGCCGACCTCGCGAAGGTCGTCAAGCGAATCGGCGCAGGCGCCCTGCGTGGACGCTGGATCGACGAACGCGGGCGCGCTCACACGATCGCGATCACCGCCAACGAGCTGCTGGAGATCCTCGTCGCCGGTGATCTCGAACCGGCCCTGCGGGCAGGGTTTCCGGCGGCGGTGCGCGCGGCCGCCCGCGGCGACGACGCTCCGCTCGCGCGCCTCGTGCACGAGGCTGAAGAAACCGGCGAAGGCAGCGAACAGGAAAACCCCGACGAGAGCTTTGACACGCCCCTGTACTTGGCGACGACCTGCGAAGAGCAGCTGTTTCCCTGGAGCCGCGCCTCATCGCCGGCACGACGGCTGCACGAAGCGAGCGCTCAGCTCGACCGTTTGCCGGCGCGCGCGCTGGCGCCGTTCGGCCCGAGCAACGTGTTCGCGATCAGCGATCTGCAGGCGTGCGCCTACTGGCCGTACACGACGCCCGCTCCGGAACCGGTGCAGGCGCCGTTCCCGAGTGTGCCGACGCTGATCCTCAGCGGCGCGGACGATCTGCGAACGCCGACGGCGAATGCCCGCGAAGTGGCATCTCAGATCCCCGGCTCGCATCTCCTGGTGGTGCCGGAAGTCGGCCACTCGGTGCTTGGCACCGACCTCAGCGGCTGCGCTGGCCGGGCCCTGCAAGCGCTGTTCAAGCCCGCGCCGATTCAGCCGTGCCGTCGTGGCCGTCAGCTGCTGAACCTGCTCGGCCTGACGCCGCTGGCGCCGGCGCGCCTGTCCGCTGTCTCGCCGGCGCGCGGCTTTCACGGCAAGATCGGCCGGACCCTGCACGCGTTGTCACTGACGATCGCGGACTTCGAGCGCCAGGCCGAGGTGCGCGGACTGAGCGAGCTCGAGTCCGGCGCGTTTGCCGAGCTCGCAGGCGCGCGGATCGGCGGGCTGCGTGCGGGATGGGCCAAGACGGGCGCAGAAAAGCTGACGCTGCACGGCTACTCGTACGTGCCCGGCGTCACCGTGACGGGCACGATCGGCGCGCACGGCGCGAACCTGCGGCTCGGCGGTTCGGCCGCGGCGCACGGCAGCCTGCGACTGATGAGCCATGGTCGGCTGTCCGGAACCCTGGGCGGTCAGGGTGTCGAGATACCTGCGCGGCCCACCCTGAGCGACGCTATCGTCCCCTTGAATGCGCAGGCCGCCCCCAAGCTCGCTTCTGGCGGTCTTGTTGCCCGTGCTGCTGCTGGCTGGATCGCCGGCTTCCGCCAGCGCGTCGCTCAGCTTCGGTCCCTGTAGCGGCGAAGCGCCCGCGAGCTTTGCCTGCGCCACGGTGAGCGTGCCGCTCGAGCGCAGCGGCGCAGTGCCCGGGAGCGTGGCGCTGAAGCTGGCCCGCCGGCAGGCCGGGCTGACGCCGAGCCACAGCGCGGTCGTGGCGCTCGCGGGCGGGCCGGGGCAGGCGGCGCTCGGTCTCGGCGAATTCCTCGCGAACGCGATCGGTCCCGCGCTCACGAACCGCGATCTGCTCGTGTTCGACCAGCGCGGTACCGGCGAATCCGATCCCCTCAGCTGCCCCGCCTTCACCAGCCAGAGCGCGAGCGAAGCCGGGACGTCGGTGGGCGAAGACGGGACGTCGCTCGGCGAACTGGTCGGCAGCTGCGCGCAGCAGCTGGGCCCGGCGCGCGGCGCGTTCACGACGCGCGAATCGGTGGCCGACATCGAGGCGATCCGCCGAGCGACCGGGTACGAAAAGCTCGTCCTGTACGGCACCTCGTACGGGACCAAGGTGGCGCTCGAGTACGCCGAAGAGTACCCGCAGAACGTCGAAGCTCTGGTGCTCGACTCGGTCGTCCTGCCCACCGGCCCGGAACCGTTCGCGCTCGCGAGCTTTCACGCGATTCCCGGTGTGCTGAACGAACTGTGTGAGAACGATGCCTGCGCAGGGATCACCAGCAACCCGGTCGCGGATCTGGCGCGCCTGACGGCTCAACTGCGCAAGCACGCGCTGGCCGGCTCGGTGTATGACGGCACCGGGCAGCGGCGCAACGTGACGCTCGATGAGCCCGGGCTGTTCGAGATCCTCGCCGCCGGTGATCTCAACCCCGCGCTGCGGGCGCTGCTGCCGGCCGCGGTCGTCTCGGCGCTGGACCACGATCCCGATCCGCTGCTGCGCTTGAAGGCGCTGTCGGAAGGGCTGATTCCGACCGTTCCCGGCAAACCGCCCCAGGAAGGCGAGAGCTCGGTCGACGACACGCTGTACGTGGACACCTCGTGTGAAGAGACGCTGTTCCCCTGGCAACGCACGGCCAGCGCGCAGACGCGTCAAGCCGAAGCGCTCACGGCGCTGCGCGCGCTGCCGCCCAGCGACTTCAACCCTTTCGACCCGGCCACGGCGCTCGACACGAGCCTCGTGCCCACCTGCGTCGACTGGCCTGCGACCGCGCCGGCGCCGCCGCCGTCGCGGGCGTTGCCGAATGTTCCGACGCTGATCCTGTCCGGCGCGCAGGACCTGCGCACGCCCACGGCCAATGCGCGGCGCCTCGCTGCCGAGATACCCGACGCCCAGGTCCTGGTGGTGCCGTTCACCGGACACTCGGTGCTCGGGGCCGACTTCAGCGGCTGCGCCGAGCAGGCGGTGCAGGATTTCTTCAGCTCCGTCGCGGTGCAGCAGTGCACGGGGACCAAAGACGTGTTCGCGCCCACGCCGGTGACGCCGACGAAGCTCTCATCGATCAGCCCACCCGCAGTGCTTGCCGGCCGGCCCGGCCAGACGTTGACGGCGACGCTGGACACGATTCTCGATCTCGAGCGTCAGGTGGCGGCGGCGACGCTGCAGGCAGATGCCGAACTGCCGGCCGGGTCCAGCTTCGGCGGCCTGCGCGGCGGGTACGCGCGCCTGGGGTCCTCAGCGGTTGTGCTCGACGGGTTCTCGTTCGTGCCCGGCGTCGAGCTGAGCGGAAGCTTTCCGGTCCGCTTCGGCGAACTGCAGGCCGGAACGCTGCGCGTTGGCGGCTCGCGGGCAGCGCCGGGCACGATCCGGCTGACGCTCGGCAGGACGGCCAGCGGGAGGCTGGGCGGTAAGAGCTTCGACGTCGAGCTCGCCAAGGTCAAGCTCGCCCGCGCGTCCGGCGCGGCTGGGCAATGGCCCACGGGCAAGGTCGCGTTTCCGCTGCCGGGTCTCGCCGGCGGGCGCTGAGCTCGGCGCCCGACGATCGTTTCCAACGGCGCCGGCGCAGCGCGCGCCTACAACGGAAGCCGCAAGGTCGCGTTCCCTCTGCCCGGTCTCGCGCACTCGCACCGACGCCACACGCGGCCGGCCCGACGGTACGCTGAGCCCGGATGGCGAACGCGCTCGCGACCGAGACCTCGCCCTACCTGCGCCAGCATGCCGACAATCCCGTCGACTGGCTGCCGTGGGGGCCTGTCGCGCTGGGGCGGGCACGCGAGCAGGACAGGCCGCTGCTGGTGTCGATCGGGTACTCAGCCTGCCACTGGTGCCATGTGATGGAGCGCGAGTCGTTCACCGATGAGCGTACGGCGGCGCTGATGAACGAGCTGTTCGTGTGCGTGAAGGTCGACCGCGAGGAGCGTCCGGACGTCGATGCCCTGTACATGGAGGCCGTGCAGGGCATGACCGGCCATGGGGGCTGGCCGCTGAACGTGTTTCTCACGCCCGAGCAGCTGCCGTTCTACGGCGGCACGTATTTCCCGCCCGAGCCGCGGGCCGGGATGCCGGCGTGGACGCAGGTGCTGCAGGCGATCGGCGAGGCTTGGCGCGAGCAGCGCGAGGAGATCAGGGCCGGCGGGGAGCGTTTGCGCGAGCGCCTGGCGGGCGGCGCGCGGCTGCGGCCCTCGGCGCTGGCGGTGAGCGAGGCCGCGCTCGACGAAGCTGTCGCGGGACTGCGTGCCGAATACGATCCGGTGGACGGCGGTTTTGGAGGCGCCCCGAAGTTCCCGCAGGCATCGGTGCTCGAGTTTCTGCTGGTGCGTGCGGGCGTGGGCACCGGTGACGGCGCGGACGCCGCCGAGATGGCGCTGGCCACCCTGCGCGCGATGGCGGCCGGCGGCATCTACGACCAGCTCGGCGGGGGGTTTCATCGCTATGCCGTGGACGCCTCCTGGACGGTGCCGCACTTCGAGAAGATGCTCTACGACAATGCCCTGCTCGCCCGCGCGTATCTGCACGGTTGGCGGCTGACCGGCGAGGCGCGACTGCAGCAGGTCTGCCGCGAGACGCTCGACTGGGCGCTGCGCGAGATGCGCGGCCCCGAGGGGGGCTTCTACGCCGCTCTCGACGCCGACTCCGAAGGGGTCGAGGGCAGGTACTACCTGTGGAGCGCCGCGGAGATGCGCGCCGTGCTCGGCGACGACGGGCAGGCGGCGATCGCGTGGTTGGGCGTCACCGAGCAGGGCAACTTCCACGAGCACGGCGTCGACGGCGACCTCAACGTGCTGCAGGCGCACGGCCCCGAACCGCCTGCCGGACAGCGCGAACGGATCTGCGCGCGCCTGCTCGACGTGCGCTCACAGCGAACGCGACCGGGGCTGGACGACAAGCGCCTGACCGCCTGGAACGCCTTGATGATCTCCGCGCTCGCCGATGCCGGAGCGGGGCTCGAGGGAGCGGTTGGAGAGCGCTATCTCGACGCCGCGCGCGCTTGCGCGGCGTTCATCCTCGAGCAGATGCGCGGCGAGCACGGGCGCCTGTTGCGCACGTTCTCAGCCGGGAAGGCAGCGTTGGACGGCTATCTCGAGGACTATGCGCTGCTGCTCGAGGCGCTGCTGGCCCTGTTCGAAGCCAGCTGCGAAGAGCGCTGGTTCGAGGAGGCCAGGAGCCTCGCGGAGACGCTGATCGCGCGCTTCGCCGATCCGGACAACGGCGGCTTCTACTCGACCGCGGCCGACGCCGAAGCATTGGTGGTACGGCGCAAGGAGCTCGAGGACGCGCCGATCCCGTCGGGCGCCTCGAGTGCGGCGATGGGCCTGTTGCGGCTGGCCGAGCTCAGCGGAGAGGAGCGGTACGAGCGCCAGGCCCTGGGCGCGATCGCGCTGGTTCGCGAGATCGCGCCGCGACACCCGACGGCCTTCGGGCACATGCTCCAGGCGATGCACTGGCGCCTTCAGCCGCCGCGCCCGATCGCCTGCCCTGTCCCGGGCCGCTAGGACGTCGCCCAAAAGCGCCGAAGGCGCGGTCACGGCCGCCACGGAAGGCGGACGTGCAAATCAAAGCGCCGACCGGATGTCGGCGTGAGCTACAACACGGCAAGGTATCTGTCGAGCTCCCAGCTGCTGACCTGCATGCGGTAGTCGTCCCACTCCTGGCGCTTGATCTCGACGTAGCGGTTGAACATGTGCTCACCGAGCGTGCGCAGCACGAGCTCGGACTGGGCGAGCAGCTCGATCGCCTCGCCGAGCGATTCGGGCAGCTGCTCGACGCCGAGGCGCCGGCGCTCCTCGGCGGACAGGTGGTAGAGGTTCTTCTCCATCGGCTCGGGCAGCTCGTAGCCCTTCTCGATCCCCTCGAGCCCGGCCTGCAGGAGCGCGGCGAACGTCAGGTATGGGTTGCACGCCGGGTCCGGACAGCGCAGCTCCATGCGCGTGGCCTGCTCGCGACCCGGGTGATAGAGCGGAACGCGCACGAGCGCAGAGCGGTTGCGACGCGACCAGGCGACGTAGACAGGCGCCTCGAAGCCTGGGACCAGGCGCTTGTAGGAGTTGACCCACTGCGCGAACAGGGCGCAGATCTCGCGGGCATGCTTGAGCTGTCCGGCCACGAAGGCCTTGCCGACATCTGACAGGAAGTACTGGTCGTCGGCGTCGTAGAAGGCGTTGCGGCCGCCGGCGAACAGCGATTGGTGCGTGTGCATGCCCGAGCCGTTCTCGCCGAACAGCGGCTTGGGCATGAAGGTCGCGTGCCAGCCGTACTTCATCGCGTACTCCTTGACGGTGATGCGGTAGGTCATGCAGTCGTCGGCCATCTTCAGGGCGTCGGCGTAGCGCATGTCGATCTCGTGCTGGCTGGGGCCGACCTCGTGGTGGGTGTACTCGACGTGGATGCCCAGCTGCTCGAGCGCCAGGACCGTCTCGCGGCGGACGTCCGAACCGGCGTCGAGCGTGGTCAGGTCGAAGTAGCCGCCCCGGTCGAGCACTTCGGTCGAGCGAGCGTCGCGAAACAGGAAGTACTCGAGCTCGGGACCAACGTTGAACGTGTCGAAGCCGAGCTCCTGCGCGCGGACGAGCGCGCGCCGCAGCACGTGTCGGGGATCGCCCTCGTAAGGGGTGCGCTCGGGCGTGACGATGTCGCAGAACATGCGCCCGACGCCCTGCTCCTCCGGGCGCCAGGGCAGCACCGCGAACGTGCCGGGGTCGGGCATCGCGATCATGTCCGACTCCTCGATTGCGTTGAAGCCGGTGATCGACGAGCCGTCGAAGCCCATGCCCGCCTCGAAGGCGTCGTCGAGCTCGGCGGCGTTGATCGAGAACGACTTGAGCTGGCCGAGGATGTCCGTGAACCAGAACCGGATGAAGCGAATGTCGCGCTCGGCGACGAGCGCCTTGACGTCGGCGGCCGTCTTTGGCTGCTCGGGCATCTGCTGGGCGGAGATCGCGCTTGGCTCGGAGATCGCGCTCGGATCGGACATCGCGCTCGGACCTTAGTCGATGGTTTCGCCGGCGGGTATCGACCGCTGGCTAAATCGTCGCTCGGCGGGCGCGGGTCTAGTGCCCTGCGACCGCCGCGACGAACGAGGCGATCGCTTCGGCTTCTTTGCCCTGGTACAGCTCCGCGGGCATCTGTCCGTTGCCGCGAGCGCGGCCTTCGAGGATCGCGCTCAGCACGAGCGCCTTGCGCCCGGCAGGCGTAGAGATCTCATCGCCGACGCGCACGTCGAGATCGGGGCCGATGTGCCCGACGTCGTTGGTGGCTGCCAGCGTGTGGCAGCCACCGCAGCTGTGCGCGAACAGTTCGCGCCCTTTTTCCTGTTCGGCGGTCAGGTGCACCCCGCCGACGGCGACGCTGCCCTTGTGGTCGGCGTTGTTTGCGAGCACGAGCGCCGGCACGATCAGGCCGAACGCGAACGCGAGCACGATCCCGACCGTGATCGCGCGGCGGGTGGCCTTCGATTCCGGGGCAGGCTCGCCGCTGCCGGCCCGCGCGCGGGTACCGCCGCGCATCGCCACGAAGAATACGGCGAGCCCGACCGCCACCCAGAAGGCGATGATGACGTACACGTAGAACACGCGGGCGGCACCATATCGTTTGGGCAGGCCGGGTGGCCCCCCTCGCGCGACTGAGAACCTTCTCACCTTTAGGCGTTCGTTAGCCGCGGCCAAGGTGCGGCGCTACCCTGAACGTGCAAGCTGATGAGCTATCTCCTCCGCCGACTGCCGCTGGGGCGCCTGCTGCTGGCGTGTGGGCTGGCGATTGCCTTGGGCGCCTGTATCGCCGCGCTGGCGTTCGCGCTCGGGTCCGGTCCGACGCCCCCGCCGAAGCCCCTGGCCGACGCGATCCACGAGGCGCTCGCCGGGAACGGCTCGGAAACGGTCCAGGGTGTGAGCGCGTCGATCGAGCTGACCGACCATCTGCTCGAAGGGGCCAACCTGGCGAGCGGCGGACAGAGCGGCGGGCTCGCGTCGAGTCCGCTCGTGACGGGCGCCTCGGGCCGCCTGTGGATCGCCAAGGACGGCCGCTTGCGCCTGGAGCTGCAGTCCGAACAGGGCGACACGCAGATCCTCTATGACGGGCACACGCTGTCTCTGTACGACGCGGCCACGAACACGCTCTACCGCTACACGTTGCCCAGGAACGACGAAGGTGCCAGCGAAAGCAGCTCGAGCAGCCAGAGCTCATCCAGTGGCGCAAGCGGCTCAAGCAGCGAAAGCTCGTCCAGCAGCCAAGGCAGCTCGAGCAGCCAGAGCTCGTCCAGTGGCGCGAGCGGCACTTCTGCGGGCCAGGGCGCGTCCCAGACCGAAGGCTCGAACGATCACCAGGAAGTGCCCTCGGTGGCGAAGATCGAAGAAGCGATCTCCCACCTGAGCCAGCACGCGACCGTGTCGGGCGCGACACCGACGGACATCGCGGGCCGGCCCGCCTATACGGTGCGGGTGTCGCCCAAGGAAGGCGGCAGCCTGCTCGGCGGGGCGGAGCTCTCGTGGGACGCTGACAACGGCGTGCCGCTGCGTGCCGCGCTCTACTCCTCGAGCAGCTCATCGCCCGTGATCGAACTGGCGGCGACGGAAATCTCCTACGGGCCTGTCGAAAGCTCGGTGTTCGAATTCAGCCCGCCTCCCGGCGCCAAGGTCGAAGAAGGCAGCTTGGCACCGAGCAGCGGTGAACGTAAGGCGTGGTATCGCGGTCACGGCGGCGAAGGCGTCGGCGAAGCGGCGCCGAATTGCGTCAAGCAGGCGCTCGCCTGCCCGCAGCCGCCGAATCGGCGTTCGCGCAACTCGCGCCCCTCCAAGTGCGTGGAACAGGCGCTTGCGTGCAGCGAACCGCCGAGCACCGAACACACCCACGAACATCCCAGGCTGACGACCCACGGCCACGGCCCCGGCACGATCGCGGTAATCGAAGCCAAGACCGAGCACGAAGAAGGCCAGAGCGCCGAACAGCTTGAAGACCTGCCGAAGGTGACGATCAACGGTACGAGCGCGAGCGAGCTGCGCACAGCGCTGGGCACGCTGTTGACGTTCGAGCGCGCGGGCGTGCGCTACGTAGTGTTGGGCGCCGTGTCGCCGGCGGCCGTCGAAGAAGTCGCACGGGGCCTCTAACCGGTGCGCCAGAGCGCCGCCGGGCCCGCCCGGCGCACCACGGCTGAGGACGAGCGCGGCTGCGACTGGCGCGAGGCGCTCGATAACGCCCAGCCGGTGAAGGCGCGCGGGCTGGTGAAGCGCTACAAGGAGGTGCTGGCGGTCGATCACGTCGACCTGAACGTGCGCGCGGGGGACGTGTACGGGTTCCTGGGACCGAACGGCGCCGGCAAGACGACGACGCTGCGCATGGCGCTCGGGTTGATCATGCCCAGCGAGGGCAGCGTCGAGCTGTTCGGCCGCGATCCCCTGCGCGCGGGCGCGCGGGCGCTGGAGGGAGTCGCCGGGTTCGTCGAGGCGCCGCGCTTCTACCCGTACCTGAGCGCGAGCAAGAACCTCCAGCTGCTGGCGGCGCTCGACGGCGGCGATGCGCGGGCCCGCATCGATGAGGTCCTGGACGTCGTCGAGCTCGGTGCCCGCGCACAGCACAAGGTGGGCGGCTACTCGCACGGCATGCGCCAGCGCCTCGGGATCGCCGCGGCGTTGTTGCGACGGCCGCGACTGCTGATCCTCGACGAGCCGGCCACCGGCCTCGATCCGGCGGGGATGCGCGACATGCGCGAGCTGATTCGGCGTCTCGCCGGCGAAGGCATCACCGTGCTGCTCTCGAGCCACCAGCTGCCCGAGGTGCAGGACCTGTGCGACCGGGTCGCGATCGTCGATCGTGGGCGTGTGGTGTACGAGGGCGCGCTTGCCGACCTGCGCCGCCAGGGCGGCGCAGGCTATCGCCTGCGCACCACCGACGACGAGCGCGCTCTGGGGGTTGCGCGTGAGCAGCCGGGTATCGACCACGTCAGCCTTGGCGAGAACGGTCTCGTGCTCGACGGTCAGGAACGCGACATCGGGCAGCTGTCGCTTGCGCTGGGCCGTGCCGGAATCGGGATCCTTGCGCTGACGCCGGAGCTGGCCACGCTCGAGGACCTGTTCTTCCGGCTGACCGAGGGCTCCAACGCAGCCAATGGCGCGGACGGCACGACCCCGCGCGGCTCGCTCGAGGCCGGGGTCGTATGAGCGCCGAAGCAGCGGTCGTGCGCCCCGCGAGAGCGAGCGTCTTTCCCAGACGCCCGAGTTCCGAGATGGCCCGAGCATGAGCTCGGTCGCGTCTGCGTCACCGCTGGCGCCCGCGACGGATGCGCGTAGGCGGCCGTCGACGCTGACCGTGTATCGCTGGGAGCTGCGCAAGCTGATCTCGCAGAAGCGCACCTATCTGGGGCTCGGGCTGATCGTGATTCTGCCGCTGTTCTTCGTGATCTTTCAGAGCGTGCGCCAAAACCACGGCCACGGAGGCGAGAGCATCTTCGCCGCGCAGATCACGCAGTCGGGCTTGGCGACACCCGTGTTGATGCTCACCTTCCTGGTGCTGTTCATGCTGCCGTTGGTGGCCGCGTTGGTGGCCGGCGATGTGGTCGCCAACGAGGACGGCAACGGCACGCTGAAGACGATCCTCACGCGCTCGGTCGACCGTGGCCAGGTGTTCGCGGCGAAGACGCTGGCGGCCTGGACCTATGCCGCGACCGCGGTCCTCCTGTCGGCCGCCGTGGCGACCGTCGCCGGCGTGGCGTCCTGGGGCTTTCACCCGGTGCGCAGCCTGTCCGGGACGGTGGTGTCGGCGCCCGAAGCGTTGCTGCTGATATTCGCCGCGAACGCGATCTACCTGATCCCGCTGTTCGCCGTCGCGAGCATCGGAGTGCTGCTGTCGACGGCGACGCGCAACAGCGCCGCGGCCGTGGTCGGCACGGTCGGCTGCGTGATCCTGTTGGACATCATCTCCGGCATCCCGGGCATGGAAGGCGCCCAGCCCTATCTGCTCACCCAGCAGTTCGAGGCCTGGCAGGGTCTGTTGCGCACGCCCACCGATTGGGCGCCGATCGTGCACTCGGCATGGCTGTGTGCCCTCTATGCGGTGCCGGCGCTGTTCGTCGGCTACCTGGTGTTCCTACGCCGCGATGTCGCGGGCGGGTAGCGGACCCGTTCAGGTCACCTCGGCTGGCAGCTCGATGTCTTCGAGCTCGATCTCGCTGAGCAGGCGGCGAGCCTCGCGCGGGTCGATCAGGCCGGCGCCGAGGCGCCCGGTGGACTCCGCGCCGCACGCCACGCCGAAGCGCAGGCACTGATCGGGCGGGCGCGATTCGTAGCGGGCCGAGAGATAGCCCGCCAGGAACGCATCGCCGGAGCCGCGTCGGGCCACCGGCTCGCGCGGCGCCA
This sequence comes from Solirubrobacteraceae bacterium, assembly GCA_035507415.1. Lineage (GTDB taxonomy): Bacteria > Actinomycetota > Thermoleophilia > Solirubrobacterales > Solirubrobacteraceae > Palsa-744. The sequence goes on from DATJOF010000041.1 coordinate 36,993, forward strand.
CGCGGACGCGCTTGAGGCCCGGGCGCCCGTCGACCAGCACCTGCGCGAAGCAGCCGTCGGGCAGCGTCATGATCGCTTCGCGCGGGCCGAGGGCGGCTATCTCTCGCACCGCCAGCGAGCGCTCCTGCTCATCGGCGAACTCGTGTCCGATCAGCTCCTCGGCCTCGAGCACGTTGGGCGAGACGACGTCGGGCTCGGCGCGAACGGCGTGGCGCAGCGGCTCGCCGTCGGTGTCGACCACGGTCGTGACCTCCATGCGGGCAAGGTCGTGGATCAGCGATGCGTACAGCTCGGGGTCGACGCCGGGCGGCAGCGAGCCGGCGAACACGACGATCGCGGCGCCGCGGGCCAGGTACAGGAGCTTGTCGCGGAACAGCTCGATCTCGCGCTCGGAGACCGAAGGGCCGCGTTCGTTGATCTCGGTCTGCTCGCCGGTGGTGGGATCGAGCACGGAGGTGTTGGTGCGGGACTCGTCGCGAATGCGAACGAAGTCGTTGAGGATCGACTCGTCGGTGAGCTGCTCGACGAGGTGCGTACCGGTTGCGCCGCCCGCGAACCCGGTGGCGATCACGGGCTGGCCGAGAGCCTTGAGCGTGCGCGCGATGTTGACGCCCTTGCCGCCCGCCATCGTGCGCTGCTCCACGGTCCGGTGCCGGCGTCCGATGCGGAAGTTCGGCACTGACAGGGACTTGTCGATGGCCGCGTTGAGCGTGACCGTGATGATCATCGGAGCCTTCCAATCACCTTCGCGCGTCCGGCGACCCCCGCCGCCCAGCGCTCGTGACCAGGCTAGCGGACGATTCGGGGATTCGCGCGGATCGTGCCGAACCGGTCAGGCCAGCTCCCACGCCAGCGCGCGCAGCCGCTCGGCCTCGGCGCGCGCCGCGACGGCTGGGTCTCCCCCGCGATCCCGATACGCGCCGGCAATGCTGCGAGAGGCGCTCACGAGGCCGCCGGCGGGGCCGATGCTGAACGCCGGCGCGAGCTCCTGCACACGGCCCCCCTGGGCGCCAACGCCGGGCAGCAGCAGCACCGCATTGGGCATCAGCTCGCGCGCGCGAGCGAGGTGCGCCGGCTCGGTCGCGCCGACGACGGCGCCAACGTCGCTGAGGCCGCGAGCGCCGATGCCCGGCCGGCCGAGCTGCTCGACGATGCCGGCCAGTCGCTCCCAGACCGCGCCTCCGCCGGCGAGCTCGAGATCCTGCACATCCGCGGCGCCCGGATTGGAGGTTCGCACCAGCGCGAGCACGCCCGCGCCGCGCGCACGCGCGGCGCTCACAAACGGCTCGAGCGCGTCGCGGCCCATCAGCGGGTTGACCGTGGCAGCGTCGACCCCGAGGCCGGCGACCGCGCCGAAGGGGGTCTCGACGCCGCCGTACAGCGCCTCGGCGTAGGCGCGCGCGCTGACATCGATGTCGCCCCGCTTGCCGTCCGCGATCACCAGCAGTCCCGCCTGGCGGGCGTGCTCGAGCACGGCTCCCAAGACCATGCGCCCGGCGTGACCGAGTCGCTCGAAACAGGCAAGCTGCGGCTTGATCGCGACGCAGGTGGCGGCTGCGGCGTCGATCAGCGCCGTGCAGTGCGCGAGCACCGCGCTCGCCACCGGGTCGGCCAGGGGCGGCGCCGATCGCGCCGGGCGGTCGTCCAGGCCGGGCCACAGGGCGGTCGGATCGGGATCCACCCCGAGCACGAGCTGGGACTCGCGCTGCGCGACGCGCGTGGCGAGCACGTCGCCGAACGGGACCGGCGTGTCGGACGCGGCCGCTGGGGATTGCTCGGCGGGCGACGTCACAGAGGCCAGGCTAGTGCCTTGCGTCAGCGATCTTGCTCGTCTTGGCCAGCATCCGCCGAACCGACAGGCATCGAGGCCCGGGAAACACGAGCGACTTTGTGACTCGCGACACTAGCGCCCCTTGACTGCCGCCTTCAGACCGCTGCCCGCCGTGAAGCGCGGCACGCGCGCGGCCGCGATCTGGATGCGCTCGCCCGTGCGCGGATTCACGCCCTGCCGGGCGCCGCGCTCACCGACATGGAACTTGCCGAAGCCAGACAGCGTGACGTCGCTGCCGCGCCGCAGGGCGTCCTCCACCGTCTCCAGCAACGCGTCCACGGCACGGGCGCTATCGCTTTTCGTCAAGCCGCTTCGATCGGCGACCTGGTCGACCAGCTCGGACTTCGTCACTTCGCCCTCCTTTCGTGAAACGTAGTTGTGAAGCTAACAACGTTCGCGGACGGCTGGGCGCTTCGACGGGCGCCGATGCACGCGCTGACCGGGCGATTCGCGACAATTCGGGGATGACCTTCGAACGGGTCGCCTGGACGATCACCGTGCTGATCGCGGCGCTGACGGCATTCCTGCTGCTGCTGGCGGGCTACAAGGGCTACGCAGGCGTCTCCGCCGCGGTGGGGGCGGCGGCGGCCATCAACCTGTTCTAACGCTCCCCAGCCAGCCCGCGAGCGCACGCGCGGCACGGCCCCTGTGGCTGATGGCGTCCTTCTGGGCATCGCTGAGCTCGGCCATCGTCTCGCCACCGCCATGATCGTCGGGAACGAAGGCCGGGTCATAGCCGAAGCCGCGCTCACCGCGCGGCTCCGCCGCGAGTACGCCCGCGCAGTCCCCCTCGAACACCCGCTCGACGGCACTGTCGGGGTCGACGTAGGCGATCACGCACACGTAGCGCAGCGCGCTGCCGGCGGGCGCTTCGTGCAGGAGCTTGTCGAGGTTCTCGGCGTCGCTGGCGCCCACGCGCGCGTAACGAGCCGAGCGTATCCCGGGCCGTCCGCCGAGCGCGGCCGCCTCGATGCCCGAGTCGTCGGCGATCGTGACGCGGCCGGTCGCGGCTGCGGCGGCGCGCGCCTTGCCGAGCGCGTTCTCGGCGAAGGTCTCACCGTCCTCGGGCGGCAGCTCGACCGCGTCGGGAAGGATGTCGAGGCCCCACCCTCCTGAGCCGCTCACTCCGAGCAGCCGCTCGAGCTCGCGCCGCTTGTGCTGGTTGTGGGTCGCGAGCAGCAGGCGCGGCTGATCGCGGCTCATGATGCAGTCGTGCCGGCGACGAGCGTCTGATCCTGGATCGCGCGCAGCTGCTCGATGCCTCGTGCGGCCAGGGCCAGCAGCTCGTCGAGGTGCGCGCGCGAGAGCGGCGTGCGCTCGGCGGTGGCCTGGACCTCCACGAGCCCGCCGTCGCCGGTCATCACGACGTTGGCGTCGACCTCGGCGTTGGAGTCCTCGCCGTAGTCGAGATCGAGGCGGGCCTGCCCGCGTACGATGCCGCACGAGACAGCTGCGACGGTGCCCGTCAGAGGACTGCGCTTGAGCTTGCCCTCGTCGCGCAGCCGCGCGCAGGCGAGCGCGAAGGCCACGTAGGCACCGGTGATCGAGGCGCAACGAGTGCCGCCGTCGGCTTGGAGCACGTCGCAGTCGAGATACATCGTGCGTTCGCCGAGCGCCTCGAAGTCAACGACGCCGCGCAGCGAGCGTCCGATCAGGCGCTGGATCTCGACGCTGCGACCGTCGAGACGACCCTTGACGATGTCGCGCGGCTTGCGGTCGCCGGTCGAGGCCGGCAGCATCGCGTACTCGGCCGTGACCCAGCCTCTGCCCTTGCCGGTCAGCCAGCGCGGCAGCGACTCCTGGGCGGAGGCCGTGCAGATGATGCGGGTCTCGCCCATCGAGATCAGCGCCGATCCGGTGGCGGTGCGCACGAACCCCGGCTCGATCGTGGTTGGCCGCAGGCCGTCGGGGGCGCGGCCGTAGCTGCGCGATCCGCTCATGCCGAGACCGAGCAGACGCTGCCCGAGCCCGAGCCGACACTGCCCCAACCCGAGCCGACACCCGCTGAACCCGAGCCGATGCTGCCCCAACCCGAGCCGCCCGAACCCGAGCCGACGCTGCCCGAGCCCGAGCCGACACTGCCCGAACGGAAGCCCACGCGCGCGTACGCGCGCGCGCGTGCGCCGCCGACGTAGATCACTCCGCCGCCCCCACAGCTCCGAGAGGCCACGCCACGGCCTCCACAACTCCGAGAGATCACGCGACAGCCTCGACGGCTTCGAGCTGAACGTGCTCGACGGCTGTCATCGGCATCTGCAGAAAGCGCGTGCCGAGCTCCCGAAAGGCGTCGACGTCGCCGGTGCACAGGAACCGATAGTCGCCCTGCTCGTGATCGCCCGTGCGACTGAGATTGCGCGTCCCGAGCGCGTGCTCGACCTGCCGCGCGAGCGCGGCGCCCGAGGTGACGAGCGTGACGTCGGGGCCGAGCATGCGCTGGAGCATGTGGCCGATCAGCGGGTAGTGGGTGCAGCCGAGGATGACGGTGTCGACGCCGGCGACATGCAGCGGCTCGCAGGCGGCGCGTACCGTGGCCACGGCCCGCTCATCGAACTGCCGGCCATCCTGGATGATCGACGCGAGCGTCGGGCAGGCGACCGCGTGCAGCGTGACATGCGGGTCGACCGCTGCGATGGCGCGCTCGTAGGCTCCGCTGGCGACGGTGGTCGGAGTGGCGAGCAGACCGATGCGTCCGCTGCGCGTCGCGGCCACCGCCTGCAGCGCCTCCGGTGTGACGACGCCGAGCACATCGATGCCGAGCGTGGTCTGGCGCATGCGCGCGACGAGGCTTGGCATCGCGGCCGAGGTGGCGGAGTTGCACGCGACCACGAGCAGCTTCGCGCGGCGGCGCAGCAGCTCCTCGGCGATCTCGGCGGCGAAGCGCTCGAGCTCGGCGCGGGAGCGCTCGCCATAGGGGAAGCGCGCGGTGTCGCCGAGATACAGGAAATCCTCGCGCGGCAGGCGCACGAGCAGCTCGTGCAGCACGGTGAGACCGCCGACCCCGGAGTCGAACACCGCGATCGGTCGTGTGCGTGGGTCGGGTCCCACGGAGGGGCTCTGCATCGAGGCCATCATTCCATAGCGCCGGCGAGGTACCGTGCGCGGCGAATGCGCGCGCTCGTGGTCTCGAACATGCGGCCCTCGGCGGCCGATCCGGAGCGCGGCAGGTTCGTGCGCGACCAGGTGGACGCGTTGCGCGGGCTCCCGAGCCTCGACGGGGTTCAGATCGAGCTGCGCGAGCTGGCGCAGGGCGTGGGCGGGCTCGCGCGCGGGAGTGGGGCCTTGGCACGACGCTTCGCGGGCGAGCGCTTCGACGTGGTGCACGCGCACTTCGGCTTGACGGCCTGGCCCGCACTGGCGTTGAGGGCGCGCGTGCGCGCGCTGACGCTGCACGGCACCGACCTGCACCATCCTCGAACGCGCCTGCTGACTCGCATGGCGCTGCCCTTGATGGACATCGTGGGAGTGGCCTCCGAGCCGTTGCTCGAGGCGCTGCCTCGAGGCTCGGCGCGAGCACGGGCGCAGGTGCTGCCTTGCGGCGTCGATCTCGGGCGCTTTCGTCCGCTGCCCCGAGGCGCCGCGCGTGAGCGACTGGGGCTGGCGCCGGAGCGTGCTTTCGTTCTGTTCGCATCCAGCCCGCAGCGACCTGAGAAGCGCTTCGCTCGCGCGCAGACGCTTGCCGCCGAGGTGGGCGTCGAGCTGCGCACGCTGGGGGGCGTCGATCCGGCACTGGTGCCACTGTGGGTCAACGCGGCGAACGCCGTGCTCGTCCCTTCCGAACGCGAGGGGTTCGGCTTGGCGGTGCTCGAGGCCCTCGCTTGCGACGTGCCGGTGCTGGCGACTCCGGTTGGGGTGCACGCGCGCGCGCTGGCGGGCGTCGACGGCGCACTGTGCGCCCCGTTCGAGCTCGCCGTCTGGGCCGCGGCGCTCGAGCCGCACGTGCGCGCCGGTGACCCGCGGATCGCCGGCAGGGCTCACGCCGAGCGGTTCTCGGCGCGGCTGATGGCCGAGCGTGTGGCGGCGGCCTGGCGCGCGGCGCTCCAACGCAGATAGCATTGATAGGTCGATGGCGCTGGATAGCATTCGTAGGTCGATGGAGTACAGCCAAGCCACGAGTCCGGCGACCGCGGAGCGGCCCCCCGCCGGCGAGGCGTCCACGGCGGGAACGCTTGGACCCGGCGACGAGGCCCCGGCGGGCACCGTGGAGGGCTCGCCCGGCTCGCCTGGCGCGCCCGGATTCGGTGCGCGCGGACGGATGCGCCGCCGCGCACGATTCCTGCGCAAGGCGCGGGAGCTGGCGTATCGGGATCTCGGCGGTCTCGTTTACAGCTTGCACCGCTTCGGGCAGCGCAACGACGCGCTCGTGCTGGCCAAGCTCGAGACGATCACGCGCATCGACAACGAGCTGCGAGGGCTCGAATCGGCGCTTGCCGAGCACCAGCCGGTGACGGTGCTGCGCGAAGCGGGAGTGGCCGCCTGTCCGCGCTGCGCGGCGATCCACGGCAGCGATGACCGCTTCTGCCCGAACTGCGGTCTGGCAATGGATCCGCGAGCGGAGCGTCCCGTCGCGGGCGCCGCGGCGCCCGCACAGGCCCAGCCGCCGAGCGCTCTGGCTGGGACGGCGCCGCCGATCCAGCCGCCTACCCAGCCGCCTACCCAGCCGCCGATCCAGCTGCCGATCCAGCCGCGTGCGACTCCGGCGCCGGCAAAGGCGAGCGAGTCGAGCGAGGGGGCCGCTGACGAGCGCGGGCGTGGGAAGGCGGGAACGTCGGTCGATGAGTCGACCGAGATCATCAGACCGCCGATCGAGAGCTCGTGAGCGTCGCCGCAACGCCGACCGGGGAGCTCGCGGGCGAGAAACGGCCGGGCTTGGACCCGGAGCGGCAGCCGGCGCGGCCGGTCGTCGACGCGGTCTGCCCGCTGTGTGGAACGCCGCTGCAGGCTGACCAGGAGTGGTGCCTCGGCTGCGGCGCGGCCGCGCGCACCCGGCTGGCGGCGCCGACCAACTGGAAAGCGCCGATCCTGGCGCTGGCGCTGGTGGTGGCGCTGGCCCTGGGGGCGCTGGCCGCGGCGCTTGTGAGCCTCACGGGGCCATCGCGATCGAGCGCCGCGCCGCCCGCGATCACGCGGACGATCTCGACGCCCGCGCTTGGACTCGGCGGGGCAGCGGGAGTGGGAACGGCCACCGGAACCAGCACGGGGGTCGGCGGCGTGACGGCACCCGCGACGCCGGGCTCGATCAACCCAGGAACGCCGACGACCATTTCACCGTCGAAAGCGAGCAGCTCGGGCGGCACGGGCGCGAGCACGCCCGTCACGACGGGAAGTCAGCCAAGCACGGCGCACAAGCTGCAAGAAGCGTTGCGCAGAGCCGGCTTCGTGCCGCGCGGCGGGAAGTAGCGCGGCACGCACGGCGGTGGCGGCCGGGGGCGATGGCGGCCGTGAACAGGCGATCGGTTTCGGAGAGGCGGGCGGCCGACGTGGGGGTCGTCGGGGCGGGCGCAGCGGGCCTTTACGCGGCGCTGTGCGCGGCACGCGCGGGAGCGCGGGTGACGTTGATCTCGGCAAGCCCGCTGGCTCACACGGCGAGCTACTGGGCGCAGGGCGGGTTGGCGGCCGCGCTCGCGGATGACGACAGCCCGGAGCTCCACCTGGCCGACACGGTCCGCGCCGGGCGGGGGCTGGTCAGGGATTCTGCCGCGGCGATCCTCGTCCAGGAGGCGCCGGCGTGCGTGAGCGACCTCGAGTCGCTCGGCGTTCGCTTCGACGGCGACCGCTCCGGGCGCCTGGCGCTCGGATTGGAGGGCGGTCACTCGGTTCGGCGGATCGTGCACGCCGGAGGCAGCGCTACGGGGCGACGCCTGGTACGCCAGCTGTCCGCGCTGGCCGCGGAGGACGAGCGGATCACGGTGCTCGAGGGGGCGCGCGCGCGCGCGCTTTGGATCGATCGCGGCGAACGCCGATGTCGCGGGGTGGTCTGCGAGGGCTCGCAGCGAGAGTCGCTCACCGGCCAGGCCGTTGGCCGCGAGCCGATCGCGGCGCGCGCGGTGGTCCTCGCGACCGGCGGGGGGGCCGCGCTGTGGGAGCGCACGACCAACCCGCCCGGATCGCGAGGCAGCGGGCTGCTGCTGGGGCATGTGGCCGGCGCGCGCTTGGCGGATCTCGAGCTGTTGCAGTTTCACCCGACCGCGGTGATTGGGGTGCCGGGTCGAGAAGGGTTTCTGATCACCGAGGCGATCCGCGGGGAGGGCGCGACCCTGCACGACCGCGAGACCGGCGATCGCTTTGTCGATGAGCTGGCGCCGCGCGACGAGGTCTCCCGTGCGATCCAGGCGCGCCTGCGCGAAACCGGCGCGACGGCTGTCGGCTTGGACATGCGCGCGATCGACGCCGGGCGCTTCCCGAATGTGTTCGCGGCCCTGCGCGAGGTCGGACTGGACCCGGGGCGCGAGCTGGTGCCGGTGGCGCCCGCCGCGCACTACCTGATGGGCGGTATCGAGGTCGACCTGCAGGCGCGCTCGAGCGTTCCCGGGCTTTATGCCGTCGGAGAGGTCTCGTGCACGGGACTGCACGGCGCGAACAGGTTGGCGTCGAACTCGCTGAGCGAGTGCTTCGTGTTCGCCCGACGGGCAGTTGCCGCGGCGCTGTCCGAGCCGAGCGGACGCAGCGACGCGGCGGCTGACCTCGAGGCGTCGCTGCAGATCACGGCGCCGCCTGCCGTCGAGCCCGCGACGCGACAGGCGCTGTGGAGGGATGCCGGGATCGAACGCAGCGCGGACGGTTTGCGGCGGCTGCTCGACGATCCCCACCCGCTGGCGCGCATGATCGCGCGCTGCGCGCTGGCCCGCGAGGAGAGTCGCGGAGCGCATCTGCGCACGGACTATCCGCAGCGGGATCCGGGCCTCGATCTGCGGCACGCCGGGATCGGCGCCGAGCGCGAGGTCACGTGGGAGGTCTGGGAATGAAGGCGCGCCGCGGGCGGTGGCGGATTCCGCGCGTATTTGGCGCGCGGCGCGGGTAAAAGCACCGGCGCGAGACCGCATCGTTTGTGGTACGCGATGTGTTGGTGCTCGTGAAAGGAAGGGGGGTGATCGGGGTCTTTGGTTACGGCGGGCGTGCTCAAAGCGAGATCAGACGGATGAAGGAGAGCCACGTTACGCCATGTACCAGTTCAGCAGGGCCATCTATCGGGAGCTCGCTCCGCGCGTGCTTCCACCTGCGCGGGGCACATCGCCCGGCGCCAATCACGAAGAAGTGCTGCGGGCGTGCGAGGCCGTGGTCAAGCGGATGGCGACGGATCGCCACTACTTCGCACACCCGGCGCGGACGCTGTTCTGCGACGTGCGCAACTACTTTCCGATGAGCGAGCAGGGTCACGTGTATCGCGTGGTGGCTCGCTATATCGGCTATGCGGACTGGTATCTGTCCGAAAATCCGGTCGCGGCCTATACGGCCGTGAGCGGCGAGCGCCCGCGCTGCCGGGCGACGACCCGAAAAGGCTCGGCCTGTCAGCGGGTGCCGCTGCCGCACAACGGCTACTGCCCGTCCCACCAGCATCTTGCCGAAACCGAGGACCAGGAGCTGGCGGCGGCTTGATCTCGGGCGATCGCCCTTCACCGGCCGCGGCTCGATCTCGGGCCGGTCGGCTTCGCGGGGGCTCGAGCTCGGGCGATCGCCGCCTCGCCGGCGCTTGACGTCCGCCCCCGCCCCGTAGGCTCTGGCCATGCTGGTCGGGGTCGACGTGGGAGGGACGTTCACCGACGCCGTGCTGCTGGATGCGGCCGGCGAGGTCTACAGCGCGAAGGTCGCGACGACCCCGCAGGATCAGGCGCTGGGCGTGCTGGAGGCTGTGGGCGCGGTGCTGGCGGGGGCCGGAGCGACGGCGTCGTCGGTCGAGCGGTTCGCGCATGGCATGACCGTCGCCACGAACGCGCTGCTGGAGGGCAGCTACGCGCGCACGGCGTTGATCGCGACGGCCGGGTTCACCGACGTGATCGAGCTCGGCCGTCAGGCGCGGGCCAGCCTGTACCGTCTGTGCGCGGCGGCGCCACAGCCGCTGGTTGAGGCGGAGCTGCGCTTCGGGGCGCGCGAGCGCTGCGGGCCGAACGGACCGCTGCTGGCGCTCAGCGATCGGCATGCGCGGGGGCTGGTGCGCGCGGTTGCGGCGGCAGAGCCGCGGGCGGTGGCGGTGTCGCTGCTGCATTCCTACGCCTATCCGCAGCACGAGCAAGCGCTCGCCGGGCTGTTGCGCGAGCGCCTGGGAGCGCAGGCGCACGTGTCGCTGTCGAGCGAGCTGGTCGGCACTTTTCGCGAGTACGAGCGGACCGCGACGACGGTGCTCGACGCGGCGCTATCGCCCGTGGTGGGGTCGTATCTGCGCAGGCTGGCGCAGGAGTGCCGCGCGCGCGGTCTGCGCGAGCCGCAGATCATGCAGTCCTCGGGCGGGCTGACCTCGATCGAGCGCGCCGCCGAGCATGCCGCCGTGACCGTGCTTTCGGGCCCGGCCGGTGGAGTGACGGGCGCGGGGCTGCTGGCGAGCCTGGCGGGGGTGCCGGACGTCCTGTGCCTGGATATGGGCGGGACCTCGTGCGATGCGTGCGTGATCTCGCAGGGAGCCGCCGGGGAGACGGCGGAGCGCGCGATCGCGGGGCGTCCGCTGGCGTTGCCGGCGCTGGACATCGAGACGGTCGGGGCGGGCGGCGGCTCGATCGGCTGGCGCGACGCGGGCGGAGCGCTGCGCGTGGGACCGCAGTCGGCGGGAGCGGTGCCGGGACCGGCGTGCTATGGGCGCGGCGGCGAGCGCCCGACCGTGACGGACGCCAACCTGCTGCTCGGGCGTTTGCCGGCCGACGGCCTGCTGGCCGGAGGCGTGCGGCTCGATCGCGAGGCGGCAGAGCGCGCTGTGGCTGGACTGGCGCGGGAGCTGGGGCTGGCGATCGGCGAATGCGCGGCGGGCATCGTGCGCGTGGCCGAGGCGGAGATGCTGCGGGCGCTGCGGCGCATCACGGTGGAGCGCGGCGTGGACCCGCGCCGGTTCACCCTGATGGCATTCGGCGGCGCGGGCCCGCTGCACTGTTGCGCGCTGGCACAGGAGCTGGGCATCGCCGAGATCATCTGCCCAGGTGCCGCCGGGGTGCTGTGCGCGCTGGGCTTGGCGGCGGGCTCGCCGCGGCGTGACGTGGCGCGCACGGTGATGCTGCGGGGAGCGACGTTGACAGACCAGCGGATCGCAGAGGCGCGCGACGAGCTGCTGGGGCGGGCGCGCCTCGAGCTGGGCGCGCGGGAGTCGCGCGCCCGCACGGTATATGAGCTGCGCTATCGCGGCCAGTCGTTTGAGCTGCCGGTCGAGACGGACTCCTCCGATCCGGGGCTGGTGCGAGAGGCGTTCGCGCGGTTGCACGAAGAGCGCTATGGATATCGCGACGACGGCGCCGAGGTCGAGCTGGTCACGATCAGGGCGTCGGTCTGGGAAGCGGCGCCACGGGCGCGCCTGCATCGGCTCGGTGCGGCCGGGGGGCGGCTGCTGGGCCCGACGACCTACGCTCTGGCGCAGGCGACCGTGTGGGTCGCCGAGGGCTGGGCGGGGACGGTGGACGAGTGGGGCAACGTGCGCCTGAGGCGCGTGGCGGGCGACCTGATCGAGCGGCCGATGAGCCGGTCGGATGCGACGGCGGGCACATGAGCGCGCTCGATCCGATCGAGCTGCAGGTGCTGAGCGGCGCGCTGCGCGCGGCGTGCGAGGAGATGGGAGCGGTGCTGATCCGCTCGGCGCACTCATCGAACATCAAGGAGCGGCGCGACGCGTCGACGGCGCTGTTCGACCGCGACGGCGAGATGACGATGCAGGCCGAGCACATACCGGTGCACCTGGGCTCGATGCCCGCGGCGGTGCAGGCGGTGCTCGGCGAGGATCACCGCGACGGCGCATCTTGGGTGCTGAACGACCCGTTCGCCGGCGGGACGCACCTGCCCGACATCACGGTGATCACGCCGGTGCTGAGCATCGACGGCGGCGAGCTGCTCGGGTTCGCGGCCAACCGCGCGCATCACGCCGACGTCGGCGGACGGATCCCTGGGTCGATGCCGGCCGACAGCAGGACGCTCGCCGAAGAGGGCGTGGTGATCGACCCGCGGCGCCTGGATGCGGCGGCGCTGCACGAGATCTCGAGGCAGATGCGCCAGCCGGCGGAGCGCGAAGCGGACCTGCGCGCGCAGCTGGCGGCGAACCGGCTGGGCGCCCAGCGCCTGCGGGAGCTGGCCGGTCGACTGGGTTCGCGGAGGCTGCACGAGGGCACGGACGCGGTGCTCGACTACGCGGAGCGGCGCACGCGCGCGTGCATCGAGGCGTTGGGTGACGGCGAGCGCAGCGCCGAGGACGTGCTCGAGGCGCCGGAGGGCGAGCTCGCGCTGCGCGTGCGAGCGACCGTGGCGGGAGACAGGCTGACGCTCGACTTCGGCGGCAGCGCCGGACGCCACGAGGGCAACCTCAACTGCCCGCTGGCGGTGACGCGCTCGGCGTGCCTGTTCGCCGTGCGCGTGCTGACCGATCCCGACATCCCCCCCTCCGCGGGGGCCTATCGCCCGATCGAGATAGTCGCACCGCGGGGCTCGATCCTGAACGCCGTGGCGTCGCGCACGGGGGTCGATGACGCCCCCGCGGTGGCAGCCGGCAACGTCGAGACGAGCTCGCGTGTGGCGGATCTCGTGCTCACGGCGTTCGGCCGGGCCCAGGGCCAGGGCACGATGAACAACCTGACGCTCGGCGACCGGACGTTCGCCTACTACGAGACGCTGGGGGGCGGCCAGGGCGCGTGCGCCGACGCGGACGGGCCGAGCGGGGTTCACGTCGCGATGAGCAATACGCTGAACACGCCCGTGGAGGCGCTCGAGCGCGAATTTCCGCTGCGCGTGGTCGAGTACGCACTGCGCCGGGGCTCAGGCGGCGCGGGTGCGCATCGCGGCGGCGATGGCGTGGTTCGCGAGATCGAGGCGCTGCGCGAGCTGACCTTCTCGCTTATCGCCGAGCGCCGCCGCCGGGCGCCGCGCGGCGCGGCGGGAGGCGAGGACGGGCTGCGCGGACGCGATCTGCTCGACGGCGTACCGATCCCGGGCAAGCTGAGCGGGGTGCTGCGGGAGGGCGGGCGCCTGCGCGTCGAAACGCCGGGCGGAGGCGGCTGCGGCCAAGCTGAGGGCTCGCGGCACGGCTGATCGTGAGAGGCCCCGCACCCGATGGCGAAGGGCCTCCTGCTGCACCGACGCTTCGGTACGGAGCCTGGCCGCCCGGGTCGTAAAAACGTGCCGATTTGCGGGGGATTTGGGATTTCGATCAGGATTTCGTATCTTTAACGCACTTGCCGTAGCAGCCACCCAGCGTTTCCGGGCGGCATTCGGCCACATAGAGACGTTCTCGTTTCGTTCTCCTTCATAGCTGATCTCCCCCCAGGTCCTGCCATGCCAATTGCTCTTAGAGAATGGGCTGTTACCGTTCGCGCGCTCGCGGAAGGCGAGCAGCTGCTGACCCTGCGCAAGGGGATGCTGCGCGAGCCTGGTAAGCCGTTTCGGCTCGCGCACGAGCGCTTCTTCCTATATCCGACCTTCGACAACCAGAGCGGCGATCTGGTGCGGGAGTCCCACCAGCCGGAGCTGAGGCGGGCGCTCGAGGAGGGCGTCTGGAGCGACGGCGAGCCGCTGCACGCGTTCACGTCCGGGATTCCCGTCCAGCAGCCCGACCGCGTGCGGATCCGGGCCTGGGCCGAGGTGGCCGGGCACTTCACGATCAACGATCCGCGCGGCGTCGACGCGCTCTCGCCGTTCTATGTGTGGACGCCGAGCTACGCCGAACGACGCCTGGGCTGGCGCCGCCAGCAGCCGCTGCACGTGCTGTTGCTGCGCACGTATCGCATTCCACGCCCGGTGACGGTCAAGGTGAAGGACGAGTTCAGCCCGTCCCAGGCGTGGGTGGAGCTCCAGCGCGAGCTTCCCTTCGAGGGCACGCCGGTGCTGTCCGACGCCGAGTTCGAGCGCGCCTCGGAAGAGATCGGGGCGATCGTCGGCGAAGCCGACGCGCCGGTCTTGGTCTGAGCGTAACGACGACTCAGGTTCTGAGCCAACGACGGCTCAGGTTCTGAGCCCAACGACGGCTCGACCCGAGCACTGAGGGGCGCGGCTAGTCCTCCGGGTCCAGAAGTGACGCGCCACTGGGCGGCTGCTGGCGAGCTCGCAGCACCTCACGCGCGGCCTCGGCGCCGGACGCCGGGACGAGGATCTCGCGGGGGCCGATCATCGGCGAGTAGCCGCCGATCTGATTGCGCAGCAGGCACGGTATGCCCTCCTCGAGCAGCAGGTTGGCGATGAACTCGGCCTGGGGCTGATCGCCGGCGCGGGCGACCGGTACGAGCTCGCCTTCGGTGTATTGCGGCTTGATCTTGCGGGCTCGCTGCTGGCGCTCGCTGGCGTCGAGCGACTCGTGGCCGGCGTGCACGAGCGGCATTCCGCAGGCTTCGCAGAAGCGCTGGTCGGCAGGATGCTCGAGTGCGCACGACGGACAGACGAGGAGCGGTGGGCCGGAGCTCATGGTCGCTTTCGCTTCTGCCCCCTCACTCGGCTACTGGCGCTCGAGCGCGACCTCGCGCACCTGCCCCTGATCGATCAGGTAGGAGCGGATCTCGGGCCGGCTCGGATCGACGAGACCGACGATGATCCACTCGACGCCTGGCCAGTTGGCGGCGAAGTTGATGTCGGTCTGCGATGGGTATGGCCTGCTGCGCACATGCGAGTGGTAGATCGCGCCGATCCGCCCCCCGCGGTCCTCGATCGCGTTGTACATCTTCAGCAGTTCGGCGGGCTCGATCTCGAACTTCATCGGACTCGCGTGGCGGTTGGCGGCGCGATAGAGGTCGGTCGCGCGGGCGCTCCCGGGTTCGGAGCCGTCGGCGTCGACGGCGACGACGCCGCAGATCTCGTTGACGGGGTCTTCGAGCACGTGCGCGATCAGCTCGTCGAGCAGCTGCTGGGAGATCTTCACGTCCGCCCTCGCTCAGCAGGCCCACGCGTCGCCACGGCGGCGGGGCCTACCACCACACGGTCGATTCGAGATCCTCGATCTCGTCGACGGGCAGCGTGTAGATGCCGCTCGAGAGGTACTTCCAGCCGTCGTCGGCGACCACGAACACGACGTTGCCCTCGTCAAGCTCGCCGGCGATGCGCACCGCGATGCTGGCGATCGCGCCGGTCGAGACGCCCGCGAACAGGCCCTCGAGATCGAGCAGCTTGCGTGTCCAGACGATCGCGTCGCGGTTGGTGACGAAGATCTTGCGATCGAGCAGCGATAGGTCGATGATCGGCGGGATGAAGCCGTCATCGAGCGAGCGCAGCCCCTGCACGGGCTCGCCCTGCATCGGCTCGGCCGCGACGATCTTGACGGCCTCGCCGAAGGTCTCCTTCAGGCGGCGGCCGTTGCCCATCAGGGTCCCCCCCGTGCCGAGCCCGGCGACGAACGCCGAGACCTCATCGAGCTCTTCGAGGATCTCGAGCGCGGTGCCGTTGTAGTGGGCGTTCGGGTTGGCCTGGTTGCCGTACTGGTACGGCATGTAGCAGCTCGCGTCCTGTGCGGCCATCGCGAGGGCCTTCGCGACGGCGCCGTTGGATCCCTCCGAGCCCGGCGAATAGACGATCTCGGCGCCGTACATCTGCAGCAGTTGGGTGCGCTCGGGCGTGACGTTCTCGGGCATCACGACCTTCAGGCGGTAGCCCTTGCGGGCGCAGATCATCGCGAGCGAGATGCCCGTGTTGCCCGAGGTCGGTTCGAGGATCGTCTGACCGGGCGAGAGCGCGCCTTTCTCCTCGCCATCCTCGATCAGGGCGCGCGCGACGCGGTCCTTGACAGAGCCGGTGGGGTTGCGGCACTCGAGCTTGGCCCAGATGTGCACGCCGGGCTTGGGCGACAGCCGCGGCAGCTCGACGAGCGGCGTGTTGCCGATCGACTGCACGAGATCCCCGTAGCGGCCGCCGCAGGGCCGGTTCCTCAGCCTCTCCACCGCCATTACTTCACGGAATATAGCGGCGCGTGGCGGTCGTGGGGGTGTCGCTTTCAAGGGGGGCGGCGACGCTGCGCGACGGGCGCTGAGGCTGGCGGTGCCATGATGCCCTCCTTTGTTCATTCGACGGGGAGGTCCCGATGGCAGCGGCGGGAAACGACGACGCAGACGACGCAGGTGCACAGCCGGACCCAAGAGCGAAGCTGATGCAGGAAGTCGCCGATCAGATGGATGCCATCGAACGAGACTTCGGCGACAACTACCAGATCGGGCGCGTGATCACACTGGTCGAGGTGACCGGACCGGACGGCAACGTCGGCCTGCGCCTGCGGGCCAACCAGCTGCCCTGGGTGACGCTCGGGATGCTGCGGTTCGCCGAGAAAATCGTCGAAGGCGGCGGCGGCTGAGGGACGGCCGCAACCGGCTGGCCAACCAGCCAGTCGCCCACTAAAATCTGAGAGACTCCCCCGCGGCGCCCCCAACCCCGAGCCCATCGCGCAGCACCGAAACCTAACCCGCGGCGCCCCAAACCCCCAGCAGCACCGCAAACCTGACCCGCGGCGCCCCCCAGCAACCTCGAGCGAGGCCCCGAGCATGGACGACGATGAGAGCTTTGACTTCGACTGGCTGGTGGTCGGCTCGGGCTTCGGCGGGAGCGTGTCGGCCCTGCGGCTGACCGAGAAGGGCTATTCCGTCGGCGTGCTCGAGTGCGGCAGGCGCTTTGCCGACCACGAGCTGCCGGCGTCGACGGCGGATCACAGGCGCTACTCGTGGAACCCGTTGATCGGCATGAAGGGCATCTTCAGGCTGACGATCTTCAAAGACGTGGCGGTCGTGTCGGGCTGCGGCGTGGGCGGCGGCAGCCTCGGGTACGCGAACACGCTGTATGTGCCGCCGCCCCAGTTCTTCGAGGATCCCCAGTGGGCGGAGCTGAACGACTGGGAGACGGAGCTGGCGCCCCACTACGCGGAGGCGCAGCGGATGCTGGGGGTGGTCGAGAACCCCTATGACGATCCCGCCGACCAGCTGCTGCGCGAGCTGGGAGATGAGCTCGGCGTCGGCGAGAGCTATCGCAAGACGCCGGTCGGCGTGTTCTTCGGCGAGCCCGGCAAGACCGTCCCCGACCCGTATTTCGACGGCGAGGGCCCCGATCGCACGGGCTGCAGGCTGTGCGGACGCTGCATGGTCGGCTGCCCCCACGGGGCCAAGAACACGCTGGTCAAGAACTACCTGTACTTCGCCGAGAAGCGCGGCGCGCGCGTGATGCCCGAACGGACGGTGGTGGACGTGCGACCGCTGGGGGCCGGGTCCGGCGAGGAGGGCTATGAGGTCGAATCGGTGCGCTCGGGCGCCTGGGTGCGCAAGGATCGCCGGGTGCATCGCGCGCGCGGGGTCGTGCTGGCGGCCGGGGCGCTCGGCACGAACAGGCTGCTGCAGCGCTGTCGCCTGAACGGGTCGCTCGGCAGAGTCTCGGCGCGGCTGGGTGAGCTGGTGCGAACCAACAGCGAGTCGATCCTGACGGTGACGGTCCCCGAGGACTATCCCGACGACCTGATCAGGCGCGTGGCGATCAGCTCCTCGATCTACCCCGATGCGCACACTCACATCGAGACCGTGACCTACGGCGACGACGGCGACTCGATGCACCGCTTCTACACGTTGCTGGTCGGCGACGGGACGCGCGTGACGCGCCCGCTGAAGCTGCTGGGGCAGATCGCGCTGCACCCGCGCCGCTTTGCGCAGGCGATGTTTCCCAAGCACTGGTCGCGGCGCACGATCATCCTGCTGGTGATGCAGACGCTCGACAACGCGATCGCGCTGCGCGCGCGCCGGGGTCCGTTCGGGCTGCTGCGGATGACAACCGAACAGGATCCGCAGCGGCCGAATCCGACCTTCATCCCGGTCGCCAATCGCGCGGCCGAATGGTTTGCGCGGCGCACCGGCGGGACCGCCCAGAGCTCGGTGATGGAGGCGCTGTTGAACGTGCCCACGACCGCGCACATCCTCGGCGGCGCAGTGATCGCGGGAGATGCCGGGCGCGGCGTGGTCGATGCGCGCCAGCGCGTGTTCGGCTACGAGAACCTGCTGGTTTGCGACGGGGCGGCGATCCCGGCGAATGTCGGCGTGAACCCGTCGTTGACGATCACCGCGTTGGCCGAGCACGCGATCAGCCACGTGCCTGCGGCGGACGTGAGCGGCGGCGAGCCGCAGCCGGAGCAGATCGCGGCCTGATCGCATTTCGTGTCCAGGCCGGGCACGGACGAACGGCCGACCGGCCGGCGGAGTGGAGGGCCCGCGTAGCGCGAATGCCGGGCGGGCGCTCGCTCGGCGAGCGTCGGCGCGCTTACAGCCGGCTGCGGGAGGCGGGCACGAACGCCGCGGCGCTCGCGAGCGATTCGGTCTCCAGACGCAGGCTTGCGGGTCCGCGCATCGTCACGAGCGCGTTGAGGATGCCGGCGCCGTCGGCTCGCAACGTGGCGAGCGTGTCCCAGGCGCCGTCGCGCGTACGGCGCTGCAGCCGCGCGGCCCGACCGGGCGCCGAGAGCAGCGCCCACACGCGCACGCGCGTGCGGTCCAGGCGCAGCGGATCGAATGGCAGCATGAAGCCCTGCAGGAACGGCTTGGGCTGGGCGTCGGCCGGATCGCCGCTCGGGCCGGCGCTGAACAGGCCGGCGGGGCGCGCGTATTCGAGCTCGCCGCCCGTGGGGGTGGCGAGCGGCACGCCTGGATAGGGGTCGACCAGGAACTGCCACGCGACGAGCCCGACGCCGGCGACCCACAGCCGGTGCAGGGCGCGTGAGAGCCACTGCGCCTGCACGCCGGCGGGCACTCCGCCGGGCGCGGCGGGGGCGCTCTCCCAGTTGAGCTCTGTGACCCACACGGGCTTGTGGGCCGGCGGCAGCGCGGTGTGCAGCCGTTCGGCCCGGCGCAGCAGGTCGGTGACCTTGGCGGCATCGGAGATCGCCACGTCGAGTGACGAGCTCGCCGGGGTGTCGGGATCGGCCACGGACAGCGGGTGGAAGTCGAGCACGTCGAAGTGCGGCGGATCGGGACAGTGGCCGGCCGGCAGGCACAGCAGTGCGCGCAGGAACGTGACCGGCGCCATGCGACCGTCGCCGGGCGGTTCGCCGTTCGGGGCGACGCCGGCGGCGATCACGAGGTCGGCGGGCTCGACCGACTTGACGCCGCCGTAGAAGGCGTTCAGCAGCTGGCGGTAGAGCAGCGGCGAGAACGCGCTCCAGTGGCCCTGTGCGGCCACCCACTGCGGCTCCAGGTAGCGGGCCAGGTTGGGCTCGTTCCAGGCCTGGAACAGGGCGACGCGGGGCAGGGTTCGCCCCGGGGCGAGCGGATCGGGGAACGAGCCGTCATAGCGTTGCGCGAGCGCCGCGGCGAAGGCATCGAGCGCGCTCGGGCTCGGCGCCCAGCTGCCCGCGTAGGCGTAGGGCCAGCGGTGCGGCGATTCGGCGAAGGCCGGGGCGTGGGAGACGACCAAGAGCGGCGTCAGACCGACGGCTGCCGCGCCGCGTACGGCGGCGTCGATCGCTTCGAAGCGGTAGGACGGGCTCGCGGGATCGCGCGCGTCGAAGCCGGGCGGCGGAGACGGGCTCACCACGGTCCGCCAGTCCACCGGGATGCGCACGACGCTGGCACCCGCGGCGCGGATGCGGGCGAAGGCCTGCGCGCGGGTGGAGGGGCTTTCGCTCAGCAGCAGCGTTCCTTCGGAGACGCCGCGCACCAGACCGCCGCGCGGGAACGGACCGGTGAGCAGCGCGCGGTTCTGTTCGCGTACGGGCCTGGAGGCGGTCGGCGGAGCCGGCTGTCCCGGAGCCGGCGCGGCGCCGTAGGGGCGCGGCGGGGCTTCCGGGCCGCCGCGAGGGGGCAGCGGCAGCACCGGCGGCGGCTGCAGCCAGGCGAGCGCGGCGGTGAGCAGGGCGAGCGCCGGCATCGAGCCCGAGGCCGGAGGAGCCTAGCGGCGCAGCGACAGCGGGTGGCGCGGGAGCGTCAGCTTGGCGCCGGAGCTGCTGTGCAGCGTGGTGATCAGCACGGCCTTCAGCTTGTGCGAGTGCCTGAGCCGCTTGCGTCCCTTCGGGGTCACACGGATCAGCACCTTGACCGTCCCGGCGCTGTGCGCGGTGGTGGTACCGCGCGCAAGCAGCAGCGCCGGCGGCGTGTAGTGCTTGTGGCGCTTCTTGCCGTGGACCGATGCCGCGAAGGCCGGCAATTTGCCGTTCTGCTGATAGAGGTCCTCGGTGACGGTGCCGGGCTGGTTGATCGTCACCTCGGTGAGCCAGCCGGACGTGAGCAGCTCGTGGATCGTGACCTTGTCGAGCTTGAAGAGCGAGCCCAGCAGAGCCGGCGGTGGCGGTGGTGGCGGCGGCGGGGGCGGAGGCGGCGGAGGCGGCGGCGGACAGGAGCCGACGGGTCGCACGGTTTCGCTGCTGTATTCGAACACCGCTCCGCCGGCCAGCGGCGTTTCGAGCGACTCCACGGCATAGACCGTCTGGCCGATGGAGAGCGGCGTGAGGAAGTTGCCGCCGAAGCTCGACCCGGACAGCGCCGTCACCTGCGCCCTGCCGCGGCCGACCCGTTCCGGGCCATAGGGCAGGTTGGGCAGTTCGGTGAAGTAGCCGCCCTGGACCGTCTCGCCGGAGGAGTTCTGCCCGGAGAAGTTGGTCGAGCCGGCGCATACGGTTGGATCGATCGCGGGCAGGCCGTCGTAGACGAAGGTTCCGACCGTGTTGCCGACGGGCGCTTCCATGCCGACCACGTCGCCCGCCTGTGGGACCTGCGATAGCCAGGCGCTGCCTTCGCCGTGGCTTCTGGCCACGACCGTGCCGGCGCGCGTGATCGAGACGGCGACCGACGTGTGGGATTCGCTGACGCCGGCGCTGGTGCTGTCGACCGGATATTCGGGCAGCGTGGTCTCGCCCTCGACGACCGACAGCGAGTACTTCGGCGGCCGGCTGGCCGACGCCGGTCCGGGCAGGGCCAGTGAGGCGCCGAGCAACAGCGGCAGGGCCGCGATCCGCGAGGCGCGCAGGACGGCCGAGCCGCCGCGATCGAGGTCTGTGATGGCGCTGGCCGTGTGTGCGCCGGCGTGTGTACCGGTGGCGCTGTCGGCGTGCATGCGCATACAAGCGCCCCGATCGGCGCTTGGGCGAGACGGTTTAGCGCTGCAAGAGAAATTGGACGCCTGGACTACCGGCGAACAGCGCGTGTGGGGTGCCCCGCGGCACGATCGACCCAGCGGTATCGGTGGCAGCGTGTCCCCGGTCGGATGCGCGTTTTCGCGCGGGGCGCGCCGGCACCCGCCGGCTGCCCGCCTGGGGCGCCTAGCGCCCGCCGGCCATCGCCGGCAGGATCACAAGCGTGTCGGTGTCGGCGACGGCGGTGTCGAGCCCGCCGAGCACGCGGACGTCCTCGTCGTTGAGATAGACGTTGACGTAGCGGTTGAGCTGGCCGTCGGGCGAGAACAGCTGGCTCTCGGTGGCAGGGTGGCTCGAGGCGAGATCGCGCAGGACCGCGCCGACGCTCGCGCCGTTTGCCTGCAGCTGCTTCTCGCCGCCGACCGACGCGCGCAGGACAGGCGGGATCTTGATCGTGGCCATCGCGGAATGATTAGCAGGCCGGGCCCGCTGAAGCCTGGTGGGTGGAAAACCTGGTTAGCGGCTCGCTGGCCAAGCCAGGGAAGGACGCAGTGAGCGAAGTGTGCGCCTTGCACATAAGCGAGCGAGGACGCAGCCTGGCGCCGTGCCAGCGTGCCGCTAACCGGCGGCCGCGCAGAACGCCTCGTAGTCCGGGAAGACGCCCATCTCCTCGTCGGCGATCTCCTCGGGGGCGCGCGAGCAGATCGGGCAGTCGGGGTCGCGGTGGACTTTGACCTCTGTCAGCGTGGCGGCCAGCGCGTCGTACAGCAGCAGCCGGCCGATCGCGGGCTCGCCGATGCCGAGGATCAGCTTGACGACCTCGGTGGCCTGCAACAGGCCCATCGTGCCCGGGAGCACGCCGAGGACGCCGTTGGCGCCGCACGAGGGCGCGAGCTCCGCGGGCGGGGGCTCGCGGAACAGGCATCTGTAGCAGGGGCCGTCGTAGGGCTTGAACACCGACAGCTGGCCGTCGAAGCCGAGGATCGAGGCCGACACGACGGGAATCTGCAGGCGCACGCTGGCGTCGTTGAGCAGGTAGCGGGTGGGGAAGTTGTCGACGCCGTCGACGATCACGTCCCAGCCCTCGATGATCTCCATGATGTTCTCGGCGTTCAGCCGGACCGGGTACTTGACGACCTTGACGTCGGGGTTGAGCGCGTGGATGGACTCCTCGGCGGAGTCGACCTTGGGAATGCCGACGCGCTGCGTGGAGTGGATCACCTGGCGCTGCAGGTTGGACAGGTCGACGTCGTCGTCGTCGACGATCCCGAGCGTGCCGACGCCGGCCGCGGCGAGATAGAGCGCGGTGGGCGAGCCGAGCCCGCCGGCGCCGAGCAGCAGCACCTTGGCGTCGAGCAGCTTCTGCTGGCCCTCGGCCCCGATCTCCGGGATCAGCAGGTGCCGCGAGTAGCGGTCACGCTGTTCGGAGCTGAGGGCGCGCGGGATCTCGACCTCGTAGCCGCGGTCCTTCCAGAGCGTGATGCCGCCGGTCATCGAGCGGACGTGCTCGTAGCCCATGTCCTGTTGGAGCGTGCGCGCGGCGTAGGCGGAGCGGTTGCCGGCGGCGCAGTAGAGGATCACCTGCGCGGAGCGGTCGGGGACGGCCGCGTCGATGCGCGACTCCAGGTGGCCGCGGGGAATGCTCTTGGCGCCGGGGAGGTGGCCGGTGGCGAACTCTTCGCTCCCGCGGACGTCGATGATCGGCACGCCCTCCCCGATCAGCTCCTTGACCTCGGAGGGGTCGATCTCGTCGATCTGGCTCTTGACCTGCCGCAGCAGCTCGCTGCCTGAGACGCTCATCTGAAAACCTCTAAATCATGGTCGGATTTCATGGAACTTCACAAAGTATAGCGCCGGTCCGCCGCCGTGCCAGGTCGGATTTCAGCTCCAGGACCACCCTGGGACCTACCCCGAGAGCCACCCCGACACGCACCCCGAGGACCACCCTGACACGTACCCTGGACGACGATGTCGGTGCGCACGCGCAGAGCTCTCCTGGCGATCGCGATGCTGGTCGCGCTGGCGCTGGCGCTGGCGGTGTTCGTGGCCGGCTTGCAGCATTCGCACGACGGCGCGGGCACCAGCTCGACGGCGTCGCTCGAAGGCGGCGGCGAAGACGCGAGCGGCGCCGAAGCGACCTCCTCGACCGGCTTCGATGGCGCAGCTCTGCCGGCGAGTCTCGCGGTGCACGACTTCGCCCTGGCCGACCAGCACGGCGGCACGGTCTCGCTGGGCAGCCTGCACGGCCAGGTCGCCGTGCTCGCGTTCCTGTACTCGAGCTGCGGCGCCACCTGCGTCGTGATCGCCGACCAGATCCGCGGGGCGCTCGAAGAACTGCCCGGTCCGGTGCCGGTGGTGTTCATCAGCGCCGATCCGGCGGCCGACACGCGGACGCGGATCGAGGGTTTCCTGGCGCAGGTGGGCCTGAGCGGGCGTGTCGAGTACCTGACCGGGTCGCAGGCCCAGCTGGCACCGGTCTGGCGTGCCTACAAAGTGGTGCCCGCGAGCGCGGGGCGCAGCGCGTTCGACCGTTACGCGTCGGTCATGCTGCTCGATCGCAGCGGTCACGAGCGCGTGGTGTACGGACTCGAACAGCTGACCCCCGAAGCGCTCGCCCACGACATCCGCAAGCTGCAGGGCGAAAGCGGCTGATACCCTAGCTCGCAGGTAGGTATTCCGGAAGATGATGTTCTCAACCAAGGCCGAGTACGGCGTGCGCGTGATGGTCGAGCTGGCGCGGCGCGCCGGCGAGGAGGGCGGCGATCCCGTGTCGCTGGCGGAGATCGCCGCGCACGACGGGCTGCCGCTCGCCTACCTGGAGCATCTCGTGGCGCGCCTGCGCAAGGCCGGTCTGGTCGATTCGCGCCGCGGCTCGCGCGGCGGCTACCTGCTCGCCCGCCGGCCCGCGGAGATCACGATGGCCGAGGTTGTCGAGGCGCTCGAGGGGTCGATCGCGCCGATCGAGTGCATCTCCGAGTCCTCGGACGGCTCGATCGTCTGTTCGCGCGAGTCGAGCCTCGACCACGTCTGCCCGACCAAGCTGCTGTGGACGCGCGTGCGCCTGTCGATCGTGAGCACGTTGCGCCAGACGACGCTGGCCGATCTGCTGGTGAGCCCGGCGCAGCTGGCGCAGGCTGCTGCGGGCATCGGGCTGGACGACCTGGGCGCTGCGCAAGCATCGCTCGACGGCCCCGGCGACGGCGATGCAGCCGCCGGGCGCACCTTGCCGACCCTGGCGGCGGAGCACGCCGCATCCAAGACGCAAACCCTCACGACTGGAGCCTGAGCGAAGAACATGGCCGACCTCGAGATCAGAGACCTGCACGTGCGCACCGAGGATCGCGAGATCCTGCGGGGCGTCGACCTCGACGTCTCGCGCGGGGAGCTGCACGCGCTGATGGGCCCCAACGGATCGGGCAAGTCGACGCTGGCGAACACGCTGCTCGGCCATCCGGCCTATGAGATCACGGCCGGCACGATCACGTTCAAGGGCGAGGACATCACGGAGTCGGAGCCACACGAGCGGGCCAAGGCCGGTCTGTTCCTGGCGTTTCAGTATCCAGTGTCGATTCCGGGTGTGTCGGTGGCGAACTTCCTGCGCATGGCGATCAACGCCAAGCGCGAGCAGCCGATCGGGGTCAAGGAGTTCGGCGGCCAGCTCGAGCGCGCGGTGCAGCTGCTGGACGTCGACCGCGCCTTCACCTCGCGCCACCTCAACGACGGCTTCTCGGGCGGCGAGAAGAAGCGCGCCGAGATTCTGCAGATGGCGATGCTGGCGCCGGACATCGCGATCCTCGACGAGACCGACTCGGGCCTGGACATCGACGCGCTGCGGACGGTCGCGGAGGGCGTGCGCAAGCTCTACGAAGAGCAGGGCCTGGGCGCCTTGATCATCACCCACTACCAGCGCATCCTGCACTACATCGAGCCGCAGTTCGTGCACGTGATGATGGACGGGCGGATCGTGCTCGAGGGCGGCGTCGAGCTCGTCGAACGGCTCGAGCGCGAGGGCTACGACCAGATCCGCCAGGAGGTCGGAGCCGGTGCCTGAGACCCGGCGCCCGCGCAAAGGGTCGGCTGGCCGGGCCCTGCGGGTCCTGCGGGTCGAGGGGGCCCGAACCGGTGCCTGACACGGTGGCGCCGAAGCCGGGCCGCCACCGCGAGGCAAGCCTCTATCACGCTCTGCACGGCGCCGGCGCGGGCCTGGCGGGGCGCGAGGGGCTCTCGCCGGAGGCGATCCGCGAGGCGGCGCGGCTGGTGTTCGAGGCGAGCGAGCTGCCGGTGTGGCGCCGGTCGGGCTTCTGGACGACGAGCCTGCAGGAGCTGGATCTCGACGATCTCGAGGCGCGCGCACACGCGCCCGGAGCGCTGCCCGAGTCGGTGCGGGCGGGGCTGCCCGAGCGGGGAGGGCCGGGCGCCGGCCTGGCCGGGCGGATCGTGCAGGTCGATGGCTCGGTGGTGCATGTCGAGCTCGACCCGAGGCTCGCCGAGCGCGGCGTGGTGCTGAGCTCGCTGGAGGATGCGTTGCGCGACGATGAGCGCGCCCGTGAGCACTTCAGCAAGCGCTTGACCTATGACCGTCACAAGCTCGAGGCGGCGAACGCGGCGTTCTGGACGGGGGGCGCCTATCTGTATGTGCCCCCGGGCGTGGCCGTGGCGGAGCCGTTTGAGATCGTTTATGCGATCGAGGGCGCCGGCGTGGCCCAGTACGGGCGCTCGCTGGTGGTGGGCGATCGCGCGAGCGACTTTCGCGTGCACGAGCACAATCTCGCCGGCTCGTTCGAGGGCCAGTCGCTGCACGCCGGGGCGTTCGAGTGCTACCTGCACGAGGGCGCGCGCTGCCGCTTGGCGCAGGTGCAGGACTGGAGCGGCGGCGAGGTGTACGACGTGTCCACGCGCTTTGTCGGTGTCGGTCGCGACGCCTACTGCCACTGGCTGCCGTCGCTGCTCGGCGGGCGGCTGGTGCGTCAGCACCTCGAGCTGGCGGTGTCCGAGCCCGGCGGCGACATGGCGTTCAGAGGCCTGTTCTTCAGCGAGGGCGAGGAGCACCTCGACGCGTTCGCGGTGGACCTGCACGAGACGGGGCCCTCGGGCGGGGACGTGCACTGGCGCGGCGCCGCGACCGGTGCGAGCCGTTCGTCGTTCGAGGGGCTGATCCAGATCGACCCCGGGGCGCGGCAGACGCACACCTATCTGCAGATCCACACGATGATGCTCTCGCCGAAGGCGCGCCTGGACGCGATTCCCTCGGTGCTGGTGTCGGCGGACGACGTGTCGGCCTCGCACGGCGGCACGGTGGGCGAGCTGGACGAGAGCGCGATCTTCTACATGCAGTCGCGCGGCCTGGATCGAGCGAGCGCGGTGAGGTTGCTGGTCGAGGGCTTCTTCGAGCCGGTGCTGACCGAGCTGCGCGACGAGCCGCTCGAAGATCTGGTGCGCGCCAAGCTGGCCGCCAAGCTGGCGCACGCGCGCGAGGACATCGAGGCGTATGCCACCACTCGCTAGCTCGGAGCGCACCGCGTCCGCTGCGCGATCTGGGAGCGCAACGGCAGCGGGAGCTGCTTCGATGAATCGTCCGTCCGGCGCCTCCTCGCCGGGTCACCCCGCCGACGCCGTCTCGCCGGATCAGCCCGCGAGCGCGCGCTCGCTCGACGTGCGCAGCGACTTCCCGATCTTCGCGCGGCGCTTCGACGGTCACGAGCTGGCGTACCTGGACAGTGCGTCGACCTCGCAGAAGCCTGCGGTCGTGATCGACGCGCTGGCGGCGCATCTGCGCGAGCACAACGCCAACGTGCACCGCGGCGTGTACGCGCTCGCGCAGGAGGCGGACGCGGCCTACGAAGGGGCGCGCGAGGCGGTGGCCGGGTTCGTCGGGGCCGACCCTCAGTGCACGATCTTCACCGGCAACGCGACCGAGGCGATCAACCTCGTCGCCTACGCCTGGGGACGCGCGAACGTCGGACGGGGCGATGCGGTCTTGATCACGCAGATGGAGCATCACGCCAACCTGGTGCCCTGGCAGGTCCTCTGCCGTGAGCGCGGGGCGGAGCTGCGCTATCTCGAGATCGATGAGCGGGGCGAGCTGTCGCTGGCGCAGCTGGACGCCGAGCTGGCTCGTGGCGACGTGCGGATGGTGGCGTTCGCCCACGTCTCGAACGTGCTGGGGACGATCAACCCCGTCGCCGAGATGGTGGGGCGCGCGCGTGAGGCGGGTGCGGCGACGCTGATCGACGGGGCCCAGGCGGTCCCGCACATGCCCGTGGATGTGGCGGAGATCGGCGCCGACTTCTACGCCTGGACGGGCCACAAGGCGCTCGGGCCAACCGGGATCGGCGTTCTGCACGGCCGCCGCGAGGTGCTCGAGCTGATGGAGCCGTTTCTTACCGGCGGCGACATGATCGCGAGCGTCGAGGCGCAGTCGGCGAGCTGGCG
This sequence comes from Solirubrobacteraceae bacterium, assembly GCA_035507415.1. Taxonomy (GTDB): domain Bacteria; phylum Actinomycetota; class Thermoleophilia; order Solirubrobacterales; family Solirubrobacteraceae; genus Palsa-744. The sequence continues at coordinate 64,436 of DATJOF010000041.1, forward strand.
GGAGATTCCGTACAGGTTCGAGGCGGGGACTCCCCCGATCGCCGAGGCGGTGGGGCTGGGGGTCGCCGCGCAGTACCTCGAGCAGCTGGGCATGGCGCGCGTGCGCGCGCACGAGCAGGCTCTGACCGCGTACATGCTCGAGCGCCTGGCCACCGTGCCCGGCCTGCGCGTGGTGGGCCCGCCGCAGGCCGAGCGACGCGGAGGCTTGGCGGCGTTCACGATCGAGGGACTGCACCCGCACGACATCGCCGAGCTGGTCGGGCGCGAGGGAGTATGCGTGCGCGCGGGCCATCATTGCGCCCAGCCGCTGATGCGCTGCCTCGGTGTGGCAGCGACCGCGCGGGCGTCGGTCGGCGTCTACAACGAGCCTGCGGACATCGATGCGCTCGTCAGCGCGCTGATCGCCGGGCGCGAGCTGTTCGGGCTCTGACGTGCGCGAGCTGGTGCAGCGACTCGGCCCCCGCCGGCTCTATCCGGCCTGCGTGACCTGCGGGGCTCTGCCGACCACGACGTGACCGGCCTCTGACATGGACGACCTCTACCGCGACAACATCCTCGACCACTACAAGCACCCGCGCAACTTCGGCGAGCTGGAGCCGCACGATCTCGAGGCGTTCGAGCACAACCCGCTGTGCGGCGACGAGCTCGGCGTGCAGATCCGCGTCAAGGACGGGCAGATCGAAGATCTGCGCTTCCACGGCCACGGCTGCGCGATCTCGCAGGCGGCGGCGTCGATCGCGTCCGAGGAGCTGAAGGGCATGGACGTCGAGGAGGCCGGCAGGCTCGGCGCCGACTGGATGCTCGAGCTGCTCGGCATTCCGGTGTCGGCGACGCGCCGCAAGTGCGCGCTGCTGAGCCTCAAGGCGGTGCGCGGCGCGGTGACCGGCGAGAACGCCTGGCCGGCCTGACGCCGGCCCGTTCAGGCGCAGAGACCGTGGACGCGCCGGTAGAGCGCCCGGGCCCATACGGCACCGAGCTCAGGCGCAGAGGCTCTTGACGCGCCCGTAGAGCGCCGTGGCGCCGGCGGTGGGCGCGACGCGGAGCTGTGCCGGTGGGGCGCTCTTCAGCGAATCGCCGAGTACGAAGAAGCAGCGGCCGGTCGTGAACAGCACGTTGGCGGCTCCGCCGGGATGGCCGGCTTCGGTGGCGCTGAACGCGAACGCTCCGGGGATCGCGGCGACGGTGAAGCGCTTGATCGCCGCCGACCCCCCCTGAGCCTTGACGGACTGTGCGATGCTCACCTTCAGCTCGTGCCGGGCGGCGGCAGGCGAGTGAAACACGACCGCGCTCGACAGCGCTTCGCCCTGCGAGCTGCTCAGCAGCTCCTGCACGCCCTCCCGGAAGCCCTGACGGCGCAGCTTGGGCACTTCCTTGCGGGCTTCACGCGAGCTGTCGTGAAGCACGAGCTTGGCATAGCGCGATGCGGTGGTGGCGGAATGAAGCCGGACCTTGGCGCCGGCGAAGCCGGGCATCTCGCTCGGATGGGCGATCAGCGAGGACGGCGGGATCGCGGAGGCGGCGGCCGGCGCGCCGAGAACGGCCACGGCAACGATCACCACCGAGATCAGCCGCGGGTACGGCCGCGTGACCACGTCCCTCCTGCGCCCAGCCAGCCCACGCAGCGGGCGCCCGATACCGCTCGGCCGCGCCTCGCTGCCGACGACACCGCTCACACCGAAGAGCCCCCGCGCCTCACGGCCCGAGACCTTACCCGATATGCGGCCGGGGCCCGCGCGCTCAGGCCCCGGCTAGTGGGGAACGTCACTTCGTGACAGCCACCCTCAACACCCGCGAGCCGACGCCCGGACGGCCGCTCTCGCCGGCCCACTGGGCGACGAACACCGAGGACTGCGTGACGTGCCAGCTGGTGGTGAAGCTGCCGCCGTTGGCGCCGGCAACGACCTGCTGCTGGTGCCACGGGCCGCCGGCGAGGTTGCGCCGGGAGACGACGATCGTCTCGCCCCCGAGGGCGCCCGAGAGGGCGCCGGTGACGCGGACCGAGTAGCGGGCGCGCTCGAGGGCACGCTTCGTGAGACGGGCCTTGGGAGTCGATAGCGCGAGGGTCTCCGACGATCCTGAGACGTCGCCGCCGGTGGTCGTGGCGAACAGGGCGCGATCGTCGGGTTCGCCGCTGACGGTGGTCGCGTCCACGAGCGCGGCCGCGTTGAGACCACTGCTCGCGACCAGACCGCCATACGGGATTTCGCCGACGCTGATCTCCTGCGGGTGCCACGTGGCGCCCCCGTTGACGGTGCGCAGGACGTAGGCGTCGCCGTGGTCGTTTCCGAATCCGTCGACGCTGAGAAAGCCCTCTCCGGATGAGCCGAACGCGAGCTGGACCCCTTCGCCGGTTCCCGCCGAGAGGATTTCGCTCCACGAGCGTCCACCGTTCGAGGTGGTCCACAGGCGCCCGGCGGTGTCGAGCAGGTACCCGCGCAGGGTGCTCGTGAAGGCAATGCTGCGGATCGAGACGCCGGCCCTGGCCGACACGCGGCGGCCTTGCTTGTGCGAGGCGCGGCGCTGCAGCGGCACGGTGAGCGCCGTCCACTTCGCGCCTTCGTCGGTCGAGCGGATCAGGCTGTGGGAGTTCTGACCGAACGCGAACACGGTCGAGCCGACGAGGTCGTAGTCGGACAGCGGTGCCTTAGATGCCGCGCGCGCGGTGACCGGTTCGAAGGGGCCGCCGGCGACGGCGCGGTAGACGCCGACCGGGCCGATCAGCAGCGTGCTTCTGGGCAGCGCGACGACCGCCTGGGCCGGCGTGGTCGTGCCCGGGCTGAGCGTCTGCCAGCTGACGCCGCCGTTGTTCGTGCGCTGCAAGCCTCCCTTGGCATCGAGGGCATAGCCGAGCGCAGGGGTGGCGAAGGCGACGTCGACCAGTTCCTGCGAGGTCTGCGTGGGCACCACCTGCCAGCTGAGTCCGCCGTTCGTGGAGATCGCCATGTTGCCGTCGCCGCCCGGGGCGAGCAGCAGGCCGTCGGGCCCGATCCGGACCCGCTGGTACTCGCCGCCGATGTCGGCGCTGCCCGAGCTGAAGGTGGTGCCGCCGTCGCTGGAGAGCACGGTCGTGCCGCTCTCCCCCACGGCCACGACCTGCGTCGGGCTGGCGTAGCCGACGGCGTAGATCGACGAGCTCGAGGTGGTTTTGACGTTGTCGGTTTCGCCGCCGTCGGCGGTCTGCACGAGTTTGTTGCCGCCGCTGACCGCCAGCAGGCAGGTGGTGGGGTTCGAGCAGTCGATCGCGCTGAACGAGTTGCCGCCGGCGATCGGCTCGGACTTCCACGTTTCGCCGCCGTTGCTGGTGGCGATCAGCGTGTTCGGGCCGATCGCGTAGGCGTGCTTTTCGTCGACGAAGTGCACTGCGGTGACACGCGCGCCGCCCGGGAGCGAGACGGGCGTCCACGAGACGCCTCCGTCTGGAGTCATGTATGCCGAGCTGCCGCCGGAGTTCGGGTCGCTGACGAACGCGATGCCGACGGTCGGGCTGAGGAAGTGGATGTCGGTGCCGACGAGGCCGCCGCCTCCGCTCGAGGCGCCGGTGCCGGGAATCCCGGTGCGGCGTGTGAAGGTTTCCCCGCCGTCGGTGGTCATCTCGACGGAGCCGTTCTCGAGCAGCAGAAAGCCGGTCTGCGGCGAGACGAAGCTGAACGCCGCGACCGGTTCGGGGCAGCCGGATTCGGCCACGTTGAAGATCCGCCTGAAGACCTGGCCGCCGTCTTCGGAGATGCGCGTCACGCAGCCGCCTCCGCCCCCGACGATCACGGTCGTGGGGCTGAGCGCCTGGACGCGTTCGAGGTTGACGGTCGTCCCCGTCGTCAGGCCCGTCCACGACTGGCCGGCGTTGGTGGTCGAGAGCGCCGTGCCGCCGTAGCCGACGGCGTAGCCGGTGCCACCGGCGAACGCGATCGAGGTGAGCGTGCGGCCTTGCGGCGTGGGGTTGCCCCACGCCCAGCCGGACTTGCTGACGTTCACGTTGGCGCCGCCGGCCGGCGCGAATGCGGCGAGCGCGGCGAGACCCGTGAGCAGCGCGACGAGACCGGCTCGGCGCATGCGAAAGCCGTCAAACAGAGCTGACATGATTCCCCCCTTGGGCCGATGGCCCATCGTGGTCCGTCATCTGGATTTGGATCGGGCCACCCGCCGGCCCGCTGTGCGCCCATAACATCCGGGCGGGCTGCAAGTTGCGCCTATCTGAACGGACGCGTTGTTCACGCCCTCAGAATCGGCGCCGTTTTTCACGGCGCAGACAGGTCGGCCAAGACGGCAGGCATAGCTGTAGCGATACCTGGTCAGTCCTGTATAAGCGATCCGTTCCGATTGTTAGTGTCCCGTGTATGAGGCGGAAACGCAACGAGAACGACGGCGGCCACCCACAGGCCTCGCGGCTGTCAGTCGACCTCGCGGCGTTTAGGCTCGCGATCGGCCTCGTCGTGGTTGGCACGATCATCCTGTTCGTGTCGGCGCAGATCGAAGAATCGACTACATCGCAGCTCTACACGACAGTGCGCGAGGTTGGCGCCCTTGTGTTCGCAGCCGGGATTCTGAGCGTCGGCTGGGAACTGCTCGGACGACGGGCTCTGACCGAGGAGGTTCTTTCCGCCGCCGAACTCTCCAGCGACGTCAAAAGCGCCGGGCTCAAGCGCATTGCGACGCACTATCTCGACGTGGAGTGGGATGGACTCTTGAACGAAGCGAACCACGTGGACCTGTTCTTTACCTATGCGCGGACGTGGCGGAACACGCACGCGACGGGGCTGCGTCGCCTGGTCGCTCGTGAGGGGACCCGGCTGCGGGTTGTACTGCCCAACCGCGACAACCGGGCGCTGATGGCTCAGCTGGCAGCTAAGTTCCGCTACACCGCCGACGAACTTCGGAACCTCATCGATGGCGCGGAGCAGGACTGCGTGAATCTGAGCCGCCAAGCTGCTGGAGGGGCCAGCGTGGAGCTTCGTCGGACCGACGAGTTCCCCGTCCTCTCCTATTATCGGCTCGACCGTCGGTGTTTCGCGGTGCTCTACTCTCAGGCGCCCGGGCGCGTCGATGTCCCGACCTTCGAGTGCGAGCAGGGCGGCACGTTGGCGGGGTTCTTCCGCCGCCAGTTCGACACGCTCTGGGAGGGCAGTTCCGCCCGACCCCTGGAGTAGAGTTGGTTTGCATGAGCGTGATGGACCGCGAGGCTACGAAGGACGCTCGGCCGCCTCGAATGCTGGAGGGCGATCTAGATGAGCCAGCGTTTGCGGAGGCGCTCGCCGCGGATCTTGTGGCTCTCGACATCGAGACAACCGGCCTAGACTGGCGTCGCGACCGCATCGGGACCGTGCAGATGCAGGTCGAAGACACGACCTACATCATCCGTGCCAATGGCCACGTCCCGATCCATCTCAAGGCGGTCGTTGAGGACGCACGAGTTCGCAAGGTGCTGCACCACGCCATGTTCGACTTGAGGTTCCTCGCGCATCAGTGGAACATGGCCCCGGCAAACGTGGCGTGCACCAAGATCGCCTCCAAGCTGGCGGAACCGAAGAAGCCGCACCGGGAGCATTCGCTCGCCCCGCTCGTGCAGCGATACCTGCGTGTCAGCCTGGACAAGACGGAGCAGGTCAGCGACTGGGCCGATGAGCTGTCCGACGCTCAGATCAAATACGCAGCCGACGATGTCCGGTATCTGCTTCCGCTGTATCGCTGCCTTGACGCGAAGCTGCAAGCGATCGGGCGCGGCGAGCTCCGAGATCGTTGCTACGAGCAGCTTCCGACGCAGGTCGAGCTCGAGCTTGGCGACTTTCCAGATGTCTTCGACTACTAGTGAGCGGTCCTCGCCCGCGGCTGAGGACCTCCAGCGACCGGCTGGCGCACAGCGATGAGATGGCCGCTGAGCCATCGCGCTTCAGCCGGGGAAACTCGCTGCAAATGCCCGTTTTTCGGTATGGATCGGCATAAGCCGCCACGGGCGGAATATAATCCCTACCTCGGAGCACAGGATTCGCAAGCTAAGATCGGTGAGGAGCCGTATGGCCACGATTGAGCGCACCAAGATCACCAAGCCGAGCCCGATCGTCGAGGACGAACAGGGCCAGCTGGTCGCGCGCAAGGGCATCTCGCGCGAGGTCGTCAGCGAGCTCTCCAAGATCAAGGGCGAGCCCGACTGGATGGCCGAGAAACGGCTGAAGGCGCTGGAGATCTTCGAACGCAAGCCGGTGCCCGCCTGGGGCGTGCCGCTGTCCGGCCTGAACCTCGACGAGCTCGTCCTGTACTCGCCGCCGACGGCCGGCCGTTACAACTCCTGGGACGAGGTTCCGCAGGAGATGAAGCAGACGTACGAGGACCTCGGCATCCCTCAGGCCGAGCGCGAGCACCTCGCGGGCGTGGTCGGCGTGTGGCGTCAGGAGCCGGTGTACGAGGGGCTGAAGGAGCAGTACAGCAAGCTCGGGATCCTGTTCTGCTCGATGGATACGGCGATCAGCGAGTACCCCGAGCTGGTCCAGAAGTACTTCATGAACAAATGCGTGCCGCCGCAGGACAACAAGTTCTCGGCGCTGCACGGCGCGGTCTGGTCGGGCGGCTCGTTCTTGTACGTGCCCAAGGGCGTCAAGGTCGATCTGCCGCTGCAAGCCTACTTCCGCATGGAGGGCGCCGGCGAGGGCACCTTCGAGCACACGCTGATCGTCGCCGATGAGGGCTCGGACGTGAACTACATCGAGGGCTGCACGGCGCAGACCTACAGCGTCAACTCGATGCACTCGGCGGTCGTCGAGATCTTCGTGCACGAGGGCGCCAAGGCGCGCTATACGACCGTGCAGAACTGGTCCAAGGACGTCTACAACCTCAACACCAAGCGCGCGGTGGTGGACGCCGAGGGAACGGTCGAGTGGGTCGGCGGTTCGATGGGCGCGAAGTACGTGATGCTGTATCCGGGCTCGTTCCTGATG
>DATJOF010000042.1:0-42147 GCA_035507415.1 Solirubrobacteraceae bacterium
GTGGTTCGTCGTGTTGGTCGGCGCGTCCGAGAGGAAGACCCCCGACAGGCCGCCGAGCAGGAAGTTGAAGGCCCATGCCATGCAGAACAGCATCGGCACCTTGAAGGAGATCTTCCCTCGCCACAGCGTCCCGACGAAGCACAGGAAGATGAAGCCCGTGGGAATCGAGATGAGCTCGGTGGAGAGCATGTAGAAGGGGCGCAGGTCGGCGTTGATGCCGCTGACGAACAGGTGGTGCTGCCACACGAAGAAGCTCAGCAGGCACACGCCGAGCATGCCGGAGACGGCCAGCTTGTAGCCCCACAGCGGCTTGCGCGCGAACACGGGGATCAGCTCGAGCACGATTCCGAAGCCGGGCAGCGCGAGGATGTAGACCTCGGGATGGCCGAAGAACCAGAACAGGTTCTGGAACAGGTAGGAGCTGCCGCCGCCGCCGACGATGTAGAAGCTGGTGTTGATCGAGCGGTCCAGCGAGGACATCAGCAGCGCGGCGATCAGGGTCGGCGCCGCGAGGACCATCAGGATCGCCGTGCCGATCACGGCCCACACGAAGATCGGCAGGCGCGACCAGGTCATCCCGGGGGCGCGCATCGTGACGACCGTGGCGATCATGTTCAGGCCGAGCAGCGTCATCGACAGCCCGACGAGCGCGAAGAAGCAGATGTAGGAGTCCATGCCGGCGACGGCCTGGTCGTTGAGCGGCTGATAGCCGGTCCAGCCGGTCGGGAAGCCGCCGAAGAAGATCGTCGAGACGAGGATGAAGCCGGCGGCCATCAGCAGCCAGAAGGTGAGCGACTCGATGCGCGGGAAGGCCATGCGCCTTGCGCCGATCATGATCGGCACGAAGTAGTTTGCGAACGGGCCGAGGATGCCCGAGGTCATCATCCCCATCATCATCGTGCCGTGGATCCCGACCGTCGTCAGGTACTGGCCGGGTCCGAGGATCGTGGGGACGTCGTGCAGCAGCTCGGCGCGGATCATCATCGCGTTCGCCCCGCCGACGAAGAAGAACACGCCGATCCCGACCAGGTACTGCATGCCGACGACCTTGTGGTCGGTGCACAGGCCGAAGTAGCGCCCGATCCCCTCGCTCTCCTTCTCGCGCAGCGACGCCGGCCGGCCGAGCAGGCGGGCGACCGGATAGTTGGCGAAGCCCATGCCGATCAGGAAGCCGATCACGCCGCCCGCGTAGCCCAGCAGCAGCGCGACGTCGTTCTCGTCGGTGGAGCTCTCGTACGCGAACGTCGGGCTGCTGATCTGATGGCCGATCCACCAGCCGAGGTAGTAGCCGCCGACGCCGAGGATCACCGCGGTCAGCAGGTTGAAGCCGACGAGTTTGCGCCACAGCGGCTTCGGGCTGGCGGCCTGCGCAGCGCTCGGTGTGGGTTTCGGTGTCTCTGTCGAGCTCATTCTGCTCTCCCCGCGGGTTCGGGTATGTAGGTTTTGCTGTACTTGGGCAGGACCTTGGTGGCGGGCGCGAGCATGCGTTGCTGCCGATGGGCCCAGGCGATGAACGCGGCCGGGCTCACGACCCTGCCCCGGCCGGTCATCTCGCCGTGCCACAGGCCACAGAGCTCGGCGCAGCGCACCCAGAAGGACATGAGCTTTGTGGGTTTCACGAACGCGATGTTGCTGACGCCGGGGTTGGCGTCTGCCTTGACGCCGAGCTTGTAGGCCCAGAACGAGTGGATGACATCGAGCGAGGTGACCTGGAATTCGATCGTTTTGTTCACCGGCAGCACCAGCTGGGTGGTCTCGAAGTCGCCCATCGTCGGGTAGCGGTAGGTGAACAGCCACTGCTGCGCGATCACCTGCACCGGCAGGCGCGGGCCGCTGGGCGCGGTCAGGGGGTTGGGGCCGCTGCCGGAGCCGTGTCCGTAGTGGACCTCGAGTTCGTAGGTGCCATAGGCGGCGAGCCCCAGCACGATCAGCGTAGTGATCACGATCCAGGTCGTCTGCAGGCGCGGGTCGCCGCGGACGGCCGGGCCTTCCAGGGCGGCTCCGCGCGGCTGGCGGAAGAAGAGCAGCGCGTACAGCAGGTAGAGCATCACCAGCATGAACACGGGCGTCGCGACCGCCGCCAGCACGGTCATGATCGTCTGCTGGCCGGCGGCTTCTTCGCTGCCGGTCGAGGGCCCGAACAGCGGCCCGAGGAAGATGATCACGAGCGGCATCGCGATCACGCTCGCGACCAGCCACAGGGTCAGGAAGCGGCGCAGGTGGTTGGGCTCGCCGCCCGCCGGCGCGGGCGCGACGGCGGGCTCAGACGACATCGATGAAGCCGTCCATGTAGCCGAGCGTCTGCATCGGGCCGCCGTTGCCGTTGAGGAAGCCGGCGCCGCATGGCACGAAGCACTGCCAGCGGTAGCGGCCCGGCTTGCCGGTGCGGAAGCTGAAGGTGATCGTGTTGTGCAGCTGGGTGGCCGGTGAGCAGGGGCCTTCTTCGCAGAAGCCCTTGGCTTCTTCGTTGACGCCCGCGAGCGGCACGTACACGCCGAGTTCGGGGATCGCGAACGAGTGCCCGGGTTCTTCGGGGGGGATCGAGACGACGGTCTTGCCGTTGAGCGTCATCGTGTTGCCGACCGTTCCCTGGACCTGCGAGAACAGCGGGTTGCGCAGCCCCGAGGCGGAGTCGAACTGGTAGATCGTCACGTGCACGACCGAGTGGGCGGGCACCTTGTAGATCGTGCTGTGCACCCACTGGCCGTTGCTGCGCACGAGGTATGAGACCCAGTCAGGCTTCGAGCCGTATTTGTGGCCGACGGCGCCGACGGTCTCGAGCGTCAGCCGCGTTCCACCGCCGGCGGACAACGGGTTGGCGCTGGCGGCGACCGTCGGGGGGAAGGTCGTGGCCCAGTCGGCGACGTACAGGGCGAGGGCCACGCCGACCACGGCCACAGCCAAGGCCACCCCGATGACCTTCTTCGCCATCACGCTCATTCGCGCCGCTCCACGTCGACGATTGCCGAACCTGGCCAGTCTATACCCGCCGCCTTACACGAGTCAATCGTGTCGACTTGCGAAGCGGCCGCGCGACCGCATCGTGCGGGATCGATTCTCACACAAGTCTTATCCGGACCGGTCGGGCGCGCCCTGCCGCCGAGCTCGCGATGCGCGCATCGAGGTGGTCCAGACCAACCTAGATGTCGGGCGCGTTCGAGCGATGCGCGAGAAACCAGAGCTGCGAGACGCTTTCGTTCCAGAGTTCCTTGGCGTGGGCGAGCCTGGCGCGAAAGCCGGCCAACGCGGGCGCGCTCGGTGCGCGCACGTAGCGCTCGAGCTCGGACATCGCGCGAGCCAGTTCGTTGGCGGCGGTGGTGGCTTCGGTCTCGGAGCGGGGCAGGTCTTCTTCTTCGACGCCTTCTTCGCCGCCTTCGGTGTTCTTGGAGACGTCCCACTCCCCCGCGCGCAACACGGCGCGGCGCGCGCGCGTGGCGGTCTGCCCGAGTCGCCGCAACTGCGCAGCCGTGGGCGGGGTCGACAGCAGCGTCAGTTCGCCGTCTAGGACCCTGACGGCCGCGGCGGCTCGCGCGGCGGTGCCGCCGTGTTCGCTCACGAACACGTTGGCGTCGGTTTGCACGTCGCTCGACCCGCAACCGCTGAGAGCGAGCACCGCGACCGCCAGGCCGACGGGCGCGAGTACGCAGGTCCGGCCGCGTATCGTTCGTGCGCGCTTCAAGCCGCCGCCGCAACGAGCGCGTTGACGACCTCGCGGGCGAGCATCAGCTGCACGCCGATCGCGAGGAGCTCGCGCTCGCCGCGCTCGTAGATCGCATCGCGGGCGAGCACTGACGGAAGGTTCGCACACGCACGCGTGCGCGCCGGTCCTCGCGTCAGGCGCCATCCCGGCTCGCGTCAGCCGCGATCCCGGGCATCACCCAGGCCATCGTGCGAGCGCCGTCCACGCAGTCGTCTCCAACATCGGGTCATGCCGAGGCTCTAGGGTCCGACGATGGCCAGACGCTGGGCAACCGGGCGGACCGAGGCCTTCAGCGACGGGGTGTTCGCGATCGCGATCACGCTGCTGGTGCTCGACCTGCGCGTGCCGAGCGACGAGTTTCACGATCTCACGGCGGGGATCCTGCACCAGTGGCCGGCCTACCTGGGCTATGCCACGAGCTTCATCACGATCGGCGGGATCTGGCTCTCCCACCACAGCATCTTCGCCCGGCTCAGATACGTCAACGCGCAGGTGATGCGGCTCAACCTGGCGCTGTTGTTGACGGTGTCGTTCTTGCCCTACCCCACGCGGCTGGTGGCCGAAGCGATCCGCGACGCCGACGCCGAGCGTACCGCCGTGATCTTCTACGGGCTGGCGTTGTCGGCCGTGTCACTGACGATCGGCGCGCTGTGGGCGGCCGTGCTGCGCGACCGTGAGCTGCTCGAGCGCGACGTGAGCGAGCAGGAGATCAACGCCGTCACGCGGATCGCGGCGCCGAACGTCGGCCTTCATCTCGGCGTGACCGCGCTCGCGATCTTCGCGCCGCGGGCGGCCGCGTTCTTCTATCTGGTGGTGGCGTTCATCTCTGTGTTCCGGGCGCGCGGCGACGACGGTCGCCTCGCGGTCGACGAGCGCGGGTAACGCTCACGCGGAGCGCGGACAACGCTCACGCCTCGGTCAGGCCGTTGCGAATCGCGTAGCGCGTGAGCTGGACGCGGTCGTGCAGGCCGAGCTTCTGCAGGATGTTGGCACGGTGGCGGTCGACGGTCTTCTCGCTGATCACGAGCGCCGCGGCGATCTGCTTGTTGGTGTAGCTCTCGGCGACGAGCTTGATGATCTCGGTCTCGCGCGGGGTCAGCGGCTGGCGCGGGCGCTCGCCCTGGCGGGCGCGGCGAACCGCGCCGCCGATCAGCGTGGTGTCGGGACCCTGATAGCGGAAGGGCTCGCCGCGCAGTGTGGCCCGGCAGGCCTCGACCAGGTCGCGATCGGCGGCTTTCTTGACGATGTACCCCGAAGCGCCGGCTCGAAGCGCCTCTTCGACGTACTGCTCGTTCTCGTGCATGGTGAGGATCAGGACCGGAAGGTTCGGTCTGAGCCTGTGCAGCTCGCGGGCGGCCTGCAGCCCGGTCATGCGCGGCATCGAGATGTCGAGTATCGCGAGGTCGACGTCGTCGCCCATCGCGAGCTTCAGGGCCGCAGCGCCGTCGGCCGCTTCGGCGGTCACTTCGAGGTCCGGTTGTTCATCGAGTATGTGGCGCAAGCCGCGGCGTACGAGCGCGTGGTCGTCGGCGAGCAGGATCTTCGACTTCAGCCGCGTCATGGCGCCGGCACGGGAACATTGAGCGTCACCTCGCTGCCGGGGCCATCCACGGGCAGGCCGATCCGCAGCTTGGCGCCGACCGCGGCGGCGCGTTCGCGCATCCCGCGCAGGCCGTTGCCGTCCGGGGGCTTTTGGTCACCGAGTCCGCGGCCGTAGTCGCGCACGGTCAGCTTCAGCTGGCCCGTGCCGTTTGACAGCGTCAGCTCGGCACGGTCCGAGCCGGAATGCCGGGCGACGTTCGTGAGCGCCTCCTGCGCGACGCGATAGACGGCGAGTTCCGTCATGCCCTTGAGCGCCGGGAGGTCGGCCTGGATCTGCTGGCGCACATCGATGCCGGTGCGCCGGCCGAAGCTCGCTGCGAGGGTGGTCAGGGCGCTTGCGAGCCCGAGGTCGGCGAGCGTCTCCGGCCGCAGCTCGCTGGCAATGCGCCTGACGTCCTCGAGGCTCGCGCGCACGGCCTCCTGGGCTTCCACCAGCTCGGGCCCCAGCTGTCCGTGCACGCGTCCGTGCACGCGACTGAGCTCGAGCAGCACAGCCGTGAGAGTCTGGCCGACCTCGTCGTGCAGTTCCTGCGCCACGCGCAGCCGCTCTGACTCGTGCGCCGCGAGTACGCTGCGGGCCGAGTCGGCGCGCTCCTGCTCGAGGCGCGCGAGCATCTCGTTGAACGCCAACGCCAGCTCCCCGGCCTCCGAGCGCGTGCCGGCGCCGGGGAACCTGATGCCCGGCTTGGCAGAGTCGATCCGGCGGGCGAGCGCGGTCAGCTCCTGCAGGGGCGCGACCACGCGTCGGACCATCAGGACGTTGCCGACGGTCACCACGCACAGCGTCGCGATCAGGACCTCGTCGGTGGCGAACTCCGAGATGCGAGTCGGCGAGAGGACGACGAGGATCGCGAAGCAGGCCGCCAGCAGGACGACGGCGTTCGCGAGCACGATCCGCCCGAACAGCGGCAGGTAGCCCCGGCGCCGCTGGCGATCGCGGGTGGCTGAGCCGGCGCGCGTGCGCACCTCTCGATTGTTCCGCGAAACCGCCGAAGAGACCGCCATTCGTTCAGGAGGGCACCATTCGCCGCGGATCGCCTAGCGCGGCAACAGCCGTTCGAAATCTGGCCGACCGGATCCAGAGCGAGCGCCGGTCAGCTCGCCGGGGAGCGCCTCGAGCTTGACCAGCATTTCGGCTCGGCGCGCCGCCAGCTCGCGCTCGCTGAGCCCGAGCGTCCGCTCGACCTCGGCATCAGCGAGGCCCGCGAGCAGCATGCCGAAGGCGGATCGTTCGTCCTCGTGCAGGCGCCGGCGCAGCAGGTCGGCCATCGCCGCGGGCACCCGCGGCAACAGCCTGCGGCCCAGATGCACCGAGCGGATCGCATTGCACAGCTCGTCGCCGAGGCTGCTCTTGCTGAGCATTGCGTCCACACCCGCGACGATGCAATTGGCGGCCAGGTGGTCGTTGACGAACGCCGAGAAGATCACGACGTGCGGCGGGCGCGCCAGCGACTTCAGCTTGCGGGCGAGCCAGAGCCCGTTGCGGCCGCCGAGGTGGTAGTCGACCACGGCGACATCGATGCCTTCGCGCTCGGCCTGTCCCAGGCCCGTCTCGGCGGTGGCGGTGACCGCCGCAAGTTCGATGTCGGGCTGGTCTTCCAGGAGTTGCACCAGTCCCCATCGCACTGCCGGATGGTCGTCGACCACGAGCACCCTGATCGGGTCGGGCAGTTTCCTGCTCGCGCGGACATCCGGACTGGGCCGCTTCTCACACTCGGCGACACTCCGGCCTGGCCACCCCCCACTCTCGCGACCGTCGGCGCGGGCGCTCGCGAATGCACTCTGCTCGTTGACACGACTGGACATCGGATCTCCTTGCTGGCGTCGCCCGAGCGGGCGGCGACAGATCCACGATCGCATCCGCGCTCACCTCCAAGAATGGGGTGCGGACCCCATTTCGCGTGGTCAACCGGCTGAGACGTGTTGAGCGCCGCGATCGGAGCCCCGCGACGGGCGGCTGCCGCCGCGGCGGTCGTGAGCGCGCGCGCCGCGGCCGCTGGCGCGGATGATGGGTCGGTCCGCCGAGCGCTCGAGCTCTTCGGCGTCGCTGATGGCCCATCCGAGCCGCTCGATCAGTTGATCGGCGGCGTGACCGTCGCTGAGATGGATCGAGAGGACGCGCTCGTCTAGAACGACGGGCGCCCTGCGCCGGTCTGTTGAGTCTGCGGTGACGACGATTCTGGCCATCGAAGCTCCCTTCGGGTCGGCTGTGGAGTTGCGGGATTTAGCGGAGCTTTGCGAACGGAGCCGAGCAGCCCCATCGGGCGGGGCCCCCATCTTTGTCTGCGCTGGCCAAGCCATGCGCGCGTGTGTGGCCACACGCGCGCGTGGCCACACACGGCGGTCAATGGGCGGCCGTGCGATGGTTCAACCGACGCCCGGCGCGTCCAAACCTCGCGGCGCGTCGAAAATGGGGTGTTGACCCCATTTCGGATCGGGCGCGGCTGGGCGAGGATCGCGAGGCAACCCGTGTCACTAGACCTGGCCGCAGAGGCCGCGCGGACCGCTCCCTGTTCGATGTCGGTGTTCCGCGCGGTCGGGCCGGTGACACAGGGTGACTCGCAGCCGTAGGGGCAGTCGAAGAGAGGAGCAACGATGAACGTCGGCCAGATCGATGAAGCCAAGCTCGAAGCATTCATGGGAAAGGCGATGAGCGACATGGGGGCGATCATCAGCGCGCCCTTGATGGTGATCGGGGAGAAGCTCGGCCTGTACAGGGCGATGGCCCACGCCGGGCCGCTGACGTCGCAGGAGATCGCGGAACGTTCCGGGGCGTCCGAGCGGTACGTGCGCGAGTGGCTCGGCAACCAAGCGGCCGGCGGTTATGTGACGTATGACGCCGAGACGGAGCGCTACACGCTTCCGGACGAGCACGCGCTTGCGCTGGCCGACGAAGACAGCCCCTTCTACATCCTGGGCGTGTACGAGTCGATCGCCTCGCTTTACGCCGACGAGGAGCGCATCACCGAGGCCTTTCGCACAGGCGGCGGCATGGGCTGGCACGAGCACGACCACCGGCTGTTCCGTGGCACGGAGCGCTTCTTCCGGCCTGGATATCGCGCCCATCTCGTCAGCTCGTGGATTCCCGCGCTCGACGGCGTGCAGCAGAAGCTCGAACGGGGAGCGAAAGTCGCCGACGTGGGATGCGGGCACGGAGCGTCGACGATCATCATGGCCGAGGCGTTCCCGCGCTGCGAGTTCTTCGGGTTCGACTATCACGCGGCGTCGATCGAACGGGCCCAGCAGGCGGCCGAGGAAGCGGGAGTCGAAGATCGCATCACGTTCACGGTCGGCTCGGCGAAGGAATATCCCGGTGCCGGCTACGACCTCGTCTGCGTATTCGACTGCCTGCACGACATGGGCGATCCAGTGGGTGCCGCCGCACACGTCTTGAGCACGCTCGATGAGAACGGCACTTGGATGATCGTGGAGCCGTTCGCGGGCGATCGTGTCGAGGACAACCTCAACCCGGTCGGCCGGGTCTTCTATGGCGCGTCGACTGTGATCTGCACGCCCGCGTCGCTCTCGCAGGAGGTGGGGCTCGCGCTCGGGGCGCAGGCGGGCGAGGCGCAGCTGACCGCCGTGCTCGAGAAGGGCGGCTTCTCGCGCGTGCGCCGCGCCACCGAGACGCCGTTCAACCTGATCCTGGAAGCCAGACCGTAGCGTTCGCGCGCGCGTCGACGAGATTGGGCGTCCCGTTCACAAGCCGCGCGGTCGGCGTTCGTGACCGTTCACGGCTGACGCCGTTGACGCTTCGTGACGCTGGACGTCTTCCAACCCAAACACCGGAGGCTCAGATGTATGTACGTGTCGTGAGGTTCACCGACGTGAGCTCGGAGCGCATGCAGCACTTGCTCGAGCGCGTCAATCAGGCGGGCGGTCCGCCGCCGGGCGTCAATGCCAAGGGACTGGAGATCGCGTTCGACCAGGGACAGGGAACGGCGGTCGTGCTGCAGCGCTTCGAGAGCGCCACGGACATGGAGGAGGGCGCGAAGATCTTCGCGGCGATGGACGTCTCCGAAACGCCGGGAACGCGCGTCTCGGTCGACTCGTGCGAGCAGAAGCTGGCGGTCGAGGCGTAGCGTGCGCAGCTTCGTGGACGTCGAGGTGCAGCGGGCGCAGTTTCGGGATGTCGAAGATATTCGGCGCGCCGACTGCGCGCGGCGGGCTGGTTCGGCCGAGATTTTTTGGTATCCCGAGCCGGAGCAGCCCGGCTCGGGCTCGAACCCAGCTCGCTACGAGACACAGGAGGCGCGTTGTCGACCTACAGCATCACGAACCTGAAGGAGATCGAGGACTCGGCGGCGTCACGCACGGAGGGCAAGGTCGAGGCGCGCTTCGCGCGCAAGCACCTGGACTCCAAGGAGCTGGGCGTCAGCTATTTCCGCTACTCACCCGGCTACCGCTCGGGCATGGGGCACAGCCATCGCGAGCAGGAGGAGGTTTACGTCGTGGTGGGCGGCTCGGGTCGGGTCAAGCTCGACGACGAGATCCTCGAGTTGCGCGACTGGGATGTGGTGCGCGTGTCACCCGAGGTGGTGCGCGCCTTCGAGGCCGGCCCCGACGGGCTCGAGCTGGTCGCGATCGGCGGCACGAGACCGGTCGAGGGCGACGGCGTGCCGTTCGCCGACTGGTGGACCGACTGACCGGCCCGGGCCTGACCGCGCCCGGCGTCAGCTGTCGCGCCACACGGGACGGCTCGAGCCTTTGGGCACCAGGATTGGATCGGCCCAGCGCGGCGCTGTCGAGCCGAAGCGCACCGGCGGGGCGAGCTGTTCGACTGTGCCGAGCGGCGTCTCGGCGAGGACCGAGGCCGGCTCGCGCAGTTCGTGCTCCGGCGTTACGCCGGCGAGCGCGGGATCGACCTGCCCGAGCGAGGTCACGAACATCCCCGTGCGCGCGAGGCTGACGCTGACGCGGTAGCTGCCGCCCTCGCGAGCGCGGCGGACGAGCGCGGCCGTGGCACCGGCGGCGCCGAGGTAGCCGGTGATGAAGTCGTTGAGCAGCCCTGTGGGGGGCAGCTTCGGATCGTCCTCACCGCCTTCGATCGCCATCACACCCGACACGGCGGACCCGTTCATGTCAAAGCCGGCCCGGCCGCCCCACGGGCCTCCGGGGCCGTAGGCGCTGACTGAGACGTACACGATTCCAGGGTGACGACCGGCGAGCTGCCCGGGATCGAGTCCGAGGTGGGCGAGCTTTCCGGGCCGGTGGTTGTCGACCACGATGTCGACGTCGGCCAGCAACTGCTCGACGCGGGCCGCGTGCTCGGGCAGGCGCAGGTCGAGGTTGGCGCTGCGGCTGCCGACGTTGGCCTCGTTGTAGATGAAGTCGTGCTCGAAGTGGTCCGGGAACGTCGCGTTGAGGACGTCGGCGCCCTGCTCGGCGAGCGTTCGACCGACGGTCGGTCCCGCGATGGCGTGCGTGAAGGACAGCACGCGGATGTCGGACAGCGGCCGTTGGGCGGGCGCGAACGGTTGCGGCGACGAGCCGGCCAGCTTCTCGATCTGGATAACGGGGGTCTGTGCCAGGCGCGCTCCATGTGGATGCGCGAGCCACTCATCAACGGTGCGCGCGATCGTGAGCGGCAGCCCGGCGGCGCCGGCGGCCTCCTCGAGCTCGGCGGCGTCCCATTGCGCGAACGCGGCGACGAGCCTGTCCCACTGTGGCGGGCAGTCGAGGAACCTCAACCACGAGGCGACCATGTGCGGGTAGACGCCGGACGCCATCACGGTGCGGCGATCGTTCGTCCTGTAGGGCGCGAGCGTGAAGAAGTTGTCGAAGAGCAGCGCGTGGGGATGTGGCAATCCGTTGAGCGTCGGATGCCAGGCGTACTCGGGTGTGATCCCGTGGATCGCCTCGCGCAGGTCGATCTCCAGGTCTTGGCGATCGCCGCCGCGCATCTGCCAGACGGTCGCGGCGCCAAGCGCGCAGGCCATGATCGGCACGGCGATCGCCGCACCCAGGCGAAGACGCGAGGGCACGAGCGGATCTTCGCCGAGGAAGCTGACCTCGCCGACGCTGCCGTCGCGCGCCAGCCCCACAGGCGCAAGCAGTTCGTCGAGTGTGGCCAATGGCGCGAACGCCGACGCCGACACGACGGGGCTGGTTGGGCGTTGCCGGGCCGCTGGGCGTTGCTCGGCCGCTGGGCGTTGCTCGGCCGCTGGGCGTTGCTCGGCCGTTAGGCGTTGCTCGGCCGTTGGGCGTTGCTCGGCCGCTGGGCGTTGCTCGGCCGTTGGGCGTTGCTCGGCCGTTGGGCGTTGCTCGGCCGTTAGGCGTTGCTCGATCGCGGACACGGAGCGATGATCGCCCGTGCGGTCCATAGATGCAATCGAGGTTCGTTATCGGGTCATAGATGAGGTCAATGCCTGCCCGGACCGGACCAGAGCGTCGAGGAGGCCGATCCTGGCCGCGCTCTGACGTCCGGGGAGCATCACCGCGAACTGCCGCCGGATCACGGCCGGCCGAACCGGAAGGAGCATCACGCCGGACATGGCGCGCGTGCCGAGGTCGGGGACGAGCGCGATGCCGAGGCCGGCCGCGACCAGCCTGGATCCGGCGATGTCGTCGCTGAACTCGAGCGTCCGAGCCGGAGCTGCGTCGGCGGCTCGCAGGAGACGCTCGATCTCGGCGCGAAACTCTGGGAATCGCTCGGGCGCGGGAAGCAGCCAGGACTCATCGGCGAGCGAGGCGATGCGGACGTGCTTTTGACGGGCGAGCCGGTGTCGCGAGGAGAGCGCGAGCATCACCGGCTGCTCGGCGAGTAGCCGGGATTCGAATGTGCTCGCCTGGGGAGGCGCGCCGTCGTGAGGGGTCACGACGATGCCGACGTCGAGCTCGCCGCTGCGCAGACGCGCGAATATCTCCGGAGGTTGCAGCTCTTCCAGCGCGAGGTCCACGCCGGGAAAGCGTCGGCGAAACTCGGCGACCGCAGCCGGGACGACGCCGCGCAGCCCGCTGACGACGGAGCCCAGCGCGATCCTCCCGGAGGAGCCCTCGGCGAGCGAGCGCAGCTCCCTTTCCGCCCGCCCGAGCTCGGCGAGCGCGGTGTCGGCGGCCGCGTCCAGAATCGTTCCCGCCTCAGTCAGCGTGATCGGACGGGCCGCGCGGTTGATCAGCGTCTGCCCGAGTTCGGCCTCGAGCACGCCGACGTGGTGCGAGACCGACGGCTGCGCGAAGTTCAGCGCATCGGCCGCGCGCGAGAAGGATCGGCGCGCCGCGACCTCGTGGAACACGCGCACACGGCCAAGATCGAGCATCTACGCAGGCTATCGCGCGCCGGTGATGATCAAGCTCTTCGATGACTGCCCAGGCCTGAGGGTCTCGATGGTGAAGCCGTCTGCCCAGAGAACGCTGGCGCTTACGTATCGTGCACACATGCGCGTACCTGCTTCCTCGACGCCCGACACGACCCCGCGATCACAGACCGACGGGCCACGCCCGACGCAGGCCCAGCGAAGCGCGCGCTCGCGCAGCGCGCTGCTCGAGTCGGCGGCGCGAGGCCTGTCGCGCTACGGCTACGGCAATCTCGTGCTCGAGGACGTGGCGCGTGAAGCGGGCTACACGCGCGGCGCGCTGTACCACCAGTTCAAGGACAAGGAGGACCTCGCGCTGGCCGTGATCGATTGGGTCAACGAGACCTGGATGCGCGAGGTCGGCGAGCCGTCCAGGCGCGAGTCCGACCCTGTGGCGGTGCTGACGGTGCTGGCGCGCGGGCACGCCGTGTTCTGCCGGCGCGACATTGCCCGTGTCGTGATGGCGCTGCGGGTCGAGTTCAGCGGTCAAGACCACCCGGTCGGTCGCGAGCTCGAACGGATCGTTGACGGGGGCGTCAAGAACTTCGCCCGTCTGATCACGGCCGGGCGCAAGGCCGGATCGATTCGACCTGGCCCACCGGCCCGTGTGGTTGCGCTGGCGGCGATGGGAGCGCTCGAGGGCGCAGTCATCGGGCTCGCCGGGCAGGCGCCCTACGACGAGAGCCTGGCGGCACGGGCGGTCGCGGGCGTCGTCGGATTCGACCTGCCATCGGGCCGAGGCGGCCCGGGCATCGCTCAGCTGCGCGAGAAGAAGCCGTAGATCAGCAGCGCGCTGCCCTTCGGGAAGCGCTTGGTGCCGTGGGCGAATTCGTAGGTGAACCCGACGGGCAGGCCGCCGCTGCCGTTGCCCTCGATGAACAGCCCTTTCGCGGGCGCCGTCGCAAGCACCTTGCCCGCTCCCGAGCGCACCTGCACGAACACGCTCGCCAGCTTCTGGCCCTTCGGTTGTACGAGCCCGAGCCCCTGGCAGGCGCAGTCGCCGGGCGGGACCACGACGTTGCCTCTGCCGATCACGACCTCGATCGTCTGCCCGGTTTTCAGCCGCGTGCCCTTGGGCAGCGCACTGCTGAAGCCCTGCGCCGAGCGCACCTTGACGAATGGAACGGGCGATTTGGCCGGCGGCTTGAGCGTCCTCGCGACCGGCGGCGGCGTGATCGTCTGAGCGAGCGCGACAGTGCCGGCGAGGGCGAGCAGCAGACACAACGAGGCGCTGACGGCGATGATCGAGCGGCGCACGCGCGTAAGAGTGGCATATGAGGCTGTCGGTATGCGCTCAGCTCGCTACGCGACGGACTCAGCCGACAGCGAGCTCGGCAGCGTCGCCACGAACCCGGCGATCAAATCGGCGAGCACATCGGGCTGATCGATCATCGAGAACGTGCGCGCTTGCTCGATCAACTCGAAGCGTGCATGCGGCAGCAGATCGGCCAGTCGGCGACCATCCTCGACGGGGAAGAACGCATCGTCGGCCGCCCATGCGACGAGCGCCGGCTTGGTGAACCCCGGCAGACGGTCTGCCGCTCGTACGGTCACCTCGCGCTTCATCGAGGCCGTCAGGCGCCGCAGGTCCTCGGCGACGGCGGCGTCGGACAGCGCGGGCTTGACCCATTCGGCGGTGAGCTGCTCCAGATCGGCGTGCGCGAGCGCGCCAAAGCCGCGCCTGCGCCCGAAGCGCGTGCCCATCGGCAGGAGCGCCGCACGAAACAGCGGCAGCGTGCGTGAGGCGGCGATGAACGGCTTGAGGATCGGGGGCGGGAAGTGCTCGAAGGCGTCGCAGCCGGTCAGGACCAGTGCGCCGAGCCGCTCGGGCTGGGTGCCGGCGACGATCTGCGCGAGCGCGCCGCCGGTGTCGTTTGCGACGAGCACGGCGTCGTCGAGCGCCAAGCTGTCGAGCAGCTGAGGGATCATCGCGGCGACGCCGTTGATCGTGACGTCGGCGCCGAGGTGCATCGCCTCGGTGTGGGCGCCGAGCGGCCACGTGGGCGCGATGCAGCGCAGCCCGCGAGCGGCCAGGCGCTGGCTCAGCGGTCGCCAGAGCGACGCGCCCATCGCGTAGCCGTGCACGAACACGAGCGGTCGGGCGTCGGCGGGGCCGGCGCTCTCATAATGGATCGTTCCGGCGTCGAGCGTGACGGTGGGCATCGCGGACCTCCAGGGATCGAAGTTACGTACAGCCTGAACGTAAGATACCAACAGACTGCATGTAAATGTCGCGCGCCCACCCCACACGTTCCCGTAGCCAGCCCGAACGCTCGGCCCGTGCCGAGCCCGAGCGGTCGGCTCGTACCCAGCCAGAGCGCTCGGCGGCGACCCAGGCTGCGCTGATCTCAGCGGCGCGCAGGCTGTGGGGCGCGCGCGGGTACGCCGAGGTTGGGACGCCCGAGATCGCCGAGGCGGCCGGGGTGACGCGCGGCGCGATGTACCACCAGTACGCCGACAAGGCGGCGCTGTTCCGGGCGGTGATCGAGGCCGTCGAGACCGAGGCGATGGAGCGGCTGTCGGCCGCGGTGCTCGCCGCCGAGCCGGGATCGCCCGCCGCGGCCCTGCGGATCGCCGCCGACGCGTGGCTGGCAATCGCGACCGAGCCGGAGATCCGTCGGCTGGTGCTGCTGGATGCCCCGGCCGTGCTCGGTTGGGCGGCCTGGCGCGAGCTCGGCCAGCGCTACGGGCTGGGCATGACCGAGCAGCTGCTGGCGAGCGCGATCGAGGCGGGCGAGCTGCGGGCGCAGCCGGTGCGGCCGCTCGCGACGGTCCTGCTCGGCGCGATCGACGAGGCGGCCTTGGTGATCGCCGACGCCGCCGACCCGGCCGCCGCCCAGGCAGATGTGCGAGCCGTTGTGCACGACCTGCTCGACGGCCTGCTGCAAGCAGGTTCAGCGCTTTAGGGGACTCGAATGCGCCGAGTGCGCCGACGCGGTGAGTGCGGCGATGTCCGGGACGGGCAGGCGCTCCATCTCGCCGGGCTCGAACTTCGTCAGTCCCCCGGCGTAGGTCCTGCCGCGGTCGAGCGTGACCGATGCCCGCAGGTGGGCTGCAAGCGCTTCCAGGGCCGGCTCGGGGAGGGGCTCGCGCGGGTAGAGGCCGTGCGCGATGTTGACGTGCCTGGCCGCGATGGCGTTGCGGACGAAGACCGGCGGCCGGCGCGCCATGTAGGTGGCGAGGATCGGAGCCGGAGCGCGCAGCCCGACCGACCACCAAGCGCGCCGATGGCGCGCGATGTAGCCCGCGGCGACGCCCGCGCGCCTGGCTTTGCGCAGGAAGCGGTCGACCTGCAGGCGCTGTTCGCGGTCGAGCCCGTCGAGCTCGGCCGGTATGTCGATCACGCGGCGCAGCCGCTGAGCGTCGTCGAGCACGGGCAGCGCGTCGAACAGCTCGCGTGCGCGTGTCACCGAGGCGAGCAGCATGCGATGCGGAAGCTCTTGCCAGTCCGGCGGGACGATCCAGGTTGCGTTTGAGCCAGTGGCTGTGCCACGGTGAACGCGGCACAGCTCACCCAGCTGGACATGGCCCTCGCTCTGCTTGCGCGCCGGAGCGATGAGCTGTGTCCAGCGCGCAGCACCGGCCAGGCGCTCGCGTCGCAGCGGCCGGCCGACCCCCAGGCTCCCGAGCTGGGCGGCGCTGCTGACCCGTCGCATCTTCAGCGCGCGCGGCTTGGCCCCGATCTGAAAGCAGGTGATCGCCGCGGTCGTGGCGGCGTCGCTGAACGGCATCGCAGTGGGATCAAGCACGTGGATCTCCTCGCCGCCCAGGCCGTCGAGCACGAGCCGGCGCAGCAGGGCGCCGTAGTTGACGTCGAGCCACTCCGCCGAGGTGATGAACGCCCCGTAGTCTCCCGGCGCGGCGCGCGCAACGGTCGCGAGGAAGAAGTGGACGTGCGTGCCGGCGAGCTGGCTCACGGGCAGTCCGCGCACAGCCGCGGTCGCCGTCAGCCAGCGCTTCCAGGCCGGAGCGATCTGGTGGTGACGGATGTAGGGCGGGTTGCCGAGGTAGAGGGTTTTGCCGGCGATCACGTCCGGACGAAATGCGCGGTAGTCGCAGACGACCACGCGCGAGCGCGGCGCCAGACCAGCGGCGGCGAGATGCGCCCGCGTGAGCATCGCCGCGAGCGGATCGACCTCGACGGCGACGATCTCGGCCTCGGGAAAGGCTCGGCCGGCGGCGACCGCGAACCGTCCCGAGCCGGCGCCGGGGTCGACGACGCGCGCCGGCCGGCCGCCAGTCTGCGCCCACAGCACCATCGCAGCCACGATCTCGCCGGGAGTGTGGGTGGCGCCCAGCGGTCGGCGCTCGCGCGCCGTGCGCAGGGCGCAAAACGAATCGCTGAGGGGATCGGCGCCGCCGCAGATCGCATCTCGGGCGTCGCGGACGAGCTTGCGCGTCGGCGTCTGGAGCTTCAGCGATGCCTCGAGCGCCGACTCATCCGGCGACCACCCCGCGACGTCCCGCGCCCCCAGAGCAAGCGCGAGGCTGGCCAGCTCGCGCTCCGAGCCGATCTGGCGATCGTGGCTCACGGCCACCCCGCTCGACTCACCGTGATCCCGCTCACAGCCGCCCCCCTCGACTCACCGTGATCCCGCTCACGGCCACCCGCCTCGACTCACCGTGATCCCGCTCACGGCCACCCCCTCGACTCACCGTGATCCCGCTCACGGTCATCGCTCGGATCACCGTGATCCCCCTTCGCTCGACGGTTCGGGCGGGAGGCTCCCCTCGCTCGCGCCGGCCTGGGGATTGCGCCTTACGACATAGCGTGCGAGCACCCATGCGACGATCAGGATCGCGAGCGACAGGTACGGGAAGATGTTGTAGGGCGCGGGCTGGCCGGGATTGAACAGCTCGACGAACGGGACCACGAGGACGAGCGTCCCGAGCACGGCCGTCCCGACGTGGCGCGTCAGCGAGAACGAGTCGCGGTGATGACGCCACATGAACACGGGCAGGGAGATCGCCGTGAGCACGTACACGAACAGCAACAGGATCGTGCCCATCGTCGAGCTCTCCGCATAGAGCTTGACGGGGTCGGTGGTTCCGCCCACCAATCCGACTAGGTGGCTGAGCCACCACACCGCGACGATGCCGAGCCCGAATGCGGTCATCGCCATGAGGGCATTTACCGGGGTCTCGCCCGGAGGCCGCGACCTGCCCAGCCACGACGGCAGCAGACCGGAGCGACCGCCGGCGAAGATCGTTCTCGCTTGCGAGTTCACCGCGGCGATCAGCGTGCAGAGCACCGAGACGATCCCGACAAGCCAGGCCAGGATCGCGCTGTCGCCGAGATAGTGATCGGCCATCTCCAGGAACGGGACGGAGGCGCGGCCGATCGAAGCCGTGTCGTAGTGAAAGCCCGTGACGGTGGTGTACGCGAACAGCACGAACAGCGCCGTGGTGAACACCAGGGCGACGTAGATGGCGCGCGGAATTGTCCGGCTGGGGTTGCGCGTTTCGTCGGCCAGCGCCGGAGCGTTTTCCCAACCGATCAACATGTACAGGGCAAGCGGGAAGCCGGCGGAGAGTCCGGTCAGGCCGTTGTTCAGGTGCGACCACGAAAACGGGCTGGCGGACAGCTGGCTGCGCTGGTCGACGAGCACCACGAGGCAGACCGCGATCATGATGGTCACCTGGATGACCATCGCGATGCCGACCGTGGTCGTCGACAGGCTCGCGCCCCGTAGCGTCAGCCAGACCGCGCCGATCGTCATCACCAGCGCGATCGGCACCCAGAGCGGATGCCACGATGTGTAGTGTTCGAAGGTGAGTGAGACCATTCCGCCGGCCATCGTGAAGACGCCGGCGATCGCCACGGTGAATCCGACCGTGATCAGCAGCGCCGTGAGGACCCCGGCCTTGGGGCCGAGCGAGGTCTCGACGTAGGTGATGAAGCTGCCCGCCGACGGCTCCATCCTGGTGAACTCGGCCACGACGAAGGCGAGGAAGCCGACAGCGATTCCGGCGGCGATGATCGTGAGCGGCGCCGCCACGCCGGCGGTCACGGCGATCACGCCGAAAGCGAAATAGAAGTCGATTCCCGGTCCGATGTTGGCGACCGTGGAGGCCGTGACCTCGGCCGGGCCGAGCTTGCCCTGATTCGGTTCCAGCTGGCGGTGTCCTGGTTGGGCGATCGACATCGTTGAGGGCCTTCGCTGAAGCGGCCAGGCCACATCGTCCACGAAGGCACAGACGGCCAGCGCGTGTCCCCCCGCCGCCACCGCTTCGCGTGCTCACGGGTCCGGACGTGGCGCTCGAGCGCCGGCGCGTGCACGCAGCCGCGACGCGACGACCCGCTGGGCGGCGCGCGTTTTCGTTCGCGCGCGAAAGACTTGACAGGTGACCAAACGGTCACATATAATGTTGGGCGTGAACAAGGTCTTCAAGGCGCTTGCGGATCCGACCCGCCGTGGACTGCTCGACGAGCTGTTCGAGCGGGATGGCCAGACGTTGAGCGCGCTCGAGGAGCGCGTGGAGATGACGCGGTTCGGCGTCATGAAGCACCTCGGGGTGCTCGAGGACGCAGGGCTCGTCACGACGAGACGGCGAGGCCGCGAGAAGCTGCACTACCTGAACACGGTTCCAATCCGGCTCGTCCACGACCGTTGGGTGAGCAAGTATGCCGAGCCCTGGGCGGCGACGCTCAGTCGGCTCAAGACACATTTGGAGGACACGATGCAAACCGTCAAGAACGTCTCATGGGCGGACGGCAGCGCGCCCGTCGCCGCCGGCACCGCAGTGTTCGAGGTCTTCATCAAGACGACTCCCGAGCGCCTGTGGCAGGCGATCACCGACCCCGAGCAGCGCCGCAAGTACAGCTTCGGCGTCGAGACGCACTCCGACTGGACACCCGGCTCCGACTACAGGGCGAGCTCGACCGGGGGGATCGACATCGCGGCCGGCAAGAACATCGAGGTCGAGCCGCCGCGCCTGCTCGTGCAGAGCTTCGATGCGCTCTGGAGCGACGAGGTCAAAGCACAGGGCACGACTCGGGTCACCTGGGAGATCGAACCCGTCGGCAGCTCGTGCCGGCTGACCGTGGTCCACGACCAGCTGCCGCAGGACGCTAACGCCGAACTCTACGGTGGCTGGCCGATGATCCTGTCCGGACTGAAGACGCTGCTCGAGACCGGCGAGCTGCTCGACACGCCGGGATCGCTGCGGTATGCGGACGCCGATAGATGGCGTGACTGAACGTTCAAGGCTTCACCGCTTGCCGGATGGCGCGGCGCGAGCGAATCGCTCGTGCCCGCGCCCGCGCCCGCTTCTGCCGGTGCCGCGCCGGCGTGCCGATTGCAGGAGCGGGCGGCCGGCTCGGTACTGACGGGCGCGGCTCGACTACCCGGCAGGCGGCTGGTCGACGCGCACCATGTTGCCGGACGGGTCGCGTACGGCGAAGTCGCGCGTGCCCCACGGCTGGTCGGTCGGCTCCTGCACGATCTCTGCTCCCGCGGCGCGTACCTTCGCGAAGGCGGCGTCGAGGTCGTCGGTGTGAAAGTGCACGCCGTTGAGCGCGCCCTTGGCGATTAACGCGGCGAGCGCGTCGCTGTCGGCGGGGCTCCCGTTGAGGTAGTTGGTGAGGACGATTCCGACGCCCGGCTGAGAGGCGGCGCCGACTGTTATCCAGCGAAAGTCCTCGCGGGCGACGTCGTTGCGCTCTTCGAGTCCGAGCGTGTCGCGATAGAAGCTTGCCGCGAGGTCGGGGTCGTGGACGAGCACGAAGCAGGTTGAAAGTGTCAGGTTCATGCCGGCAAGGCTAGAGCGCCTGCGGCGCGCGCGCTTCTCCGATCCTGCTCAGTTTTCGAGCTGCGTCGATCCTGCCCGATCGTCCTGCCCCGATCCTGCTCGATCCTCGCCCTGCTGGGATCCCCCTCGGTCTTGCGGCTCGGCCGGGTGAGCTCCCTGGCGAGGCAGCCGGGTACACTCGCAAGCGCACGGTGGTCGCCGGCCCGGTAGGCGGTCGGCGTCTCACCGACCAGCTCCGTGAAGCGCGTGCTGAAAGACCCGAGCGACGTGCACCCGACGGCCATGCAGACCTCCGTGACCGACAGGTCGCCGCGACGCAGCAGCGCCTTCGCTCGCTCGATTCGCCGCGTCATCAGGTAGGCGTAGGGGGTCTCGCCGTAGGTCGCGCGGAACTGGCGCGAGAAGTGGGCGGGCGACATCAGCGCAGCCCGGGCGAGCGCAGCGACATCGAGCGGGCGGGCGTACTCGCGGTCGATCAGGTCGCGGGCACGGCGCAGATGCGCGAGCTTGGCGAGCTCCTCCGGGGTCACGCCGCGAGCGTAGCGCTACCGGCCCTATCTCCCGGCGCCGCCGAGCGCCGGTCGCCTCCACATCCCACCCGGCGACCGGTCGCCTCCACTCCCACCCCGCGACCGGTCGTCTTCACCTCCCACCCGACTCGCGGTGGCTTCCGCTTCCCAACCCGACTTCCGGTCGCGCGACACCCAGCGTCACTTGTGCAGCTCGATCAGGCTGCGATAGCGCGCGGGGCGGTGGATCGCGCCGACGCGCAGGCCGATGCGCGCCGCCAGCCGCTCGAGGTCGGGGAGCGTGCGCTCGCGCCCGCCGGTGTAGGCGAGCATGCGCAGGTTCATCTCGGTGCGCAGCCGAGACTGGGCGGCGTCTTCGGCCAGCAGGCCGTCCTCGATCACGACCACGCGGCCGCTCGCACCGGCTGCCTCGGCGCAGCGGCGCAGGATCTCGAGCGCGGGCGCGTCGTCCCAGTCGTGCAGGACCCCGGAGAGCAGATAGGCGTCGGCGCCGCGGGGCAGCGGCTCGAAGAAGCTGCCGGCGACGATTGCGCAGCGATCATCGAGGCCGGCCTCGGTGATCGCGCGCGCAGCGGCCTCGGCCGGGCCGGCAAGCTCGACCAGCGTGGCGCGCAGGCCCAGATGCGCGGTGAGGATGGCGGCGATCAGTGTTCCGTTGCCGCCGCCGACGTCGACCACGTGGCTGAGCGCCCCCCAGTCGTAGCCGGCGGCGATCTTCGGCGCGTCGAAGCGAATTCGCGCGCCCATCAAAGCGTCGAACGCCTCCGCGAGCGCGGGCTGGGCTGACAGGTCCGCCCAGAACTCACGCCCGTAGGTCACTGGATAGGCGGGGGCTCCCGTGCGCACCGCGTCGAGCAGGCGCAGCGCCGAGAGCTCGGCGCGGCCGACCGGGCCTTCGATGTCGAGCCACGCCCGTGCCTCGCCCGGGTGGCCCTCGCGCAGGTCCTCCCCCAACTCGGTGAGCGCGAGCGCCCCGCCGCGGCGCTCCAGTACCCCGACGCTGATCAGGTGATCCACGAGCCGGGCGAGCGCATCGGGATCGCTGCCGGTGCGCTGCGCCAGCGCCGCCACCGAGCTGGCGCCGCCGGCGACGTGATCGGCCAGGCGCAGGGTCGCCGCCACGCGCACCGCCATCGGCGTGAAAAGGTCAGCCAGCGCCCACAGCCGCGCCGAAAACGCCTCCTGCTCTGCCACCGCCAGCCACGATAGCCAGTAAGTGCTACGGATAATCGCTCCACGATGAGTGCCACGAACCAGGAGACTGGGTCACACCAGGACGCAAACGCCACCGCGACGAGCGACATAGCCGCCGGCTCCTCCCCGTGGGCTCCGTTCAGGACGCGCGACTTCCGCGACCTGGCGGGGACCCAGTTCGTGAGCAACGTGGGCAGCTGGATGCAGACGGTCGGGGCGCAGGAGCTGATGCTGACGTTGACGACATCGGCGACGCTGGTGGCGTTGATCCAGACCGCGGCGGGCCTGCCGGTCCTGCTGCTGGCGGTGCCGGCCGGCGCGCTCGGCGACCTGCTGGACCGGCGGCGGCTGCTGATCGCGTCGCAGTCGTTCATGCTCTTGGCCGCCGCGGCCCTGGCGGTGCTGGCGCTGGCCGGGCTGGTGACTCCGTGGCTGCTGTTGGGCCTGATCTTCGCGGTGGGCGTCGGCCAGACGTTCACCTCGCCGACCTGGCAGACGCTGCAGCCCGAGCTGGTGCCCGAGCAGGAGCGCACGCAGGCGATCGCGCTCGGTGCGGTCAACCAGAACCTCAGTCGCGCCGTGGGCCCGGCGATCGGCGGCGCGCTGTACGCCGCCACGAGCGCGGCCGCGCTGTTCTTCGTGAACGCGGCGAGCTTCGTGCCCGTGATCGGCGCGGTCGCCCGCTGGCACGGCGGGTCCCGGCGCACCAGCGCGTCCACGCCCGAGCAGGTGTGGCCGGCGATCAGGGCGGGCGGGCGTTACGTCGCGGCGAGCCCGGCGCTGCGGCTGATCCTGGTGCGGGCGGGGACGTTCATGTTCGGCGCCAACTGCATCTGGGCGCTGTTGCCGCTGGTGGCACACCAGTACCTCCAGCTCGGCTCGGCCGGCTACGGGCTGCTGCTCGGCGGGGTCGGCGTGGGAGCCATCGCCGGAGCAGCGATGCTGCCGCGGCTGCGCTCGGGACTGTCGTCGAATGCGCTGCTGGCGATCGCGACGATCGTGCTTGCGGGCGCAACGGCGGCGCTGGCGTTCGCGCGGGTGGTCGCGCTCGACGCGGTGGTCGTGCTGGTGGCGGGGGTCGTTTGGATCCTGGCCCTGTCGACGCTCAACTCGCAGTACCAGGCGACGCTGCCGACCTGGATCAAGGCACGCGGCATGTCCTACTACCTGATGGTCTTTCAGGGCGGCGGCGCCGTGGGCAGCGCGGTGTTCGGGGTCGTCGCCCAACGCGCGGGACTGCAAGACGCGCTGCTCGCGGCGGCCGGACTGCTGGTGCTTGGCGCAGCGATCGGCTGGCGATATCCGTTCAAGGCGATCTCTCGGGAGGAACTGCTGCCCGCGGGCGACTGGCCCGCGCCGCATCGTGTCGCGAGCGAGAGCCCGGCCGGGCCGGTGCAGGTGACGGTCGAATACCGAGCCGCGCCGGGCCGCGCGGGCGAGCTGATCGAGGCCCTGCGAGCCGGCCGCTGTGCGCGGCGCAGGACCGGAGCGGTGAGCTGGCAGGTGTGGCGCGACGCGGCCGATCCGGACCGCATCTGCGAGCAGTTCGTGGTCGGGTCATGGGAGGAACACGAGCGCCAGCACGAGCGGATCAGCCGCCGAGACGAGGGGCGCCTCGATGAAATCCGTGCTTTGAGCGACCCGGACCAGCCGACGAAGGTGACCCACTGGCTGGCAGGCCCGTGAACGGCTCAATCGAGCTGCGGCAGGTGCAGGTGAGACACTGGCTTGCGGGGCAGTGAACGGCTCGATCGAGCTGCGGCAGTTGCGCTACTTCGTCGCTGTGGCCGAGGAGCTGCACTTCGGACGGGCGGCGGAACGGCTGCACATCTCACAGTCGCCGCTGTCGCGCGCGATCCGCGAGCTCGAGCGCGATCTCGGGGCTGTGCTGTTCGTGCGCACGACGCGTCGAGTCGAGCTCACCGAGGCCGGCGCGGTCCTGCTCGCTGGTTCGCGGCGGGCCCTGGCCGAGCTGGACGGCGCGCTCGCCGACGCCAGGCGTTTCGCGCAGGCAGATCGCGGCGTGCTCGGCGTTGGCTACGGACCGTTCAGTGCAGACACGGCATCGCGCATCGCGGACGCGGTCAAAACAGAGCTGCCGGGGTTGGAGGTGCGCCTCGAGGAGGAGGTCACCTCCGAGTCGCTGCGGCGGGTGGGGGCACGCGAGCTCGCGGCGGCGGTCGTGCTGGAGTCGCCGACGGCGGCGCGTCGTCACGGGGTTCGCGTGGACACGCTCAGGGACGAGCCGCTGCTGGCCGCGCTGCCGACGAGCCACCGCTACGCCGAGGGTCCCGCGATTCCGGTCGCGGCGTTCGCCGCGGAGCGCGTGCTGTTGCCGCGCGAACCGTTGGGGCGGTTGTTCAACTCCTGGCTGCGCGCGTTGCTGCACGCCCACGGGGTCGAGCTCGACCGCACTCTCGAGACGATGAGCGCGCCCTGGGACCGGCGGATGCTGCCGGTCGCGAACGCAGAAGCCGTGTCCGTGCTTGTGGCCGACTGGGCGCGCGAGCCGGTTCCGGCGGTTGTCGGGGTGCCTTTCGAGCCGGCGCTGAGCTTCCCGATGGATCTCGCATCGCGATGGCCTCCCTCCGAGGACGCGGATGCGCTCGTGCGGGCGGCGCAGCGCCTGCGCGACGCCGGCGACTGGCTGACGGAGCGTGCCGCTCGCACCGAGCTGCCCACGGACTGAGTCGCAGATGGTCTCGATCGGTGCGCCGGTCGGACTTGGTGGGCGAATCGATCGGACGTAGTCTTGCCTCGCAAGCGTGAACGCGACCTCGCCGTGAAGGCGGTCTCGACGCGGAGCGGTCCCGGTGTCGCGACATAGCCGGCGGATATCTAGCGGACAGGAGCATCAGATGGCAACCTCCGAGACCCAAGACGGCCAGATTCCACTGATGATGATCCACGGCGCGTGGCTCACGGCCCGCAGCTGGGAGAACTATGCGGAGTACTTCGGCAAGCGCGGCTTCGCGGTGTCCGCGCCCGAGTGGCCGCGCAAGCGGGGCGACGTCCAAGAGATACGCGAGCACGCCGAGGACTCGGCCGGCCTGGGCGTACAAGAGATCGTCGACCACTACGAGGGCTTGATCCAAGCGAGCGATCAGCCGCCTGTGCTGATCGGCCACTCCTACGGAGGGTTGTTCGTCGAGCTCCTGCTCGACCGCGGTCTGGGACGCGCTGGTGTGGCGATGAGCGCGGCGCCGCCGAAGGGGATCCTCAAGTTGCCGTTCTCCACGCTCAAGGCTGCCGCGCCGGCGCTCGCCCACCCTTCCAAGCGGCATGGCGTGGTCACGCTCACTCCAGAGGAGTTCACGTACGCCTTTGTCAACACCTTCCCGGCAGACGACGCGGCCGCTGCTTACGCTCGCTACGCGGTCCCGGAGACCGGTCAGATCTTCTACGAGGCAGGATTTGCGAACTTCCACCTCCATCCGCCGACGGAGGTCCACTTCAAGAGCGAGAATCGCGCGCCGCTGCTGATCGTCGGTGCCGGCGAGGACCACACGGTCCCGGCGTCGCTGGCCAAGGCGCAGTACACGCGCTATGAGCGCTCACCGGCGAAGACCGACTACCTGGAGTTCGCGGGCCGGCCCCACCTGCACATGGTCGCTCCGGACTGGCAGGAGGTCGCCGCCGCGATCGACAGCTGGCTCGACGGCGTGCTCGATGCGCCCGTGACAGCGGCGCCGCAGGACTGAGCCGCGGGGAGCAGAGATGGAACTCGAACTGAACGACAAGGTCGCCGTGGTGACCGGCGCAAGCAAGGGGATCGGCCTGGCCGTCGTGCGATCGCTCGTGGCCGAGGGCGCACATGTGGTCGCCGGCGCGCTGACGGTCGAGAGCCTGCTTGCAATCGAGCACGTGTCCGCGATCGCGGTCGACCTGTCCGAGCCGGCCGGCTCGGAGCGGCTGGTGGGCGACGCGGTCGCCAAACACGGACGGGTCGACATCCTCGTCAACAACGTGGGCGGGGTGCGCATGCGCGTCGATGGGTTTTCGAGCGTCAGCGACGAGGACTTCGAGCGCTCCCTGGAGCTGAATTTCTTCGCGGCGTTGCGCGCGACGCGTGCGGCGGTCGCACGGATGCTCGAGCAGGGCGAGGGCGCGATCGTGAACGTCGCGTCGGTGAACGCGTTCTTTCATCCCGACGGCCTGGTGATCGACTATGGCGCCGCGAAGGCGGCGCTGCTCAATGTCGCAAAGGCTCTTTCGCAAGAGCTTGGACCGAAGGGGATCCGTATCAACAGCGTCTCGCCGGGTCCCGTGGCGACCGACCTTTGGCTCGGCGACCATGGCGTCGCCGCCACGATCGGCGACGCCACCGGCACGAGCGCCGACGCGGTGCGCGCACAGGCGATCGCCGGCATGCCGACCGGGCGTTTCACGACACCGCAGGAAGTCGCGACGCTGGTCACCCTGCTGGCATCGCCGAGGATCGCGAACGCGACCGGATCCAACTACGTGATCGACGGCGGTCTGATCAAGACGATGTGAAACGTTGGCTCGCCCTGCGCCCGTGAGATCCCGTACGAAAACGATCTGAACATACCCGGTCGCCCCGCGCCCGTGAGATCCCGAACGGAGGTTGGAGATGAGCGATGAAAACGAGTTCGAGCGGTTTCTGGAGCGCTGCGTCGAGGGGTTGGAACACCAGGTGTCGGGGAGCTCGGGGCCGTTTTTGGAGGTGTGGTCACAGACCGACGATGTCGCGATCCTCGGCGCGATCGGGAGCCACGCGCAGGGCTGGGAGAGCGTGCGCAGTCATCTGCTCGGCGCCTCACAGGCGCTCGATTGGACGAGCCTCAGCGTGGAGCGGCTTTTGACCGCGGTCGTCGAGGGTCTCGCAGTGACGGTCATGCTCGAGCACATGGCCCGCGACCGGCCAGAGCCGCGCAAGCGTACGCTGCGCGCCACCCAGGCCTACCGCCGCGAGCGCGGCGAATGGCGCCTGGTGCATCGCCACGCGAACCTCGTCACGGCCGAGGACGAGGACAACGAGGCCAAGGTCCAAGCGAGCGGCTCGAGCCAGACGTGACCGGCGCGGTAGGGCTCCTTGTGGCTAACGTGGGCGCCTCATCAGGCGGCGCGCCGACGAGATGCCGCCATCCCCGGCCACGTCCCGGGCAGTGACTGACGCGCTTTGGCCGGTTTAGCCGGGTAAGGTGCTGACGCGTCGGCAGGCGATCGGCGCAAGAGATTTCAAATTGAGCGAGGTGATGGCGATGACAGCCGAAGATGTGGTCGAGTCAAGCGTGGCATCGCCCCTCACCCACCGGCTGCGCGTCCGCTACGGGGAGTGCGACCCGCAGGGTGTGGTGTTCAATGCCCACTTCCTCGCGTACTTCGATATCGGCGTCACCGAGCTCTTTCGAGCGGCGTTCGACACGCTGGGCGGTTATCAGGCGATCGCCGAGCGGGGCCTCGATTTCGTGGTCGCGGAGGCGGGGCTGCGCTATCACCGCCCGGCGCATTTCGACGACGAGCTGACGCTCGAGATCGCGATCACGCGGCTGGGCATGACGAGCATGACGACCGGCTATCGCGTGGTGCGCGACGAAGAGCTGTTGGTCGACGGGACTCTGCGCCATGTCCTGGTGGAGTTGAAGAGGCTGCTCGAGCGCGAAGCGGATACGAAGACGACGATTCCGGATTGGATGCGGGAGAGGCTCGCCGCGTACGTTGTCGAACCGCCTGTGCCCTGAGCTTTCACGGCCCGTGCCGCGAGTTCACCGCGCGTGCCGTCAGTTCACGGCCCGTGCCGCGAGTTCACTGCCCGTGCCGTCAGTTCACCGCCCGTGCCGCGAGTTCACCGCCATGCCGTCAGTTCACCGCCCGTGGCGTGAGGTTTCACGCCCCGATCGAGCTGCTCGTCGAGCTTGGTACGCAATTGCTGACGGTCTCGGCCATCCGATCCCGGGCATCGGGTCCCGATCATCCGGCCCGCGGTTTACATTGCCGCGATGCCGGACGGCACTCTGGAGCGTAGTTGCGGCAAGGTCTTCGATCAGGTCGCGGACGAGTACGACCGCCAACGCCCGACCTATCCCGATGTGCTGCTCGATCGCGTCTGCGAGGTCGCGGCGCTCGACGCCGGCGATCGAGTGCTCGAGATCGGCTGCGGAACCGGGCAGCTGACCCGCGGCCTGCTCGCTCGGAGCCTGCACGTGTCAGCGATCGAGCCCGGCGAACGGCTGATCGCGCTCGCGCGCCAGAACCTTGGAGATGCGCAGGGTGTCAAGTTCGTGAACGCCCGTTTCGAGGACGCTCCTCTCCCCCGCGAGAGCTTCCGCGCCGTGTGCTCGGCCTCGGCGATGCACTGGATCGACCCCGATGTCGGCTGGCGGAGGGCCGCCGCGGCACTCGCACCCGGCGGCACGCTGGCGCTCGTCCAGTACATCGGGCTGGACGATGCTCGCAGCGCCGATGACCAGCGGGCGCTGGTGAGCGCAATCGCGAAGGTCGCGCCGGAGCTCGCCGCGAGCTGGCCGGCCTACCGGGACCTCGAGACGATGCTCACGGGGGTGAACGAGCGCCGCGAGAACATCTCACAGGTGTGGGCCTGGCTCGGCAGCCACGAGGTGGCGCGCGACTACGTCGCGAATCTGTTCGAGGACGCGCAGATCGCGACCGTGCCGAGCCTGGTCGAGCACACGCCCGACGAGCTGGGGGCGCTGCTCGGCACGCTGTCGTTCTGGTCGAAGCTCTCTGTCGAGCAGCGCGAAGCCATCGAGCACGAGAACCAGACCCTGTACGAACGGCTCGGCCGGCCGATTCGCTCGAGCGTCGCTGCCTGTGCCGTGACGGCTCGTCGAGCCGCATAGCCGGACGTCTGCAGGGCGGCCGGTGCCACGACTGCGGCGCGGGGCCGCGTAGCCGGACGGTGTCGACGACCGCGGCGGAGGACCGCGCATTCGAACGGAGCGATGTCGCGGCCCCACGTTTCGCGGCGCCACATCTGAAATGAGACGCGAGCCGTAGGCGTGGCAGAATCGCGCGATGGACCGCGCCGCCGAGCCGCCCTCGCTTGCAAGGCCGGGCGGTGTCACCTATCTCCACATTCCCGCAAGCGAGCCAGCGGCCCTCGCTGTCTTCTACCGCGAGGTGTTCGGCTGGGGGATTCGCGATGAGGAGTCGAGCAGCCCCGCATTCCACGACGGCAGCGGCCATGTGATCGGGCACTTCGTCACGGAGCAGGAAGTCGCAGGTGACGCGGGCGTACGGCCCTACATCTACGTCGAGGACGTTGACGCGACGGTGCAGGAGATAGCAAATCACGGCGGGTGGGTCGTGAAGGAGCCCTTCGCAGAGGGCGCCCTGACCGTCGCCGTGTTCGCGGACCCGGCGGGCAACGTGCTCGGCATCTGGAGGTTCGGCGCGGCCGAGTGACATCTCGTGCGGACTCGGGCGGCCCACAGTCTCGCGGGCCCGCCCCGACCAGCTTCGAGCCTGCCAGCACCGCAGTCACTCTGCCCTGGCTGATGAACAGTCCGGAATTCCACGGCTGCGCGGCGATCACCGAATACGGCGCGGTGCGTCCACCTGGCGGCACGTTCTCGGAGGTCACCGGCGACACGACTTCTTGTGGTCCCACCGGCTCGGCAACCAGCCTTCAGGTAGCGGGAGACTCGGCCGGTGATACGGTCGCGATATGGCAGGAGCATGAGATGCTCTTCGGGGAACAAATCGAGGGGTTCGTCTATGATGTCGGGCCGAGCCTCAAGGCGGTCGACGTCCCCGAAACGACGCAGGTCGGCCAGCCGGTCTCGTTCTCCATGGTTTCACCTGTCTCGGTTTGGAGTCCGTTGACAGGCGCTCAATGGGCTTTCGGCGACGGCGCCACAACAAGCGGCCTTTCGACCACGCACACTTACACGCAGCCCGGTGAATATCAGGTCACGGCAAGTGCCGCCGACTCACAGTTACTGGCCGGTCCGGGGACAAGGATCGCGGTCGCGCCGCCGCGGCGCGTGCCGCGCTTGAGGACGTCGCAGGTTTCGCCGCGATGGGCGTTAGCGGATCTGTTCGGCCAAGGCGACGATGATGCCCGCGGGGCCGCGGAGGTAGCAGAGCCGGTAGCTGTCCCTGTACTGCGCCACCTCGCCGAGGAGCTCGGCGCTGTGAGCGCGCAGGCGGGCGACGGTTTCGTCGATGTCGTCGACGGCGAACATGACGCGATGCAGCCCGAGCGTGTTGGGCGGCGGGTTCTCCGGCTGGGCGCCGACCGTGAGGGGGGCGTGGTACTTCGTCAGCTCGAGCTTGCTGTGACCGTCCGGGGTGCGCATCATCGCGATGTCGCTACGGACACCGTCGAGTCCGACGGTGCGGTCCGCCCACAGGCCCTCGATCCGCGCTTTGCCTTCCAGCTCCATGCCAAGCTCGGTGAAGAATGCGATGGCGGCATCGAGGTCTTCGACGACAATGCCGACGTTGTCCATACGCTGAATCCTCATGCTGGTGGCATATCTCGGGCTCGTTCAGGGGGTTTAGGGATACAAACGGGCTGTATGACCGAACACAGCCGCCGCCGGGCCGCTCCTCGGGCCGCGCGTACCGGGGGGATCGTACTTCCCCGACAGGTGGCTCGCGAATCAGGGATGCGTCAGCTCGTCGAGCGTGCGGCCAGCTCCTCCGCTCGCTCGCCAAACGGCGCGATCAGCTCTTCCGCTCGCTACTCAGGGACGAGTACCCTCGCCCGCCTATGCTGAAGCCGAAAATGTCCGGTGCGACGGTGAGGGATGCCAGCGAGAAGGACGCGCCGGCGTGCGCTGCGATCTACGCACCCTACGTGCGTGAGACGGCCGTTAGCTTCGAGGGCGAGCCGCCGACGCCCGAGTCGATGGCCGAACGGATCGCGGCAGCCACCCGGATGCACGCGTGGGTCGTGCGCGAAGACGACGACCGGATTATCGGCTATGCGTACGGCGGACCGCACCAGACGCGAACGGCGTATCGCTTCTCGTGCGAGGTGAGCATCTACGTAGAGCAGGGTCAGCGGCGTTCCGGCTCGGGGCGCGCGCTGTATGAGGCGCTGTTCGAGCGGCTGATAGCGCGCGGATACCGGATGGCGGTCGCGGGCATGACACTGCCAAACGAGGCGAGCGAGGGCCTGCACCGAGCGATGGGCTTCGAGCCAGTCGGCGTCTATCGGCGGATCGGCTGGAAGCTCGGCGCGTGGCACGATGTCGCATGGATGCAGCGGACGCTCGGCGTCGAGCACGACCCTCCCCAAGAGCCGCGCTGAGTCGAAGCCGCGAAGACTGCCGGCCTTACGCAGCAGGCAGCGCTGAAGCGTGCCCCGAGGGCCTGCGGGTGAACGTCCGCGTCACGCGGGACATGTACCGTCCCCGGTAGGCCGCCGATGAGCCCAGCGGGCGGGCGCAGACGCCTCACGCGCGGTGTGTTCTCGATCGAGGACCAGCAGCCGACCCTGCCCGACCCGATCGCCCTGGATACCAGCTTCGTCGTCGAGGCGCTGCTGGCGACCCAGTCGCTCCACGACGTGTGCGACGCCTTCCTCAAACGCATGTTCGACAGCGGCGTCTCGGTTGCCACCAGCGAGCTGCTTCGCGTCGAGCTCGCCGAGACGGCTTTCGCCATTG
The DNA here is from genome assembly GCA_035507415.1 of Solirubrobacteraceae bacterium. Classification (GTDB taxonomy): domain Bacteria; phylum Actinomycetota; class Thermoleophilia; order Solirubrobacterales; family Solirubrobacteraceae; genus Palsa-744. The sequence continues at coordinate 31,676 of DATJOF010000042.1, forward strand.
TCATGAAGGAACGCTGGGGCGGACGCTGGCGAGCACGCCGTACCGGCGGACGTTCCCGCCGCCGCGCCGCACGGCTGCTGCTCGACACCATCTCGCGCTATGAGGTGCTCCTCACGCCTGGCGATCACTTCCCGGTACCGCTCGGCGACATAACAGCCGCCGCCGTCACCTTCATGACCGCACTACGGCATGGCATCCTACGATGCGGCCCACGCGGCAACGGCCATCTCCGCCGGTGCCGAAACGATCGTCAGGCTCGACACCGGCTTCGCGCTCCTGCCTTCTGTGCAGCTCACGATGTACACCGACCGCTCGCGACTGGCCTCGTGTCGCACCAGGCGATCACGTTGAGGCAGGGACATCCGATTCATGTCGGCGACGCGCTGCCCCGACGGCCCCGCAATGGCTGACGGAAGGTGTCGCGGGTGTCGCGGGCGTCGTACCTATTTCGCCCTTCGTTCGCCCCAAGCCGACTCGACCGAAGTTTTTGTCCCGTATCGACCCCCGAGGCGACCTTTCTATGTCGGGAGACCCATCGAAAAAATCTCGGGGCGCCCGGTTCACGCCGGGCGACTGTTGGCTTTCTAAGGCTGTTTTGCCAAGGCCTTGCTCCCCATTTGCTCCCAATTTCCAAAAGCGACGAAGGCTTTTTGCTCCCCGTAGATCAGCGAGACCGCGCCTTGTCCTCATCTTCGCCGTCATCTCCGCTCGGGGGAAAGCCACCCGGCGGCTCTCCAAGCTTCCGGGCGCGCACAGGTTGATACACATCGACCGGCGTATAGGCCATAAGGGCGTTTAGAAGGTCCTCGAAGAACCGAGGCAACGCAAGAGCTGGCGCAGGGTCTTCAACCGAGGTCAGCCGGCGTGTCTTCTCGTCCCACTCGGCAACAAGCAGAACCGTGGCGTCGAAAGGACCATCGGGTCGCCTGAGGCGCACCAGGAGATCTCGTAGCAGCTCGAATGCCCCACCCTCAAAGACATTTGAGCGGACAAGATATGCGAAGCCCATCGCCGCGAGGGGATATCGGTCGCGTAGGTTATGCGCCTCTCCGATCGCCTCCTCGTAGCGATTGTTCTTGTTGTTGAGGTAACTGGAGAACTGCGTCTTGCCGGACACGAGCACGTCAGGCCCTCTGAGCCAGTCGGAGAGCACCACAGCATCGACCTGCTTCTTGTAGAAGCGGCCGAGCACGTTCGTCTCAGAGCCACCGAGCGTGATGCGTCCCAGGCTCATAATCGCCGAGCGAAGCGGTGCCGGTTTCAGTCTCTGGGATGCGAACTCCTCATACTCAAAGAGCACCATCAAAAGATGGTCGATGGCTTGCTCGACATTCTTCATCTCAGGCGGAAGCGCCCTGGGCATCCGCAGGCGCGGGAACACCGTGTTTGGATCAAACCCCGCACGTCGCAACTCATGGGCGACATACGCATCGAGAGACTTCGCCACCCGGCCGGATTGCTGGCTCTCAGCGTGGCCTTGTTCGATCGGCACGGCCAGCAGCGCGCGGAGCATGGCGTAGTCCGGGACGTACTGGCGCTCCTCTTCATGCGAGCCGGGTGGATGCGTCCACGGCGCGAGGTCGGCATCCGCCGCCTCAAGTATGAGGTCGAGCTCTGCTAGGACATCAGGTTTTCGCGGCTGAGGTATGCGTCTCAGTTTGCCCGGTGCGACGGACGCGAAGGAGCGTTGCCGCATCCCGGATAGATACAACTTCGTCGTTGCTGAGGCCGAGCGAGCCCTTGAGAAGCACTCGATCGACCTCGGCCACCACAGCCCACCACTCGCCGCGCTTCAGGGCGGCATCGAGGTTAGGGCTTTGTGGTGAGATCGCGCGCCATGCCTTCTCGAGCGCTTCAGGCCCCGGCACAGGCAGCGCGGATGCCTCACTCGGCTCCATCTTAAGGACGCCACCTCCATAACCTCGGCCCAACACCTCGCCGCCCAGCATCGTCAGAGAGTTGAGGGCGAGCAACGGCAACGCGTTCCGCGTCTCTTCAGGAACGCCGTCATTTAGCCGCAATCCAAGCATCGAGTTGACGAAGGTCGTCCGTGCCGCGTTCGTGATCAGCCGGGGATATAGATGCGACATGTACGTGAAGAACACATCAGGCACAGGGACAACCGGCGGTCGCCACCACGGATCACGCACCGTGCACTTATAGGCGTCCGGGACTTTGCGCTCAATGCCGAGCTCCAGATATTCCGTGAGCCCCTTTCCGCGCGCCTTCTTGCCGGGATAGAGTAGCCACACGCGCTGCCCGGATACCTTCAACTCCTCCCATTGAGCGCGGGAGAAGGAGAGTCCCTTGAGATACTTCGTACCGGGAGGACTTATGCGTCTGAGGTGCTTCTCAGCGATGCCGTACTTCAACCGCGTGACCTCCGACAGCGCGAAATAGTCATTTGCTCCGGTGACGGTCCCGAGCATTGGCGATCCGTACTCCTCCAACCGGCTCATGCGCTCGCTGACCGACCTGAACAGTTGGCGAACATCCAGCGAGAGCGCGAGATCACTCCACTTGCCCTCCGCCGCGGGCTTGGCGCCGACCGGGTCCAGCGGATGCACATTGGCCAGGTCCTCCGCACCATCGACATGGAACAGACAGAACGAGTCGCAGGGTCCTTCCCCGTGTGCGACGAGCAACACGACCTTCTCGTCGGCGCCATGAAACTGGAGGCGCTCAAACATCACGAGGTTGACGACAGCGAACCGCTTTCGGAGCCAGCGCCGGATCGGCTCGGCGTAACCAACGGTCAACAGCTCCGCAGGTAGAACCATTGCGAGCCGGCCACTGGGCCTGAGGAACGCCGAGGCGTGCACGAGTGTCGCCGCCCATGACGAGGCAAGACCCGACAGCCGCACGCCTTGCTCGAGCGCCGCTGCCACTGAACGCCTACGAACGTGTCCGCGATGCTCCTGGTAGCGGACGAACGGCGGGTTGCCGATCACGGCGTCCTGCCATCCCACCCGATCTCCAAGATGCACGGGCGTGGGTAGCTCGAAGAAGTCCGAACGTACAAGATTCGCGCCCGCACCGGCAGCCCTCAGCAGCGACTGCGAAGTGTTGAGCGACGCCTGGTCGAGGTCAACTCCGGTTAGCTGATCTGCTACGGCTGCCGGCTTTGCTCCAAGGGCCTCGAGCCGCTCCGCGGCCGCAAGTAGAAACACTGCCTCGCCACAAGTGGGGTCCAAGGCGCGCGCGTCCGCAGAACGGATTGCCCAGCGGCCCAGAAACTCGGCGATCGGCGGCGGTGTGAAGAAAGCACCACGAGCCTTCCGCGAGGCTGCGGAGTCCACAGGTCTCGGCGACATAAGCGTGAGACTACCCAGAGAGCCGGACGGGAACAGATGTTCGATTGTCCTCTCACGAGGGTGGTAGCGCGGACTCAAGCGTCGAGCTGGTCCGGGCTGATGCTTGAGCCCGAGGCAAAAACCACCTACTCCCTCTTGCTCCCCTTTTTGAGCAAAGTTGCTCCCCATTTGCTCCCCGTAGCGCCTGCACGGTCCCCGCAATCTCACAAATGCCCGGAAGCAATGGGGCATGACGTCCCGATTTCCAGGTTTTTGGTCAGCCGAGCCAGCTTGCTTCTAGAACGTGAACCGGTGACGCCATCAAACCGAAAAAGCCCTGCAAATCGTGCATATTCTGAAGCCAGTCCAGGGTCCTACGAGAACGTGAAGGCAATCGGGGCGCCCGGATTCGAACCGGGGACCTCACCGACCCGAACGGTGCGCGCTACCAGGCTGCGCCACGCCCCGACGCAAGACCATTATCCCACACCGATAGGAACGCCCAGACGTTGACCGCCAACGCCCCAGCCACCGCGTCAACGACCGGGCGCTGGCGCGCAACCGCCAAGCCAGCCCACCAGGGCCTGGGCGCGAGCCTCACGACGAACAAGCCAGCACATCAGCGCCACAGGTAGTCGATCCCGCGCGCCCACGCACGAGCCCGCTCGTTACAGTCGCCCCGATGCCCACTCCGATCACCAAGATCCTGGCCGAGCTCGACGACCTGCTCGAACCGGGGCGCTTCCAGGACTACGGTCCGAACGGCCTCCAGGTACCCGGCCCGGATGAGATCACAACACTCGCCACGGGCGTGTCGGCCAGCGCCGAGCTGTTCGAGCTGGCAGCTGCGGAGCAGGCGAACTTGGTGCTGGTCCATCACGGACTGTTCTGGGGCTCGGGACCCGGACCGATCGACGCCCAGCTCAAGCGAAGGCTGCAGTTGCTGTTCGACGCCGACATGGCGCTCGCCGCGTACCACCTGCCGCTCGACGCCCATCCCCGGCTCGGCAACAACGCGCTGCTCGCGCAGGCGCTCGGAGCCGAATGCCTCGACGAGCCGTTCGGGCTCCACGTGGGTGAGACGATCGGCACGCTGGCGCGGTTTCCCGGCGATGGCATCCCAATAAGCGAGCTGGTGAGCCGAGCGCAGACGGTGACCGAGCGCGAGCCACTGGTGTTCGAGGCCGGGCCCGCACAGGTCCGCACGATTGCGCTCGTTACCGGTGGGGGCGTGGACTACCTGGGCGAGGCCGCGCGGGCGGGGGCCGATGCGTTCGTGACAGGCGAGCCGTCCGAGCGCGTGATGGCCCAGGCGCGCGAGCTGGCCATCCATTTCATCGCGGCGGGCCACTACGCAACGGAGACGTTCGGCGTGCGTGCGCTTGGCCAGCATCTCGGCGATCGCTTCGGCCTGCGCCACGTCTTCCTCGACGTCCCCAATCCGATCTGAGCGACCGCCCCAACCGGCGCGCTCTCCTTACGACCTTGGGCAGCACCGCTGCTCAACACTCTCCGCACCACCAGGCTGCAGGCGCCTCTCCGCACCACCGAGCCGCTCACGACCCTCCGCACCACCGAGCCGCTCACGACCCTCGGCACCACCGAGCTGCTCACGACCCTGCGCACCACCGAGCTGTTCACGACCCTGCGCACCACCGAGCTACAGACACGTCTCTCGACCAACGACCCACGCGCGCGCGCGCACACACGCGTGCGCTGCCGACGGAAAGCCCGCGCCACCGGGCCCTCCGAGGCCAACGCCGGATCCACCAACAGACCCCAGAGCACATCGCCAGACGTACGCAATTTGCCGCGATTTGCGGTTGCATTCGTCCGTCACGGACGCTAGGTTGGAGGTCTCCAAAAGCGCCATGCCCCTCGAGACTGGAGGAAATGTTCTCTATGGCCAACCACCTGACGCCCACCGAGCTTGCGCGCGAAGCCGGTCTAGGGCGCCGAGAGGTTCTCTCGAAATGCGTTGAAAACGGCGTCCCGATCTTCAAGGGGCGCATCGACAAGAGCCTGTTCCTCGCCTCCATCCGCAAGCGGCCCCAGTCCCAGCGGCCGATCTCGGCCAAGACGTAGTCCGCGAGCCCACCCGCGACCCCATCCACATCCGGTCAGACGCGCGCCCGGCCTGGGCGCCCTCGTCGTACTCACCGAGGCCTCGAGATCTCGTGTCCTGAGGCGAAGGTCGTCGGCGGGCGCCTTGCTCTGGGCGCCCCCGATGTCCTTGCCGGGCGTCGAGATTTGCTGCCCTGACGCTGAGCCCGTCGGCGGCTGCCTGGCGCGCGCCCAACTTCGGGCGGCTCGTAGACGTCGGACGCCCTAAGATCAGAGGGTTGGTTCAGCTGGTCGATCGAGGAGGGAAGTCCTATGGAGGTCACCGCCGCGCCGTCGGCTACCGCGCTCAAGACGATCGCCGAACTCGTGCCGCGTGCCGCCGCGCGCTTTGGCGACCGCCCGGCTGTTCGCTACAAGCGGGATGGCGAGTGGCGCGACGTCAGCTATGGCGAGCTCGATGAGATCGTCACGGAGATCGGCCTCGGCCTGATCGACCTCGGGATCGAAGCGGGCGAGCGCCTGTGCATCCTCGCCAACACGCGTCCGGACTGGTCCTACGCCGATCTGGCGGCCACATCGGCGGGCGCCGTCGTGGTGCCGATCTACCAGACCAACTCGCCCGAGGAGTGCCATTGGGTGATCTCCGACTCCGACGCGTGCGCGGTTGTCTGCGAGGACGCCTCGCAGCTGGCCAAGATCGCTGAGATCCGTGAGCGGCTGCCGAATCTGCGCACGATCGTCGTGATCGACCCGCCGTCGGACACGCAGAGCACGCCCGAGATCGAGGCGCTCCAGGCGATTCCGCTGGCTGAGGTGCGCGCGCGCGGGCGCGCGCGCGACGAGCAGGAGCTGCAGGCGCGCCGCGCCGGGGTGCGCCCCGAGGACCCGTTCACGTTCATCTACACGTCCGGCACGACCGGTCCGCCCAAGGGCTGTGTGCTCTCGCACGGGAACTACTCGGCGATCATCGAGATGGTGGAGGGGCGCGGGACGCTCGACAGCGAAGCCGGCGACGTCGTCTACCTGTATCTGCCGCTGGCGCACTCGTTCGCGCTGCTGTTGCAGCTGCTCGTGTTCGATCTCGGCGTCACGATGGCCTACTTCGGGGGAGACACCAAGCAGATCATCGGCGAGCTGGCTGAGGTCAAACCGACATATCTGCCTTCGGTGCCGCGCGTGTTCGAGAAGATCTACACGCTCGTGTGCGCCAACGCCGATCGCGACGAGCTCGAGCAGGCGGTGCGCGTGGGCATGCAGGTGCGCGAGCTGCAGCTGGCGGGCCAGCCGATCCCGACCGAGCTGCAGGCGCCTTTCGAACAGGCCGAGGAGCGGCTCTTCCAAAACGTGCGGGCCGCCTTCGGCGGGCGCGTGCGCGAGGCGGTCAGCGGCGCTGCTCCGATCGCCAGGGAGATCCTCGAATTCTTCTTCGCCTGCGGAGTGCCCGTGATGGAGGGCTACGGCATGACCGAGACGGCCACGGCGGCGACCGTGAGCACGCCGGAGGAACATCGCTTCGGCAGCGTCGGCAAGCCGCTGCCGGGCGTCGAGGTCAAGATCGCCGAGGACGGCGAGCTGCTGATCAAAGGCTCGAACATCTTCCAGGGCTATCACAACCGAGCCGACGCGAGCTTCGGCGCCGTAGAGGACGGTTGGCTGCACACCGGCGATCTCGGACGCATCGACGACGACGGGTTCGTCTACATCGTCGGCCGCAAGAAGGACATCATCATCACCGCCGGCGGCAAGAACCTCACGCCGGCGAACATCGAGAACGACCTCAAGCAGTGCCGCTGGATCTCACAGGCGGTCATGCACGGCGACCAGCGCCCGTATCCGGTCGCGCTGGTGACGCTCGACGAGGAAGAGATCGCCGGCTACGCCTCCGAGCACGGCCTGCCCGGCGACATCCCGTCGCTGGCCCGCGAGCCCGCTGTGCAGGCGCTGGTCCAGGAGGCGCTGGACAAGGCCAACGGCAAGTACGCGCAGGTCGAGCAGGTCAAGCGCTTTGCGATCCTCGATCACGACCTCTCGCAGGAGACGGGCGAGCTGACGCCGACGCTGAAGGTCAAGCGCAACGTCGTCAACGAGAAGTACAAGGACATCTTCGATTCGCTCTATGAGAGCTGACAGCGGCTGCGGCCTGCGAAGATAGGGACCGATGCGCACAGATCCCTCTGAGACCGGCGGCCTGTTCGTCGGCCGCCGCCCCGGCACGGGGCCGCTTCACTTTCGCAAGCTGCCCCTGCGCGGCGGCGCGTTGCGCCAGCGCTTCGACGGCTCGCTGGCGTCGTTCATGTTCGCCGGCATGGTGCTGCTGAGCCTGCTCTGCTGGGGTCCGATCCCGCTGGCGTGTCTGTGGATCGGCTCGCGCGTGAACTACCTCACCGGCAGCGTCAGCCTGGGCATCCTGATCGCGTTCGTGGGGCTGTTCGTGCTGCTGTTCGGGACGCTCGCGATCCTGCGTCGCCTCGACAACGGCTGGATCCTGGTGCGGCGGGCCGCCGGACACGACCAGCGCACGGGGGTGCTCGGGCCTGTGTTCGGCTTCACCGCGGCGATCTGCGCGGTGCTGTTCACGATCTGGTTCGTGCTCATCCATGGTCCCGGCGTAGGCGCCTGAGCCGCCGTAAGGGCGACGAGCCGCTTCGCATGGGCCTGCTCGACTACTACCGCCAGTTCGAAGCGATGACCGAGGAGGAGGTCAACGCCGACCTGCGCGAGGAGGCGGCCGAGCGCAAACGCAAAGCTCTCACGCGGGTCCAGACGCTGGACCTCTCGCAGACCACCTGGCCGGAGCTGCCCCACCCGAGCATCATCAACGCCATCACGTTCGTCTCGCGACGCGGCCTGCAGCGCTATCCCCACCTGCGCGGCACCCAGCTGCGCGACGAGCTGGCCGAGCGCCACGGCATCGAGCCGGGGCGCGTGATCCTCGGCAACGGCGCCGCGGAGCTGCTGAGCTCGGCCACACGCGCGCTGATCGAGCCGGGCCAGCGCCTGCTGAGCGCGTGGCCCTCCTATCCGCTTTTTCCGATCATGGCCCGGCGCGCACACGGCCAGGCCGCGCGCGTTGCGGGCGGTGTGGACGCGCTGCTGGAGGCGGCGCGCGAGCCTGGCACGCGCGTGATCGCAATCGCCAGTCCGAACGATCCGACGGGAGAGCTGCTGGCGACGGCTGAGCTGGCGCGCCTGCTCGACGGCCTGCCGAGCGACGTGGCGGTGCTGCTCGACGAGTCGCTCGTCGAGTTCGCCGACGCCCAGCCGGTGAACGCCTCGCTGGCGCTGCTCGAGGAGCATTCGCGCCTGCTCGTGTTTCGCAGCTTCTCCAAGGCCTGGGGGCTCGCGGGCCTGCGTGTCGGATACGCGATCGGAGGGCCCGGCTCGGAGGAGCTGCTGGCCGAGCTGGAGCCCGACCTGGGCGTGTCCGAGGTTTCGCAGGCGGGCGCCCTGGAGGCGCTGCGCAGCTGCTCTGAGCTGATCGCGCGGCGCGTGGCCACGGTCGCGAACGAGCGCGTGCGCGTGATCGCGGCGCTCGACGAGCAGGGCTTTGACGTGAGCGACAGCCAGGCGAACTTCGTCTGGGCGGCGCACCCCATGCTCGACGGAGACGAGCTCTCGGCGCGGCTCGCGCGCTCGGGCGTGCTGGTCGCCGGCGGCGCGGCGCTCGGAGAGCCGGCGCACGTGCGCATCGCGCTGCGCGACAAAGCCGCCAGCGAGCGGCTGCTGTCGGCGCTCGAGAAAGCGCTCTAGCCGGCTGCCAGCCCGGACTGGCGCAGCAGCGCGCCGGTCGTGCCCTCGAGGATCTTGCGCCACGCGCTGACCGACTCGGTCTCGATCTCGAAGTGCTCGACGACCTGCTGGACGCGCTCGCCGGAGATCTCGATGCCGTGGCGCTCGGCTATCTCGCTGTAACGCTCGTACTCGCCGACCAAGTGTCGCGTCACCGACTCGAAGCCGTGGCGCGCGATCTCGACGCGCGAGGCGAAGTGCATCATCGAGGTCTGGAACATCAGCTCGTCGCTGGGCTCGGGCTCGATCAGCACGATGTCGATTCCCGGGTAGCGCTCGCCCCAGGTCTGGGCGAGCTCGTGCAGGCGCTGATGGGCGAGCAGCCTGAAGGCCTGATAGCCGATCTGCGGGAAGCCCATGTCCGAGACCCTGCGCGGGCGCACGCCCCGGGCCGTGCGCACGGTGCTCGAGAAGTCGTTGACGAACGGCACGATCGGGTTGAGCACGACGATCAGCTTCGCGCCGGCCTGCACGGCGATGTCGAGGTTGGTGGTCGACATCAGGCCGCCGTCGACGAGCTCGCGCTCTCCGACCTGGACCGGGGCGTAGACCATCGGCAGCGCCCCGGAGGCGCGCACGGCCGTCGAGATCGGCACGTCGCGCAGGCCTTCGTGGCCGAAGATGATCCGTTCGCACGTGTCGAGGTCGGTCGCGGTCAGGTAGAGCTCGCGCGGGAGCTCGCGGAAGTCGTCGCTGCGTCCCGGCTGTTCGAGTACCTGATGCAGGTACTCCTCGATTCCCGCGCTGGTGTAGACGCCGGAGGGCAGACCTTCGGCGAGACCGAGCATCACGTCCATCAGCGACATCTGCCCGCGGTGGGCGACGAGGTCGCGAGCCAGCCCCAGCGCGCGCAGCGGCAGCAATGCGCCCTTGCGGGCCAGCTCGAACAGGTTGAGGCGCAGCAGATCGTCGAGGTCGACCTCCGCGAACGGCGCCTTGCCGTCGCGCGCGACCACGCGCATCATCTCCTCGGGGGTCACCCCGTTGGCACACAGCGCTGCGATGAACGCGCCGGCCGAGGTGCCGACGTAGACGTCGAATTCGGTCACGGAGCTGTTGACCGCCAGCAGGTCGAGCGCGCGCAGCGCGCCGATCTCATAGACGCCGCCGGTGAAGCCGCCTCCGCCGAGCACGAGCGCGGTCTTGTGACGGCGGGGCCGGCGCCGGCGGTCACGCGCAGCGGGACGTCCGACACCCCGGGGGGCGAGCTGGCGAGGTTTCGCGCCTGCTTTCGGATCCTCCCTGACCGTCGGTTGCAGCTTGACAACCTTGCCCATGCTCGATTCATTTTACGGCCACGTGGCCGTAATTCCTGCCGCCGATGCA
>DATJOF010000043.1:0-25236 GCA_035507415.1 Solirubrobacteraceae bacterium
CTGGAGCTTTCTCGCCGCGATCGGCGTCCTGACCTATGTCGTTCTCTATCTTCTGCAGTAGATGCCGGTGCCAGGCCTGGCCATACCGATAGCCTCGGACTTCCTCGCGGGATCGATTCTCACGCTGGTACTGCCGCTGGCTGTGCTGATCGCGGTGATCGCGTGGTATCTGCTGCTGTGGCGGCGGGGCTTCGGCGAGCGCTGACACTCGGGAGCGCGCCATGCCTGGCATGAGCACGGGCCTGGAAGCCAGCGACCCGACGGTCGTCTCGGCCTTTCATCGCGCGCTTCTGACGCAGGGCGTGGTCATCCTCGTGATCCTGCTGCTCGTCGCGACCGTGTGGCTCGTGCTGCGCGCGCTGCAGATGGCCCAACCGGCGGCCACCCGCGCGGGCACGGGACCCGCCGGTGCCGGCGTGAGCGCGTCCGCCGCGGCCGGTGTGGCGATTCCGGCGCGCCCGGCGATCGGGGCGTTTCCCGCGATCCCGGCGATCACCGCCCTCGCCGCGCGCGAGCCCGCGGCTCGGCGGCTGCTGCGCATCGGCTTCGGGCTGCTGTGGGTGTTCGACGGCATCCTCCAGAGCCAGCCCGCGATGCCGCTCGGGATGGGGCCGGACGTGATCCAGCCCACCGCCGCAGCTTCGCCCCACTGGGTCCAGCATCTCGACAATGCGCTCGTGACCGTGTGGAGCTATCACCCGGTCGCCGCCGCGGCCGCCGCCGTCTGGATCCAGATCGGGATCGGGGCCTGGCTGCTGGCGGCGCCGCGCGGCAACTGGTCGCGCCTCGGCGGCGTCGCGAGCGTGCTCTGGGGGCTGAGCGTATGGGTGTTCGGCGAGGCCTTCGGCGGGATCTTCGCGCCCGGCCTGACGTGGCTGTTCGGTGCGCCCGGGGCGGCCCTGCTCTACTGCTTCGCGGGCCTCTTGATCGCGCTGCCCGAGCGCGCCTGGAGCACGCCCCGGACCGGTCGCGTGGTGCTGCGCACGATCGGCGCCTTCTTCATTGGCATGGCCCTGCTGCAGGCATGGCCGGGCAGGGGCTTCTGGGAAGGCCAGCCGCGCGCAGGGGCGACGTCGGGGACGCTCACGGCGATGATCAGAGAAATGTCACAGACGCCGCAGCCGCACTTCCTCTCGGCGCTGCTGTCGAGCTTCGCCGACTTCGTCGCAGCGCACGCCTGGGAGGTCAACCTGTTCGCGGTGCTCGCGCTCGCGGGGATCGGCACGGCCTTCGTGACGGCGCGCCCGCGGATCGTGCGCGTCGCAGTGCTCGTTGCGCTGGTCCTGTGCCTGGCCGACTGGGTGCTGATCGAGGACTTCGGGTTCTTCGGGGGAGTGGGAACCGACCCCAACAGCATGATCCCGATGGCGCTCCTGTTCGTCGCCGGCTACCTGGCTGTCACGCGCCTGCCGGCAGGCGCAAGCGAACCGGGGCCAACGACCGAGAGCTCCTCGTCCGCGACTCCGCCGTGGGGACAGCGCCTGCGCGCGGAACCGTCGTACATGGCGCGCTCGCTGGCCGCCGTCGCGGCGCTCGCCGTCACGATCGTCGGAGCCGTGCCGATGGCCGTCGCGGCGAGCGAACCGCACGCTGCAGCGATCATCTCCGAAGCCGTCGACGGCACTCCCAACCTCGTCAACCTGCCCTCGACTCCCTTCACGCTGCTCGATCAGCACGGCCGCCCGGTGTCGCTGGCGAGCCTGCGCGGAAAGACGGTCGCGCTCACGTTCCTCGACGACCTCTGCACGTCCGACTGCCCTGTCATTGCGCAGGAGTTCCGGATGGCCGACGCGCTGCTCGGCGCCGATCGGCGCGAGGTCGAGCTGGTCGCCGTCAACGCCAATCCCCGCTTCACGGCGCCCGACTACCTCGCGGCGTTCGACCGCCAGGAGCACCTCGAAGGCATGCCCAACTGGCTCTACCTGACGGGCTCGTTGCGCCAGCTCGAGCATGTCTGGAGCTCCTACGGCGCCACCGTCGAATACTCTCCCGGCGGCGCGATGATCGACCACAGCGAGTCGGCGGACGTGATCGACGCAAACGGACGCGTCCGCTACGTCCTCGACACCGACCCCGGGCCCGCCACCGAAGCCTCGAAATCGTCCTTCTCGGTCACGCTCGCCGACGCGATCCGCAGCGCGATCCGCGCTTCGTGAGCGCGCGCTCGCTGCCTGCGATCGTGCTGGCGCTATGCGCGAGCTTCGTGCTCGCGTCGTGCTCGGGCAGCGGCTCATCTGCGCACGACTCCGAGACTGCGCCCGCGCTCCCCACGCCGCTTGCGACCTCGCTGCCGACCGCCGCCGGAACCTGGGCGACCGTGCCGATGGGCCATCTCGGACAGCCACTCAACACGTTCTGGCAGCTGCTGTTTCGGCCGGCGGTCGGCGGGCCGTGGTCCAACCACATCGAGGCCACGGCCGTGGCGACGAACGGCGGGCTGGTGCTCGGCTCACCGCGCGGCGCCGCGCTGATCGCCGGAATCCGGCCATCGAACCTGCTCACGTTCTCGCCGCTGATCTACACCTCGAGCGCAGGGCGCTCGTGGTCGAACGGACTGCTGCCCCGCGGGCTGGCGGCGCGACCGGACGCGCTCGCCGCAGACTCGCTCACGCAGGCCCTCGCGCTCGTGGAAGGCGCCACCGGCGCGCAGGTGCTCGCCAGCGCCGGCAACCTGTCGGCGTGGCGCACCGCGGTCACGCAGCGCCAGCTCGCCGGGACCTCCGCCGGCCGCGCCTGCGGCTTGTCCGCGCTGACCGCGGTCGCCTACCTGGGGGGCAGTCCGCTCGTGGGCGCCAGCTGTGGGCGCCCGGGCGTGGCCGGGCTGTTCCTGCAGCGCGCCGGGCGCTGGCAGCTGCTCGGTGGAGCGCTGCCGGCTGCGCTCGCGCGCGCTCGCGTCGAGGTGCTCGCGCTCGAGCGTGCGGATGGCGGAATCGGCGCGCTGCTCGACGTTTCCGGAACGGTGGCCCAGAGCGGTCTGATCGCCGCCTGGTACGCCGGCGGGCGCTGGAGCGGCTCGGCGCCGCTGCCGGTGGGCCTGTCCGAGCGCGTGGCCTCGGTCGGACCGACCGGCTCGGACGGGATGTTCGCGCTGCTCACGAGCGCCTCGCGGCCGGCGCGTCTGGCGCTCGCAAGCGGCCCGGGAGCCGGCTGGCGCCAGCTTCCTTCGCCTCCTGCCGGCACGGCCACGGTCGCGTTCGACCCCAGTGCAGGCGCCGAAGCGCTGGCCGTGCAAGGCTCGACCCTCGACGTTTGGACGCTCGATCGCGGCACGCGCGCATGGGCTCGCCGGCAGAGCTTGAAAGTGGACGTCGAGTACGGCTCCTCCGAATGAGCTCGCTGAGCCCGCAACGATCAGGACGGGCTCCGAACCGGCTGGATCAGACGGCCGGCCGTGCCGGTCAGCCCGAGAGCCCGGCGCCGGTCACGCGGCTGTCGGGCCCTGGCCGAGGATCCGTTCGAGCGCCGCATCCATGCTGCCGGCTTCCTCGCTGATCCAACGGCGCAGCGCCACGATCAGCGCAGGCACGGCCCAGAGATCACCGCACACCCACAGGATCCCGGCACCGAGGTGCTGGTCGGCGAGCGGCGCCAGAGCCACACCGGGGATGTGCTCGAAGGCCGAGTACCACGAGCTGTGCGTGAGCAGCGTCATGCTCATTGCGATCAAGAACATCACGACGTTGGTCGCCAGCAACGCCACCGCCTGCGCCGCCGGCCTCGCCTGCAGCCGCAGCGGGGGGGAGGCGATGATCAAAAGCCAGAACAGCACCCCCGTCGCGAGCATGCCGCCGTTCATCGGCCACACGTGCACCAGCCGATTCCGCTCGGCCAGATCGAGCGGCCCGGGTAGCAGGAACGCCACCATCACCGCGTTGAACGCCACCACGATCGGCAGCGGCGCCAGCAGCGCGCGCTTGGCGGCGCGCAGCGGCCGCGCCCAATCGTCGTGCAGCAGCGAGCGCAGCGCCCGGCGGCGCGAGCCCAGTGGGAGCGCGACCAGCAGCGGCTGCCACGGCGCGCCGGCGACGATCAGCGTCGGCGCCACGAACATCAGCAGCAGGTGCTGGACAGTGTGTATGTAGAAGTAGTCATACCCCCAGTGTTCGAGCGGCGACGCCACGGCGAGCACGACCACGGCGAGGCCGCTGTAGAACCACAGCGAGCGCAGCCGCCGGCGCCGGCGGCGGTCGCGGCGGGTGTGCCGCAAAAGCCGGTGCAGGCCAATCTCGTGCCAGACCGCCAGCACCAGCGCGCACAGCGCGAGCGGCTCGTAGGACCAGTGGTGGAGCAGATCGCCCACGTCCACCAGAGCTTACGCCCAGACAGAGGCTGCGCCCGGGATCGTCTGAGTCCGGGCCGACTGTGCTCTGGGCCAATGGCTTGCGGGCGCATCGGGGCTGACCTATGCTGGATGTGATGGGCATCTGGAGGGTGCGAGCTGTCGGTCGCGGTTGAAATCTCAGCTCCTCCCGTCGAGGACGAGCCACAGCCAGCCGAGCACGGGCTTTCGCTCGCGATCGGCGGCATGACCTGCGGCGCCTGCGCCGCGCGTGTCGAGCGTGCGCTGAACGCCGTCGACGGCGTCACCGCGCGGGTCAACTTCGCCACCGAGCGCGCCGTCGTGACGCTTGCCCCGGGCGTGCCGCTCGAGCGGGTGATCGACCGGATCGCTTCGGCCGGCTACACCGCCCAGCCACTGGACCCGCAGGCCGCCGCTGCGCTGGCTGCCGATGCCGAGCTCGAGCGGCGCGTGCGCTCCCTGCGCCGACGGCTCTTCGTGGCCGCCGCGCTGTTCATGCCGCTGTGCGACCTGTCGATCCTGTTCTCGATCGAACCGTCGCTGCGGTTCGCGGGCTGGCAGTGGTTGATGGTCGCGCTGGCCGCGCCCGTGGTCACCTGGGCTGCGTGGCCGTTCTACGAGGCCGCTGTGCGAGGGGCCCGTCACGGCGCGATGACGATGGACACGCTCGTCTCGCTCGGCATCCTCGCGGCCACCGGCTGGTCGCTGTACTCGATGTTCGCTCTCGACAGCGGCGCTCACTCGGCCGCGCTCGGGCTCGCCGGTCGCTCCGGGGGAGGCGTCTATCTCGACGTGCCCGCCGGCGTGACCATGTTCCTGCTGGCCGGCCGCCTGTTCGAGGCGTGGTCGCGACGCCGCAGCATGGGCGCGCTGCGCGCGCTTGCAGCCGTCGCGCCGCGCGAAGTCAGCGTGCTCGACGCTGCCGGGGTCGAGCACCGCCGTCCGATCGCCGAGCTCGCCGCCGGCGAGCGTTTCGTGGTGCGACCGGGCGAGACCGTCGCGGCCGACGGCGAGGTGCTCACGGGCGGCTCGGCGATGGACCGCAGCGTCATCACCGGCGAGTCCCGGCCCGAGGACGCCGGACTCGGCGAGACGGTGCTCGCGGGCACCATCGCGCTCAGCGGCCGCCTGGTGGTACGGGCCGGCAGCGTGGGTCCCGACACCCAGCTGGGCCAGATGCTGCGCCTGGTCGAGCACGCGCAGCACGAGAAGGCGGCGGTCCAGCGGCTGGCCGATCGCATCTGCGCCGTGTTTGTGCCCGTCGTGCTCGCGATCGCGCTCGGCACGCTGCTCGTCTGGCTTGCAACCGGCAGCGCCGCCGCCGCGGCGCTCAGCGCCTCGATCTCGGTGCTGATCATCGCCTGCCCGTGCGCGCTCGGCCTCGCGACGCCGGCGGCGCTCGTCGTAGCGACCTGGACGGGCGCGCGCGTGGGCGTGTTCTTCAAGGGCTACGGCTCGCTCGAGGCCTCGCGCCTGATCGACACGGTCGTGTTCGACAAGACCGGCACGCTCACCGCGGGCGACACATCTCTGGCGGGCTGTGCGACGGTGGAGGGCGTCGATCCGGACACGCTGCTGCGCCTCGCGGGCGCGGTCGAGCGGGGCTCCGAGCATCCGCTCGCGCGTGCGATCGTGGACGCGGCCGAGCGCCGCTGCGGCGAGCTGCCCGAAGTGGAGTCGTTCGTGGCCGCTCCCGGGGTCGGCGTGCAGGGCCTCGTCGAGGGCCGGCTGATCGAGGTGGGACGGTTCGAGACCGTCGCCGGCAACGGCTCGCACGCGAGCCCGGGCCCGCCGGATCTGTCGCAGCGCGCGAGCGAGTGGGAGCAGCTGGGGCGCACGGTCGTATCGGTCCGCTGCGACCGAGCGCCGATCGGGGTCCTCGCCGTCGCCGACACGATCCGTCCTTCGGCTGCGCCTGCGCTCAAGCAGCTGCACGAGATGGGACTGCGCTGCGTGCTGTTGACCGGCGACAACGAGACGACCGCGCGCGCGGTCGGCAAGGAGCTGGGAGTCGAGCAGGTGATCGCGGGCGCATTGCCCTCCGGCAAGGTCGATCTGCTGCGCGACCTGCGCGCCGAAGGCCGCTGCGTGGCGATGGTCGGCGACGGCGTCAACGACGCGCCGGCGCTGGCGGCAGCCGACCTCGGCATCGCCGTCGGTTCGGGCACCGACATCGCGCTCGGCGCCGCCGAGGTGATCGTGATGCGCGACGACCTCACCGCTGTCGCCACGGCGATCGCGCTGGCGCGCCGAACGTTGCGCACGATCCGGGGCAACCTCGCCTGGGCGTTCGCCTACAACGTCGTCGCGATCCCGCTCGCCGCGCTCGGCCTGCTCGACCCCCTGATCGCGGGCGCCGCGATGGCGCTGTCCTCGAGCTTCGTGGTGTGGAACAGCTCGCGGCTGCGACGAGGCGGGGGTGGCCCGAGGCAGCCGCTCGTGTCCGAACGGCGATCCGCCGAGGCGCGCCGGTTGGGTGTCGCGCGCTAGCGCACTTACGCTGCAGCCGCCGCGCCCTCGCGCGCGGCGAACACGCCCTCGGCGTACTGCTTGCCAAGCTCCGGGTCGCCCAGCGCGAACGCCGCGATGTCCGCAAGCCCCACGATCCTGCCCTCGCCGCCCCAGGTGCGCTCGGGGATCTCGGGGGTGAAGACCCACACGCGCGCCGGGTCACGCTCGTAGGCGCCCGCCTCCGCGTCGAGCACGGCGTCGGTGATCGTGCGCACCATCGCGTCGCGGCGCTCGGGGTTGTACTGCCCCTCCGGCACCGAGGCGATGAAGCGGTAGCGGGGCTCGCTCGCGCGCGCGCCGGCGACGTACACCTCCGCCGGACGGTGCACGAACAGCCAGGCGATCGAGCGCACCTGCTCGTTCGACGGATCGGCGCCCTCGTTCTCCAGCAGGATGTCGGTCAGATCGGCCAGCAGTCGCTCCTCGGCCTGCGGCGTGAGCGCGCCGGCGGGGATGTAGGCGTCGAGCATCGGCATCTGTGTCGTCCTCCTTCCGGCTACCGCCGGATCTGGGTAGTCGCATGGCTGCGCGGCAGTTCGGCCGTTGGCCTCATGGCCGCGCCGTCGTGTGCTGCTCGTCCGTGGTTGCGCATTCGTGCGCTCGCGCTTCTCGCGGCCGCGCCGTCATGCATTTGCTTTCTTCAAGAGAGCGACCGTACCAGACTTGCTCTTTTCATGCAAGCGATACACTCGGGTGGTGAAGCGCACCAGCCTCCGCGACTATCCGTGCTCGATCGCCCGCGCCCTCGACGCCGCCGGCGAGTGGTGGTCTCCGCTGATCGTGCGCGACGTCGCATACGGCGTCACACGATTTCGCGAGCTCCAGGAGGACCTCGGCGTATCGGCAAACGTCCTTGCCGATCGTCTCGACACGCTGGTCGCCGAGGGCATTCTCGGGACGCACGTCTACCAGCAGCGGCCGCTACGCAGCGAATACCGGCTGACCGACAAGGGACGCGAGCTCGTGCCCGTCCTGCTCGCGCTGATGCAGTGGGGCGATCGCTGGACCTGGGACCCGCCCGGGGGGCCGGTGCGGGTTCTCCACGAGCACTGCGGCAGCGAAGCTCGCGTGCAGATCCGCTGCCCCGAGTGTGTGCGCGAGCTTGCGCCCGAGGAGCTGCGGGCCGTGCCGGGCCGACCGCCCGCCGACCCGCCGCGCGAGGGGGAGCCCAGCTTCATATCGGGGCGCCGGCTCTACGGCGCAGCGGAGGGCATTAATCTCGCGTCCTGATGCGCTCACGTCCGCGGCGCGGCCAGGCTCAGCTCAGGATCGCCGCTGCCGTGCGGTGCGCCAGCGACATGATCGTCACCATCGGGTTCACACCCGGAGCGGTCGGGAAGGCGCTGCCGTCGCCGATCCACACGCCCTTCACGTCGTGCAGCTCGCCGCGGCCGTCCGCCACCGAGCTCGCCGGGTCGGCGCCCATCCGGCACGACCCCAGCTGGTGGGCGGTGAAGCAGATCACGTCGTTCGGCGCATAGCTTGCTCTTTCGAGGCTCTCCAAATAGCCGTCGAACGACTCGCCGCGGCGCCAGCGCTGCTCCTGCGTGTGGGCACTCAGGATCTCTGTCGCCCCGCCCGCCTCGTGCAGGCGCGCCAGCTCGACGTGTGCGAGCACCGCCAGGCGGGCATCGACCTCGTCGTCGAAGTCCCAGCGCACGACCGGACGACCGATGTCGTCGAGCACGATCTCACCGGAACCGTGGTCGCGGGCGACCGTGATGAAGGGCGCCATCCAGGGGATCAGGCTCATCAGCCGCTTGTGGTGCTCGCCTGACATCCACGGCAGCGCCGGCGACATGAACGCCGGCAGCATGCCGGCCGCCTCGATCAGGAAGCCGTACCCGTCCTCGATGTCGAAGAAGTGATCTGACAGCGCCGACTGGATCTGGCCGTTCCAGCCATCGATCGGCTCGTCGTACACGCCCCACACGACGAACGCCGGATGCAGCCGCAGGTTCTTGCCCACCGCCGGCCCGCCGATGCCGCTGCGCAGCAACAGCGCCGGCGACTCGATCGAGCCGCACGCCACCACCACCGTGGGCGCCCGCACCGTCAGCGCCGTGGTCGACCCGTCGGGGTTCGTGACCGTGCCCCGCACTCCAACGGCGCGTCCGTCCTGCACGAGGATCTCCTCGACACGGCACCCGACAACCGCCTGCGCCCCGCTGTCCGAGGCGTCCTGCAGCCAGGTCTTCATGGCAGAGCGCTTGCACCCGCGCTGGCACCCCAGCGAGCAGTAGCCGCAGAACTCGGCGTCGTCGTCGAGCGAGGCGTTGCGCCAGATCGGCCGGTGCTCGTAGCCCAGCTCGTCGCATGCGCGCAGCAGCTTCTGGTGGGTCCCGTTCTGCCGGGTCGCCTCGGTGTTGGCGCCGATCCGCTCCATCACCACATCCATGTGCTCCTGCACGAACGAGCTCTCCGCCAGGCCCTCCAATCCGTGACCCTCCCACTCGGCGAGGATCTTCTCCGGCGTGCGCACGCAGTTCATGTAGTTGACGATCGTGCCGCCACCCAAGGTCGAGCCCGCGAGGATCCCGATCGACCCGGATTCGGAGGTCAAGAGGCCGCCGCCGTAGTAGAGATCGAAGTAGCCCGGAATCTCGAGGTTGGAGAAGTCCGCCTCGTTGCGATACCCGCCCATCTCGAGCACCAGCACGTCCTTGCCCGCCTTCGCGCACTCGGCGGCGATCACGCTGCCGCCGGCGCCCGAGCCCACAACACACACCTCGCAGGTGAGCTGCGCCGTCTCATCCGTGAGCTCCTTCACCGCGATCGTCTTGGGGGCCTGTTGGGGCGAGGGCGCCGGCGTCTTGGCTCCCGGATAGCCGACCGCCTCCCAGTTGGGATTGCCGCCGGCCGCGTCGGGCAGCCCGTAGAAGAACAGCAGCGTCAGGCCCTTGAACGCACGCAGGCCGAGCTTCGCTTCGGGGTCCTGCGCGCTGAACCCGTGAATCAGCTGTGTACGCGTGGCCACATCGGCGTCCGTGAAGCCCTCGCCGGCGAGCGCGTCGAGCAGGCCGGCGAACGCCGCGATCTCGGTCGGTGTCATGACATCGCCCATCAGGCCCTCGACCTGCTCGGCGACGCCGAGATCGCTCGCGGCGCGCCCCATGAACTCGCGCTCGACCGCGTCATGCGTGTCCGTCGCGACCGACGGCACGAAGGTGTCGCACAGCGCCTGAAGCGTCTCGCGCTGCGTCTCGTTCAGCACAGCCTGGACCGTCGCCATTGCTCTCCTCCTCGGACCCGAGTGTTTGCGACTGATCCTACGCCTCGGCGGTGCGCGAGAATGGGCTCGTGGGCGGGAGCGAGGATGGACTCGTGGGCGGGAGCGAGAATGTGGTTGTGGGCGGGGGGCGAGCGTGTGGTTGTGGGCGGGACCGAGAATGTGGCTGTGGGCGGCAGCGGTAACTTGCTCACGGGCGGGATTCCCCTGACGGCGGAGGATCGCGCGATCCTCAACCTCGAGTCGGCCGAGATCGTCGGGCACACCTGCAAAGTGATCGTGTTCGACACCGACGCCCCTTCGGCCGCCGCGCTGGGCCAGCGCCTGCGTGAGCGCATCGCCGCCGCGCCCGCACTCGCCGGGTCCCTCGGGGGATCGCCCACCCGGCCGGTGTGGATCGAGCGCCCCGGCTTCGATCCGGCCTCGCAGATCTTCGAGCACTCAGCAGGCGCTCCCTGCGATCGGGCCGGGCTGCGCGGCGAGGTCGCGCGCCTGTTCGTCGAGCGTCTCGATCGCAGCCGGCCGTTGTGGCGAATCGATCGGCTCGCGCTGCAGTCCGGCGGCGCCGCGCTGGTTTGGCGCATCCACCATGCGCTCGCCGACGGGAGCACCGCAATGCGCTATGCCCGGGCGCTGCTCTGGGACGCGCGCGCCCGCGAGGACGCAGCGCATGCCCAGGCGGCGCACGAGCGCGACCAGGCACGCCGGCGCGCCCACCTTGCGCACTTCTTCGCGCGCGAGTTCGCCCGCTCCGTGCGCGACTCGCCGTTCGACGGGCGCATCGGCGGACGCCGGGAGGTCGCGTTCGCGTCGCTGCCGCTGCGCGAGCTGCACGACGCGGCTGCGTCGATCGACGCAGCCACCGTCAACGATGCAGTCCTGGCGGTGGTGGGCGGCGGTCTGCGCCGCTGGATCGAGCGGCAGCACGGGCGCATCGACAGCGTCCGCGTGAAGGTGCCCGTGAGCCTGCATCAGCCGGCCGGCGAGGTGGACGGCGGAGATCCTGGCAATCGCGACTCCTTCTTCGCCGTGCCGATTCAGATCACGCACTGCGACGTCGTCGAGCGCCTGCGCGCCGTCCACGCCGCGACCGCCCTGCGCAAGTCCGAACACGACGCCGAGACGATGGACGCCCTGCTCCGTCGCCTCGGCGGGCTCTCGCCGGGTCTGGGTCGCCTGTGCGAACGGATCGAGCGCAGCCCGCGGGCCTTCGCGGTCAACGTCTCGAACGTGCCCGGGCCGCGCGAACCGGTGAGCGTGCTCGGCGCGCCCGTCGACTCGCTGCACTCGATCGCCGAGCTCGCCGAGCACCATGCCCTGCGCATCGCCGCCGTCTCGCTCGCCGGGACGCTGTGCCTCGGCTTCTGCGCCGATCCCGCGCTCGTCGAAAACGTCGAGTCGATGGCCGCCGCCACGGAGGACGAGGCCGCCGAGCTGATCGCCGCCGCGTGACCCTCAGAACACGATCGTGCGGCCCTCGTGCACCAGCACGCGGTCTTCGAGCTGCATCCGCACCGCTCGCGCCAGCACGCTGCGCTCCACGTCGCGCCCGACCCGCTCGAGGTCGGTCACCGTGTAATCGTGCCCGACGCGGATCACGTCCTGCTCGATGATCGGGCCCTCGTCGAGCCCCTCGGTGACGAAATGCGCGGTCGCCCCGATCAGCTTCACGCCGCGCTCGTACGCGTGCCGATACGGCTCCGCGCCGGCGAACGCCGGCAGGAACGAGTGGTGGATGTTGATCACGGGGCAGCCCACGCGCGCGAGAAACTCCTCCGACAGGATCTGCATGTAGCGAGCCAGAACCAGGAGATCGACCGAGCCGGACAGCAGCTCGAGCGCCTCCGCCTCGGCACGCGGCTTGGTCTCTTTGGTGACGGGGATGTGCACAAAGCGCACCCCCATCGCCTCGACCGCCGCGCGCAGATCCGGGTGATTGGAGATCACGCACACCACCTCCATGTCGAGCTCCCCGCGGCTAGCGCGCCACAGCAGATCGAGTACGCAGTGATCGGCGCGCGAGGCCATCAGGGCGACCCGGCGGCGCTCGTGCGCATAAGCGATCCGCCACTCCATCTCGAAGCGTTCTGCCTGCTCGGCGAACGCGGCCTCGAAGGCGCGCCGGGCAGCGGACGCCGAGGCGCTGCCCTCGCGCGCGTCCGGGCGGTTCGCGGGTCGGGGCGCGCCGCTCGCCGGCGATTCCGGGTTGCGCCCGTGTGCGGGCGCACCGCCCTCCGTCGCCTTCAGGCCGTCCTCGATCGCCGGCAGGTAAAAGGCGCTCCGCATGAAGAACGTCCCATGCTCGGGATGAGTCGAGTACTGATCGGAGCTGATGATGTTAGCCCCCTGTTCGAACAGGAAGCCCGAGATCGCCGCCACGATGCCCGGGCCGTCGGCGCAGCTGATCAGCAGACGCGCTGTGTGATTCGCCCCGTGTGCCGCGTCGGGTGGGGAGGAGGTCATCGCGGGCAGACGCTATTCGTTTTCAGGCCCGATCTGCTCGATGAAGGTCGCGAGCGCCGCCACGTCGGCCGGGTGCTCGCGAAACTGCAGGCGCGCCACGCCGGCCAGCATCGGCTGCAGCGGATAGCCCGCGAGCGCCACCGCACGCGGATTGAGCAGGGCTTCGTGCAGGAACCGTTCGTTCACGAGCGCCTTGCGCCCGTCTGCCAGCGTCACCTGATCGCCGGCGAAATGTGCGAAGCTCGGCCCGATGCGGGCCTGGCCGGCGATCGCGTGGCACGCCGAGCAGCCGTCGACGACGAACAGATGGCCTCCGCGTTCGGCCCGCAGCTGCTGGGGCGTGTACGGCGCCGCCGCATATGCGGGCGCCGTGCTCACGGTCGCCGTGCGAGCCTGGCCCGTGCTGCGCCCGCCACTTCCACAGCCGCCCAGGCAGAGCACCGCGAGCGCCGCGACCACGACCGCCGCGAGCGGGACCGTGGGCGCGCGCCCGCGCGCACGCCGTCGCGAGGCGAAGGCACGATGGCACGCGAAGCGCCTCTGGCGTGATGTCGGCGGCATTCAGAAAACGCTAGCCTGCCGTGCCATGAAAGGGCCCGCGCCGGCGTATGCCTGAGACCGGTCAGCCGGAGCCGGCCGACGCGCTCGTGATCTTCGGGATCACCGGCGACCTCGCCAAGGTGATGACGTTTCGCTCGCTCTACCGGCTGGAGAAGCGAAACCTGCTGGACTGCCCGATCGTCGGCGTCGCCGGTCAGGACTGGACCGTCGAGCAGCTGCGCGAGCATGCCCGCGAATGCATCGCCGGGACCGGCGAATCGGTCGACCGCGCCGTGTTCGAGCGCTTCGCGGCGCGCCTCTCCTACGTCAGCGGCGACTTCACCAAGGCGGACACCTACGAACGGCTGAAGACCGCCGTCGGCACGCCCGCGAGCCCCGTCTTCTACCTCGAGATACCGCCGTTCCTGTTCGGAGCGGTGATCGCACAGCTCGCCGACGCCGGCCTGACCGCGAAGGCGCGCGTGGTCGTCGAGAAGCCCTTCGGCCACGACCTGCAATCCGCGCGCGCCCTGGCCGAAGAAATCCACAAGTACATCGACGAGTCCCAGCTCTACCGGATCGACCACTTCCTCGGCAAGATGGGCACCGACGAGCTGCTCTACCTGCGCTTCGGCAACACGGCGATCGAGTCGGTGTGGAACCGCAACCACATCGCCTGCATGCAGATCACGATGGCCGAGGCCTTCGGCGTCGAGGACCGCGGGCACTTCTACGACCCGGTGGGGGCATTGCGCGACGTCGTCGTCAACCATCTGATGCAGGTGCTCGCCGTCGCCGCGATGGAGGCGCCAGCCGGCGACGACGCCGAAACCCTCAAGGACGCCAAGTTCGCGGTGTTTCGCTCGACCGAGACCGCCGACCCCGCCCACTACGTCCGCGGGCAGTACGACGGCTACCTGAACATCGACGGCGTCGCCAAGGACTCGACCACCGAGACCTACGCCGCCCTGCGCCTGAACATCGACAACTGGCGCTGGTCGGGCGTGCCGTGGTTCATCCGCACCGGCAAGCGCCTGCCGGTCACGCAGACCGAGCTGCGCGCCGTGTTCCGCCACCCGCCGCGCCTGCGCTTCATGGAGAGCGCTCATCGCCGGCCCGAGCCGAACCAGATCGTGATCAAGCTCGATCCCTCGACCGGAACGCGCCTGATCCTCGACGCCCACCGCGCCGACCAGGGCGGTGCGCAGCCGATCACGCTCGACATGGAGTTCGCCGACGAGGGCGGCGAGGCGCCCACGCCATATGAGGTGCTGCTGCTCGATGCGATGCGCGGCGACAGCCAGCGCTTCACCCGCCAGGACGGCATCGAAGAGTGCTGGCGCGTGATGGCGCCGCTGATCGAATCCCCGCCGCCGGTCCATCCCTACGCCCCCGGCTCGTGGGGCCCAGAGGAGGGCGAGCGGCTGGTAGCCGGCTACGGGGCCTGGCACGGCCCGTGGGTGCCGTTGTGAGGCTGCCGGCAGGGTCCGTGGGTGCCGTCGTGAGTCCGATCAGCGTCGCATCGTGAGCCCGACCAAGCGTCCCTGGATGCACTCGTGAGCCCCTCCAAACAGCCGGCCAAGGCCGGCAGCCCGCCTCACAGCGAGGACCAGCCCCAGAGCGCCGCCGCGCCCTCGCCGTTTCCGCCGATCGCCGAGTACGCGTTCCTGTCCAACTGCCACACCGGCGCGCTGGTCGCGCCCGACGGCGCGATCGATTGGCTGTGCGTTCCCCGCTTCGACTCGCCCAGCGTGTTCGGCACGCTCCTCGACCGGCAGGCCGGCGCCTTCCGGCTCGGCCCGTTCGGCATCAACGTGCCTGCCGCGCGCGTCTACGAGCCCGGCACGAACACGCTGCTCACGACCTGGACCACGCCGACCGGCTGGGCCGCCGTGCGCGACTCGCTGACGCTCGGCCCGCGCCGGCACGAGGATCTCGTCACTCCCCACACCCGCCCGCCCACCGACGAAGACGCCGAGCACCTGCTCGTGCGCGTCGCGTGGTGCCTGGACGGGGAGGTCGAGATGGAGATGACCTGCGAACCGGTCTTCGACTACGGCCGCGTGCCGCCCGAATGGGCCGTCAGCGAGGACCGTCACCGCGCCGACGCCAGCGGCGCCGGGCTGACGCTCAGGCTGCAAAGCGACATGGCCGTCGGCGTCGAGGGCGACTGGGTGCGCGCCCGCCATGTCCTGCGCAAAGGCGAGCAGGTCTTCTGCGCGCTGTCCTGGGCCGAGGAGCTGCAAGTGCCGGAGCACATCGACGATGCCAACGCGCGCCTCGCCACCACCGCCGGCTACTGGCGCAACTGGCTCGGGCACGCGCGCATGCCCGACCACCGCTGGCGCGAGCCGATCCAACGCTCGGCGCTCGCGATCAAGGGGCTCACCTACATGCCGACCGGCGCGACCGTCGCGGCGCTCACCACCTCGCTGCCCGAGACGCCGGGCGGTGAGCGCAACTGGGACTACCGCTACACCTGGCTACGCGACTCGACCTTCACGCTACAGGCGCTCCACTACCTGAACCTCGACTGGGAGGCCGAGGAGTTCATGCAGTTCATCGCCGACCTGCAGCGCGACGACGACGGCGCGCTGCAGATCATGTACGGAATCGACGGACGGCGCGACCTGACCGAGTCCACCCGCGACGATCTCTCCGGCTACGCCGGCGCGCACCCGGTGCGCGTCGGCAACGGCGCCTTCGACCAGCGCCAGAACGACGTCTTCGGCGCGGCCCTGGACTCGATCCTGTTGCACGTGCGGCGCAGCGAACGGCTGCCGCGGCGGCTGTGGCCGATCGTGCAGGCCCAGGCGGAATGCGCCAGCAAGGTCTGGCGCGACCCCGACCAGGGAATCTGGGAGGCGCGCGGCAAGCCGCGCCACTACGTCTCCTCGAAGCTGATGTGCTGGGTGGCGATGGACCGGGCGGCGCAGCTGGCGGCGATCCGCGGCGACAGCCAGCTGCAACAGACCTGGGCCGGGACCGCCGAGGAGATCAAGCAGGACGTGCTCGAGTACGGCGTCGACAAGCGCGGCGTCCTGCGCCAGCACTACGAAACCGACGCGCTCGACGCCTCCAACCTGCTGGCCGCGATCTTCGGCTTCCTGCCCGGCGACGACGAGCGCCTGCGCGCAAGCGTGATGGCGATCGCCGAAGAACTGACCGAAGACGGCTTCGTGCTGCGCTACCGCACCGACGAGACCGACGACGGCATGAGCGGCAAGGAGGGCAGCTTCCTGATCTGCTCGTTCTGGCTGGTCTCGGCGCTGGCCGTCATCAACGAAGAGCAGCGCGCCCGCGACCTGATGGAACGGCTGCTGCGTGTCGGCTCCCCGCTCGGCCTATACGCCGAGGAGTTCGACACCAGCACCGGCCGGCATCTGGGCAACTTCCCGCAGGCCTTCTCCCATCTCGCGCTGATCGAGGCGGCCGGTCGCATCATCCTGATCGAGCGCATGCGCGAGATCGGGGCCTGAGCGCTGGTCCCGACGAACTCAAAGGTTCTAAAGATCCGGCTGTAAGGACCCAAGCTTCGGGGCGCCCACGGGCACTATCGGTGTTGCGGCCACCTCAGTCGCCTGCCGCGGCGGCATCGGCGATCACAAGAGACCCCGCGCCCGTCACGCGCCCCGCCGGGATCGAGGCGTCGCCGGCGCGCAGGCGCCGTAGGGCGTCGCGCTTGTCCTCGCCGGCGATCAGCCACATGCGCGCGCGCGCGCGATCGAGCGGGGGATAGGTCAGCGTCATCCGTCGCCTGCCCTGGTAGACGTCCGTCAGCGCCACCTCGCGGTCCTCGACGTCGAGCACCGGATCGCCGGGCACCAGCGAGGCGGTGTGGCCGTCGGGGCCGATACCGAGGTGCACGAGGTCGAGCCGCTCGGGCAGTTCCCGTCCGTAGCGCTCAGCCGCAGCCTCGAGGTCGTCGTCCTCGACCGGCATCGCGTGAATCTCGGCGTCCGCGCCCGCGGGCAGGCTCGCCTGCAGGTGCGTCAGGTTGCGGTCGCGATCGCCGGCCGGCGCCACGCGCTCGTCGACCTGGAAGATCGCCGTCTCAGTCCACGGCAGCTCGTGCTCGGCCAGCGCCGCGAACATCGCCCATGGCGTCTTCCCGCCGCTGACCGCGAAGGTAAAGCGGCCGTGCTCGGCCACCGCCGCGCGCGCCTGCTCGGCCACGTACGCAGCCCCGCGCGCCGCCACCGCCGCGGGATCGGACAGGATCTCGACACGCTCAGGGCCGCTCACGACCTTCCCGCCAGACTCCGGCCTCGCTCCGACGCGCTCGAGCTGCGCGGCGCAGCGCCAGCCGTGTAGCTGCTGGCTCCGTTCACGAGGCCGGCTTCTCATCGTGACCGCCGAACTCCTTGCGCATCGCCGACTGCAGCCGGTCGGCGTAGTCGTCGAGGCCGCGTGAGGCGAAGCGCGCGTACAGCGCGCTCGTCAGCACTGGAGCGGGCACGCCCTCGTCGATTGCGGCGATCGAGGTCCAGCGGCCCTCGCCGGAGTCCGACACGCGGCCGGCGAACTCCTTCAGCTGCGGCGAGGCAAACAGCGCTTGGGCGGTGAGATCCAGCAGCCACGAGCCGACCACGCTGCCGCGCCGCCACACCTCGGCGACCTCGGGGATGTCGATCTCGTAGCGGTAGTACTCGGGGTGCTCGAGCGGGCTCGTCTCGGCGTCCTCCTCCTGCGGGCGCAGCCCGGCATCGGCGCTGCGGATGATGCTCAGGCCCTCGGCGTACGCGGCCATCAGGCCGTACTCGATGCCGTTGTGGACCATCTTCACGAAGTGTCCGGCGCCGTTCGGGCCGCAGTGCAGGAAGCCCTGCTCGGAGCTGCTCGGAGCGCCGCTGCGCCCGGGTGTGCGTGGCGCGGCGTCCACCCCCGGCGCGATCGAGGCGAACAGCGGCTCGAGCCGCTGTACGACTTCCTGCTCGCCCCCGATCATCAGGCAGTAGCCGCGGTCCAGGCCCCAGACGCCGCCGCTGGTCCCGCAGTCGATCAGGTGGATGCCGTCCTTCTTCAGGTCCGCGGCGCGGGGGATGTCGTCGCGGTAGTAGGAGTTCCCGCCGTCGATGATGACGTCGTCGGCGTCCAGCAGCGGGCGCAGCTGGTCCAGGGTCTGCTGCACGATGCCGGCCGGGACCATGATCCAGATGTTGCGCGGCTTGTCCAGCTTGGCTACGAAGTCGGCGAGGCTCTCGGCGCCGGTCGCGCCCTCCGCCTCCAGTCCCTTGACCGCGTCGGGGTTCACGTCATACGCCACGCAGCGGTGGCCATCGCGCATCAGCCGGCGGACGAGGTTGGCGCCCATCCGGCCGAGCCCTATCATCCCAAGCTGCATCGGGTTTTCAGTTGGCATGGCTGGTCCTTCCAGTAAAAGTAAACGTCAGCGCGCCTTGAGCGAGCGGTACTTGCGGATGAGCGCGTTGGTCGAGGAGTCGTGGTCGAGCGCCGGCTCGGCCTCGCTGGTCAGCTCGGGGATGATCTTGACCGCGAGCACCTTGCCGAGTTCGACACCCCACTGGTCGAACGAGTCGATGTCCCAGATCGCTCCCTGGGTGAACACGCTGTGCTCGTACAGCGCGACAAGCGTGCCGAGCACCCGCGGCGTCAGCACCTCCGCCAGCAGCACGTTCGACGGCCTGTTGCCCTCCATCACCCGGTGCGGTACCACGTTGTCCGGCGTGCCCTCCGCTCGCACCTCGGCCTCCGTCTTCCCGAAAGCCAGCGCCTGCGCCTGCGCGAACACGTTGGAGGACAGGATGTCGTGGTGGTCGCGCAGCGGGTTCAGCGTCTTGCCGAAGCCGATCAGGTCGACCGGGATGATCGTGGTGCCCTGGTGGATGAGCTGGTAGAAGCTGTGCTGGCCGTTGGTGCCCGGCTCGCCCCAGAAGACCGCCCCGGTGTCGTAGGAGACGTGCTCGCCGGTCAGCGTGACGTGCTTGCCATTGGACTCCATGGTGAGCTGCTGCAGGTAGGCGGGGAAGCGCTTGAGGTACTGGTCGTACGGCATCACGCCGTAGGTCTGCAGGCCGAAGAAGTCGCGGTACCAGACCGCGAGCAGGCCCATCAGCACCGGCAGGTTCCGCTCCAGCGGTGCGGTGCGGAAGTGCTCGTCCATGTCGTGGAACCCGGCCAGCATCTCCTCGAAGCCTTCGGGTCCGATCGCCACCATGGTGGACAGCCCGATCGCGGAGTCCATCGAGTACCTGCCGCCGACCCAGTCCCAGAAGCCGAACATGTTCGCCGTGTCGATGCCGAACGCCGCGACCCGCTCCGCGTTCGTCGACACCGCGACGAAGTGCTTCGCCACCGCGTCTTCGGACCCCAAAGCAGAAACCACCCAGTCCCGCGCCGACGTCGCGTTGGTCAGCGTCTCCAGCGTGCCGAACGTCTTGGACGAGATGATGAACAGCGTCTCGTCCGCGGACAGATCCCGTACCGCCTCGGCGAAGTCGGTGGAGTCCACGTTGGAGACGAACCTGAAGACAAGGTCCCGCGAGGAGTAGTGCCGCAGCGCCTCGTACGCCATCACGGGGCCGAGGTCGGATCCGCCGATGCCGACGTTGATGACGTTCTTGATCGGCTTGCCGGTGTACCCCTTCCAGTCCCCGGACCTGATCCGGTTCGCGAAGACCGTCATCCGGTCGAGCACCTCGTGCACCTGCGCCACCACGTCGGTGCCGTCGACCACCAGCGATGAAGACCGGGGCATCCGCAGCGCGACGTGCAGCACCGGCCGGTTCTCCGACACGTTGATGTGGTCGCCGCGGAACATGGCCGCGCGCCGCTCCGGCACGCCGGACTCCTCCGCCAGCGCCACGAGCAGCGAAACCGTCTCGTCGGTGATCCGGTTCTTCGAGTAGTCCAGGTACAGCCCGGCCGCCTCGGCGGTCAGCCGCTCGCCCCGGCCCGAATCCCCGGCGAACAGGTCGCGCAGGTGCACGTCGGCGATCTCGGCGTGGTGCCGCTTGAGCGCCTGCCATGACTTACGCTCCGGCAGCGGTGCAACTGCCATAACAGGCCTCCTCGCGTCGCGTCTCCCCTACCCCACGGCATAGTTTCATGCCTGCCAGGCGGCCCGCCCGCCGACTACCCGTAACAGTCGCTGAACTCGCGGAACGCATCTTGTGCCGTGATTACTCTCCGTGTCAGAGTGACTACATGCAGGCATTCAGGCTTCCCCGGTTCTACCTGCCGTATCCGGCGCGCCTTAACCCAAACCTGGACCGTGCCCGAGAACACGCCACGGAATGGGCTCACCGGATGGGCATGCTGACGGCCCCCAAGCCGGGCGGCGGGGTGGTCTGGACCGAGCCTGAGCTTGCCGCGATGGACTACCCGCTGATGTGCGCGTACACCCATCCCGACTGCGACGCCCGGGTCCTCGAGGTCATCACGGACTGGTACGTCTGGGTGTTCTTCTTCGACGATCACTTCCTTGAGACGTTCAAATACGCCCGTGACCTAAAAGGCGCCAGGGCGTACCTGAACCGGCTCGAGCAGTTCATGACCGACGAGCCGCCCCAGGCGCGGAACCCGGCCGAGGCCGGCCTGAACGACCTCTGGCAGCGCACCATCCCGGCCATGTCGGACGGCTGGCGCGACCGCTTCACCGCCAGCACGCACAACCTCATGGTCGAGTCGATGTGGGAACTGGAGAACATCGACGCGGGCCGCGTCGCCAACCCGATCGAGTACGTGCAGATGCGGCGGCGGGTCGGCGGGGCGCCGTGGTCGGCGAACCTGGTCGAGTACGCGGCCGGCGCCGAGATACCCGCCAGGCTGGCCGGGACCAGGCCGCTGCGGGTGCTCGCTGACACGTTCGCGGACGCCGTGCACCTGCGCAACGACCTGTTCTCCTACCAGCGGGAGGTCGGCGTCGAGGGGGAGAACTCCAACGCGGTCCTGGTCTTCGAAAAATTCCTCGGCTGCCCCACCCAGCGCGCCGCCGACCTGGTCAACGACCTGCTCACCTCCCGGCTGCAGCAGTTCGAGCACACCGCGCTCGCCGAGGTGCCCGCGCTGCTCGTCGACCGGGCCGCCACGCCGCGGGAGGCGTCCGCCGTGCTGGCCTACGCCAAGGGCCTGCAGGACTGGCAGGCGGGCGGACACGAATGGCACGCGACCTCCAGCCGCTACTCCAAGGCGACAGAAGGGGCAACGGACACCGGCCTCGCCCGCCGCGTAAGACAGCACTCCTACCTGCCGTTCGCCCCGGTCGGCCACCTGATCCCGCCGCCGCTGTACCTGCCGTCACGGTTCCGCACCAGCCCGCACCTGGCCGCCGCGCGCGAGCACGCCGGCCGCTGGGCCGGCGAGATGGGCTTCTTCGGCGAGGCGGTGTGGGACGAGCGCCAGTTCCGCGGCTTCGACTTCGCGCACTGCGCGGCGATGATCAACCCGGATGCCCCCGCCGACCAGATCATCCTGAGCACGGACTGGCTGAGCTGGGGCACCTACGGTGATGACTTCTTCCCGCTCGCGTTCGGCGCCAAGAGGGACCTCGCCGGCGCCCGGGCCTGCGTGCACAGGCTCGCCTTGTTCATGCCACCGGAAGAAGCGACGACCCCGGACCCGGCCACCGCGCTGGAGCGCGGCCTGGCGGACCTGTGGCGCCGCACCGCGCCGGCCATGGACCCGCCGCAGCGGGAGCAGTTCCGGGTGGCGGTCACCGAGATGACGGAAAGCTGGCTGTGGGAGCTGGCCAACCAGGCCGCCAACCGCATCCCCGACCCCATCGACTACGTGGAGATGCGCAGGAAGACCTTCGGCTCGGACCTCACCATGCTTCTCAGCCGCCTGGGAGAGGCAGATAACGGCGTGCCGCCCGAGCTCTACGCCACCGGCGTGCTGCGCGAGCTCGAGACCGCCGCGCAGGACTACGCGGGCTTCGCCAACGACCTGTACTCCTACCAGAAGGAGATCCAGTTCGAGGGCGAGCTGCACAACATGGTCGTGGTCGTGGAGCACTTCCTCGACATCGACAGGTGGGCCGCGGCCGACCTGGTGGCCCACCTGATGGCCGAGCGGATGCACCAGTTCGAGCACCTGGCCGCCGTCGGCCTTCCCCAGCTCTGCGACGAGCACCAGCTAACCAACGACGCCCGCGAGGCACTAGCCAGACACGTCACCAGGATCCGCGACTGGACGGCGGGCCTGCTGCAGTGGCACGTCAAGACCACCCGCTACACCGACACCGAGCTGCGCAGGACCCACCTGGGCTTCTGCATGCAGCCCACCGGCCTCGGCACGTCCGCGGCACGGATACCACTCCCCGTTCGGTAGGAACCTACAGCGAGGCCGCGTGGTCAGGGACGTAAGCCTGCATGTCCCTGGGCACGCGCACGTACCCGCGGGACGGCGGGCGCGGCGGCAGCTTCAGGCCCGGCAGCTGCACGTCGCGGTAGGGGATCGTGGACAGCAGGTGCGCGATCATGTTGATCCTGGACCGCCGCTTGTCCTCGCTCTCCACCACGTGCCAGGGCGCCTCCGGGATGTCGGTGTGCACGAACATCTCGTCCTTCGCCCGCGAGTAGTCCTCCCACCGGGTGATCGACTCCAGGTCCATGGGCGAGAGCTTCCACCGGCGCATCGGATCCTCCAGCCGCGACCTGAAGCGCCGCTGCTGCTCCTCGTCGCTGACCGAGAACCAGTACTTGCGCAGCAGGATGCCGTCCTCGACGAGCAGGCGCTCGAAGATCGGGCACTGGTGCAGGAACCTGCTGTACTCCTCCTTGGTGCAGAACCCCATCACGTGCTCCACCCCGGCCCGGTTGTACCAGGACCGGTCGAACAGGGCGAGCTCGCCCGCGGCCGGCAGGTGGTCGACGTAGCGCTGGAAGTACCACTGGCTGCGCTCCCGCTCGGTCGGCGCGGGCAGCGCCACGATCCTGGCCACCCGCGGGTTGAGGAACTGGGTGACCCGCTTGATCGTGCTGCCCTTCCCCGCCGCGTCGCGGCCCTCGAAGATCACCACGATCCTGGCGCCCGACGTGCGCATCCACTCCTGCATCTTGACCAGCTCGCCCTGCAGCCGGTACAGCTCAGTCTCGTACAGCTGCCTGGGCAGTTTCCTGGTTCCGTTCACCTGGACGCGTTCTCCCCTGCGAAAAGCCCGCCCTGTTAGCATGGCCGGCGTGAGTGACGAAGAGCTCTACCGCAAGTATGAGACGGTCAACGTGTTCCGCCGGGGCACCGGCGCGAAACTCGTGCTCAACCGCCCCGAGCGGATGAATGCCTGGAATGCCCAGTTCGCCGCCGACCTGCTCGCGGCCATCAGCGCCGCCGCCGCCGACCCAGAGGTCCGCGCGCTCGCCGTCACCGGGGCCGGCCGCGCGTTCTCCAGCGGCGCCGACCTCAAGGACCCGGACCGGGACGAGGGCGGTCGGCTGGACCCCTACCGCCGGCTGACCGAGCAGTACCACCCGATCATCACCGCCCTGCGCGCGATGCCCAAGCCGGCGCTCGCCGTGGTCAACGGCCCGGCGGCGGGCATCGGGCTGTCCCTCGCGCTGGCCTGCGACCTGGTCGTAGCGAAGGAGTCGGCTTACTTCCTGCTGGCCTTCGTCAACATCGGCCTGGTGCCGGACGGCGGCTCGTCGCTGTTCGTCCCGTCCCGTGTCGGCTTCACCCGCGCGGCGGAGATGGCCATGCTGGGGGAGCGGGTCGACGCGCGAACCGCGCTTGACTGGGGCCTGATCAACAGGGTCTGGCCGGACGATGAGTTCGTCGCCCAGGCCGACGCCCTGCTCGACCGGCTCGCCAGCGGCGCCACCAGGTCGTACGCGGGGACCAAGCGGCAGCTGAACCGCTGGCTGTACGAGCAGATGCCGGCCCAGCTGGAGTTCGAGGCGGGCATCCAGCGGGAGACGGCGGACTCGGGCGACTTCGCCGAGGGCATCGCCGCGTTCATCGAGAAGCGCCCGCCGAGGTTCACCGGGGCCTAGCCCGCAGCCGTGACGCATGGACGCGCTCGACCAGATCTACCGCGAGGAGGCGGCCAGGATCACCGCGGCGCTGGCCGCGAGGACCGGCGACGTGGCGCTGGCCGCCGACGCCGTCCAGGACGCGTTCATCGAGGCCATCGAGCACTGGCGGGACGGCGAGCCGCCGCCGAACGCCGCCGGCTGGCTGGCCACCACCGCCCGCCGCAAGGCGATCGACCGCCTCCGCCGCGCCCGCGCCGGACAGGAGAAGCTGGCCCTGCTCGCGGCCACCCCGCCCGCCGACTCCCGCGATGACGACGACGAGCTTCTCGGCATGGTCTTCGCCTGCTGCCACCCGGCGCTGCCGCGCGAGTCGCAGATCGCGCTGACGCTGCGCGCGGCCTGCGGCCTGACCACGGCACAGATCGCCGCCGCGTTCCTGGCCACCGAGCCCGCGATGACGCAGCGGCTGCTCCGCGCGCGCAAGG
The DNA here is from genome assembly GCA_035507415.1 of Solirubrobacteraceae bacterium. Taxonomy (GTDB): domain Bacteria; phylum Actinomycetota; class Thermoleophilia; order Solirubrobacterales; family Solirubrobacteraceae; genus Palsa-744. The sequence goes on from DATJOF010000043.1 coordinate 24,463, forward strand.
CGCTGCGGGCCGCGCGCGCCGACCTGCGGGTGCCGGACCCCGACGAGCTCGAGCAACGGCTCGCCGAGGTGCTCGCGGTGGTCTACCTGGTCTTCAACGAGGGCTACCTGGCCAGCGCGGGCCGCCAGCCCGCCCGCCGCGACCTGGCCGCGCAGGCGGTCGCGCTGACCAGGCTGCTGCACCGGCTGATGCCGCGCGAGCCCGAGGTCCTCGGCCTGCTTGCCCTCATGCTCCTGCACGAGTCCAGGGCAAGGACCAGGTTCGACGGCTGGGGCCGCATGATCAGGCTCGCCGACCAGGACCGGACCCGATGGGACCAGGACCTGATCGAGGAGGCGACGCGGCTGCTCGACCACGCGCTCGCGCTCCGCGCCCCCGGTCCCTACCAGGTCCAGGCGGCCATCGCCGCGCTGCACGCGCAGGCGCCGGACTACGAGGGAACCGACTGGCCCCAGATCCGGCTGCTCTATGACCGGCTGCAGGCCATGACGCCGTCGCCTGTCGTCCTCCTCAACCGCGCCGTCGCCACCCGCTATGTCAGCGGTCCCGAGGCGGCGCTGGAAGAGATCGACCCGCTCGCCGGGGAACTGGACGGATACCGCCTCTTCCACGCGCTGCGGGCCGGCCTGCTCGCCGGGCTCGGCCGCGACCGGGAAGCCCGCGAGGCCAACGAGCGGGCGCTCGCGCTGGCCGCGAATCCGGCCGAACGCGAGCTGCTCGCCCGCCGCCTGTGGTTTTGAACCCCTGGCTACATCTCCACCACGGCACGCACCT
>DATJOF010000044.1:0-9406 GCA_035507415.1 Solirubrobacteraceae bacterium
GGAGTGGTGGTCGGCACTGGAGTCGGCGATCGACCGCTTCGCGGCGTCGCCGACGGCTCGCTGACGGCGATCGTCACCGATCACGACGGTCCCGCTCCGATGGCTGCGGTCGGGGCGCTCGAAGACTACGAGTCGACCGTGCGGAGCCTGATGGATTCCCGAGCGATCCTGCCGGCCCCGTTCGGCCGCATCTTGGCCGACGATGAGGCGGTGCGCGCGATGCTCCGCCGGCGCCGGCGCGACCTGGAATCCAAGCTCGACGGCATTCGTGGAGCGGTCGAGCTCGGCCTACACGCCCGATGGCTCGACGGCGCCATCAGTGCCCCGGATCCGCGCTCGGAGTCCGACGTGGCCTATCTGCGCGACCGCCTCGAGACCCGCCAGAGCGCGCGCCGGCTGGCCAGCCAGCTCGACCCGCTGACGGCGCTTGCGCGGGGCATCCGGAGAACGCTCAGCACCCAGCCCAATCTGCCCGTGCTCGACGCATACCTGGTCGATCGGGGACGCGTGGGCGAGTTCGTCGCGCTCGTCCAGGAGCTCGGAGGGTGCCATGACGGGGGCGAGCTCGTCTGCACGGGCCCGTGCCCGCCGTACAGCTTCGCCGACGGGGGCGCCTACCCCGACGGCGTCCTGCGCTCGACCTCCTGACCGCGTCCGATCAGCACCTCGGCGACCATCGAGGCGGGGAACAGCCCGTGCTCGACGACGCCGGGTTGCTCGGACAGCCACGACGCGAGCGTGGCAGGGTCGTCGAACCCCGCCAGGTAGTCCGCGATCACGCCCCCGTCGGGACTGTGCGCCACGTCTCGAAGCCGAGCAGGCTGAACCCGCTCGAACGTCGCGGCGAGACCGAACTCGGCCAGCTCGAGTGGAATCGGCGGGGTGAGCCGGTCCACGACCTTGTTGGAGGAGACGATCACGATGAACCGGTCCGCCGCCGCCGCCACCGCCTTCTCTCGGGTGTGGGCAGCCCCTCCCCCCTTCACCAGCCATCCCGCCGGGTCGACCTGATCGGCGCCGTCGATCGTCACGTCGAGCCGGGTCGGCGCCTCGAGCCCGGCGAACGACACGACCTCGATCCCGAGCGCGCGCGCCGCCTGCGAGGTCGCCGGCGACGTCGCCACGCACGTGATATCGAGTTTGCGAGCGGCGAGTGGCGGCAGCAGGTACGCGGCGGTCGAGCCGGTCCCGAGCCCGACCAGCATCCCGTCCTCCACGAGCTGCGCCGCCGCCTCGGCGGCGACTTGCTTCTCGCGCTCGATTGGGTCGGTCGTCGTGCTCAGCTTGCCGCCTTCTCTTTGTGGCCGCCGAACCCGTATCGCATCGCCGACAGGACCCGGTTGGCGTAGTTGTCGAGACCTCGCGAGGCAAAGCGCGAGTACAGCGCGGTCGTCAGCACCGGCGCCGGCACGCCCTCGTCGATCGCCGCGATCGACGTCCAGCGTCCCTCACCGGAATCCGACACCCGGCCGGAGAAGTCGTCGAGCGTCGGAGACTCGTACAGCGCCTGTGCGGTCAGGTCGAGCAACCAGGAGCTGACCACGCTCCCCCGGCGCCACACCTCGGTCACCTCGACCGTGTTGATGTCGTACTGGTAGTACTCGGGATGCTCCATCGGCGCCGTCTCCGCGTCGCCCTCGAGCACCTCTTTTCCGACGTTGGCGCTGTGCAGGATGTTGAGCCCCTCCGCGTACGCGGCCATGATCCCGTACTCGATCCCGTTGTGGACCATCTTCACGAAGTGGCCGGCGCCGTTCGCGCCGCAGTGGAGATAGCCGTTCTCGGCCGGACCCGGGGCACCGGTTCGCCCCGGCGTCCGCGGGGCGTTGCCGACCCCGGGCGCGATCGAGGCGAACAGCGGATACAGGCGTTCGACGACGTCGTCCTCGCCGCCGATCATCAGGCAGAAGCCCCGCTCGAGTCCGTAGACGCCGCCGCTGGTGCCGACGTCGACGTGGTGGATGCCCTTCTCGCCGAGTTCCTTCGCGTGGCGGATGTCGTCGTGGTAGTGGGTGTTGCCGCCGTCGATGATCGTGTCGCCTGGCTCCATCGCCGCCCCGAGTTCGGCGATCACGCCCTCGGTGATCTCGCCCGCCGGCACCATCACCCACGCGGTGCGCGGCTTCTCGAGCTTCGCGACGAAGTCCGGGATCGAAGACGCGCCCGTGGCGCCTTCGGCGACCAGCGCCCGTACGACATCCTGGGTTCGGTTATAGCCGACGCAGCGGTGGCCATCGCGCATCAGCCGCCGCACGATGTTGGCGCCCATGCGCCCCAGTCCGACCATTCCGAGCTGCATCGGTGTGTCAGTCGCCATCGTCGGCTCCTCTCGTCTCGCGCTCGTGCGAGCGCTGGCAGTATCTTGCGGTGCGGTGACGCCTGACCTGGATCCTATGGGCACCGAGGCCGGCGCGAGCGCCGGGGCCGGGCCGGCCGGTGCGAGTCCACGCGGGACGGGGACAAGCCAGCGCCCCGGACACGCTGACTCCGTCGTGCAGGGCCGCGCCGGGCGGAATCGCCCAGGGCGACGGCGGGTCGTGATCGTCGGCGGTGGCTTCGGCGGACTGACCGCTGCGCGCGCGCTGCGCGGCGCCGACGTCGACGTGACGCTCGTCGACCCGCACAGTCACCACCTGTTTCAGCCGCTGCTCTACCAGCTCGCCTGCGGGGGCCTGTCCCCGGGCGAGTGCGCCTCGCCTATCCGCGCCGCGGTCAAGCGCTGCTCGAACACGACCGTGCTGATGGCCAGCGCCATCGACCTCGACGTCGAGCGTCGCCGGCTGGTCCTCGACCGCGGCGACCAGCTCGAATACGACAGCCTGCTCGTGGCCTGCGGCGCAGAGACCTCTTACTTCGGCAACGACCAATGGCGCGAGGTCTCGTTCGGGCTGAAGACGCTGCCCGACGCCGTCGCGCTGCGCAATCGCATCTACGGAGCCTTCGAGCAGGCCGAGCGCACGAGCGACCCGCACGAGCGCGAGCAGTGGCTGACGTTCGTGGTGATCGGCGGCGGGCCGACCGGCGTCGAGCTCGCGGGCGAGCTGGCGATCATCGCCCGGCACACGATGAGAGGCTACTTCGACCGCATCCATCCGCCGCAGGCGAAGGTGATCCTGCTCGACGCCGGCAGCCGGCTCGTGTCCGCCTTCAGCGAGCGGCTGTCGGGCAAGGTCGCCGCGCAGCTGAGCTCGCTGGGCGTCGAGGTGCGCGAGGGCGCGCGCGTGACGGCGATCGACCAGCACGGCGTGACGGCGCAAATCGGCGGCTCGCCGCAGCAGATCGCCGCCAAAACCGTCATCTGGGCCGCCGGCGTGCAGGCCGTCGGGTTCGCCAAGACGCTGGCCGCGGCGACCGGAGCGCAGGCCGACCGCGCCGGTCGCGTTCAGATCGAACCGGACCTAACGATTGCGGGCCACCCCGAGATCACGGCGATCGGCGACATCACCCAGCTGGAGGGCCCGGGCGGCCGTCCCCTGCCGGGGCTCGCGACCGTGTCGATCCAGCAGGCGCGACACTTCGCGCGCGGAATTCGTGACGGCGCGCCGAGCGCGAGCAGTCCGTTCCGCTACTTCGACAAGGGCGCGCTCGCGGTCGTCGGACGTGGCAAGGCCGTATGCGAGATACGCGGCCACGACCTGTGGGGGCGCCCGGCCTTCTTCACCTACCTGACGGTCCACATGTACTACCTCAGCGGCGGCGGCCCAGGTCATCGATTGAAGGTGCTGATCGACTGGATCAGCACGCGTTTCGGCGAGCCGCAGGACCAGGTGATCGACGGCGACCTCGCGAGCGTCGAGCAGCTACTGCCGACTCCGAGCACGCCGGCGAGCGCGAGTGCGACCGCGCTCGCGCGCGACAGCCCAAGCGCGGCAAGCGACAGCCCGAGCACCACGGCGAGCGCGTGAGCGCGATCCGCCTGCTGCTCGCGGACGTCGACGGCACGCTCGTCACGCCGCAGAAGGAGCTCACCGATGCGGCGATCGCCGCGGTCGGCGAACTGCGCGAGGCCGGCATCCTGTTCGCGATCACGAGCGGCCGCCCGCCGCGGGGAATGTCGATGCTGATCGAGCCGCTCGACCTGCAGACGCCGATCGCGGCGTTCAACGGCGGCGTCGTCGTCGACCGCGAGATGTCGGTGATCGAGCAGCACACGATCCCGCCCGCGCTGATCGCGCCGGCCAGCGAGCTGCTCGAATCGCTGTCACTGGATGTGTGGCTCTATGAGGGATCGAACTGGTACGTGCGCGATCCCAAGGCGCCTCACGTCGACCGCGAGTCCCAGACCGTCCAGTTCCCGCCCACCGTGCGCTCGAGCTATGACGGCCTGACCGACGGCATCGCCAAGATCGTCGGCGTCAGCGACGACCACGAGGCGGTCGTGCGCGCGTCGCGTGACGCCGGCGAGCGCTTCGGCGATCACGTCTCCGCCGCGCTCTCACAGCCCTACTACCTCGACATCACGCATCCCGACGCCAACAAGGGCTGCGTCGTACGGTATCTAGCCGAGCGCTATCAGCTCGACAGCGCCCAGATCGCGACGATCGGCGACATGCCCAACGACGTGCTCATGTTCGCCCATTCCGGTCTCAGCATCGCGATGGGCAACGCCGGCAGCGAGGTTCAACGCGCCGCGCGGCGGGTGACCAGCTCCAACGAGCACGAGGGCTTCGCGAACGCGGTGCGGCGGTTCGTTCTGCGGGACGGTTGAGCTACGCCTCGCGCTGTGACCGGCGAGCGCCGATCGGGTCACCGTTCGGGGCGGATTCGCGGTCGCCGATCGGGTCACCGTTGGGCGCCGGCTCGCGAGCGCCGATCCGGTCACCGTTGGGCGCCGGCTCGCGATCAACGAGGTTGCCGTACTCGGCAAGCCGGTTGCGGTCGGGGCGGCGCCGCGGGTACATGTACTCGCGCGTCATCGGCACCTCGTCCGAGGGGCCCTTGGTCCAGAGGATCTGGGCCAGGTCCAGCTCGCCGTAGGCGAAGCCCGCGAACGCACCGCGCAGGTACATGCGCCACATACGCACGAACCGCTCGCCGTACATCTCCTGTACGCGATCGCGCGAGCGCTCGAAGCGCCGCCACCACTCCTCGAGCGTGCGCGCGTAGTGGCGGCGCAGGCTCTCGTAGTCGACCGCGCGAAAGTCCCGCTCCGGAAGCAGCTCGAAGATGCTCTGCAACGTCGGCAGCCGGCCGCCGGGGAAGATGTAGCGATCGATCCAGGCGTTCGCCGGACGATCGACCCGCTGCGTGATCGTGTGCAACAGCGAGACCCCACCGGGGCGCAGCACGCGGTCCACGGCCGCCATGTAGGCGGGGTGGTTGCGTGCTCCGACATGCTCGTACATGCCGACCGACACGACCCGGTCGAAGCGCGCCTCGCGGGGCAGGTCGGCGTAGTGGCAGAGATCGACGCTCACGAGATCCGACAGGTCTTCGGCGGCGACCCGCGCGCGCGTGTGCGCAAGCTGCTCGCGACTGAGCGTGATCCCGTGCGCGCGCACGCCGTGCTCGCGAGCGGCTCGGCAGACGAGCTCGCCCCAGCCCGAACCGATGTCCAGCAGCGTCATCCCCGGCTTCAGGTTGAGCTTGCGCAGAATATGCCCCACCTTCTGCTGCTGTGCCTGCTCGAGCGAGTCGTCCGGGCCGCGGAAGTAGGCGCACGAGTAGGTCATCGAGCGATCGAGCCAGAGGCGGTAGAACTCGTTGCCGAGGTCGTAGTGGCTACGCACGTTCGCGGCCTGCCCCGGCTTGCCCGCCCGCGTCTCGCGCGCGCGGCGCTGCAGCCTGCGCGCCCAGGCGTGTACCTCGCGGTTGGCCGCTGTCAGGCGTCCGAGCTCGGCCAGGTCGCCGTCGATCACGATCTCGCCGTCCATGTAACCCTCGCCGAAGCCGAGGTGGACGTTGCGGCAGATCGCCCACACCGCCTCCTTGGAGCGCAGCACGATATGCAGCCACGACTCGGGTCCGAAGCGCTCGCTCTGGCCATCCCAATAGGTGACCGTCACGCCCCCAGCCTTGATCCGAGAAAAGAGCGCTCGACAAACCTGCTTCTCGAACACGCGGACCTCCCAGACCTCGCTCTGCCTGATCTTGCCTGTGCAAGCGTCATGGTAGCTCGCGGCCGGGGCGACGGCGGATTGCCGGGGCGACTGTTAGGAGGCGACGCATGCGCGCGCGCACGCGCGTGTGGGCTGTCGCGGGGGAGGGCTCGTGCGGCTGTGACCGGTGCGCGTGTGCGTGGGCTGCCGCGGGGAGGGCTCGTGTGGCGGTGACCGGCGTGCGTGCGTGCGCGCGCGTGGGCTGTCGTGGGACAGGAGCGCTTCGTCAGCGCAGCGCGCGGTAGTGGCGGATCAGGGCGTTGGTCGAGCTGTCGTGCTGCAGGTCCGGCTCGGCCGCGCTCGTCAGCTCGGGGATGATCTGCTTGGCGAGCACCTTGCCGAGCTCGACGCCCCACTGGTCGAACGAGTCGATCCCCCAGATCGTGCCCTGGGTGAACACGCTGTGCTCGTACAGCGCCACCAACGTCCCCAGCGTGCGCGGGTCCAGGCGCTCGGCGAGGATCGTGTTGGTCGGGCGGTTGCCCTCCATCACGCGGTGCGCCACCAGCTCGGACGGCGTGCCCTCGGCGCGCACCTCCTGCTCGGTCTTGCCGAACGCGAGCGCCTGCGCCTGGGCGAACACGTTGGACATCAGGATGTCGTGATGCTCGCCGAGCGGGTTCAGCGACCTGCCGAAGCCGATCAGATCGACGGGGATCAGCTTCGTGCCCTGATGGATCAGCTGATAGAAGCTGTGCTGGCCGTTCGTTCCCGGCTCGCCCCAGTAGACGGCGCCGGTCTGGTAGTCCACGTGCGCCCCGTCGAGCGTCACGTGCTTGCCGTTCGACTCCATCGTCAGCTGCTGCAGATATGCCGGAAAGCGCTTGAGGTACTGCTCGTAGGGCATCACCCCGGCCGTCTGGGCGCCGAAGAAGTCGCCGTACCAGACCGCCAGCAGGCCCAGCAGCACCGGCAGGTTGTGCTCGAACGGGGTACTGCGGAAGTGCTCGTCGAGCGCGTGAAAGCCGGCCAGCATCTCCTCGAAGCGCCGCGGCCCGATCGCCAGCATCGTCGACAGCCCGATCGCCGAGTCCATCGAGTAGCGCCCGCCCACCCAATCCCAGAAGCCGAACATGTTGTCCGTGTCGATGCCGAACTCCCGCACCGCTTTGGCGTTCGTCGACACGGCGACGAAATGGCGCGCGATCGCAGACTCGTCGCCGAGCGCTCCCAGCAGCCACTCGCGAGCCGAGTTGGCGTTCGTCATCGTCTCGAGCGTCGTGAACGTCTTCGAGGACACGATGAAAAGCGTCTCCTGCGGATCGAGATCGCGCGTCGCCTCGACGAAGTCGGTCGCGTCGACGTTCGACACGAACCGCATCCTCAGCTCGCGCATGCTGTAGTGGCGCAGCGCCTCGTAAGCCATCACCGGTCCCAGATCCGAGCCGCCGATGCCGATGTTCACGATGTTCTTGACCGGGCGACCGGTATAGCCCGTCCAGTCGCCCGCCCGCAGCCGCTCGCAGAAAGCGCTCATCCGGGCCAGCACCTCGTGCACCTGCGCCACCACATCAACGCCGTCGACGATCAACGACTCACCCTTGGGCATCCGCAGCGCGACGTGCAGCACCGAACGGTTCTCCGACACGTTGATCCGCTCGCCCCTGAACATCGCCTCGATGCGCTCCTTTAGACCAGACTGCTCCGCCAGCGCCAGCAACAGCGCGAGCGTCTCGTCGGTCACGCGGTTCTTGGAGTAGTCGAGGTACAGGCCGGCCGCCTGCGCGGTCATCCGCTCGCCGCGCGCGGGATCCTGGGCGAACAGCTCGCGCAGGTGCACCTCGCGGATCGCCTCGTGGTGCTTGGCCAGCGCCGCCCAGGCTGGGCGCTCGCGCAGCGGGACGATGCCACCAGGCTCGGTCACGCAGGCAGTCTATGGCGCGGGTGGCCCACGCGTGCGTGCGTGCGTGTGTGCGCGCGCGTGCGCTCTCGTCGCGGTGTCGTCGCAGCTCGCCGCCGAGCTAGGCTCATCCGATGTCCGATCCCCGGATCCCGAGCGTTCGTCAGCTGATCGCCACGCGCACGGGCGAGGAGCTGGCGCTCAACGACCGTTACCTGAACCCGCAGCTCGGCCGGATCGTGCGCACGCTGGGCTTCGACAAGGTATGGACCGGGGGCGAGGGCGCCCACCTGATCGACTCGCAGGGCGAGCGCTACCTAGACCTGTTCGGCGGCTACGGCGTCTTCGCGATCGGGCGCAACCATCCGCAGGCGATCGCGGCCGTGCAGCAGGCGCTCGAGGCGCGCACCGGCAACCTGCCGCAGCTCGGCGTCACGCTCTTGAGCGGCGTCCTCGCCGAGCAGCTGCTCGCGCGCGCGCCGGCCAGCGTCGCGGCGATGGTGCCGGCCAACACCGGCACGGAGGCCGTCGAGGCTGCGATCAAGATCGCCCGTGCGGCGACCGGACGCCGGCGCGTCCTGTACGCCGACCACGCCTTTCACGGGCTCACGCTCGGCTCGCTGTCGCTGAACGGCAACGCCGAGTTCACCGACGGGTTCGGCCCGCTGCTCCCGGGCTGCGATCCGGTTCCGTGGGGTGATCTCGGCACGCTCGAGCGTGAGCTCGCTCGCGCCGACGTCGCCGCGCTCGTGCTCGAGCCGGTCCAGGGCAAGGGCGTCAACCTGCCGCCCGAGGGCTACCTGCAGGGGGCTCAGACGCTCTGCCGCCAGGCCGGCGCGCTGTTCGTGTGCGACGAGGTCCAGACCGGCATCGGGCGCACGGGCCGCTTCCTCGCGAGCGAGCACTGGGACCTCGAACCGGACCTGATCTGCCTCGCCAAGGCCCTGTCCGGCGGGCTCGTTCCGATCGGCGCTGTGCTCGTGTCCCGAGCTGCCTTCGATCGCGTCTTCGACGGCATGGAGCGCGCCGTCCGGCATGGCTCGACCTTCGGGGGCAACGACCTTGCGGCCGCCGCGGCGCTGGCCACGCTGCGCGTGATCGACTCTGAGGGCCTCGTCGCGCGCTCAGAGCGTATGGGCGCGCTGCTCCTGGAGCTCACCCGGCCGCTCGTCGATCGCTACGAGGTCGTCCGGGACGTCCGCGGGCTCGGGCTGATGTGGGCGATCGAATTCGGGCCGCCCTCGGGGCGCGCCAGCCGCCGGCTGTGGAACGCCGTCGAGCGCCGCCAGGCCGGGCTGTTCTCGCAGCTCGTCACAATCCCACTGTTCACCGAGCACCGGATCTTCTGCCAGGTCGCCGGCCACCGCATGAACACCATCAAGGCGCTCCCCGCGCTCGTGATCGAGGAGGCCGAGATCAGGCGGTTTGCAGCCGCGCTCGAGGAAACCGTGGCCGCGGCCGAGCGCTA
>DATJOF010000045.1:0-135017 GCA_035507415.1 Solirubrobacteraceae bacterium
CACCGGCCAGACCGCAACCCTGCCACTGACCGCGCCGGCGATGGTCGCACGGATCACACCGGTCACTAGGGTGGCGGACACGGGCGCTATCTCGAGTGCCAACGTCTACCGCAGCCCGCTGATCCCGCCCGTCGACACCAACGCTCTGACGGTTCAGGCCGCGAGCCTGAACCTGCTTCCGGCGCTTGGCACCAGCATCGCCCAGGGCTCTTACCTCAACGCAGCCACTGCGAACGAGCCAGCCGTCGTGCTCGGAGCTGCCGCCGCGCAGCGCCTCGGCATCGACCGCGTCTATCGCGGCGAGCGCGTTTGGCTCGGCGGCATGTGGTTCTACGTGATCGGCATCCTCACCCCCGCCGTACTTGCCCCGGAAATAGACCAGAGCTCCCTGATCGGATATCCAGCCGCCAAGCGCTACCTCGACTACACCTCCACGATCGGCGGGAAGACCACGATCGGCCCACCAACAACAATCTACGTCCGTGCCCAGAACGACCAGGTTGATGCCGTCTACTCCGTGCTCACGCAGACCGCGGACCCGGAAAACCCCAGCTATGTGGACCTCTCCCAGCCCTCCGCGGCACTGACCGCCCGCGCCGACGCCCAGGGCGCATTCAACGGCCTGTTTCTCGGCCTCGGCGCCGTCGCCTTGCTCGTCGGCGCGGTCGGGGTCGCGAACATCATGCTCATCTCGGTGCTGGAGCGACGATCAGAGATCGGCCTGCGGCGCGCGCTCGGGGCAACCAGAGGCCAGGTCCGCATGCAGTTCCTTTCAGAGGCGATCCTGCTTGCGCTGGTCGGCGGTGCCGTCGGTGTTGCAATGGGAGGGCTCGCTACGGTCGTCTATGCGCACACCAAGCATTGGGCAGTCGTGATCCCGACCGAGGCGTGGACCGGCGGCATCGCCTCCGCCATCCTGATCGGAGCAATCGCCGGGCTAATGCCCGCGATTCGCGCCGCCCGCCTCTCACCGACCGACGCGTTGAAGACCGTTTAGCCCACCGACCCGATGCGCACGATCTAGACCGTAGGAAAGAAGAAGCGAGCTCACTGAGCAAGAGCTCGAGAACCTGACCACGCTCCTCGGCGAGCACTCAGCCCGGCGTCAGGCGGCGGCGCCGCGGACGTGCGCCGGCGCGGGCAGCAGGAGCTCCGCCCAGTCAGAGTTCTACGGCGACGCTGACATCTTCGTTGCCATCATCTGTGTAGAGGTGCCAGCCGAATTCCTGTTTCAGCGTCACTGCGCAGCCTTCACCGAGTGAGATCGCTTTGTCAAGCGTTCCAGTGCTGGTAACGTCAAAGAAGCCCAGGTTCGCGGGCGAAGTGAAGCTGCCTGTGAAAGTGCGAAAGTCATACGCGCAGAAGTAAGAGTTCTCGAAGACGATCGGCTGTTTTGCGCCCGTCGCAAGCGTCAGCACGTCTTTGCTGGTCGCCGACACCGAGATGGCAGCAGTACGAATCGCCGCTGCTCCCGTCCCACAGCGGTTCGCTTCTGGCGGTGGGCTGGAGAACGACAACTTACTCTTCGCCGCCCCGTTTGTCTGCGCGGCTCCAGTCAGATTGCCCACCCGACAGAACGCACCTTCCGCGGTCCGGAATTCGAACATGCTCTCAACTTGCGAGCCGACCGCGAGATGTTCCAGATGCTGATTCTCGAACCAGACCTTCGCGGCGGCTGCAGCCGCGCTCGCGTCGAGCAAGCCCGCCCCCAGTGCGACCACCACACCAATGATGCAAGCGCCTTTGCGCATCTCTACCTCCTCCTCTCGCGTTCGAATGGGATAATACTCGAGCGTGCGCGCCAACCGCCCCACGACGACCTGCGGCGACCACATCGGTCGCCGGCGCTGATCGCATCCATTTCGTCGCTGTCCAGGCTAAATGCCAAAGATGAGTGCGAGGGCCTCATCGACGGACTGCAACTCGCTTGCATCGAGGCGCCCTGCCGAGCGTCCCAGGCGCTCAGGGTCAGCGACGGCCGTCTGCTCGACGAGAATGCGCGTCTGAGTGCCGTCGAGTGTGACCGCTGGACGAAAGCTCGCTGGTCGCGCGTTAGTGGAGGTCGGTGAAACGAGCACGGTGCTCAGCGCCAGAAACTCGTTGGCTTGAACTACCACTGCATAGTGTGCGCCCCGTTGCTCGCTGCCTCGTGTCGCGCGCGGAGTCGGCAGGCGAAATATCTCGCCGCGGACCACCTCAGTCGGTGCGTTCTGGTGCCAGTTCAGCCATCCGCTCGCGGACGATCCGCATCTCCTCTCGATCGTCCTCGTCGGCTGCGAGCCTTCGCACCTCTGCGGCGATCGAGGAACGAGCCCGGCGCCTCGCGGCGGCCTCGCGCAGCGCGGTCCTTACAGCCTCGGAGTCACTCATCCCGTCGTTGCGGATCACGCTGAGTGCCGCGACAGAGCTGTCGTCCAAACGCACGTGGAGAGAGCGGCTCATACCCTGATCAGTGTAGCACAAAACATGCTACAGGCCCGGCGTGCCTGGGGCAAGACGTATGCGCTGGAACGTCCCACGCTGAGATTCCCGCGTCCCCGTCTACACCGGGGTGCGGCGAAGATCGCGAGAGATGGCTAGAGCGGGGTCAGCATCACGGCGCGCTCGGCGCGCATGGTCGCCAACTCCTCCGCGCGCAGCCCTTCGGCGAACTCGTCGATCTTGCGTTTCGGCCCCGTGACGGTGAACGCAACCTGCGTTGTGAGTAGATGGGGATGGTCGATGACCTCGCAGCGCAACCCGAGCTTGTCGGCCCATTCGTGCATCGAGCGCTCCACTTCGCCGCGAATCTCCTTGCCGGCGCTGGCAATCATGGTCCGCGATTCGACCCGCTCGTCGGCTCGCTCCGTCGCCTCCTGCTCGCGCTTGGCCTTGCCGGTCAGCGGCGGATCGACCTGCAGCCATTCGTCGTAGCGGTCATCCCAGTGGCTGATGAGAATGTGTGCCTCGATGCGATCGTTGCGAAACGCGGCTTCGATCGCGGTGCGCGCGGTCGAAAGTGACGCTTCGCTCGCCGCGTAGGCGAACAACACCTCCCCGTCGTGCGTGACGGCGACATCGTGCGGCACGACCTCCCCGACCTCCCTGACGATGTCAGGTCCGCGCACGCGACCGAGGACACGGTCGAGCCAGCTGCGTCTGTCGTCGGCGTCGAGCTTGCCGCGCCCGTCTTCGCCGTCGAGCTTCGCCTTCAGTCGCCAATTCTGATCGTCGTCCATCAGCCCTCAGAAGACAGCGTTAGCAGACCCCTTCTGCCAGGTACTGAAAGTCTAGGACAACCATCTTGTCCGCGCCCACTCGATGCCGTTAAGGGCCCTCGCTCCTTGGGAGGTTGACCGGGCGAGGTTCGGCATCGCTACCCTGCTGTGAGGTGCCGCGCATACCGCTGTCCCTGATCGAGTTTCCCGCGGACGACACCGAGCGCGCGGGAAGGTTCTGGACGGAGCTTCTAGGAGTCGAGCTACGGGCCCGCGACGCGTCCGACGGCGAGGGCTGGCAGACGCGCGCAGACGAGCCGAGGCTGGGTCTCCATGCTCGCGGACGCGGCCCAGGCGATTCCTTCTCGTTGCCGTACTTCGCCGTGAGCGACCTCGCAGAGGCGCTCGAACGCGTCCGGGCGCTCGGCGGGAGCGTGGTGCATCCCGGAGAGCGATGGGCGATCTGCAAGGACTCCGAGGGCAGTCCGTTCGGGCTCAGCCAAGACTCGCATACGCGGTAGTCAGATCCGTCCCGCCCACGCGGGAGCCGTGGCGCGGTCTCGGCCGTCGAGGATCCACGATGCATCGCCCCTCACCTCGCCGCCCCTCGCCTCGCCTCGCCTCGCCTCGATGAAAGCGGACGCGCGGGCCGGACACTTTGGGACGCGCGGGTGTCATCGTCTTGATCGCGTCACGGCTCCTCCGATCCGCCGGGGCTCGGAATCTCAGGCAGCGGACGGTTCGCGATCGCCGCCGCCTCGGACGGTGCGATCCCGAAGCTGCGAAGCACGCCTTCGGCGTGCGCGGCATCGGCGTCTGGGCCGAGGTCCCCGGAGAGCTGCGCTTGGATCACGGCCAGCAGGGCCCCGCCGCTCGCGGCCAGGGCGAGCGCGGGATCGGCGACGTCGAAGCGCCCGAGCGTGATGCCGTCCGTGAGGTCGCGTTCGGCCGCGCCGCCGAGCGTTGACCACGCAGCCCGGTAGGGCAGGTCGAGACGGACGAACAGCCACCCCCAACTCGGGTCGGTCTGCGCCACGCGCACGAGGTGGCGATGGGCGATGCTGATCTTCTCGGCGACATCCTCGGTCTGAGCCTGGCGCGCCTGCAGCAGCTCGAGCTGCCGCGACAGCTCGTCTTCGAGCAGCGCCTCCAGCAGCTCCTGCTTGGTCGCAAAGTAGTTGTAGAAGGATCCCGTCGCGACGTCTGCGTTCTCGGCGATGTCGGCGATCGCTGTGCCCTCCAGGCCGCGCTTGGCGAACAGCTCTCGCGCTGCTGCGAGCAGCCGGGCGCGGGTTCTCGCCTTGCGGCGCTCGATTCTGCCGCCCACGGGTGGTTGCGTTATCTCGATCGGGGCATCCTGCAAGACCACGACTGAATAAGATATCAAGAGTGAAGATAGATTCATTTCATGGTATGGTGGCCGCGCATGAAGGCCCGAGCCGATCCGCACTGCCGATCCGCAGGAGAGATCAGAAGCGAGCAGACCCAGGTCTTGATCGTCGGTGGCGGCGGGGCCGGCCTGACCGCCTCGATGCTTCTGGCGAAGCTGGGCGTGGAGCACCTCCTCGTCAGCTCCCGTCCCGGGACGTCCGAGCTTCCCAAGGCGCACGTCATCAACCAGCGAGCGTTGGAGATCCTCGAGGACGTGGGTGTCGCCGAGGAGATCTCGAGGCGCGGAACCCCGGCGGCGAACATGTCCGCGACCGCCTTCTACTGCGGCTTCGCCGGGTCAACCGAGGACCACGGCAGGATGCTCGCCCGCCTCGAGTGCTGGGGCGCAGGCGGAGCGGATGAGAACTGGCGCGCGGCGAGCCCGTGGGTCCAGCAGAACCTCCCCCAGATCCGCCTCGAGCCGGTCCTCCGCGAGCGCGCCGAAGCGCTCTCGCCGGAACGTGTGCGCTTCCACCACGAGCTGTCCGAGCTAGACCAGGACGCGGAGGGCGTCACCGCCCGGATTCGCGACCACGACGCAGGCGAGGACTATGAGATCCGCGCGCACTATGCGATCGGCGCGGACGGCGGCCGGCGCGTCGCCTCGGAGATCGGCGTCGAGTACGAGGGGCTGGGCGTCGTCAGCCAAACGGCCACGCTGCACGTGAGCGCCGACTTCTCGCGCTGGGCGCGCGACCCCGACGTGCTGATCCGCTGGATCCTCTCCCCGCAGAGCGGCGTCGGAGTCGTGATGGTCCCGATGGGCCCCGAGCGCTGGGGGCCGGAGTCAGAGGAGTGGGTGATCCACCTCAACGCGCCGCTCGGGGGACCCGGCTGGGAGAGCGATGAGCAGATCGAGCGTGAGGCGCGCCGCGCAATGGGGATCGGCGAGCACCCGATGCGGATCCACAAGATCACCCGCTGGGCGGTCGACGCCGTGATGGCGTCCGCGTTCTCGGTCGGCAGGGTGCACCTCGTCGGCGACGCGGCGCACCGGCACCCGCCGACCGGCGGCCTCGGCCTGAACAGCGCGATCCACGACGTGCACAACCTCTGCTGGAAGCTCGCGGCCGTCCTCGCAGGCGACGCCGAGGTCGCGCTGCTCGACAGCTATGAGCTCGAGCGGCGCCCGACCGACGAGCAAAATGCGCAGCGCTCCCTGGAGAACGCCGTCAACCACCTCGCGATCGCAACGACGATTGGCGTCTCCCACGAGAACAGCGAGGATCAGAACCTCGCGAATCTCCGCCGGGTCTGGAGCACCCACGCCGCCGATGCCGCGCAACGCGCGACGGTGCTGCGCCAGATCCGCGCGGCCTCGATGGAGTTCGGGGAGCACAACGTCGAGCTCGGCTACCGCTATGAGTCGGCGGCGATCGTCGACGACGGCGCACCGGTCGAGCCCGCATTGGATCCGGTACGGGTCTACGCCCCCTCGACGCGGCCCGGGTCACCGCTCCCGCACGCCTGGATCGACGACGAGACCGGCAATCGCCGCGCGATCAAGGACCTCGTGGCGCCGGGCCGGTTCCTGCTGATCGCCGGCGAGGACGGCGAGGCTTGGTGCGAGGCCGCCCGCGCGCTCGCCGCTGCGGCCGGGATTCCGCTCGGCGCTCTGCGGATCGGTCACCTCGACGGCGACCTCTTCGACCCGCGCTGCACCTGGCTGCGGCGCCGGCAGATCGCGTCCGACGGCGCGATCCTCGTGCGGCCGGACCGGTTCATCGCCTGGCGCAGCGTGGCCGCCTGCGCCGATCCGCACGCCGAGCTGGCCGACGCCCTCAGGCGGGTGCTCGCACGCCCGCTCGTACCGGCGATCGCCGGCTAGCAAGCTCGGCCGATGCGAAGCCGCTGTGACATAGCGATCGTGGGCTACGGCCCAGTCGGGCAGACGCTCGCGATCATGCTCGGGCGCCTCGGCTACACGGTTAACGTGTTCGAGCGCTGGCCAGGTCCCTACGCACGCCCGCGCGCGGTGCACTACGACGACGAGGTCGCGCGCATCTTTCAGCGGCTCGGGATCGCCGGCGAGCTCGAGGCGATCACCGAGCCGGCGAGCACCTACGAGTGGCAGAACGCGGCCGGGCAGACGCTCCTGCTGCTCGACCGCTCCTCGCCGGGCCCGTCCGGCTGGCCCGGCGCGACGATGTTCAGCCAGCCCGACCTCGAGCGGCTGCTCGACGGCACCGCGAAGGCGGTGCCGTCGGTCTCGGTCTATCAGGGATGGGAGGTGACCGACGTGTGCGAGCAGGGCGAGCACGTGCGCGTCGCGGTCAGGCGCGCCGACGGCGACGAGGCCCGGCCGCAGGAGCTCGAGGTGACCGCCTCCTACGCGATCGGCTGCGACGGGGCGAACAGCCTCGTGCGTGAGCGGATGGGGACGCCCGTCGAGGACCTGGGCTTCGCCTACGACTGGCTGATCGCCGACACGATCCCCCGCGATCCGCGCCTGCTTGCAGGCGTCAACCTGCAACGTTGCGACCCGCGGCGACCGACAACCCTCGTCTCGGGGGGACCCGGCCGCCGGCGATGGGAGTGGATGCTGCTGCCCGGCGAGACCAGCGAGCAGGTCGAGAACGAGGACTTCGTGTGGCGAATGCTCGGCGAGTCAGATCTCGGGCCCGAACAGCTCACCTTGGAGCGCATCGCCGTGTACACGTTTCGCGCCCGCTGGGCCGAGCGCTGGCGCGAGGGTCGTCTGCTGCTCGCCGGGGATGCCGCACATCAGATGCCCCCGTTCGCCGGGCAGGGGCTCTGCTCGGGGATGCGAGACGCCCTATCGCTGGCCTGGCACCTGGACCTCGTGTTGCGCGCTCTCGCCCACGAGTCCACGCTCGATGCCTACACAAGCGAGCGACGCGGGCACCTGCAGCACGCGATCGCGGTCTCGGTCGAGCTCGGCAAGGTGATCTGCATCGCCGACGAGAGCGAGGCAGCCGCGCGCGACGAGCTGCTGCTCGGCGCCGCCGCGGACCCGACCGTGCCGCCGATCGAGCCGCCCGCGCCGGATCTCGGCCCCGGGCTCCACGACGGGAGCGCCGCGAACGGCGGAACCCTGTTCCCGCAGGGACGGCTCGCCGTCGAACACCGCGGCGGGCTGGTCGAAGACGTCTTTGGCGCCGGCTTCGCGCTCTACGCCCTCGAGCGCGATCCAGCCGAGCTGCTGGACGAGGAGGCGCGTGGGCTGCTCGCGCGGCTCGGATGCGCGCTCGTCGACCTCAGGAGCAGCGACGATCCGATTTACCAGGCGTGGTTCAAAACGCGCGGCTGCGCCGCTGCGCTCGTACGCCCCGACTTCTACGTCTTCGGCACCGCCACCTCGCCCGCGCAGACGTGTGCCCTGGTGCGGCGCTTGCAGGAGCTGTTGGCAGGCCGAGATCGAACCGAAAGGAGCCTCATGACATGAGCACGATCAGACCGACGTTCCACCACTTCAACCTCAAGACCACGCGCCTTCAGGAGCTGATCGACTGGTATTCCACGGTCGTCGGCGCAGAGGTCACCTTCAAGGACGCCACGGGAGCCTGGCTGACCAACGATGCGGCGAACCACCGCATCGCGCTGCTCGCCTTTCCCGGGTTCGTGGACGACCCCGACAAGGACACGCGCACGGGGATGCATCACAGCGCGTTCGAGTACGAGCGCTTCGAGGATCTCAACGCGAGCTATCTGCGCTTGCGCGAGGACGGCATCGAGCCGGACGTCTGCATCGATCACGGCATGACGCTCTCCTACTACTACAGGGACCCCGACGGCAATCACGTAGAGCTGCAGATCGACGCGTTCGGCGACTGGTCGGCCTCCAAGCGGTGGATGCGCACCAGCCCCGAGTTCCATGCCAACCCGATCGGCGTGTTCGTCGACCCGGCGAGGATCGCCGAGGCCGCCGCCGCGGGCGAACCGTTCGAGCGGATTCACCGCCGCGCGATGGCAGGCGAACTCAGCCCGGCGCAGGCTCCGATCGAGCTTCCGGGCCAGGGCTAGTCATGCGACTGGTCAGCTATGGGCTAAACGGCGCGGCGGCAGCGGGGGTCCTGCTCCGCGATCAGATCGTTCCCTTCTCATCGCTCGAGCGTGGGCCCGCGGCGGGTGTGCGCGAACTCGCGGGAGCGCTCGACGGTGACGGACTCCGAGCCATCGCGGCGACGGCAGCGGATGCCAGCGAGCGCGTGTCCCTCGACGATGTCAGGCTCGGCCCACCGGTCCCGGACCCCGAGAAGATCATCTGCATCGGGCTCAACTACCGCGACCATGCCGCGGAGACCGGCCAGGAGATCCCGGGCGCGCCGATGTGGTTCGCGAAGTTCGCCAACTCGCTGATCGGCAGCGGCGACACGATCGTCCTGCCGGCGGCGCACCCGGAGTACGTCGACTACGAGGCCGAGCTCGCGCTGGTGATCGGCAGACCTGCCCGCAACGTGTCCGAGGGCGAGGCGCTGTCACACGTCTTCGGCGTGATGCCGTTCAACGACGTGAGCGCGCGGGATCTGCAGGTGCAGAACCCGTTGTGGACGAGCGGCAAGGCGATCGACACGTTCGCCCCGTGCGGTCCCGCGCTCGTGACGCTCGACGAGGCCGGCGACCTGGGCGCGCTCGGTCTGCGCACCCGCATCGACGGGGAGCTCGTGCAGGAAGGCACGACGGCGAACCTGATCTTCGGCGCGGCCGAGCTGGTGTCGTGGCTCTCACGCACGATCACGCTGCGGCCGGGCGACATCATCGCGACCGGCACGCCCGCCGGTGTCGGCGCCGCCAAAGGCCGCTTCCTGCGCGACGGCGAGACCGTCGAAGTCGAGGTCGACGGCCTCGGCACGCTCTCCAACCCGATCCGAAGCGAACGTCCAGGTGGTTGACCTGACGCCGCGCCGCGTGAGCCTGCTCGATCACAACTGGGCGACCGAGGCCATTCGCGGCTCGGCTTGGGTCACATCTGATGGCACCAGCGTGTCATACGGGTATACGTCGTCGGGCGAGGAGCATGAACAGCTCAACGAACAACACAGATTGGCTTGCCGAGCGCTTCGAGGAGCACCGCACCCGCCTGCGCTCGGTCGCCTACCGCATGCTCGGCTCGCTCACTGAGGCCGACGACGCCGTCCAGGAGACCTGGCTGCGCCTCAGCGGCTCGCAAACCGACGCGATCGAGAACCTCGGCGGATGGCTGACAACCGTCGTCGCCCGGGTGGCGCTGAACATGCTGCGCACACGCCGCACGCGACACGAGGAGCCGCTCGGCGTGCGCGTGCCAGATCCGATCGTCGACCGCCCCGGCGAACCTGACCCGGAACACGAAGCTCTGCTCGCTGACTCGGTCGGGCTCGCGTTGCTCGTGGTGCTCGAAACCCTCTCCCCGGCCGAGCGCCTGGCGTTCGTCCTGCATGACATGTTCGCGGTCCCGTTCGACGACATCGCCCCGATAATCGACCGCTCTCCGACCGCGGTACGGCAGCTCGCCAGCCGCGCGCGCCGGCGGATATCAGGGGTGTCGATCGACTCGGACGACCTGCAGACCCAGCGCGAGGTGGCGGACGCGTTCATGACAGCCGCCCGCGAGGGCGACTTCGACGCCCTCGTCGCCGTCCTCGATTCCGATGTCGTGTTGCGCGCCGACGCCGGTACGACGCCCCCGGCGCTGTCGCGGGAAGTACGCGGCGCTCGCGAGGTCGCCGAGCAGGCGCTGATGTTCCGCGGACTGAACCTCCAGATGCAGCCCGCGCTCGTCAACGGTGCCGCCGGCGCAGTCGGCCGGCTCCACGGCCGGCCCTTCTCCGTCGCGGGCTTCACGGTGAGGGATGGGAGGATCGCCGAAATCGACATCCTCGCCGATCCCGCCCGAATAAGCACGATCGACCTCACGAGCCTGGACGACTGAAACGTGGTGCTGCGGCACCCGCTAGGACGCCACGACGCCCTCGCCCGGCGTGGCCGGCCGTCGTGTGAGGCTTGCGAGAGCGTCCACCGCGTCCGGTCTGTCGGGCAGGACGCAGACCATTCCGTCGCTGAAGCCGGCCGAGGCGATGCCGAACGCGGCGTTGAGGCGGTCGAGGTTCACGACGGTCAGGTGGGCCGTGATCTCGACCATCTGCTCGACGGTGAAGTGCTCGCGCATCGCCGCGAACAGGTCGTCGCTGACATCGACGGGCGTGCGCATCACGCCGACCGCGTAGTCGAGAGCGACTTTCTCACGGTCGTCGAACAGGTCGCTCGAGCCGTAACTCGGCAGCGCCAGCAGCTCCTCGTCGGAGAGCCCCGAGTTACGGCAGATCTGCGAGCCGAGGTCGACGCAGTACTCGCAGCCGATCATCTGTGCGCCCTTCAGCTCCACGAGGTTCTTGACCCGCTCATCCACGCCCTTGCCCTTACGGACCGCCTGGTTGAACCGGCCCATGCCGATCATCATCTTCGGCTGGTAGGCCCAGACCTCCATCGGCTCGATGCCGCTCCCCCGCTGCGGGTCTCGGCCGGTGAGCTTTCGCATCATCCGCGGCCCGAAACGGTACGCGAGCCTGACCATCGGGCCGGCCTTCGACTTGGGTACGCCTTCGATACGCGCCATCAACTACCTCCTGTCTGGCTCCGGTCGCCGCAACACATCTCATCTGTATGACCCCGTGGCCCTCCTAGATGTGACACCCGCGCCGGGCGTGATCGTTGCCGGTGCCGGTGGTGTGCCCGCGAGACGCTCTCTACCTCGTAGCTGGCGCAGCCGTCGAGCTCGCCTCCGCTATTCACGTACTGCACGGTTACGTAAACCGAAGCTCCACAAGATCTGTGGGGGACCGTCGTGGGCTAGGTGAGGACTTGATGATGGTCAGCCGCGCGGCGAGACGCCCGTGGTGGGCTGTCATGAGCGCTCGTCCCTTGGCATCGAGCACGAGCTTGACAGCCGACGCCTGGGACGCGGCGATCGCGAATCGAGCAGCTGCGAGGATCGTGGGCTTGCCGTGTCGGTGCTTGCTGGTCGCGGTGATCGTCACCGTTCCGCGGCACGTGCCAGCTCCCACGCAGGCCAGCCTGATCGTGACCTCTCCGTTCCTGTGCGTCACCGGCTGCGTCTTCACCAGCCTCACACTCGCGCGCTTGGGCCGCCGAATGCACGGTTGGGCCGTTCGTGGCGATGAACCGCTCGATCATCGCGTCGGCTTCTGGCACTGCCAGAACGAGAATCATCGGACGCCCGCAGCCGGCGTACGATCGAGCTTCGGCACCCACGCAGCGTTCAGCGCAGCGCGAGCCAGAGCCACTGCTTCTCGTGGACGGCGCCGTCGGAGGGGGTGTCGAGGGAAACCGTCGCGGTAAACCACAGGCCGCGACGCCGCGCGTGCAGCAAGGCGATGCCGCGCGTCGTCAGGCGCATCCTCAGCGCCAGACGTCCGTGCGCGCCGGTGGTGCCATGCCCGGAGGCGATCAGGATCCAACGCCGCATGACGCGACGACCGTGGCGAACGCGCACCGGCACTCGCCAGTCGACCGCGGCGGCACCGGCTAGCGGCAGAGTCAGGGCGACGCTGAAGAAGTGGTGCCTGCGCAGCCAGAGGATCGTCAGGCGCTTCACGGCCGAGGCGAACCGGGCCGCGAGTACCCGAGCCAGCGCCGCCGGGGTCAAGCCGCCCCCGGGCCTCGCTCCGGCGACCTGCCCCGGGGCCTGCGCCGGTCCCGGGGCGGGGGCGGACGGCTCGGCGAGAAAGCGCTCGATCATCGCTTCACGGCCCTCGCTGCCGGCCGCAAGGATGCGTCCGCTGCCGTCGACGGCGAGGGCGTTGAACGAGGATGACGGCGGCCCCAGCGCAACGCCTTCTTGGCCGAAGCCCGCTTCCGGCTGTCCTTCGGCGGACAGCCGCACCAGCTCCGGTCGCGGCGTCAGTTCCGAACCCTGGTCGCTCCTGCCGGCTATGGAGCCCGCCACGAGCAGCCGCCCAACCGCGTCGCTGGTGGCAGCAGTCAGGTTTGCGGTGTCATAGCCCGAGGCGATCGGCAGCCGCGTCAGGCCGCCGGCCCCGTAGGAGGGGTCTGGGGTTCCCATGCCCGTGAGCCCCCACGCAACCATCTGTTTGTCCCCTTCGACGCCCGTTGGCGTCGAGGTGAGCAGCACGAGCCCGTCGGGTCTCGGCTCGAGCAGCGGCGGCGCGTCCGTGTCGGTGACGGGTGCGCCGTAGAGGCTTTCCAGATACGCGATCCCGCCTTCTCCGAAGCTGGGGTCGAGCGCGCCCGACGCCTCCAATCGCGCCAGCCACAGGATGGCGTGAGCGGGTTCATTCCCGTCGTATGCCCACGCGCCGTAGCCGGCGACGAGCAGCTCCCCGTCGGCGAGCTCCACGATCGAGCTCGGGACCATGGTGCTGTATTCGCCCGGGTGATTGGGCAGCGTCATGAGGCCTTCGCGCCCGAACGCGAGGTTAGGCTGCCCATCGGGAAGCTCTACTTCCACGCTCGCGGGTTCGACCTTGCTCTCGTCCGGCTGATCGCCGACGAGCGCCAGGTCCCCATCGCCGAGACGCAGGAGGGCGAACACGTGAAGACGCGCCCCGGTGGGAACGAAGCTCGCGTCCAACGCCCCGGCCGGAGTGACCCGCTCGATCACGTTTCCCGCGGCAATCACGTCTTCGTCGGGTTCGAGCGAGATCGCGTTGGCGTACTCGTCCTGGACGCGGGTCGCTTGCTCGTCTACGGGTTCGCTGATCAGCGCGCCGTCCGTGCCGAACGCCGGGTCAAGCTCGCCGGCTTCGGTGGCCCGTGCGACGAGCACTAGGAATTGACCCCCGCCGGTCAGCGAGACGCCGTCCGCATAGATGCTGCCAGCCTGAGACACCGCCACACCGTGGAACTCCGACGCCGGCGAGTAGTCGCCGAAGCCGAGCTGGTAGGTCGCCCCGCCGTTCCCGAACGAGGGATCCGGCGAGCCTTCCGCCGCGCCCGCGACCGAGACGCAGAGCCCCGACGCGGCAACGACCAAAGCGCTTACGGCTGAACCACGCGCGCACACAGGGCTCCCCTACCCGCGCTACCGGCCGCCAACCGCCACGCGCCCAGACCGTCAGGCGAGCGGCGAAAGCCGAGCCAATCGCACAGAAACTCGCCCGCGGGCCGCGGCGGGGCCCAGAGGCTATGGGACGATCGGCAGCTGCACATATGAGTCGTGCGCGCCGCCGTGCAGCACCGTGATCGTCCCGCCGAGCTCCTGTCCGAGCGTCGGCGCTGTCGGCGTGCCGGTGAACGTGTTCGCCGTGCCGATCGTCAGGCGCAGCCTGTCGCCGGCCGGGACGATTACGCCCGTCGGATAGATCTCGATGTTGTATTCGGTCGCTTCTTCCGGGGTGACCGCCTGCTGGCTTTCTTTGGTGAACGGGTGCCAGGGTCGAATCACGATCCGATGCGGCCCATAGGTCTCGAGGCTCGGGGCGACCGCGCGCTGGCTCGCCTGCAGGAAGCCCGCGGTGATCTGGTTGGACTGCCCGTCCGGTTCCACCTGGCTGAGGATTGCCACCATCGTGGCATCGGTCGTACTGATCTTCGCCCAGAGGTTTGCGGTTATCAGGCCCGTGATCTTTGTTTCGCCCGTCAGCGGCGGGGTCGAGTACGTCAGCGCGGTCGCTTCGTAGGTGTTGTTCGAGGTGTCACACACGGAGTTCGATGCGGCACCTGCCGTCCACTGGGCCGTCTCGCGCGAGCACGGACTGCTGGCCGGGAGCAGCGGCGCGGTATCACCGGATTCGGAGGCCGGCGGCGTGTCCGCGAGCGAGCCGTCGTGCAGCGACAGCGGCGCCGAGCCGGACGATTCGCCGTTCAGGTACAGCCGCTGGTACTTGGTTTTCGGCAGCGGAAACTTGCGGAAGTGTTCCCAGTGGGTGCCGTTGATCGGGTACAGGTTGACCTTCGGCGTCTTTTGGACGCCATTCTTCGTGCCTTTCAACCAGTGGCTGAACCATTCTTCCTTGATGTTCGGGTCTTCGTAGGGCGGCCCTTCGGTGATGTGGTAGTGGGGTGACATGAAAAGGACCCTGTCCTTCGAGTTCTTCAACGCTTCCCACAGCAGTGGCTCGCCCCGCTGGAAGAGATCCCACCAGCCGCCTGTGATTACCACCGGAACGGTGATTTCGCCCGCGCGCACCACCGGCGAGCGTAGGCGATAGAACGGGCCGTCGTACGCGGCTTCTTCCCCGAGCTCGGCGCCAATGATGTGTTCGCCGCTGAATTCAGCGCCACCGAGCAGGTGTTCGATGTATATGGTCGCGGCTTCCTGCGGGTTTTCGGCGGCGTCCGCTGGCGGCAGGTCCGAGAGCACATCGACCAAGCCGAGCCACAGCGGGATGAAGCCGGTGTCGATCGAGCCCCCCTGGAAGGTCACGTCCCGGTAGGCATCGGCCATCGGGATGTCGGCCCACACTGCCTTCACGGCGCGCGGCTTTCCTTCCTTTACGCGCGCGGCATCGGCCTCGGCGATCAGCAGCGAGGTTATCCCCATGTAGGACTCGCCGGTCGTCGCGACGCTGCCATCCGACCAGGACTGCGCCTGGATCCAATCGAGCACTTCCTTGTAGTCCTGCTGGGTACGTTCGCCCCAAGATTCCCACTTGCCGCCGCTGTCTCCGGTGCCGCGGTCGTCCATCACCATCACCGCGAAGCCCTTTTCCGCGAGCGCGGGTTCGTCGCCGGCGATCCCCTGAGAAGTCGAGTTTTCACATTCTCCAGTGGGGCTGCCGGCGTCCTTGTTGTAACCGGTGACCGTTAGCACTGTCGGGTAGCGGCCAGTCGTTGACGGCAGGTAGACGTTCGCGCGCAGCACCACGCCATCGCTCATCGGGATCCCGACGTCGCACAACGCGACGGTCGCGCTCGCCGAGGAGGCGCACACGCCGGTGAGGAGGAGCGCGATGGCAACGACAATGGGCGCGCGCAGGGCACGGGCCCGGGCAGACTGGATCGCGGTACACACTCCCGAGCGCATGCGGTCGGCAGCAACATGACAGTCCATGGACTCTCCCGTTTGGCTCTCTGGGTCTGGCCGCGCCGCCTGTCCCGGCAACGCCGTGCACCACCGAACAGGCGCTCGGCCTGCGGCCCACGCCCCGGCGCTACCCTGCGCGCCGTGAGCTCAAACGTCAAAAGTGTGACAACGTGTAATGCGTGGAGGCGCTCTCAGCTCGGGACATGCCGGCTCGCGACGAGCAGCGCGGTCGGGCCGCCGCACACACGCTCGGGGCGCGTCTCGTCTCCAGCTCGATGTGACGGTCGAGACCCTGCCACCGGGGGTCTAGGTTGCGCCGCACGTTTCTAGGCTCGGGCCCTTACGCTGAGCCTGCGTTCGAATAGACGCCGACAGCGCTGTGCTCGACGGTCACCGAGTGGCTCGGCTCGCTGCCGTCGTCGCCGCCGCCCCCGAGCGCCGCCGTGACCGCCGGCGCGGGGGGCCGGCGGTCTTCGCGCGATGCTCCTCGCCGTCCAGGCCATGGCGCAACCCGAGCCGTCGCGCGAGCTGGCGTATCTCGTGGCGCTCGCCCGCGCCGACGAGCGTCACCCCGACCCCGCTGTTGCCCGCGCGTCCGGTTCGCCCGACCCGGTGGATGTAGGTGTGGTGGTCAGCGGGAGGATCGAAGTTGATCACGTGCGAGACACCCTCGACGTCGATCCCGCGCGCGGCGACGTCCGTCGCGACGAGCGTGTCCACGCGACCCGACTGGAAGCGCGCGAGCGCCCGGTCGCGCTGGTTCTGGGACTTGTTGCCGTGGATCGCGACGGCCTCGAGGCCTTGCGCCGCAAGGCGTTTCACGAGCCGGTCCGCGCCGCGCTTGGTGCGAACGAACACGATCGCCCGGTCACGTTCGCCGTGCAGCTCCTTCACGAGCGCCTCGAGCCGCTGCTCGTCGCGGACGGCGACGAACCTGTGCTCCACCGGCGTCTGCTCGCGGCGCGTGGGCGCCGAGTGCTCGTGGACGATCGCGTCAGAGGTGTAGCGGCCAGCGAGGTCGCCCGCGAGACCATCGAGCGTGGCGGAGAAGAACAGCGTCTGGCGCGCCTTCGGGCAGGCGCCCACGATGCGGTCGATCGCCGGGCGGAAGCCCATGTCGAGCATGCGATCGGCCTCGTCCAGGACGAGCATTCGAACCCGCTCAAGCGTGAAGGCGCCGCGGGCAAGGAGGTCCTCGAGGCGGCCGGGAGTGGCGACGAGGACGTGCGCGCGCTTCGCCTTCTTGGCCTGTGCGGCGATACCGACGCCGCCGTAGACGGCGGCGATGCGCAGCCCGCCGGCGGCGGCGATCCGCTCGAGCTCGGTGACGATCTGCGCGGCGAGCTCGCGCGTGGGCGCCAAGACCAGGCCGGTCGGCGCCGGCCCCGCCTCGAGGCGCTCCACGAGCGGGATGCCGAAGGCGAGCGTCTTGCCCGAGCCGGTCGGGGCCTTGACGAGAACATCCCGTCCTGCGAGCACGTCCTCGAGGACGAGCCGCTGGACCGGGAAGGGTGCCGTGATCCCACGGCGCGACAGGGCGCCGTACACGGCACCGGACACGCCGAGATCGGCGAAAGACTGCTGAGACATGAAGTACTGCTCCTGACGGCGCTCGCAGGCGCCTGCGGTTCGGAGGCTCTGGCTGACCCGAACCGCCCCCTGGCGGGACTCAAGCGAGCTAACCCCGCGGCCGAAAGGCTCGACCGCCGCCGCTGACGGTAACAGACGCTCGCGCAGATCCACGGCAGCGGTCGCTCAGATCCACGGCAGCGGTCGCACACATCCACGGCAACGTCCGCTCAGATCCACGGCGGCGCTCCGTCACATCCACGGCGGCGACAGCTCTGCCGCAACTCCGGAAACGGACCCGGAACGCGATAAGCTTGTACTGATTTCAACTAAGGGTGACCGGCGCAGCCCACGACGCGTGACACTTGCGGCAGAGGACTCCCCTCGACACGGTTCGCCCCCCAGCGCCGGACACGGGCCGGCCGTGAACGCATCAGCGCCTGGAGAGCACAGTGCCCAGTACCTATCAGCTGCGCCAGCAAGAGCAGCACGAACAGAAGCTCAAGGACATCCGCGAACAGGTCGCGGCAGGGAAGCTCGTGATCCGGAAGATGACCCCGGAGGAGCGCAAACGCTTCCCGCCGCGCGATCCCGCAGCCGCCGGCGGGCGCGCGAGGCGCCGCTGAGGGCCGTTCTTCCTCCCGCCGCTTCCGTGACTCGATCCGGAGCGGGCAGCGCTCACTGCGGGCTCCGTCCAGAGTGGTCGCCGGGAGCAAGCGAGCTGGCGGTCTGTCCCGATTCAGAAGTCAGCGGGCGGGCGGCGCTCGCGCTTGCGTTCAGAGGCCCGGCGCTTGGCCGCCAAGCGCCGCTCGCGCGACGCCGCGCTCGGACGCGTGCGGCGGCGGCGCTTGGGAACGGCGAGTGCGCTCGCGAGTCGCTTGCTCAACCGAGTCAGAGCCAACTCGCGATTGCGCGTCTGTGAGCGCGCGTCCTGCGCGATCGCCACCAGGCGCGGCCCAGCCCGCGCCAGCACTCGCCTACGCTGAGCCTCGGTCAGCGACTGCGAGGCGAGCACGTCGAAGCTCGCTTCAACCCGCGACGCCGTGACATTGGCGTGCTGCCCCCCGGGGCCCGAGGAGCGGCTCGCGCGTACCGTGACCTCCGAGAGGGGGATCGTCAGCCCGCCGGTGATCGGCAGCCGTTGACGAGCGCTCCGGTCAGATCCGCTTGATGGTGGCATTGCGGCCAATCGGCCAGTATCACTCGAGGTTCTCGAGAATCTCGTTCGCGCGCGACCACTGACCGGGAGGGACGACGAGATAGATATCACCACGTCCCTGTCGATCCAGCGAATGATCGGCCACGCAGGCCGCGTCGACTCCGAGTGTGCGCAGCTGATCGCGCCACGCCACGGCTGTGATCCGATCCTCGAAGGTGCTGACCGTCTCCCAGCCGTCGAAGCGAGGGTCATCGATCGCGACCGGCGGGTCCTTGGCTGTGCCGCCGAAAAGACGGAAAGCACGCATCGAGATGAGCGTACACCGCGGCCCGTTCGCTCACGCTCGCTCCCGCTGGTGCGCGCGGCACTCGCTCTGGCCTTCGATTCTGATCTCCAGTAGCTTCTCGCACTGTGTGATGGGCACGCGCAAGACACCGGCAGTGCTGGGTGCCAGCGGTCTCGAGCTCAGGCCTGAGGAGCTGGAGCCAGTTTCGGCCGTGGAGCTTTTGCCCGGTGCGACGATCGAGAGGAAGCGGGTCGAGGCAGTGGATCTCTCGGAGGTCGAAGCGTCCTCGGTGCAGCTGCTCGAAGTGGCGTTGAAGTCGGTCGAGCTGACGCAGGCCCGGCTGCCCGCGGCGCGCCTCAGCGATGTGCTTGCCAGCCGGCTGGTCGCGCCGAACGCGCGCCTGCGGCACGTTGCAATGACCAGGTGCGCATTCGACAACAGCAGCTTGGTCGGCGTTGACTTCGGTGAGGGGAGGCTCGGCCGCGTGACGTTCAGGATGTGCAAGCTCGACCTTGCGAATCTCAGACTGGCGGAGCTGGAGAATGTCGTCTTCGACGCTTGCTCGCTGCGCGAAGTGGACTTCTACGGCGCGAAGCTCCGCGACGTTCACTTCAGGGGGAGCGACCTCAACGGTGCCGACTTCAGCCAGGCGACGCTCGAGGGCGTCGACTTCCGCAGCTCGAAGCTGCTCGGAGTCCGAGCGGTCGGCTCGCTGAGAGGAGGCCTGATAGACGCCGGCCAGCTGATCGACCTGGCGCCCGCGCTTGCGATCGAGGCCGGCATCGCCGTCGAGGCCGACGGCGGCGCAGGCGGCATAGCGAGCGACCAGGTGGCGCACGAACCGCGCTCCTTCGGGTCATAGCCACCGCGGGCGGCACGGATCCGCCGAACATGCGGCGCATCCAGCGCGTACGATCCAGCCAGCGCACCAGGCGGCATCCGCGCCGCGCACGGGTGGTTTGCGCGACTGGCGAACGGTGAGCGCACGAAAAGGGGTTCCAATGGCTAGCAGTGGCGGGAACCAGGCCGATGGCGCCGCGCCCCAGGATGTGGCGGGCCTGATCACCAAGGCTTCGCCGCGATCGGTCACCGAAACGGTGAGCCGCTTCGTCGAGATGGTCGAAGCCAAAGGCGTCAAGGTGTTCGCGGTGATCGACCACAGCGGTGAGGCAGAGCGTGTCGGTCTGCGCCTGCGCGACACGAAACTCGTGGTGTTCGGAAGTCCCAAGGCCGGCACACCGGTGATGGTGGCGGCGCCGCTCGCCGCACTCGATCTGCCGCTCAAGGTGCTGGTGTGGGACGACGATGGCCAGACCCGCGTCAGCTTTGTCGCTCCGAGCACGCTTGCCGCGCGCTATGACCTGAGCGCCGAGCTCGCGGCCGCGCTTGCCGTGGTCGGGCCGTTGACGGACGCCCTCGTCGAGGCCTAGTCTGGGCCCTGGCCCAGCGGCACATGCCTGCGTGGCTGTTCTCTTCACTGCAGGGATACCGCCGTGAATGGCTGCGCGGCGATCTGCTCTCGGGCTCACGGTCTGGCGGTGCTCGTGCCCGAGCCGCTCGCCTACGCGCCGCTCGCGACGCCAACGCCCGCGCCCAGCTGACCGAGGACGCGCAAGGTGCTCGCCCCCTGCGGGCTCCGCGAACTCGGGGCTAGGATCCGACGGGATGTCGGTCGTCGACGAGATGCTGGCGTTCGCGGGCGCGCGCTCCGAGCAGCTGTCGGCTGCGGGACTCGGCGCGGCGCCGCGACGCGAGCTGGCCGTGCTCGCGTGCATGGACGCACGGCTGGACCTGTACGCGATCCTCGGCATCGCACGCGGCGACGCGCACATCATCCGCAACGCCGGCGGACTGGCCAGCGACGATGCGATCCGCTCGCTCAGCGCCTCGCAGCGGCTGCTCGGCACGCGTGAGATCGTCGTCTTGATGCACGACGGCTGCGGGCTGCAGGGAGCCTCCGACGAGGGGTTCGCGCGCAAGTTGGCCGCCGACGGCGCACACCCGACCTGGAAGCTCGGCGCCTTCGAGGACGTCGAGCAGGCGCTGCGCGCGAGCCTTGCGCGCTTGCGCGCGAGCGCCGAGCTGCCGGTACGCGATCACATCCGCGGGCTCGTCTTCGACCCTGACAGCGGCCGCCTGCGCGAGGTCCACGCCGCCGACTGAGCGTCTTTCACGCGTCAAGCTCTCCGCGCGGGGAAACGGCGGTTTCGTTCTTGCGGTGCGCTCGAGTCTTCGCGTCTGCCGTGATTCAGCCGGCCGGCTGTGCGCCGTCCCCGTCGCCCGGCGAGCCCGAGCCGTCGGTCGGCGAGCCCGAGCCGTCGGTCGGATCCGCGGGCGCGATCTCCGCCGCCGGGACGGCGGCCGACTTCGTCTCACGCGAGCCGTTTGGGGAGGGATCGAAGCTGCGACCGCGCGCCGCTTCGAACAGGGCCCGCCCTTGGGAGACGAGGCTCGCGGTCACCTCGGCGAGCCCATCGGCGCCGTCGAGCATCGTGATGTTGGCGTTCGCGAGTCCCTTGCTCGCCCGTTCGACGATCTCGGGGAGCTGTTCGATCAACCGCAGGTCGAGCGATACGCGGTCGTTCGACGCCGCCGCCTCGGCCCTCACCTTGGTGGCGTCGGCATCGGCGACGGCTTCGATCTTCGTCTTCTGGGCCTGCGCTTCCGCAGGCTTGACGACCTCCGACTGCAGCTGCTGCTGGCGGAGCTTCGCCTGTTCCTGGGCCAAGTCGGTCTGTGACTGGGTGACCGCCTTCTGCGCCTCCGCTTCGGCCAGCGGCCCGGCCTGTGCGGCTTCGGCTTCGGCCTTTGTTTCTTCCCCCTTCGTCTTCGCTTTCAGGAGTGTCGTGTCGCGCTGGTATTCGGCCTGCTTGCGCTCGGACTCCTGCTGAGCTTTCGCGGATTCCTGGTCGGCTTCCGCCTGAGCGATGTTGGCGGCACGCTGGATCGCCGCATTGTGCGGGGCGGCCATCGCCGCGATGTAGCCGGAGCCCATGTCGTCGACCGATGAGATCTGAAAGGAGTCGACGAGCAGCCCCAGCTTGCCCATCTCCTCCTTGGATGCTTCCAGGACCTGCGAAGCCAGCGCCTGGCGCTGAGTGATGATTTCCTCGACGGTCATGGCTCCGATGATCGAGCGCAGGTGCCCGGCGAAGATCCGCCCCGTGAGCGTGGACATCGAATCCTGGTCGGAGAGAAACCGCTGTGCCGCGTTGACGATCGCCTCTGTCTCCGGTCCTACCTTGAAGGCACACACGGCCTGGACTCGCAGCGCGATGCCCTGCTTGGTCACGCACTGCTCGGTGACTTCGGCCTCCTGCATCGCCAGGCTGAGGTAGCTCACGTGGCGCAGGCCGGGAACGACCCAGGCGCCGCGACCGGTGACAACCCTGAAGGGAGCGCCGCCGGCGCCCGCACTACCGCCGCCCGGCCGGCCGCCGGCGATCAGCATCGCCTCGTCGGGGTCCGGCACATGGTAGAAGAACATCTGCTTCCTCCTCGGGCTGTCTACACCCGTTCCACACTGACCTTGCGAGCGCCGAAGACGTCATAGATCGCCACCTGCGCACCGCACTCCAGTGGATCGTCCGAATAGGCGATGAAGCTCGTAGAAGCGCCGTTCAGCTCGACCTGCACCTCTCCCGGCCCATCCTTGCCGCGCGTGGCTATCGTC
This sequence comes from Solirubrobacteraceae bacterium, assembly GCA_035507415.1. Taxonomy (GTDB): domain Bacteria; phylum Actinomycetota; class Thermoleophilia; order Solirubrobacterales; family Solirubrobacteraceae; genus Palsa-744. The sequence goes on from DATJOF010000045.1 coordinate 22,261, forward strand.
AGCACGCCCCGGGTGCCGATTGCCAGCGGTTCGTCGCTGTCCACGTCTTTGAATCGTTTGCGCAGGCCCCTGAGCACGGACGGAGCATACACTCGCGGCAAACTCGAGCAGGTGGAAATCGACCGTTCCGCGGACGAGCGCGGTCGACGTACTGCCGCTCGCCCGCAACGCGTTGCTGCGTGAGGCCGAGAGCGCGACGAGCACCGCCAGCCCGAGCGCGCCGCCGATCTGCGCCGTGGTCTTCACGAGGCCTGAGGCGAGACCTGCGTCGCGCTGGGTGGCGCCGTCGGCCCGCCGTTGCTGTCGGTCCGCCGTTGCTGTCGGCCCGCCGTTACCGTCGGGCGCTACTGTCGGGCCGCCGTCGCCATTCCGGCAGCGCTTGAAGCGCGGTCTTCCGCGGCCAGCGCCTCGAGCTCTGCGACGTCGCGATCGGCCTTGACGTCGTCCTCGATCACGGCGCGCAGCCGCCCCGCTCCCTCGCGGAACGAGGGGTCGCGCAGGACTCGGTCGAGCGCGCGGCGGATCTTCATGGCCGATGCGCCGTGGCCAACGCGCAGACCGGCGCCGTGGTAGCGGACCCTGACGGCGACGTCGTCCTGGTCGCGGCCCATCGGCATGCACACGAGCGGAACGCCGTGCGCCAGCGCGCGCGTCACAGTGCCCATGCCGGCGTGCGTCACCACCGCGCTTGCCTGCGCGAACACCTGGTCGTGGGGCGCCGATCGGACGACGACCACGTTCTCCGAGCCGCGAAACGACGCGGGGTCGAGCGTCGGCCCGACCGTCACCAGGGTACGTACCCCCATGGCTCTGACGGCGTCGGTGCAGCGCTGGAGGGCTCGCTCTTGAGACATGAAGGTGGTGCTCATGCTCACGACGACGAGCGGGCGCCTGTCACCCGGGGCCCATGGCGACGTCCACGGCTGCGCCCACGCCGGCTGCTCGAGAATCGGACCGACGTAGCGCACGTTCGCCGCCGGGGTTTCGGCGGGGAAGTCGAACCCCTCTGAACACAGGAACAGGAGCCGCTCCTGACGGCCCATGTGCGCCAAGACGTCGGCGAGCGGCTCGAGCCCGAACGAGCGCCGCGCGTCGTTCAGCGCGGGCAGCCCTTTGTTGAACAGGCGCATGAAGAGCGCCACGAATGCTCGATCCCGAGCCCGCCCGAGCGCGGAGCTCGCCGGCGTGAATCCGAACCCCGGCGCCGGCTTCCCCGGTTCCGGGATCAGGCTGACGCCATGTACGAGCAGCGCCGTGCGCACGCCGGCGGCCTCGCCGGCAACGGCTGCTCCGGTCAGCGTCCAGTCCGCAGCCAGCACGTCGGGCTCGAAGCGGTCGATCTCGGCGGTGGTGTCCAGGGCGTAGGCCTTCGCCGGTCCGAGCATCAGGTTGTCGCGCGCCGCGGCGAACGCCCCGATCGGCGTCTTCGCGTCCCAGTCGCGAAAGAAGTCGCTCTCGCGGGAGCGCTCCGAGCGGTGCGGCGCGTTCGTGAACGAAGCGAACGTCGCGCCAGCTGCGCGCACATCCTCCTCGATGCTCGGCTCGGCGAGCACGCGCACCTCGTGGCCTCTTGCCACGAGCTTGCGCGCGACGCCCAGCTGCATCGGGACGTTGCCGCCGCCCTCCCACATCACAAACAGGAACCTCTTCACTTTCACCACTCCTTCTCTGTCATCAGCCGATCGAGCAAGTCACGCATCGCTTGTCCTGTCTCCCTTTCACTCAAGCCTTGATCGCGGCGCAGCAGCTTCCACGTGTACACGTCGCAGGCCACGATGAACTGCGCCAGCCGCCGGTCATACGCGCGCCCCTTGCGCGACGGCAGCCAGGGCGCGAACACGCGGGCCACGAACTCGCGGTGCATGATCCGCCCGACTTTGACAACCTCGCCGATCGCCGGCACACGCTCCTCGACCGCGAGGTTGCGCATCACCGCGTCACCCGTGCGCTCGTACTCCTCGATCAGCTCAGCGACTGCGCCATCGACGTCGCCCGCGGCGATGTGGTCGCGGTCGCTCACGCGTCCGCGCCCGCGATCGGACGCCAGCACGGCTGCGACGATCCCCTCCTTCGAGCCGAACCGGCGCATGATCGTCGAGAGCGACACGCCGGAGCGCTCGGCGATGTCCTGGAGCGTGTACTCGTCATACCAATGCTCCAACCACAGCTCCACCGCTGCGTCCAGGACCCGCTCGACCCGCTCTTGAGCGCCCTCAGCCCGGGCCCGCAGTTGGTAAGGACGCGTCACGCCACGCTCCCGGCTTTCATGGCAAGGATGTTATCATGAAAGTTGGGGTCTGTCGAGCCCAGGCGAGCAAGGCCCCTCGCGGGGCCCCTCTCGTTTCGTGGCGCGATCCAGGTTCAACCGCTGCGACCTGGCTGCTTCGCTACCAGCCGCTGTCACCTTCTGCTTTTTTACCGGCGCTCGAGGCGTTCACCGAGACGCCCTTCGCGTTCACGGCAAGCCACTTGCCGCCGAACTGGGTCGCGCCCACGTAGGAGGTGTCGCCGGGATGCTCGTCGCCCGTGTACAGGTACAGGGGGTGGCCAAAGTAGGTGACCTGTTTCTTCCCGTTCGACAGCGTGATCGTGCCGAGCTGCGACGCGTTCAGGCCGCTGCCCGCCTTCGCCGCGCTCGAGCTCACGAGCGGCGGCCACACCGACGTACAGCCGCCGACCGACTGGCAGGCGTCCTTGTTCTTCTGGTCCCTGCTGAAGTCATACACGGTGAAGCCCGCCGAATCGACGATGATCTTGCCGAGCGCGGTTTCGCGCAGCGCGATCGTCGACCCCGACGCGCTGCTCGCGCGCATCGTATGCGCCTGCGCGATCGCCGCCGCGGCGAGCCCCGCGATCAGCACCGCCGCCAAGAACATGTTTCGTTTCCTCATCAGTCCCTCTTTCGCTGGTCGTATCGCCGGACGCGACGGCTCGCGCCTCACGTCGGGGAGCCTTGATGGACTCCTTGATCACCAGGACGCCGAACTCCCGGAAAAGCTTCCCGGGCGTCTCTACACGCGACTCAGCCGAGAAAGCCCAGCAGCGCCGAGTTGCACTCCTCCGGGAAGGTCCAGCCGACGTTGTGGGGGCCGTTCTCGACCGGGACGACTTTGATGTTGTCGTTCAGGGCCTCCAGCCGTCCCGCCGTGTTGGCGAACGGCAGGATGCGGTCCTTGGTGCCCTGTACCACCAGCGTCGGGATGTCGATCTTGGCGACGTCGGCGCGAAAGTCGGTCAGCCAGGTGTCGACGCACGCGTAGCTCGCATACCACGAGGAGCCGGCGGCGACCTGGAAGCTCGCGCGCACCGCCGCCTCGCCGATCCGCTCCGGGGCCAGTTCGTCGACGTTGTAGAAGTTCGCGAAGAATTCGTCGAACCACTTGTAGCGGTCCGCGAGCACCGACTGCTTGATGGCGTCGAACACGGATTTGTCGACGCCCTCGGGGTTGTCGTCGGTCTTCAGCAGGAACGGCGGGATCGCGCCGAACAGCACGGCCTTGCCGACCCCTGCCGAGCCGTGCGTGCCGAGGTAGCGGGTCACCTCGCCGGTGCCCATCGAGAACCCGCACAGCACGACCTCGCCGCCAAGCGACAGCTGGTCGAGCAGCGCCTTCAGGTCCGCCGTAAAGGTGTCGTAGTCATAGCCCGTGGTCGGCTGGCTGGACCGACCGAAGCCGCGGCGGTCGTAGGCGATCGTGCGGTAGCCGGCGTCGAGCAGCGCACGCTCCTGGCGCTCCCACGAGTGGCCGTCAAGCGGGTAGCCGTGGATCAGGACCACCGGCTGCCCGCTGCCGTGATCCTCGTAGTAGAGCTGGATCTCGCTGCTGTTCTCGGTCCCGACGGTCACGAACGGCATCGGCTCCTCCTTTGATCGCTGACCCTGGAGCAAGCATATGACCCCGCGTCGTTCCGGTCGGGGCGGACGTGATCGCAGGCGGCGGGACGCGGCGCGGGGCCCGCCCGCGCGGACGCCAGACCCCGCGTCGAGCCGGCCTCAGGCGCCGGCAGGCTGGATGTTCTGGTTGATCCGGAAGAGGTTCTCGGGGTCGTAGGAGCGCTTGATCTGCGCCAGCCGGTCGTAGTTGTCGCGGTAGCTCGCGCGCACGCGCTCCTGCCCCTCGTCCATCATCATGTTCACGTACGCGCCGCCGGCCGAGTACGGGTGCAGCGCCTCTTGGTAGTCGACGCTCCAGCGGCGGATCGCCTCGCGGTTTGCCGGATCGGGGTCGACGCCGGCGAACACTGCGCCCCAGTTGGCATCACGGTAGCTCCAGGCCGTGTCGCCCGCGGCGACGTCGTGAGCGGCACCGTCGATCGGGTACATGTGCATCGTCGACTTCATGCTCGGCATCTGCGAGCCGAAGCGGGCGTGGATCTCGACGGCCTCGTCGGGAATCTCGTTGACGAAGTCGGCGCGCCAGTACCACTGGTCGCCGGGTGGGTAGATCCCGTCGAACGCGCCCTGCAGCGCCGCGTGCGGCATCAGCTGCGCGCCGTCCATCAGCGGCTCGGGCACGGCGTCGAGCAGGGGCGCCATCGCGGCGCGCGCGTCGGTCTCGGAGCCGACGTAGCACCACACGACGCCGCACACGCTGCGCAGATGGATCTCCTCGGGGAACGGCGGCGCCGGCGGCACCGTGTGGAACGCGAAGAAGCCGTTCAGCTCGCGTGGGGCCTCGGGCAGGAAGTCGCGGTATGCGGACAGGACCTCCGCGCTCTGCTCGACCGGCCAGAACATCGGCCCGCCGAAGATCGTGCCGACCTCGTGCAGGCGGAACACGAACGAGGTGACGACGCCGAAGTTGCCGCCGCCGCCCCTGATCGCCCAGAACAGGTCGGGGTGCTGCTCGGCGCTGGCGCGGACCGTCTCGCCGCTCGCGAGCACGAGCTCCGCTTCGAGCAGGTTGTCGACCGTCAGCCCGAAGCGCCGGGTCAGATAGCCGAGACCGCCGCCGAGCGTGAGACCGCCGACGCCGGTGGTCGAGATGATCCCGCTCGGGGTCGCCAGGCCGTGCTCGCCGGTGGCCTGGTCGACTTCGGCCCACGTGCAGCCGCCGCCGACGCGAACGGTGCGCGCCACCGAATCGACCTGGATCTCCTTCAGGAGCGACAGGTCAACGACGACACCGTCCTCGCACGTTCCCAGGCCGGCGCCGTTGTGCCCGCCGCCGCGCACGGCGAGCGCCAGCCCGTGGTCGCGTGCGAAGGAAACCGCCCGCGCGACATCCTGCGCGTCCGCACACTGCGCGATCAGCGCCGGCCGGCGGTCGATCATCGCGTTGAAGACGGCGCGCGCACGCTCGTAGTCGGCGTCCTGCGCGTCGATCACGCGCCCGCGGAACCCGGACATCTCCCGGCGCGCAGACTGTGCTGGTGTGACGGTGGTGCTCATCGTGCCCCCCTTCATGGAGATCTCAACTGGCGTAAGCGCAAGGTAGGGCCTGGCGCGCCGCTTGTCATGACCGAGATTGACCGACTCTTCCACGCGCGACGGCGCCGCGCAGGATTGCCTCACTGGTCAGATCTGACTATCGTTCCAGCGGGGGTGCCGTGCCCGAGCTTCCTGCTCCACTTCGCGTTTTGTCTCCGTTCCCGTTCGTCGGCCGGGCGGCCGAGCTGGCGCGGTTGCGCATGCTGCTGCCGACCGCGCAGGGCGAGGGACGCAGGGTGGTGCTGCTCGGGGGAGAGCCCGGTTCGGGCAAGAGCCGGCTCGTGCGCGAGTTCGCCGCCGAAGCCGCCCAATCCGGGGCGCTCGTCCTGTATGGAGCTTGCGACGCGGTGGTGCACGCGCCGTACGGCCCGTTCTCACAAGCGCTCGAGGGGGTGGCGGCGGCGCTCGATGAGGACGAGCTGCGCGTCGCCCTGGGGACGTCCGGCGGCGAGCTGATCCGGCTGCTGCCAGGCCTCGGGGAGCTGGTCACCGGACTGTCCCCGCCGATGCGCGCCGACCCGGACACCGAGCGCCATCGCCTGCACACGGTCATGACCGACCTGCTTGGGCGAGTCGGCCAGCGACGCCCGGTGGTCCTGGTGATCGAGGACGGGCACTGGGCGGACGCGCCGACGCTTTTGCTGCTGCGCCACCTCGCGCAGACGGCGTGGTCCGGGCGCGTGCTGCTGTTCGCCACCTTCCGCGACACCGAGGCCGAGGTCCCGCATGCTCTCGCCGACACGCTCGCGCATCTGCGGCGCTCCGACGACGTGGTTCGCCTGCGACTCGCGGGACTTTCCGAGGACGAGGTGAACGAGTTCGTGCGCCGTGTCGCCGATGGTCGCGTGGGGTCGAACCTGCCGGAGATCGCCCGCGCGATCTCCCAGCTCACGGGCGGCAACGCGTTCCTGATGTGCGAGCTGTGGCGTGCCCTCGTCGAGACGGACGCGATCGCCGGTGCGGACGGAGAGCTGCGGCTCGCAGGCTCGTTGCTTGCGCAGCTCGCGACTCCGGAGAGCGTTCGCGAGGTCGTCAGCGCCCGCCTCGCGCGGCTGTCGCCGGCGACCACCGAGCTGCTCGAACTGGCGGCGACGGCGGGCGCCGAGTTCGAGCTGGCGACGGTGGGACGGGGCTCGGGGCTGGCGGAGAGCGACCTGGCGGCGGCGGTTGACGAGGCGACGCGCAGCGGCATCGTCGTCGAGCTGCCCGCGCGTCGGCTCGCGTACAGGTTCAGTCACGAGCTCGTGCGCCGCGCCGTCTACGACCGCCTGTCCGGGGTGCGGCGGGCCGAGCTGCACCTGCGCATCGGCGAGGTCCTGGAGGCCGACGAGACGCGATCGGTGCGCATGCTCGCCGACCTGGCGCACCATTTCGCCGCCGCCACCGCGGTCGCCGGAGTCGAGCGGGCGATCCGCTACAACGTGCTCGCGGCGCGGGCGGCGGCCGACGCGCTCGCCTTCGATGAGGCAGCCCAGATGCTGCTCGCCGCGCTCGAGCTCGGCATCGAGGACGCCCGCGAGCGAGCCGCCGCGCTGCTCGAGCTGGGGATGGTCCGACACAAAGCCGGCAAGGTCCTCGATGCTCTCGACGCCCTGGCGTCCGCCGCTCAGATCGGCCGCGAGCTAGCTGACGGGCAGCTGCTGGCGCGCGCGGCCGCGAACTACGAGGAGGCGAGCTGGCGGCCGGGCCTCGTGCAGGGCGCCGTGGATCTGCTGGAAGAGGCGACGGCGGCGCTGGGGGATGAGGAGTCCGAGCTGCGCGCAGAGCTGCTCGGCGGTCTCGCGCGTGCGCTCGATCTCCAGGGCCAGCACGAGCGCGGCGCGATCGTCCGGGCCAGCGCGATCGAGCTGGCCCGGCGCGTCGGGGATCGAACGGGCCTGGCAACCGTGCTGTCGCGCTCCTACTGGTCGCGCGGCGTCACGCCGCTGCAGGAGATCATCGAGATGCTCACCGAGGCGCGGGCCATCAGCGAGGAGCTTGGCGACACCGAGCTCCAGGCCGAAGCGATGTCGTGGCGGGTGCCCGCGTTCGCGGCGATCGCCGACATCTCGGCCGCCCGAGCCGAGGTCGCGGAGCTCCGGCAGATCGCCGAGATCACCCGGCAGCCGTTCATCCTGCACGTGGTCGAGCACTACGGCGCGGCGATCGCGCTGTCGGACGGACGACTGCGGGATGCCGAGGCGATGGCGCGCCGCTCCGAGCAGGCGGGACGGATGCTCACCGGGCGCGACGCCTCGGGCACGTACGGCATACAGATGTTCAGCCTGCGCCGCGAGCAGGGACGGCTGGCCGAGCTGGCCTCCGTCATCAGGGTGCTCGCCGCGGGCGACCGCGAGCAGGGCGCGTGGGGTCCCGGGCTGGCGTCGCTGCTGGTCGAGCTGGGGATGGAGTCAGCGGCCCGGCGCGAGCTCGCGCGGATCGCGCGCGAGGGCCTCGAGCCGCTGCGCGAGTCGCTGTGGCTGGCGGCGCTCACCTACCTCGCCGACGCCTGCGTGGCGCTGCGCGACGAGCGGCTCGCAGCGCTGGTGCATCCCGAGCTCGCTCCGCTGGCGGGAAGCAACGTCATGATCGGGCACCTCGTCGCCTACTACGGCGCCGCCGACCGCTACCTGGGCATGCTGGCCGCGACGCTCGGCGAATGGGAGCAGGCCGAAGCGCACTTCGAGCACGCGATCGAGCTGAACGTGGCAATGGAGGCGAGGACGTGGCTGGCGCACACGAACTACGAGTACGCGCGCATGCTGCTCGACCGCGGCCGCGAGCACAAGCCGCGCGCGGAGCGCCTGCTGGCTCGGGCCGACCGGCTCGCCGGCGAGATCGGGATGGCCGCCCTGCGCAGCCGGATCAGGACGCTGGGAGCACCGCTCGCGACGGCCGCCGGCCTCCCCGATGAGCTGTCGGGCCGGGAGGCGCAGATCCTGCGGCTCGTGGCGCGCGGCCTCAGCAACCGCGAGATCGGCGCCGAGCTGTACATCAGCGAGCACACCGCCGCCAACCACGTGCGCAGCATCCTGCGCAAGACCGGCTGCGCGAACCGCACGGAGGCCGCCTCCTACGCACACCGTCATGCGCTTGCCGACGCGTAGACCACAGGCCGGCGCACGCGCCATACGAGTACCATCGGCCGACGATGCCGCTGTTCATGATCGAGCGCACGTTCGCTGATCAGCTCCAGTTGAGCGACGATGACGTGAGGCTGATCGAGGAGGTGAACGCCGACGAGGGGGTGCGCTGGCTGTTCTCGTTCCTGAGCGCCGATCGGCGACGGACCTACTGCCTCTACGAGGCTCCGTCGGCCGCTGCGATCGTGGCCGCGGCCGAGCGCTCGGACATCCCGGCCGACGAGGTGGTCGAGGTGCAGCAGGACGCGCTCGGGGTCCCCGGTCGCGCGCGCGAGTGGGCCGACTCGCAGTAGGGCGTTTGTCTCTCATCCATCGTCGGGCGGATCGGACGTCGCCGCGAGCACGAACTCGAGCGTGATCGGGCTGGCCCCTGTCAGAGCTCGACGCATGCTGGTCTCGCTCGCGCAGGCGTGCTCGAGCCGCCGAGCCTCGCATTGCACGTCGATCCGCCTTGAGTCGAACGGCCACGGGTCGATCGTCACAGTGCCGTCGGCGCACTCGCGCAGCTCGATCGTGGTCGAGCCGTCCGCCGTCGGTACGTCAGCTATGGAGAAAGGCCGCCACTCGCTGCAGAGCGCGAGCGAGATGCCATCCCAGGCCCACATCTGGCGGCGGACGCGCTCCTTCTGCAGATCCGTCACCTCGAGCTCGCGACACAGACGAGCCTGACGTTTGCGCTCGTCGTCTATGTGCGATTGAAGCGCTGGAGCGCACTCTGGCGCCGCGCGCGAGCGTAGAGCGGACAGAGACAGACCGTGAAGCGATACGACGAGCGCGGCATAGGCGCTCTGGCTCATCAGCAGGTCCGGAGCGTCACGCCAGATCGCGAGGTGCTCCTCGATCGTGAGCTCGAGGAAGCCGCGCGGCAGACCGGTCTGCGGATTGAACATCGGTCGCAGATCGAACCGCGCCCAGCCGATGTCGTGCTGCTCTGCGCCGAGAACGATCGGCTCGCGTGGCTCGACCGTCCCGAAACGCGCATTGCCCCACGCGCGCGCCAGCTGACCGGCGAGCCATGAGTGCGAAAGCTGCCCGATCACCAGCGCGCCGGTCCCACCCGGACGTACGAGCACCCGATCAAGCCTAGCGTGCGACGCCTCAACGGCGAACGCCTCAGGTCGCGTGCGCGCGGCCTCGCGCCGTCGCAGCACCGCGGGGCGGCGGACCCGCAGGTCGGCAGACCGCTCCATGGGCCCCGCTCGCGGGTTTAGGGAGGGAGGCCGCACAATCCACTCAGCACCACCGGGAGGACCGCGATGTTCAAGGTTCACGCAATTACCACGACCCTGGTCGGTTGTGCGCTTCTGCTGGGACTCGCGACCGGCGCCCAGGCCCAGGAGACCGTCACGATCACCCAGGCCGGCTTCTCACCTGACCGGCTGGGAGTCCCGACAAACGTGTTCGGGCGCGCCACGTTCAGCTCGACGAGCCAGCCACTGCCCGCCCCGATCACGCACTTCGACGCGTTCGGGCCCGCCGGAATGTCGCTGAGTCTGGAGGGCACCGGCACGTGCAGCGCGACGAAGCTCGAAGACGTCGGCCCCGAAGCCTGTCCGGCCGATTCGAGAGCCGGGTTCGGCGAAGTCCACGGGGCCTATGAAATCGCCGGCGAAGTCATTCATGAGAACGCGCAGATCGACTTCTTCCTCGCAGACAACAATCCCAGCCACACACTGCTGCTCGTGTATCTCGACGGCTCGAGCCCCGTCTCGATCCAGCTCGTTTTCACAGCCACGGTGGTGCATGCGCCAAAGCCCTACGGGCTCGGGTTCAGCCTCAACGTGCCGCTGATAAAAGTCCTTCCGGAAGCATCCGACGCCTCGGCTCTCGGCGGCTTCCTGACGCTCGGCGCTAAAAACGTCGCCTACTACCGCAAGGTCCACGGCAGGCGCAGGCTGTTCCACGTTAAGGGCCTGATCACCCCGAAAAGCTGTCCGCGCGGCGGCTGGCCGGTCGAGACCCGGATCACGTTCGAGGATGGCTCGACCGTGACGAGCCGGCACAAGATCGCGTGCCCGACGGCCCGCCACGGATGATCCCACAGACGCCTGCAGGCTCGAAGACGCCGATCCGGACCCTTGCCGGCCTCAACCGCGATAGCGGCGCCGCGAGCGCCGTTCACATCTGACCCGTGGCGCGCGCGCGCGCGGGTGGGCTTTGCGGCAGGCTTTCAGTGCGCGGGTGAGCTTCTGCCGGCGGGTGAGCTTCTTAGCCTTGGCGGCCTTGACGGCGCGGCAGCCTTCGATGTTGACCTTGACGGTCTCGTTGACGGCGGTGCCGTTCTGGCCGGTGAGCGCGGTCGGGATCGTCAGCTTCTGTCCGCACAGGCTGTAGTGGTCCTTCAGTGGCAGGTTGGTGGTGAGGGCGGAGTGGGGTCCCTCGGGGAGGGTTGCCTGGACGCTTTCGAACGGCGCGTCGGGGACGGACAGGAAGCTCGAGGTGGTGACGCCTTTCTTGATGGCGGTCTGGCCGTCGAGGATGACCTCGACGCCTTCGCCCTGCAGCACGAGCTCGGCGTCGGGCCAGGCGGCGTTGCCATGACTGACGAGATAGATCGGGCCAATCAGCGGGTTCTTCAGCACGGGCGTGTGGACCACGGCGGTACCGATGTCTGAGCCTTCGCCGCAGGCCGCGGGGTTCACTTCAAAGGTGGCGGCGACGCAGGCTTTCTGGATCGTCGTGAGCCTGGCCGGGAGCGTGGCGGGGATCGTCAGGATCGTCTTGGCGACATGCGCTTCACCGGGTTGGGATTTGAAGGTGAGGGCGAGGCTGGCGCCGTCGGCTTTGCTGGTGGCGCCCCGCGTCGCGCCCTTCACCCCGGGCTTGAACGGCAGGTCCTGACAGCCCGAGGCCTGAAATGGCGTCGACAGGCTGGCGCTTGCGCCTTCGCTGCCGCCGAGGGCGCCTTCGATGCTCATCGCCCGGCAGTTGGTCGGGTTGTACTCGAAGTCGGGACGGTTGACCTGGACCTGGATCTGTTTGAGGTCGACGGGGACGCCTTTGACGAACAGCGGGAAGGGGTCGGAGGTGATCGTCACCTGCGCGGTGTGGGGATCGACGTCGATGCGCGAGCGCACCGTGACGTCGCCGAGGTTGAACGGCCCGGCGACCGCGGGGGTGACGACCGCGAGCCCGAACGGGGCGTTCTGATAGGGGCCGGTGAGATAGACCTGTCCGGGAAGCTCGACGGGGTCCGGACCGAGGCCGGAGCCGGCGAGCGAGCTGCCGACCAGGCTTTCGGAGCCGCATTCGTTGCGTGACGCTTGGGGTTCGGGGCAGGGCGTGACGTGCGCGAGCTGCGCGGCGACGCCGGCAGGGAGGTGCATCGACAGGCCCGACAGGGATTGGTCGCCGTCCGGGTTTGTGAGCTGCAGCGTGAAGCTGGTGAAGGCACCGGCTTGACTGCTGGTGGAGCCGGCTTGGAAGGATGGCGTGAACGGGAGCGAACCGGCGGGGCATGCGTGTCCCGCGGGCCCGCTGGTGATCTGGAAGGACGGTTTCGCTTCGGGTTGGGCCTGTGCGCCCGACCAGCTGGTGAATGCGCTGGTGGCGGTGTAGCTGCCGCAGGCTGGGGGGGTCGTGAGCGAGCCGCGCGGTCCACCGAACAGCTGCAGTGTGAGCCGTTCGAAGGGCACCTGTGGGGTGGTCTTGAAGCTGGTCGTGATCTGGCCCGTTCGTTCGTCCAGTTCGCCTTGGCCCGCGAGCTTCACCCTCAGGCCCAGTGTTTCGTTTTCGGCGAGTATGTAGAGCGCGATCAGGCTGTCGAACGGGTTCTGGCCCGGTTCGCCGTTGGGTGCTGGGGTGGCGAGATAGACCGAGCCGCGAAGTTCTTCGCTGAGCAAGGGCGTGTTGATCTGCACCGTGCCGATCTTCGAAGCCGCGGGACAGGCGGGCTTGCTGTTGTTGAACTGCTGGGGCTGGGATGCACCGGGCTCGAGCGGGTCGGGTTCGGCGGGCGGGCCTTGGTAGCCGATCTGCTGCTCCGAGCAGGCCTGCAGGCCGCCGGCGGCGGCAGGGTTCAACAGCAGACCGGCGGGCAGCGTCACCTGCGCGCTGTTGACGTCGGCGTCGGCGAGCTCAGTCTCGCTGAGGGTGCCTTCCTGGGCGACGGTGACGGTCGCCTTCAGCCCGGTGGGTGTGCTCGCGCTCGTCGTCGGTTCGACGCTCGCGGGTTCGCCGGAATGGCCTTCTTGCTCTTCTGCGGCCTGATCGGGTTGGATCTCGAGCGAGGGTTCGAACGGCAGGGCCGCACAGTTTTCGAGCGCCGGCAGTGGCGAGCCGAGGGCGTTCTTCAGGGTGAACCGGCCGCCGATCGGTTCGCCGTTCCAGGCGGTCCCCTGCAGTTCGGTCGACAGCGGCCCGGTGCAGGAGGTCGGCAGCGTCAGCAGCGGGACCGTCGGTCGAGGATCGGGGGGCTGGCAGGTTTCGCCTTCGTACGCTTCGGCGCCTTCGCGCAAGCAGGCCCAGCCGCGACTGCCATCGTGAGCCGGGCTGCCGGGATAGCCCCAGAAGGTGACCTGCGCGCCGAGCACCTGGGCAGCCTCGGTCGCGTTGTCGACGCTCACGGTGACGCCGTAGTCGCCGCCGGTCCTGACGCTCGTGTCCAGCAGCACGGGCACGCGCACCGCCTCGAACCCGAACCGTGCGGGCTCGCCCTGTTCGGGTTCGAGGTTGAACAACGGCACAGCCTTGGTGATGTACTTCGCGCGACTCGGTTCCAGGACCGTCACGGTCGCCACCCCGACGGCCGAGCCGGTCGGGCAGCTGTTGCCTTCGCTCTTGAGCGCCGCGAAATCGAGCTGCGAGCACTGTTCCGCGGCCGTGACGTTGCCAAGCAGCCCGGGTGGCAGCTGAAAGCTCAGGTTACGCGGCAGCCCGATCGCGGCGGGCTCGTCGATCGCCGGCTGTCCCGGTTCCTGCACTTCTTCAAGGGTCTGGTCGAAGTCGACTGTGCTCGTCAGCTGGAACGGGTGCGAGCCGGCCTGCGTGTCGATGCCTCCGCTTTCGTTTTCCGGCGTGATCTGATACCCGCCTTCTTCCAGGCCGAACGGGACCTGCGCGCCGCTGATCCTCACCGGTCTGGTCAACGACGCACCGGGCGCCGGTTCGCCCGCTTGCGAGTCGCCGCCCAGCACTCCAGCCTGGTTGGGCAAAGACGTTTCGGTGCCCGTCGGCTCGTTGACGCGGACCGGGATTTCGACTTCGAACGGTTCGTACGGTGGGATCGCCAGATCGGTGCTGCAGCTGACGAGCCTGTTCTGTTCGGCCAGCGTGCAGTTCCAGTGCGCTTTTTCTTCCACGGTTCCGCGGTTGCCCGCGCGCGCGCGATGCGCATTGATCGCGCCCGCTTCGCTCGCTTCGAGCCCTTCCGGCAGCAGATCGCTGATCGTCACCCGGTCGCTTGCGCCGCTGACGCCTTCATCACCAAGATCGTCAGCCGAGACGTCGATCAGGCCGTTGTGCCCCGGCGCCAGGTACGTCGGCGCAGCACGCGCCGACAGACTCCACCACGGGTCGGCGAACGCCGCCGGCGCCCACACACACGTGATCGCCGTGACCGCCACCGCGACACAGAGGATGAGCGTGGTCCGAAGCGTTCTCATCCCCGCAGACTCCGGCCAGTCTTCTTCTTCCTCGGTCTGGGCCCATAGGTTTTGCGCGCTCTGCGTTCGCAGCTGCTGCGCTTGTGGGACGAGCGCTTGTGCTCGACCCGACACAGCCTGAGCGCCTTCGCCAGCTTCTGTGCGCGTGTGAGCGGCTTAGGTTTGATGATCGTTTTCGCGGGCGCGACGGCCTGTTTCGCGCCGGCCGGCGGAGATGTTGCGACGCTGGCGGTCGCGGGCAGCGCGATCTCGGCGGCCGCGGCCGGCGCGGGGCCGTGACAGGAGCTGGTCGATTCGCACTGTTCGGTGCTCGTTTCGGTCGAGCTGGTGCAGGGACTGTTCTGGCTGCAGACGTGCGCGTCGTAGATGTCGAAGGCGTGGTCGGTGTCGCCGGGGAGAAGTTGCGCGGCCGTCGTGAAGAACGCGTCTTCGCCGTTTTCGCTGGCGTCCAGGAACGCCGATTCCTGCTGGGATGTGCCGGAGGAGATCAGCCCGACACAGCCCGCCGAGGCACTGCAGCTTCCGATCTGATCGGGCTCATACTCGTAGACGTCCTCTTTGCCGTTGCTGGCGGCGGGGACGAGCTGGTCGGGACTGTCGAAGAACAGTCGGCCGCTATCGGTGAGGTAGCGCGGCTGATACAGCGCGGAGGGTTCGCTGTCGGTGATGTTGAAGTCCCAGCCCGGGATCGACCCGGCGAGCCAGCGTTCGCGCCAGATTTCCGGACGGTCCACGAGCAGCCCGAAACCTTCGCCAGCGAGTCTGGTGTCATATACGCCGTGCGGGCGTTTGAACCCGTCGCCTTCGCCTTCGCCCCCGCCTTCGCCTTCGCCTTCGGGGTTGGGGTTACAGGAGGCGCACACCAGCCGGCCGCTGTGCGCGTCATACAGATAGACCTCCTCGTCCATCCGTTCGCCGAGCTGCTGGCTCGTGGCGTCTTCGTTGTCATAGCCGGTCAGACTGCGATCAGACATGAACGCCAGATATCGGCCGTCCGGGGAGACGCTCGAGGTCACCGCACTGAGATCCTGCGAGGGGGGGAGGCTCGAAGCGAGACCATCGCCGGCGACGCCCGCGCCCCAGTCGGCCGCGTCCTGATAGGACAGTGCCGCGATGAACCTCGTCTCGCGCTCGCCTGGATGTTCGGGGTCGGGCTGTGAGACATAGAGGTTGCAGCTCGCGCCGGTTGGTGAGGAGGCTTCCGGGTCGTGTGGGCATTGGCCGCGGTTCGCTCCCGGTGCGAGCACTCCGTTTGCGACAAAGTACACGTCTCTGCCGTCTTCGCTCGTGCCCGGGATGAGGTTCAGCACGCCGGCACTGCCTTCCGTTTCATCTGGTGTGAGATCGGTCAAGCGGGCACGCAGCGGCTCGCCCTCGGCGCTCGTGATTTCGAGCTCGTACAGGTCGGCCGGCGATTCTTCACCGGCGGGTTCCTCGTTCGATTCTTCGCTCAGACGTGCCGTGTCTGTGAAGAAGATCTTCGAGCCGTCGCTCGAGGCCGCTTGGAAATGGACTTCCTGCTGTTCTTCGAGCGGTTCGGGCAACGTCTGGCCACCCACTCCCGGTTCGGTCGACCCTTGACCCTGCGCCGCGTTGACCAAAATTGTTTCGCCGGTCGCGGTGTCCCGCAGGTACAGCCGTTCGGGCACAAAATCGCGCGTTTCGCTCCAGACGACGCGGCTGCCATCGCTGGAGATCGCGCCACGGTCGTTCATGCCGCTGCCATTGCCGAGATACGGTTCGCGCGCACCGGGTTCGTCGGGTGCAGGCAGACCGTCGGGGAGTACGCTCACGAGCTGCAGCGCTTCGGAAGACCGCGCGCCGGCGCTCCACTCATAAAGTCCCGCGGCTCCCGGTGGTACGGCGGTCAGCCCGATCTTCGAGTCGAACAGGACATGGCTCAAGTCGCTGCTCGCATCGAGGAATTCCAGCGCCCCACCGAACTCGCTGTTGGCCGTGTCATCTGCGCTGGTGACGAGCGGCAGGTATTCAGGCGACGCAGGCGGATCGTCGCGCAGGTAGATCGTTTTTTCGCTCGCAGCCTGCGACAGCGGGGGATGTTCGACGACGCCGCCGACCTGGCGCGTCGGTTCCGTCGGTTCCACCAGGCTGAGCGCGAGATCGGGCGAGAAGTAGTGGTACTCCGACGGCGAGGGAACCAGCAGGCCGCGCCCCTGTTCGTGTGGCGTTTCAAGGCTCTGCGTGCTCCACCCCGTTTCGCCGCGTCGCGAGAGTAGCTGCGTCGGTTCGAAGCTGCGATTGCCCTGCGGTTCGCCGACGACCGGGCCGCTGGCCATCCACACCAGCCCGCCGCCTTCGGCAGACGCCTGGATGCTGCCGGCCGAGTAGCGGCTGATCGAGTCGATCGCAGCGCCATGCTTTTCCGCCGGCGAGACCATTTCCCACGCTCGCCCGTCCGGCAGCACGCTCGCCGACGGCAATGTCGTGAACGTGTTGGGCGATGGCAGTCCTTCCGCGCGACCGGCCTGGTTGCCGGCGATTAGTCGGTAGTAGTAGGAGGTCGCGGGCCGAAGGCCTGTCACTTCCACGCTCACTTCGCGATCGCCGAACCCAGCCTCGATCTTTCCGGGCGGCACGGGCACCTGCGTGCACGACGACGGACTGGTGAAACAGTCGGACGTGCCGTACTGGAAGTAGTATTCGGTTTCCGCACCGCCGGGATCGATCTGGGCATGCAGCTCGGCCGCGCTTGCGCTCAAATTTCGCTCGGAGATGGCGTCGACCGCGGGCGCCCTGACCGATTCTTCGGGCTCGAAGACGTCGATCTTGTCCGCTTCGCGCTCGGCCACGAACACCTGACCAGATGCGACGTCCACCGCGACACCGCTACCGCCCGTCATGTCAGCGCCGCCGAAGCGTTGGATCAACAGGCCTGCCGGGCTGAAGGCCGCCACGCTCGAGCCGTTGTCGAGATACACGTCGCCGTTGGACGGATCGACCGCTACGCCCGTCGTGTTCAGATGATCGAGCTGCGCGATCACGGTCCCGGGTTCAGGCGCCGCGGCGTTCAGCTCGGCGACCACCGTCGGATCGGGCGCTTCTTCCTCCTCACCAGGACATCCTTCGCTCATGCTCTCGCGTTCGTAGGCGGTGTAGAAGCTGTGGTCGTCGGGAGCGACGGCGAACCCTTCGCGAGCGTCACATTCGAATTTGAACTCGATTTCCGGTTCGCGATGCAGTTCAGGCTTCCACTTCAGCTTGGCCGGGCCGCCGTTCGGCGTTTCTTTGGCGAGGGCGTCGATCTCGCCTTCTTCTTCCCAATACACCCACAGCGTCCCGGCTGCATCGACGCCCAGACCGGAGATGTCTTCCAGTTCGAGTTCTTCGGTTTCGCCGCCGACGTCCGCCTTGAAGATCGACCACTTGTGGATCACTTCACCGGCGGTCGGGCTGTACTCGTAGATGATGTCCCGTTCTTCCGGCGACGCGTTCTTTTCCGCGGCGCCCGCAACATACACGTCGCCCCTGGACGGATCTGCTTCGTTGGTCGAGTTGTCGACCGCGATCGCGCCCGGCGTGTGCACCTTGAATTCCGACGCGAACGTATATCCGCCCTGATCGTCCGGCGCGAAGATCTCC
Organism: Solirubrobacteraceae bacterium; assembly: GCA_035507415.1. GTDB lineage: Bacteria > Actinomycetota > Thermoleophilia > Solirubrobacterales > Solirubrobacteraceae > Palsa-744. Next base: position 40,017 of record DATJOF010000045.1, read on the forward strand.
ACACGTTCGTTGCTGCTGTCCACGACGTACAGATCCCCCGAGGCTTCGTCGACGGCGACCTGGGTCGGACCTTCGAACTGCCCGGCGCCCTTGCCCTGGACCCCGAACGACGCCCCGAATACATGCCCGCGCGAGATCAGAGCCGACGCCGAACCCGCAGGCGCAAGCACGCACACAACCACACTCAGGACGAGCAGCGCGCTGGATCTCAACCGATGTTTCATCGATCAGTCCCCGCCGCGAGCAGCGCGCGTGAGACCAACCGGCCCCACGCGCACCACACCGCATCAGAGATCAGATGTACGCGTTCGCCTCCAGCTTTTCTTCGTTCGTCACCGTCGAGGTGATCGTCTGACTGGCCGGCACCCACCCCGAGCCGGCGAAGTCGGCTTCGAGATTGGCTTTGATTTTTTTGCCGCCTTCTTCGTATTCAGACAGCGCCTGAATGCCTTTCTTACCCTTGTACTTGAGCGGCACGGTGGCACTCATCGTGTCGGCCTTGATCGGCACGAGGATCGCGCCCCGAACCGCGACCGTCAGCGTCCCGCCGCAGTTGAATTCAATGAACTCACCACCGCCTTCGGGATAGAGCATGAACGCCAGTTTGTGAGCTTTTTCATTTTCCCAAACGAGCCTGCCTTCGAGCGGGACCGTTTCGAGTTCGCCCTTTTCGTGCCCTTCCGATGTGCAAATCAGGCCGGGAGCTTCGCATTTTTTGAACTTCACCACGACGTGCTTGACGTTTTTCGCGCCGCTGTATTCGCCGACGCTCGACTCGGACGCGCAGCCGACCGCATATTTGCCGGCTTCTTCGAGAATGCCTTTGCCGCCGCTGCTGGTCTGTTTGACTTTGGCAGCGCCCGGCAGCCAGCTGAACTTGCCCTTCTTCGCACGTTCGGATTCAGGCACTTCTTTCGTGCACTTCGAGTCGCTGAACGTCCCGGTAAATTCCTTGCCGACCTTTGTGGCTTTCACACAACGGCCGTATTCTGGCGCGGCCGCGAAGGCCGCCGAAGCGGCGAGCGCAGTGACTACTAGGGCTGCGACCACGCACGAGCCCAACAGTCTCCCTCTTCTCATCTCAGACTCCCTTGTCGTATGCCTGTCATGTCTCAAGATCTAGTTATTCGGACGATCAGGTGATCGTTGCAAGCATCTGTGTTGTGCCGGTTGAACGGTCGGCGCTAAATGGGAGCCCGCCCCCACGGGTGGAGGCGGGCTCCTCTGATCACTCAGGTTGGCCTGAGTTGACTCCTACTTTCGCCATGCAGCTATTTATTCCGTCCCTGTTTCGCGCTCGCTCTTCACGACCTCAGCGTTTCCTGTACCGAGCGTGCCTTTAAGCACAGTCACGCTGGCCCCGGCAGGCGCCGGCAGGTGGAGCACCTTGGAGATGGCGTCGTCGACGTAGGATTCGTATTCGCCTCCGCAGCCCTGAGCTTCGACTTCGACCGGCCACGTGCTGTCGACAAGCTTGCTGTTTTTGACTGTGATATTGGTGAACGATTCGTTGAAGCCGAGTTCACCAACTTCGCCCTGCTGCGTGTTCGCTTCGTACGGCGCCGGTGCTTCGGATATTCCCGAGGTCAGATGCTGGTATACCGGATGTTCTTCGGTGCCGATCGTGCACTGCCCGCCGCCCAGTGATTCGAGCCACGGACCGGACAGAATCACGCGCAGCGGCAACGTGAACGCCGCGCCTTCACCCTCGATCAGGTGTTCGGTGCTCAGCGCGTCCTGCGTTTCATACAGCAGGTTGCCGCCGGCCACGACGATTTTTGCGAACATCTTCGTTTCTTTGTGCACCTTGGCGTAGTCGAAGTTTTCAACCAGCCGTCGCGGCCAGTTTGCTTCGGCCTGGATCGCCGGCGTGATCTCGTTGATCCCCTTCGGCACCTTCAGCTCGGGACTTTGCAGCGTTTCCGTGCCCTCGGCCGGGAAGACCCGCCCTTCGGTGCCGGCTGGACCTTCGTAGAAGATGACCCCGCCCTGAATCGAAACGGGTTTGCTCAAGGCCACCGTCACGCCTCCGACGGTGAAGCTACCGCCTTCCTTGCCGCCCGAGGTCGCCCCGTAGAAGCAGTAGGGCGTCTCGCCGTCCGGATTCGTGCCGTGGAATTCGCCTACTTCCTTGTTTATGAATTCTGAATTGTCCAGCGGGCAGTATCTGTACGGCTTCCATTCCCCTTCGAGTGTCCCTGGTGTGTGTGCTTTTTTGGCCAGTGCCGGCCCCGCCGCTATTGCGCCCATCGCAAACAGCGCCACGAGACAGAGCCCCAGCATCCTTAGGTGTCTCACTTTCCACTACTCCTTTTCCTCTCGGTGATAACTCGATCGGCGCGGCGTCGGTGCTACGCAGACACCCGACGTCGATCGTTCCTGCCGCGCGCCGTTCGCGGAGCCTCGGCCCCACGCAGGTACGCGCTCGCCATCGGCCTGGGCGCCAAAGCGTCCCGTCGCCGACACACGCTTGAGAACTAAAATGGGGCGGCTCACGCGACGTCCTCCGCACGTGACCCCCGCGGCCGCGGCGCCCCGGAGGCGAAGCGCCCGCTGATCAGGTCGATCGCTCGCCGTCCCGACGGCGTCAGCAGCCATGCGTTCGGCTCGCCCCGCGCCGGCCCGACTCCGACGTTTTCGATCACGCCTCGCTGCTCCAGACGCGCGAGCAGCTTCGACGCCTGGCCTTCGTCGGCGATCCCGGCGGCCTGCGCGATCTCGCGGTTGTTCGCATAGGGGGTGCGCTCGATCGCGTGCAATACCAATGTCGTGCGATGGGTGACGCGGATCGGGAGCTCGGATGTGCGGGCTATCGCCGCTGCGCGTGGCAGCTCGGGCGCAGGCGCAACAGCCGCTTCTCGCGGGACACTCTGGCCGCGGCGCGCGGGCCTGCCGTCGAGCTCGAGCCGCGCCGCCGCCTGACCGAGGTACGGCGCCACGATGAAGCCCATCAGCGACGGAGCCAGCTCTACGAGCTTCGTGCCATCCCCTTCGAGCAGGCTCGTGCGGATCACCGAGAAGACGCCGCCCACCACCAGCTCCGACGTCAGCCCGGGCGGCGGCGCCGGCCCTTTCGCGACAACCACGGCGCCACGGTCGGCTGCGCGCCGATCGCCGCCGGCCTGCCCGCCATCGGTCGCGCTCGGACCCTGGCCCGCGTCGATCAGCGTCGCCAGCATGCGATGGAGTTGTTGCCGGCCCCGCAACGCAGTCGCCCCGCCGACCGGCGCATCGAGCACCAGCAGCCGTGCCCGCTGCGGCTCGTCGTCGAAGAACCCGAGCATCGCCACCAGCCCGACGCGCACGCGCTCGAGCCAACCGGCCTCGCGCGCGACCGCACTGTTGACTATGTGTGAAAGTCGCGCAAGGCTATCCTGGAAGGCGCTGACGAAGCACTGCTCGTCACTGTCGAATACCTCCGAAGCGACGGCCTTCGACACGCCCGTCCAAGTGACCACCGAATCTACTAGACGGGGGTCACTCGACTGTTGGAACCCCGTATTTACTGGGCCCTTGACAAATCAGACGCGATATGTTCTCCTTATTTCCCACAAGCTGCACTTGGGGAGAAGCGCCAAAACGGGGCAGCTGATCGAGCTAGAGGAACCGGAGAGAGGGCTGTGTCGCGAGCGGTGCCGACGGGATCGAAGAGAGGGAAGATGGAGGGAAACAGAGCGGGAGCAGCCGGGCACGTAACCGGCAATAACCGCACCGTTGACGGCTTTCCTGACGCTGGCGGACAGCGCTCGCGCCCTGTCCAGAGCACTAGCTCGACGGGCTCCAGTGATTCTGCGACGCTCCGCGACCGCCTCATCGCAGCGGCCGTCGAGGTCGTCGCCGGGGGCAGTAGCCCCCGTCTAGTAGAGTCGCGGGCCCGCCCGTAATCCCGCATCAGCACTGGGGTTTTCGACCGGCTTCCCACGGTCTTCCCACACGCGGCGCCCACATTCGCCGCACGAGCTCCGTCAGTTGGTCCGGCCGCGAACCCGCCGCAAGGCCGGCACGTACCCGCTGCCGAGCCAGCCCACTCCGGCCGCTGCGCCGCCCAGGTACCCCGCTACGCCAGCTCGACCAGCGGGAAGGCGCGGTTGCGCCGCGGCGGCACGAGGAAGTTCTGGCGGCGGGTCGCGGTGAGGAAGCGCTCGATGCCGAGGTTGCTCGCCGGCACGTTGTACTTCGTGGCGAGATCCGGGGAGGCCTGGCTGCGGCGCATCGTGGCGAAGAAGTCGGCCGTGGGCACGAAGATGCTGAAGTGCAGCTTCGGCTGCGACGTGCCTTCGGGCACGTCGAGCGAGTCGAAGCCGGGGCCGTCGGCGCGAATGTGCATGGGGGTGCGGTCGGATGCGCGGCTGGTCCGCTGCAGGGCGGTCGTGTGCGCGATGTGGGGCTGGCCGTCGAAGTTGGAGGAGCCTTCGGCTTCGCGTTCTGCCTGCTGGGGGCCGCTGAAGATGCTGGGGATGAACGCCGGGCCGCCGCCGTTGGTGTAGGGGTCCTGGTTGCCGCTGCGCGGGACCGGGTCGGCGCTGAACATCTCGGCCGTCCGCCGGACGTAGGTTTCGCCCGGACGTTCGTAGAACTGCTCGAGGTCCTGGATCACGTGCGAGAGGTGCTGGATCGAGCCGTGATCGAAGTAGTCGCGCTTGCGGGCGGTGGTGAGCTTGGCCGAATGGTTGCCGAGGAACGTGACGATCGCCGGCGGGCCGCTGCCTTCGACCTGCTGGGAGACGAACCCCATCCACATCGGCGAGGCGGGATTGAGCATGTCCGCGTACGGGAGGCCTTCGGCTTCGGCGATGCTGCGAGGAAGGCCCTGTTCCATGAACATCAACCGCCGCGAGCTCACCGAGACGAGTTCGCCCAGGCCCGAGCCGCCGACCTCCTCGCCGGCAAGCGTGGTGCTCGCTTGGGTCAGCCAGCTGAGCACGTCCTCCAGGATCTCGCTGGAGTCGCTGCGCAGCGTGAACAGCATGTCGTTGGACTCGATCTGGACGGGCACGTTGAAGCGCTGCTTGGTGACTTCCGGGTTCGCCGGGCTCACGTCGGTGGGTCCCGGGATCGCCTCCTCGAGCACCAGCCGTTCGCGTTCGGCCGCCAGCCGCGGCACGTGTTCCTGGACCAGCGGCCCCGACATGCCCCCGGGCAGCCGCTGGAAGTAGGGGATGCCGTAGGCGACTGTCGTGAACACCCCGGCGGGGCTGAACGGGTAGCTCTGCTCCACCTGCGCGAGCGCCCGCGCGAGCGCTTCCTGATCGCCGACCGTCGGCGTGCGCGCCAGCGTGATCGTGGCGAACAGCGTGTACACGGGGCTGAAACGGGCACGCACCCCTTCGGACTTGACGGGCCGCGGCAGGAGCTTTTCGATCTGGAACTGGACTTCGGGTAGCTGCGACCCCTTCGCGGCGAAAGTCTCCGCGGGAAACGTCCCCAGCAGCTCGAGCGCGCCGAGCGTCGACGCGCTGATGCCGAGTCCGGCGGCACGCCGTAGCAGCGTGCGTCGCGTCAGCCCGGCCGGCTCGTCCTCTCGCAGGTGTGCATGTTCGTCGCCCATGCGCGAAACATCCTCTCCTTGGGGCGGGACGCTCCCCGCCGCCTCGCGGCGGCGGAGAGCTCACGCGTGCCTACTGCCCTATTCGCAGAGCGGGTTCGCGGGAACCCCTTCGCACGGTTCGGGCATCGTTTCCTGCGCTTCCGGCGCCGGCTGCGGTTCGCCGGGGATCGCCGCCGAGTATTCGGAAAGGTAGACGATCCAATCCAGTGCCCCTTCCCCGCCGTTGGGGCTCGGGGTGGTCGTGTTCGCGCAGTTCCATTCACCTTCGAGGTCTTCCGGTTGGGTCCCGTCGGGCGTCGAGTTGCCGCTCGCGCAGTTGTTCGGCGATTCGATGAAGATGCCGCCCTGCATCATGATGTCCTTGGCGTATTCACCGCCGGTGCCGCCGTTTTCTTCGAACGTGTTGTTGGCGACCTTTACGCCGGACAGGGCGAACGTGATCGTGTCTTCTTCCGGCGGGAAGGGGTTCGGGTACTCGAAGCCGAGGAACCCGTCGTTGACGTTGCCCTTGATCGTGTTGTTTTCGACTGCGTCTCCGTACACGCCCGGGAACTCCACGCCCACGCCCCACGGCGCCTTGCCGGTCGATCCGTTCACCGGAGCGGTGAGGTTGTTGTTGTCTTCGACGAGGTTGTCGCGGTAGATGGTGCAGTGTTCGATGTTGGTGCTTTCGAACGTCGGCAGCTTCTTGTGGTGCGGCCGGTATGGCCGGACCGGATTGCACGCGCCGTTCGACGGGGGCGGGGGATCGCCCGGGTTTTCCGAGTTCGGCACGATGCCGGCGCGGTTGTCACGGAACACCGAGTTTTCGATGATCAGGTTGCCGCCCGAGTTCGAACCGGAGTAGCCGACTGCGTCGTCTTCCACCGTCGCTTTGCTGATGCGGGCCTTGCATTCGCGGCACGCGCCGAGGTACATGCCGGAGTCGTCCATGCCGGAGGAGTAGATGTTTTCCCAGCTGCCTTCGGTCTCGTCGTTGGTGAAGATCCCGTAGCCACCGTTCATGCCGGTGTCGTACGCCGTCAGATAGCGACCGAACCAGCCGTGTGCGCCGATCCTGCCGGACTCCGAGCCGCCGTTCCACCAGATCTCATTGCCGCACTCTTCGTCGCCGCAGCTTTCGGTCTCTTCGAAGTTGCGCACAGTGAGGTTTTCGACCCAGACATCGTTGTCCTTGTAGATTTCGATGCCGTTGCCGCTTTTGTGCTGACCGTCGATGATCACCGTGTTGCGGTTCATACCGCGGATCCAAATGTGAGAGTGCGGTTTTTCCACCTTCACCGCTTCGTCATAGGTTCCCGGTTCGATCAGCACGTAGTCACCACGCCTGGTCGCGTTCACCGCGGCCTGGATGGTGCTGAAGTAATGGACTTTCTTGGGCGGGTTGGCGGGTATTTCCCCCTGGGTCACGATCATCACCTGCGCCGCCGCCGCGGTGCCGGTGAGCAGGGCCAGAGCCGCGATCGCGGCCAGCGGGAAAACGGCCAGCGCGCGGGTTGGCACGTGCAGCCTTCGGTGCATCTCTCCTCCTCCAGATTGAAATACGATTCGCGTTACTATAGACACGACATTACTCGATGTCAATCGAGTACGGTCGGGGGCGTCTGAGAGGATTGCCGCGGGACCCACGATGGACGTAGCACATCAGCGCAGACAGCCGATCCAGGCTCGCAGCCGCGAGACGGTCGAGCGGATTCTCGCCGCGGCCCGCGAGCTGATCGTGGAGGGGGGCGTGGACGCGGCGACCACCACGGCCATCGCCGCTCGCGCCGGCGTGGGGCCTTCGTCGCTGTATCGCTTCTTCGCCGACCGCGACGAGCTGTTCGCGCGCCTGCTGGAGGCCGAGGTCGAAGCGATCGAACGGACTGCCGAGGCGGCCGAAGCGCGCTGGGAGCTGGTGTCGATCCGCGACTACGTCGAGCGCATGCTCGAGATGTTCCTCGACTACCACGAGCGCAACCCCCTGTTCGTACGGCTGTGGTTCGGCGGGCGCATCTCGCCGGCCGTCACCGCGATCGCCCAGGCCGGCAACCTCGCGCTCGCGCAGCGCGCACAGGAGCGCCTGCTCGCAGCTGGGCTGTCCGCGCAGGACATACCGCCGGAGGTCGGCCTGATCACGATCGAGGTGGGAGACCGCATCCTCGACCTCGCGTTCCGCGGCCGCCAGCGGGCGGACCGTCGCATCATCGCCGAGGGCGCCGAGATGCTGATCGGCTACCTCGAGCGCGTCATCGGTCAGGCCGGCCGATAGCGACGCCCTCGGCGATCGAGCTCAGCCATCGGTTCGCCGCGGTGTGCCCCGAGGTCGTCGGACCCACTCCCCGAGCGTGCGCTCGTTGACTTGTTCTGCTGTTCGCCGGACAGCGTCGGAGCCCGCGCGACCCAGCCGCGCGAACGGCTGGGTCGCAGACGGATCCGCAATGCACTTTCGCCTCACAGGCTCTTGATCATCGTGGTCGACCTGGCCGGGTGAGAGCCGTTTGCGGGACGGCTGGGAAAGCGACGAACGACCGTCTCGCTCGAGTCGGGGGTCAGCAGGTCCGCGGCGCCTGCCTCGGTCAGGGCGCGACGGACGACGGGCGACTCGGCGATCACCGAGAAGTCGTTCCCGCGTCCGGTGCAGAGAGCCCCGCGGATCGCGATCACCCTTGCACCGGCTGAGTCGATCGCGTCGAGCTGACGGAGATCGAGCGTCAAAACCGTGACGCCTTCTTGACACAGGCACTCGATCTCATCGTCGAGCTCAGCAGCCGAGCGGTGATCGAGGTTGCCCGTCACGATCAGCCTGTGCTTCCAGACCGGTGTGCGCGCGACCGTGAGCCGCGGCCGTGCGTGGAGCGCCTCTGCCAAGCTGCCCGCCCCACCTCCGACGTGCGTCGGACCGACGAGTGCGTCGGCCGTGGCGCCCGCACCGGGCGCATGGTGGCTCGTCGCGAACGATGTCAAATTACGTTTCATGCTTGTACAGCCCCTTTCAACAGATCTTCGAACTCGTAGCTAAATGGCCCGGATCGGGCGATCCAGGACCGAGGTGCGAACGACCGGAAGGAGCTAGTCCGGTCGCTCTGGGATCAGTACGAGGAACGCCGTGCGCCACGACGGCTGCGCAAGGTGCAGCCATCGCATCGTGCTCGGCGCTGCTTGAAGTTGAACGCCCACGAGCGTGAAGGGCGCCGAGGAGGCCGTGCCTGAGCCGCCTCCGGCAGCCGATCCGCCGCCCGCCCCGCCGGGTGCGGGTCCGGGAGCGGGGGCCGAGGGACGATTATCGGTCGGGGCGCTTACGGCCTCGCTGCCCGCGGGGGCACGCGCAGCCAGCATCGCTGCCGCAACCGTGACGGGGACAAACGAGACCGTCGAAGTAGACGAATCGGCGAGGATGTCCAACCAGCCACCGGCATAACCTCCCGTGACCGACGCTCCGATCGCGGCAAGCTCACAGCTCACTCGCCCGCCGCAGCGCGCCGAGATCGTGCGCGACGACGCCTCCGGCGACGATGGTTCGCTGATGCTGGAGATCGCGAGCGTGGAGTCGGGGACGAAAGACGTTGTCGCGGTGATCGGGATTTCCGGGGCGACTTCAGCCGCGGCGTCGGGCGGGGTCGGGGCGCCCAGATCGGTCGATCCCTGCGAGTCTCCCGGGGTCGCATGGGAGTCAGGCGCTTCGCGGCCTGCTTCGGTCGGCGCGTCGTCTTCGGCCTGTTCGAGCGTCTCCCTTTCGATCGCCGTGCGGCCTTCTTCGACTGCGCCCGCCGCCTGTTCCGTCCCATGCGGCTCCTGCTCGACGGGCGGCGTTTCTTCAGCTACGGGCGGCGTTTCTTCTGCCGGGGGCGTTTCTTCGACGGCATGCGTTTCTTCGACCGGAGGGGATTCTTCGGCCGGTGGGACTTCTTCTGCAGGAGGCGTTTCTTCAACCGGCGGGACTTCTTCGGCCGGCGGCGTTTCTTTGCTCACCGGCGGCGTTTCTTCCGTGACCGGCGGGACTTCTTCGGCCGGCGGCGTTTCTTCGCTCACCGGCGGCGTTTCTTCCGTGACCGGCGGGGCTTCTTCGACGGGCGGGCTTTCTTCGCTCGCCGGCGGAGCCCCTTTCGCCGGCGGCGCTTGTCCCGGAACAGCACCGCTGCCGGTTGGCGACGCCTTCGTCAGGGCTCCGGTCGTGTCGGAGGACACAGTCGCGGCCTGCGCTCGAGCACACAGCACGAGCACGAGCGCCGCGCACACGAGCGCCAGCGTCAGCAAAAGCGCGGGGTGTGGCTTGCGAGGGGCCAGTCCCGCGCGACCACCGGCCGGCTCCGCTACGTTCGCTTCCTCAACGTCCACGCCTGCTCGTGACTCCCGATCGTCCGTCCAACGCTAAGCTCATATCGAGATGATGGCATCCCCTGGGGAAATGGTGCGCCAAGGGTCCGACAGGTGCGTCCACCCGAGGCGCGGAGCTCGAGCGAGTTCGATCGGGTCAGGGAGTCGAGGCTCGTGCTCGTCCTGACACGCAAGGTCAAGCAGAGCGTCATGATCGGCGACGACATCGAGGTCACGGTCCTGTCGAGTGACGGCGCAAAGGTGCGGCTGGGCATCCGGGCGCCCCTGGACGTGCCGGTCCACCGCGAAGAGATCTATCTCGAGATCCAGGCCAACAGCTCGGGGAACGAGCAGGGCGGGCAGCACGATCTACGGCGACGGCAGGCCCGATAGGGTCGCAGCGTCGGTTCTCCTAGCGCACGAAACGGTCCATGCGCGCGGCGGTGATGGTGTCGCGCAGCGTTTGCAACGCGTTGTGCCGGGGACGCCAGCGAAGCTCGCGCCGTGCCTTGCCGGCGTCCATCAGCACGGGCCGGCGAAAGGCGGCGATCCACTGGGCCTGGGCGGGCAGCACGCCCAGCCTGGCCACGATCTCCGCGGCGCCGTCCACGGCCAGCTCGGGAATCGGGATCGAATGCCAGCCCAGCTCGCGCGCGAGCTGGGCCACCGTGAGCCGGCCGGGGCCGGCGAGGTTGTAGGCGCCCGGCTCACCCCGCCCGAGCACGGCCGCCCGCATCGCGCTCGCCACGTCGTCGTGATGAACGAGCTGGAACGGCACTCCGGGGTCGGGCAGCACGGGCCTGAGGATCGGCACGCCGTCGAGCAGCCGCAGCACGGGCTCGGGCAGCCGTCGCGAGATCTGCGTGTAGGGGAGGTTGTCGATCAGCAGCGGCGCGTCCGGTCCCGCCACGATGCAGGGGCGCAGCACGTACGCATCGGTCGAGCCGCCCGCCAGCACGTCGCCCAGCAGCGCCTCCACCTGCGCCTTTTGAGCGGAGTAGTAGAGGGCCGAGCTGCCACGCGCCGGGACATCCTCGGTGAGCGGTTGAGGGTTGTCGGCGTGAAAGCCGTAGGCAGCGACCGAGGACGCGTACACGAGACGCCGAGCCCCGGCAACGGCTGTGGCCTCGAAGACATTGCGCGACCCCTCGAGGTTCACCTCCGAGGTCTCCCGCGCGCCGCCCATGATCATGAAAGCGAGGTGCACGACCACGTCGGCGTCGTGGACGAGCTGCTCGACGGCGTCCGGGTCGAGCACGTCGCCACGCCGGTAGGAGACCTTCTTCCAGCCGCGCTCTGTGGGATCGAACGGCCGACGGGCCATGCCGAGCACGCTGCCCACCTCGCGCGAGCGCTCGAGCGCGTTCACCACCGCCTGACCGATCTCGCCGGTCGGGCCCGTCACCGCCACGGTCAGCCGCGCAGCGTGCGCCTCAGATCCCGCCATCCCGATGTTTGTACAGCACCGGGCGCCATCGGCTCGACCCGGGCGAGGCGGCGACGCACAAGTACACTCGCCTCGCTGATGCGCCCGCAGCCTCTGATCGCGGTCACCGACGTTCCGCGCAGCAGTCGCTTCTATCAGGAGCTGCTGGGGTGCAAGAGCGACCACGGTGGGGAGGAGTACGAGCGCCTGGTCGAAGATGGGGCACTCATCATGCAGCTGCATGCCTTCGACGTTCAGCACCACCACGGAGCGATCGGCGATCGCTCGTCACGCCCGTACGGCAACGGGGTCGCGTTGTGGTTCGAGGTCGACGACTTCGACGCGGCCGCCGCTCGCGCGCAGGGGCTCGGCGCCGAGGTCGTGCTGGGACCCCACCGTAATCCGCCGGACGGACCCGGCGGCCCCGCTCATCGCGAGCTGTGGCTGCGCGATCCGGACGGGTACCTGGTGGTGCTGGCAAGCCCCGACGGCGAGTCGCCGTGGCCCGACCCTCGGGTCGGCTGAGCCTTTCCCGCCCCGAGCAGAAACAGCATCTGCTCGACCACCAGCTTGACGTGGCGCCGGCGGACGCCTGAATCGGTGAGGTCGCGGGACAGTCTCGCCATGAACGTCGCGCGCTGGCTCAATGGTGAGAACGTGAGTGAGACGAGCACCAGCACGGCGTCGTCGACCTCGAAGCGGCGCAGCGAACGCGCGGGCGCGACGGCTCTCAGCGCCGCGAACGCCTCGCGGATCGCCGCCCCCTCGTGGCGAGTCAGGCGCAGGCCCTGGCCGCCCCGAAGCTCCTCGTGCCCCACCAGCCTCACGAACGCCGGCCGTGAGAGCAGGAACGACATGTAGCTTTCGATCGCGCGCGCGAGCGGCCGGCGCAACGAGCCGGGCCGCGGCGAGTCACACCAGGCATGCACCGGCTCGAACGCACGCCTGGTCGCCTGCTCGCGATCGGCGAACACGCGCTCCAAGACCGTGATGTAGAGATCCTGCTTGGCGCCGAAGAAGTAGCTGGGCGTGCCCCTCGACAGGCCCGCCGCCTTCCCGATGTCCTGCAGGCTGACCCCCTCGAAGCCGCGTTCGGCGAACAGCGTCTCGGCGGCATCGAGGATCGCCTGGCGACTGCGATCGGCATCGCGGCTGCGCTCCACGTTTGCGATCGCCGTCATCGTCAGAGTCTATACAACTTGCTGGATATCAAGTAAGCTATTTGGATGGACTGGATCTCCCACTCGGGCAAATGAGCTGAGCCCCCTTGCACGTGCCGACCGACGTCAGCGAAGAGGTCCGCGTTCAGATTCGCCCCGACCGCGTGGCGGTGGTGCGCTTCAGCCGCCCGCCCCACAACTACTTCGACGGAACGCTGATCGGCGCGATCGCCGACGCGTACGAGCGCCTGGACGAGGATCGGGCCTGCCGCGCGATCGTTTTGTGCTCAGAGGGCAAGCACTTCTGCGCAGGAGCGAACTTCGCCGCCAAGAACCCGGCCGAGGGCGATCTGTACGAGCAGGCGCTGCGGCTGTTCGCGGCGCACAAGCCGGTCGTGGCGGCGGTCCAGGGAGCGGCGGTGGGAGGCGGCCTGGGCGTGGCCTTGTCGGCGGACCTGCGCGTGGCCAGCCCGGAGTCTCGCTTCAGCGCCAACTTCGCGCGCCTGGGAATCCCGCACGGATTCGGCCTGACGGTGACGCTGCCGCTGGTGGTCGGTCATCAACGCGCGATCGAGCTGCTCTACACCGGCGCGCGCATCGGCGGCGAGACCGCACACGCGATCGGCCTGTGCGACCGGCTCGCGTCCGGCGATCGGCTGTTCGAGACGGCGATCGACCTGGCCCGGGAGATCGCGGTGTCCTCGCCGCGCGCGATCCGCTCGATCCGAGCGACGATGCGCGGCGACCTGGTCGAGCGGGTGCGCACGGCCACCGCTCACGAGGCAAGCGAGCAGTTCCAGCTGTTCGGCACGCCGGATTTCGCCGAGGGCGTGGCGGCCGCGGCCGAGCGTCGCGAGCCGCGCTTCGGCAACTGACGCAACGGCTGCGCGCCTCACGTTGCGGAGCGCAGCTCGTTGATCGCCGGCCGCCTCGTGACGCCATGAAGCGAGAATGTGACAGCTGGCGAGCGAATTTGTTTGCGATAGTCCGATCTGTATGGTACGGTCCGATCTATAGCTTTCCCCCTTCAGCGAGGTACGCCGCCCGTGGCAAGCGAGACCAGCGCCCAAGCCGTTCCGTCGCAGCACGCAGACATCGCCGAGCACTACGATGCCCTCGGCAACCACGTTCTCGAGCGAAAGCGCAACCCGTTCATGCGCTCGCGGACCGGCGGGCGGATTCTGAGCGCGTTGATGCTCCCGTACTTCACGGCGCTTCCGCCGAGGGGCTTCGGCGTGCTCACGACGACCGGCCGAAGGACGGGCAAGACGCGCCGCAAATGCGTTCACGCGATCCGTCGCGGAGACGAGGCCTACATCGTCATGATCCGCCCCAAGCTGACCGCGGGTCCGGCGGCCTGGCTGTTGAACATCAGGGCCGATCCGCGTGTGCGCCTGCGACTGCGGGGTGGCACGTACAACGGGGTGGTGCGCGAATTGGCCGAGGGCCCGGAGCGCGAACGGGCAGGGCGCGCCTACTGCGAGGCGGTCTCGCCTTTCGACTACGTCGAGTGCAGCTTCCATCGGGCGGGTCTGCCGACACGTTCGAAGGTCATCGAGCTGCACCGCAGTTGGTTCGAGACGGGAATTCCGCTCGTCGTCGAGCTGAACGTCTGAGGGCGACCGTTCGGTCGGCCGCCACGGCCCTCACGACAGGAAGCGCTCGAAACGAAGCGCCACGCGAAATCAGACGCCGATTGGGAGGGCGCGACATCGAGGCCGCCCTCGCAGACATCGGGGTACCCTGATCGGATGCCGATCGCGGATAGCGCATTGGATCATGAAGTCGTCGTCGTGGGCGCGGGCTTCTCGGGCATCGGCGCCGCGATCGCGCTCGACCGGGCGGGCTTCTCGGACTTCGTGGTGCTCGAGGAGGCCGGCGGCGTCGGCGGCGCGTGGCACTGGAACACCTATCCCGGCATCGCCGTCGACATCCCCTCGTTCAGCTATCAGTTCTCGTTCGAGAAGCGCAGCGACTGGTCGCGCGTGTACGCGCCCGGGCGCGAGCTCAAGGCCTACGCCGAGCACTGCGTCGACAAGTACGGCGTGCGCGACCGCATCAGACTGGGCACCAAGGTGGTCGGCGCGAGATTCGACGAGGACGGCAACGCCTGGCAGCTCGACACCGCCGCCGGGGAGCACCTGACCGCGCGCTTCGTGGTCAGCGCGACGGGCGTCTTCAGCCAGCCCAAGGCGCCGCAGATCGCCGGCGTCGAGACGTTCTCGGGGCCGACCATGCACACCTCCCGCTGGGACCACTCGGTGCAGCTGCGCGGCAAGCGCGTGGCGATCATCGGCACGGGCGCTTCGGCGATCCAGGTCATCTCCGCGATCGCGCCGGAGGTGGAGCGGTTGACCGTGTTCCAGCGCACGCCGATCTGGTGCCTGCCGAAGTACGACGCGCCGCTGAGCAGGCGCCAGCGCGCGGTGCTGCGCTGGGTGCCCGGCGCCAAGCTCGCCACGCGCTGGGCCAGCCAGGCGTTCGTCGAGCTGACGTTCGTGCTGGCGGCGCACTTCGCGGGCACCTTCCCCGGCCTGCGCGCGCGCGGCGAAGCGGCGGCGCGCAAGCTGTTGAGCGAGGTCCAAGACCCCGACGTACGCGACAAGCTCACGCCGCGCTACAGCCTCGGGTGCAAGCGCCCGAGCTTCTCCAACGAGTACATCGCCACCTTCAACCGGGCCAACGTGCTGCTCGAGACCGCCACGATCGAGGCGATCACGCCGACTGGCGTGCGCACCGTGGAGGGTGTCGAGCACCCGATCGACGTGCTCGTGCTGGCGACCGGCTTCAAGGTGCTCGAGGCGGGCAACATGCCACCGTTCGAGATGCGCGGGGTCGGCGGCGTCAACCTCGAGCAGTGGTGGGATGAGAATCGCCTGCAGGCCTACGAGGGCGTGAGCGTGCCCGGCTTTCCCAACTGGTTCTCGATCCTCGGTCCGTACGCCTTCAACGGCCAGTCGTACTTCGGGCTGATCGAGACGCAGATGCGCCACATCGTGCGCTGCCTGCAGCGCGCACGCAGCGACGGCGCCACGCGTGTGGAGATCACGCCGGAGGCCAATCGCCGCTATTTCGAGTCGGTGCTCGCGCGGCGCCACAACCAGATCTTCTTCCTGGGCTCGTGCGCCACGGCCAACAGCTACTACTTCGACAAGCACGGCGACGCTCCGTTTCGCCCCAGCCTCACGCTCGAGGCCGCCTGGCGCAGCGCGCGCTTCGATCTCGGCGACTACGCGTTCGCGTAGTGGCGCGCGCACGGACGGGCGGGGCGGGGTGAAGGCGGTCAGCTGCAGGCAGGGCGAGCTGGAGGTGATCGACCTCCAGACACCCGTGCCCGCTAGGGGCCAGGTCCTGATCGACGTGCTGCGCTGCGGGATCTGCGGCTCGGATCTGCACGCCCGCCGTCATTGCGATGACCTCGCACAGGTCGCGCAGGAGGCCGGCTACGAGCACTTCATGCGCTCCGAGCAGAGCGTTGTGATGGGACACGAGTTCTGCGGCACGGTCCTCGAATATGGGCCCGGGTCGCGCCGGCCGATCCCGGAGGGGACCGCGGTGGCCGCGCTGCCGCTGCTGCGCGCCGGCCAGGACGTGCATGCGATCGGACTGTCGACCGCCGCGCCCGGCGCCTATGCCGAGCAGATGCTGGTCCAGGAGTCGCTGACGATCGCCGTGCCCAATGGCCTGGCCCCGCAGGTCGCGACGCTCACCGAGCCGCTGGCCGTCGCCTGGCACGCTGTTCGGCGAGGCGAAGTCAAAAAACGTACGGTCGCGGTCGTGATCGGCTGCGGGCCGATCGGCCTGGCCGTGATCTGCATGCTCAAGGTGCTCGGTGTGCGCACGGTGATCGCGAGTGACCTGTCCGCCAGACGACGCGAGCTGGCGCGAATGTGCGGCGCAGACGTCGTCGTGGACCCCGCCGTCGAGTCGCCGTTCGCATCCGCGCAGCAGCACGGACACCTGACCTCGCTGCCCGCCGCACTGGGCGCCGGCATGGACGCGATGGACAAACTGCGGCGCCTGCCGCTGCCCTGGCATCACGTCTGGCGCGCGGCCGAAGCAGCGGGAGCCACGACGCCCAAGAGCCCTGTCGTGTTCGAATGCGTCGGGGTGCCGGGCGTGATCGATCAGATCATCGCCACGGCACCGCTGTTCTCGCGGGTGGTCGTCGTCGGCGTGTGCATGGGCGCCGACAGGATCAGGCCTGCGATGGCGATCAACAAGGAGATCGACCTGCGCTTCGTCCTGGGCTACACGCCCATCGAGTTTCGCGAAACCCTGCACATGCTGGCCGACGGCAAGCTCGACGCCGCGCCGCTGGTCACCGGCTCGGTCGGCCTGGACGGCGTCGACTCGGCGTTCGCCGCGCTCGGCGACCCCGAGGTGCACGCGAAGATCCTGGTCGATCCCAAGAGCCCAGCGGCGGCGCCGTGACGTTCACCGGCCGGTATCGCGTTCTCTAGGACGCGGCCGCGGCAACCGGCTCGAAGTAGTGACCCCGCTCGAGATCCTCGATCAGCCCCGGATGCGTGGGCTTCCACCCGAGCCGCTGCTGTGTCAGCGCACTGGAAGCCGGCGCATCGAGTCCGAAGAAGGCGCCGATCCAGCTGAAATGCTCGCCGGCCTGCTCGGGGAAGATCGACACGACCGGCACACTCAGGTGGCGGCCGAACAGCTCGGCGATCTCTCGGGTCGGGATGCCCTCATCCGCGATCGCGTGAAACACCGAGCCCGCTGAGCCATTTTCGAGCGCCAGCCGGTACAGGCGCGCGGCATCGAGCCGGTGCACGGCGGGCCAGCGATTGGAGCCGTCGCCGATATAGGCGGAGAGGCCTTTGCTGCGGGCGATCTCGATCAGGATCGGGACGAAGCCGTGATCGTTCTCGCCGTGAACGGACGGAGCCGGCCGGACGATCGACAGGCGCACGTCTCGAGCCACCAGCGCCATCGCCGCCTGCTCGACAGCCGCCCGGGGATGAGCGCTGGCAGCAGCACCTCCCGAGTCTTCCTCGGTGGCGACCTGTCCCGGGTTTACGAGCGCGGTCCCGGTCGTGATCACCAGCGGACGGCCCGAGCCCGCGAGCGCGGCGCCGAGCGCATCGACCGCGCGCAGCTCGGTCTGTGCCGCCATCTGCATCTGCGAGAAGTCGTGGATGTACGCCGTGTGGATCACGCCGTCTGCCGCGGCGGCCCCTGCCTGCAGGCTGTCCGGATCCTCGAGCGAGCCGCGCTGGACCTCGGCGCCGGCTGCCTCGATCGCGGCGGCCGACGCGTCGGAGCGCGCGAGCCCGAGGACATCGTGGCCCGCGTCGATGAGATCTGCAACGACGGCTGAGCCGATGAAGCCGGACGCGCCCGTGACGAAAACACGCATGAGAAACCTCCATGGGGAATGACCTCTCTGTCGGCCGACGACAGCAGGCCGGCGCTTTGAGAACGACGACGGCGTTGCCTTGAAGGTGTCGAGTCGAGAGGCCTGATGTCAGTTGCTGACATCAGGTTAGCACGTTCATGTCAGTGACTGCCATCAGTATCATCGAGGCATGGGTCGCTGGCAGCCAAACGCGCGCGGGCGGCTCGAGCAGGCAGCGATGGAGCTGTATCGCGAGCGCGGCTTCGAGCCGACCACGGTCGCGGAGATCGCCGCGCGGGCCGGTCTCACCGAGCGCACCTTCTTCCGGCACTTCGCCGACAAGCGCGACGTGCTGTTCGGAGGCGCGCACGCGCTCGAGCAGCTGATGGTCAGCGCCGTCACCGGCGCCCCCGAGTCGGCGACGCCGATCGAAGCGGTCGCGGCCGGCCTCGCGGCCGCCGCCTCGCTCCTGGGGGAGCGCCGTCAGTTCGCACGCCAGCGCCAGAGCATCATCGCCGCAAGCCCCGAGCTGCGCGAACGCGAGGTCATGAAGCTCGCCTCGCTGTCTGGCGCGCTCGCCGCGGCGCTGCGTGGGCGCGGCGTGCAAGGCTCGTCGGCGAGCCTCACCGCGGAGATCGCGACAGCCGTTTTTCGGATCGCGTTCGAACGCTGGGTGCAGGCCGGCAACAAGCAGGACCTGTCCGAGCTCATGCACGAAACGCTCGGCGAGCTGACGGCTCTGACCGCGGCGGCCCCCGCACGCCGGTGACGGGCACTCGCCGACAAGCTCATGCGCACCGGGACACCTCCTTACCGAAGGCGTAGACTCGGAGCACCGTGGCCGTGTCGCAGGCGCCGCACTCCCCCGATGTGGATCTCGGCTCGCTCGACTTCTGGGGTCGACCGGCCGAGGAGCGCGACCTGTACTTCGCGCAGCTGCGTCGCGAATCCCCGATCTCGCAGCACGAACCGCCTGAGGACATCATGGGCATGCCCGACCAGGAACGCCACAGCTACTGGGCGATCGTGCGCCACGAGGACATCCGGCGCATCTCGCGCGACCCGCGCACGTTCTGCTCGGGCCAGGGCACGCAGTTCGCCGACGCCCCGCCGGAGATCCTGGAGGCCTCGCAATCGTTTCTGGCGACGGACGCCCCGCGCCACACCAAGCTGCGCGGCCTCGTCTCGGCGGCGTTCACCCCGCGGCAGATCGCGCGCATCGAGGAGGGCATTCGCGTGCACGCGGCCGAGATCGTCGCGGCGGCCGCTCCGACCGGCGGCGGCGACTTCGTCGAGCTGATCGCCAAGCAGCTTCCGCTCGTGACGATCTCGGACATGATCGGGGTGCCCGACGAGGATCGCGAGCGGATCGTGGCCGCCGCCGACGTGCTCGTCACAGCCTCGGATCCCGAGGTGTTCGGTGACCGCCCGCCGATCGAGGTGCTCGGCGAAGCGCTGTGGACGCTCACCGCGTTCGCCAAGGAGCTCGCGGCGCACCGTGAAAAGAGCCCTGGCGACGACCTGATGACGGCACTCGTCCAAGCCGAGGTGGACGGCGAGCACCTCAGCCACGACGAGATCGGCGCATTCTTCGTGCTGCTGTCGGTGGCGGGCAACGACACGACCCGTCACACCACCTCGCACGCGATGCGCGCGCTCACCGTCAACCCCGATCAACGCGCGCTGCTGGTGGACGATCTCGACGCAAGCCTGCCGGTCGCCGCGGAGGAGTTCGTGCGCTGGGCCTCGCCCGTGCTGACGTTCCGGCGCACCACCACCCGCGAGGTGGAGATTCACGGCGAGCGCCTGCCCGCCGGCGAGCGGGTCGTGCTCTTCTACCACTCTGGCAACCGCGACGAGCAGGCCTTCGAGCAGCCGTGGCGCTTCGACGTCAGGCGCGACCCCAACCGCCACCTGGGCTTCGGCGGCGGCGGCCCGCACTACTGCCTGGGCGCCTCGCTGGCGCGCACGCAGCTGCGCTCGATCTTCGGCGAGCTCCTGCGCGTCGTTCCGGACATCGAGGCGCAGGAGCCCGAGCTGCTGCGCAGCGGCTTCATCCACGGCGTCAAGCGCATGGAGGTCACGTTCACGCCGCGCGGCGCCTGAGCGTCACGGCGCAGGCAGGCTCCCGGCGACCGGCTGCTGTCCCACCCTGCCGATCACCTGCGCGCGCGCATCGGCGCCGGCGGTGGTCCACGTGGCTGTGAACGAGGCGCGCTTGATGCCCGGCGCCGTGACTGTGAGCGTCGCGAGCGCCAGCTCCCCTTCTTCTGGACCGGCGGCGGCACTCAACCGCACGGTCCCGGCGACGGCGACTTCGGGAACGAGGCGATCACCGTGCAACGTCAGCACGGCGCCGTTGTGTCCGGCGCTCACCGTGCCTCCGTTCAGGCCATGGTCGACCCGCGCTTCGATGGCCTGGTAGCGAGCGATCGCCTCGCCGGCGGTGGTCACCGCGGCGGCGGCCAGCTGCAGATCGACGCTCGGGGCGCTCGAGCCGGGAGCGGCTTCCAGCGGCTGTTCTTCGGCCAGGCGCGTGGCATATATCCCCACGGCATGGATCGGCGGCACGCTCGCGGCGCACGCGGCATCGAGCGAGTCGAGCGTCTGCGGTTCGGCGACGAACTCGCGCACGAGCTCCGAGCCGCAGGTCGTGTCGCCCTCGCCGACCACGTGCGTGGAGTTGGCCAGCTCGATGAAGCGCGCGTGCCCGCCGAGCTGGGCGAGCACGCGCGGAACCCCCGCGGGCGGTGTCCAGGTGTCGAGCTCCCCACCTAGCACCAGCACCGGCAACGCCGGCGGCAGCAGCGGCGGGCTGGCTTCCACCGGCGGTCGCGCGATCGTCGGACTCGGCCAGTCCAAGCAGGCCGTGTAGGCCTCGGTGTTCTGGTCTTGGGCGATCCATTCTTCGATCCCGAACGGGCTGAACGTCCCGGCCGCCAGCGCCGCCTCGGCGGCCGCCAGCTGCGCGGCGCGCGCCGCCGGGCTCGAGCTCATGTCGAACAGCTGCGGATAGTCCAGGCAGGAGACCGCCAGATACAGCTCGACCGAGTATTCGCGTGCGGACCCGCCGAAGTAGGCCTCGTCTTCGGCGAGGCGCTGCGCGTACAGGCGCAACAGCGGCGCGGGGTTGTTCGCGTCGAGCAGCGCGCGCGCCGAGGCGTCGAGCTCGCGGTAGATGCGCGGATCGCCGGCGGCGTCGTTGACGAGGTCCACGAGCCCGACCACGCTCATGCTCACGCGTTCGCGCGCGCCCTCTGGGCCGGGCACGACGCCTTCGATCGGGCTCGCGCGCAAGCGTTCGGAGAGCGCCACCACCCGTGCCCAGGCGCCGCCGGGCGCAGCCTGCGCGCACGCGGTCCAGCGGCTGCAGACCGCGTCGAAGTCCGCCGGCATGGCTTGGATCGTGCTGCGATACCACGGGTCCAGATCGATCGTTTCGTAGGTCGAGTCGAGCGTCAGGCTGCGCAGCAATCCCGGAAAGCGCGCCGCGAACACCTGCGCGAAGAACGAGCCGTAGGAGTCGCCGTAGAGGTCGACCGGTCCGACTCCCAGCGCCGTGATCACCGCCGCCAGGTCCTCGGCGGCCGGCGCCGAGGTGAACAGGTCTGACGCGTGCACCCATTCGCCGTCGGGATACCTCCAGCGATGGTTGAGGGCCGCGGCGCACGCGCCCGCGGCCTGCTGGAATGCTTCACCGCCGGTCGGCCCGGAGAAGTCCTGCAGCGCCCGGCAGTAGAGCGGAGTCGAGGCACCGGTGCCGCGATTGTCGACGACCAGCATGTTCCAGTCATCGAGCAGCGGCCCGTACATCGCGCTGTAGCCACCGGACCCCGCGGCCGTCGAGAACGACGCCGAGCCGATCGACGGAAACCCCGGCCCTCCCTCCACCGGTACGACTGTGCCGGCGGCCCGTCCACCGGCGGGGGCCGTCGCAGGGTAGAAGCGATAAGCGATCGAGATCTGCGGGCCGGCCGGCTGCCCGTAGTCGAGCGGGACCGCGAGCCTGCCGCAGTAGACCGGCGGCGAGGAGCCGCAGCGTGTGAGCGTCTGCGTGCCGAGCCGCAGCGGCGCGCCGGCGATGCCGAGCGGAGCGCCGGTCGTCCTCACTCGCGAGGCGCCCGCGCGCGTCCCGGCAGCCGGCGGATGCAGCAACGATGCGCCCGCGAGGTGCGCGGTCGCCGCGGGCGTGCTTGCCAGCGCTGCGACGAGACCGCCCACGCCAACGACCGAGCGCACGGCGCGAGTGAATCCGATCGCGGTCACGGCCCGCGCTCGACGGCGTTCACGCTCCGCCCCATTGCGAGCGCCTGCCCGGGGCGGAGCGTGTGCCTGCTCAGTGTTCGCTGATCGGCGTCTTCACGCCCTGGCCGAACACGTTGTGAGCGATCTGCGTGCTCGCCGTTTCCACCCCGAGCGTCCAGATGCCGACCTTCGAGCTGTACAAGAAGTTGCCACGGATCACCGTTCCACTGATCGGTCCCGGCAGCAGTTCCGGCGGCAGCGGCGGGCCTGGTGGCTCGCCCGAGGCGACCAGGATTCCGGTCGTTTCGGTTGCTGCTGCCGCGGCGAAGTCGAAGTCGCCGTCGAGGTTGTTGTTCAGCAGGACGTTGCCTTCGATGGTGTTGTCGTTGAGATCGCCGATCAGATGCTGATGGACCGTGACACCCGACAGCCCATTGCCGTAGGCGTAGTTGTTGCGGATCAGGTTGTCGTAGACGCCCGCGAACGGCGCGCCGCCGCCGAGCAGGATTCCGGCGCCCTGACCGGCCACGCCATTTTCATCCGAGGTGTTGCTTTCGACGACGTTGTCGAACACGCCCGCCGCTCCCGTCGGCATTCCCGTCTCGGGGTTGACCGCGGCCGAGCTGTGACCCGCGAGCGTGATACCGCAGTCGTCGTCGTTGCCGATCGTGCGGTTGAGGCGCACCACGTTGCCGGAGGTCGGACCGAACTCGTCGGTCAGCAAGATGCCACCGACGTTGTCTTCGACGTAGTTGCCTTCGACGGTCGAATTGGTGACAGCGACGAGATGGATCGTCTCGCCGCAGTCGCCGGGAGCCTCCGGCGTCGAGTAGCACTGGCCGGCGTTCGTTCCAAAGCCGGTGCCGTTGTGGGTGAGCGTGTTGTTGGCGATCCGCACGTCGCTCACCGGTTCGCCGCTCGTCACCGGTTCCCCGTTTTCCGTTTCGGGCGCAACCGGCGCGGTGCCGACGAGAATCCCCTCGAACTTCGCGTCCTCGATCCTGAAGCCTTCGACCGACGAGCCCGACCCGCCTGGTCCGACGATCTGGACGCCGTTGCCGAACGGCGAGGAGCTGGCGTCGATCACGGCACCGGCGCCGTGCAGCGTGATCGCCTTGTCGACCACGAACCCCCCGTTGTAGACGCCGGCAAACGCGTACACGACGTCGCCCGGCGCGGCCGCCGAAATCGCGTTTTCGAGACTGCACGGGACACGCACGCTGCAGACGCCCGACCCCCCGCTCGGCGACGCATACAGCACCGGCGCCGCTCCGGCCGCCCACGCGCCGGACGCCGCCAGCAGGACGCCCGCGAGCGAGACCACGATCGACGCGGTGGCCCTCAGTGCCTTGCCCATAGCTCCTCCAGTCGTTCTTGACGTCGATCGGGCGCGCCCTGCGCGCCGGCAGTATCCGCTGCCAACCGATCCCTAGCGGCTCCCGAACATACCAGAAGAGCTGCTCAAACCTTGCTAAAGCTGCTCAGACCTACCCACGCCGCCGGGCGGTATTCGGGGTCTCACGCAGCTCGCGCCGGCCGTGTCTCGCGCGCCTCGGCGCCCGCCTTGACGTGTAGGGACGCGCCAGGCCAGTGACTACACGCGAGCGACCGCACGGGGCAGCCGGTGACGGCAATGTTCACCGTTCACGCTCGGACAGGCATGCGCGCAATCAGACAGTCGATCGCCGCTGCGATAGTTCGCTAATGCGCCGGCGCCGATGTGCCGATCTGTGGACCGTGCCCCCGGCCGGGACCCGAATGCGCGTGCCGCGAAGAGCGCTGCGGCTGCTGCTCGCGCTTGCCGTGCTCGGCGCGATCGCGGCCATTGCCTTGGGGATCAGCGGATGCGGATCCTCGGGCGTCTCGTTCGACGCCGTCGCGCAGGCCGCGGATGCGACCTCCGCAACCGGAGGCGTGCACATGCAGTTCACCATGCAGATCAGCTCCGATGCGCTGGCCTCGTCGGTCACTGCAACGGGACAGGGCTTCTACAACTACAAGACCCGCGAAGGCTCGATATCGCTCGAGATGAACGGCCTGCCCGCTTCGAGCGCAGCTCTGCCGTCCGGGACTCTGCAGATCGAAGAGCTGATGAAGCCCTCGACCATCTACGTCGGATCGCCGCTCTTCAGCGAACGGCTGCCGAACGGCGCACGCTGGATGAAGATCGACCTCGAACAGGTTGGCGGCGCGCTCGGCATGAACCTCGCGAGCTCGACCAACGGGCAGTCGAACCCCGCGGAGTTCCTCGAATATCTACGCGCCGACGGCGGCGATGTCAGCTCCCTGGGCCAGGAAGTCGTCGATGGCGTGACCACCACCCACTACCGCGGCACGATCGACGTTCAGAAGCTCGTGCAAACGCTGCCGCAGGCCGAGCGCAACAAGCTGAAACCGGAGCTGGAACAGGTCGCTCCGCAAGGCATCCCGTTCGATGCGTGGATCGATCAACACCACCTCGTGCGCCGCATGGCGATGACCTTTTCGATCGACCAGGGCGGCCAGAGCGCTCGCATGCAGTTCACGGTCGATCTGTCCGAATTCGGGCCGACGCCACCCGTGCAGGCGCCGGCGGAATCGGAAGTCTACGACGGTACGCAGGCCGCCCTGCAGGGGCTCGGCGCCGCCGCTGCGAGCTCGGGCTGACGCCCGAGTGCCGGCCCTGTAGACTGCTCGCCGATTCGTGGCAATCGCTCCCCGGGGGTTCGAGATGACGTTCGCAGCTTCTGCCAAGCCGTCCATCGTCGGCGCCCTGGTGCTCACCGTTCTGACGCTCGCGGCTTGCGGCGAATCCGAAGCTGAAAAGGCGAAAGCCGAAATCTGCTCGGCGCGCAACGAAATCTCCAAGCAGATCTCCAAGCTTCAGAGCCTGACGTTCTCCACGAGCGCGATCGACGAAGCGAAAACGAGCTTCGAAACGATCACCAAAGAACTCACCAAGATCAAGAACGCACAGCCCAAACTCGAAGCCTCGCGACGCGAACAGCTCGAACCAAGCGTCAAGACGTTCGAAAGCCAGATCAGCTCGATCGCCAAAGGGGTGGCCTCGAGCCTGACGTCGGGCAACCTCGAAACGGCTCTCAAGACGGCCGAACCCAAACTGAGGGCGGCGGTCAGCACGCTGGCCGGCGACTTCAAGCAGGCGTTCGGTCCGGTCAGCTGCTCGTAGCGCGCGAGCTGCTGATCAAACGCCGACAGGCTGGCCGCGGCCGACAGCCTGGCCGCGATTGACCCCCGGCTGCCCGAGCAGCTCGCCGGCGCGCGCGAGCGCCGGCTCGAACTCCGCCAGGGCCCGCAGGTGCCTGTGTGCCCACGCGATCGCCAGCCCCGGCGGGACGCCGCTCGCGCCGGGAGAGCGTTCGAGCACGACCCGGGCAGGGGGTGTCGTCGCGTCGGCCGCCAGCGCCGTCCGAGGTGCCGGGGGGGCCACTGCGTGCGCGATCGCCGTGCCGAGCTGCTCGTACCACGTACAGATGCCGCGGCGCTCGGTCTCGAACGCTTCGCGCGCCCGACCCAAACGCCGCAGGCGGGTATCGATCGGGGCCAGGCGTGTCAACGTCTGCGCGTTCTCGAGCAGCCCAGCGACACGGCGCATGCGACTGACACCCGCTACGAGCACGGTCAGGTCGTCCATCGAGCTCCGCGGCGAGCTGCGTTCGGAGAGGTATTCGCGCGCGGTGGCCTCGAGCAGCTGCCCAGCCGCGCCGGCCTCTCCCGCGGCCAGCTCGGGGGGCCCGCCGTCACCGCCGAGCAGCGCGCCGATCGTCGCGTCGAGATAGCGCGCCGTGCGCACGTATGCGTCGCCGATCGACTCGCGCAGCACCGCTGCCGCGCCGCGCGGCCAGATCAGCACGCCGGCGAGCAGACTGACGGCGGCGCCGATCGCGACGTCCTCGACGCGCACCAGCCCGACGCGCCATCCCGACGGCTGGATCAGGTTGAACAGGACCAGCACGACCACCGAGAAACCCGCCTGGCCAGCGGCGAACGAGATTGCCTGGGGCGCATACGCCGCCACCAGCACCGCAATCGGCAGAATCGCCCAGAGCGCCGATTCGTCGCTGCCGAGCGCCACCAGCAGCGCCCCGCCGACGACGATGCCGCCGAGCGTGCCGAGCAGAGCCGCGACGATCGTCGTTCCCGTTGCCAGCGCGTTCGAGCGCAGCACCGACATCGTCCCGAGCACGATCCAGAAGGCGTGCTGGAGGTCGCTGAGCTGTCCGATCAGGACCGCCAGCGTCAGCCCCGCGGACCCGCGCACGCTGTTGCGCAACCACGCCGAGCGCATGCTCGCATGCGTCCGCGCCACACGCCCGGCCACCCCGAGCTGGGCGCGTCGCGTCGCCAGCGGATCGTCGGCGGCGGGCTCGCCGCTCGCCAGCAGCGCGTTCGCTCCGGTACGCAGCGTCGCGAACGAGAGTTGGCGAATCCTGTAGACCTCGTCGAGCTCACGTGTGGCCGCGGTCTCGTCGAGCTCGCGCTGCCAGTGCTGCGCCCGCGCGATCAGGCTCGCCCCGAGCGCGTCGTGCGCTCGCTGTACACGGGCGAGCGCAGCGCGGGCCGCGCTCTGCGTGCCGTCAGGGTGGGAGAGCTCGCCCAGGAGCACGAGCGCCGCGAGGCTGCGCAGCGCCGCCGGCACGGCGGCCTCCAGCTCTTCGCGCTCCGCGGCGAACGGCGTCTGCGCGCACGGCATCGTGGGCGCGGGCATCGCGATCGCACGCAGCCAGCCGAGATCGTCGACCAGCCGCGCCAGCGCCGCCGATCGGCTGGCGTCGCCGTTGGGCCGGTGTTGGATCGCGAGAAACCGGCCGCGCGTGGCCAGGACCGTCTCGCGAGCCTGTTCCTGCGCCGGGACGGCTGCTGCTCGGTCTTCGCCG
This sequence comes from Solirubrobacteraceae bacterium, assembly GCA_035507415.1. Lineage (GTDB taxonomy): Bacteria > Actinomycetota > Thermoleophilia > Solirubrobacterales > Solirubrobacteraceae > Palsa-744. The sequence continues at coordinate 66,922 of DATJOF010000045.1, forward strand.
GCGATCGCCTCGACCAGCTCCGCCAGCGCGAGCATCGCCCGCGCGGCGGCTTCGCGCAGGGCGTCGCGCGGACGCTGCGGCCAAAGCAGCAGTACCGCCCCGATCGACAGCGCGCCGGCCAGCCCCCAGCCGGCCAGTCGCGTCGGTATCACCGCGGGGCTGCCGGGCACCATCACCGGGAGCACGAACGTGAGCATCGCCGCGGAGTGCGCGGCGGCGATGTACTCGGAGACAACCCCTGCGTAGAGGATCGCGAACGCCACCAGCGCGGTCATCCCGGCGGCCAGCCACGGCGAGCGCGAGCAGAGCGTGCCCACCACGGTGAGAACCGCGCCGGCGGCGACGAGCGCGAGATACGCGAGCAGGCGCGTGCGGCGCGGCCCGGCGAAGTCGACGAACACGAGCAGCGCCATCGAGCCGAAGGCCGCAAACAGCGCCATCTGCTTGAGCCCGAACACCTCCAACGAGAGCGCGAACGCGAGCGGCATCACGATCGCCGCGCGCAGCGCGCTCTTGAGTGCGAACAGCCCCGGGTCGTGCGCGCCCAGGCCGAGCACCGAGGCCAACCGGTCGCGGAACCTCAGTTGAACACCAGACCCTCGCCGAGCGCCCTCGCGACCAGGTGCGCACGGGAGCGCGTGCCCGACTTCGTCATTGCGTTGCGCACGTGTGTGCGCACGGTATTGTGAGCGATCTGCAGTTCGTCCGCGATCTCCGGACCGGAGCGGCCGAGCGCCACGAGCCGCACGATCTCGCGCTCGCGCTCGGACAGCGCCTCGGAATCTCTTTCCAGCAGCTGCGGCCTGCGAAACTGCGAGCCCCAGCGCGACGTGCTCAGCGCGACGAACAGAATTCGGCGGTGGCCCGTGAGGACCTCCACGGTGGCCGCCCACTGCACGCCGACGCTGTCGCCGTCGGAGCAGACGAGCCGGGCCTCGCCATTGAAATGGTGCCTGGACAGAGCTCGCGCCCACTGCTGCGCTGACATCGCCGGTCCGCCCAGTACGAACTCGGAGATCGGCCTGCCGAGCACCCGGTCGCGCCGATAGCCCAGCAGCGTCAGATATGCGCCGTTGACATCCACCTGGATCCGGTGGCTGTCAAGCAGCACCATCGCGTTGCGCGACTCCTTGAACGCCGACGCGAACAGTCCCGCCCAGCCCTCCTGCTCGACCACGGCAGCGAGTCTAATCCAAGCCCGAGCGCCAAGCCCAGAGGTCACGAGCAGGGCCAGGATAAGGGCGCGATAAGCGCTCGGGCGTCGCGCATACCACAGTTGCGGTATTTGCCCGGGCGATCCGCTCCGAACTGTGTCTCGGCGCGTTCAGAGTGTGGGGGTATCGAGAGGGGACCCCCGACACGACACCTCCAAGTCGTGTCAGAAACAGCGAGAGCGGAGGCATGGAAGCCTTCGCTCCGCCCTGGGGAGTGCGCTCCGGAGCGCCGAACGTCTGGGCAAAGCCGGCATTGGGCATATACCGGCTTTGCCAGACCCTCTCGTGAATTACCGATGTAAGCGGCCCTCCCGTCGCGTCTTCGTCCCATCGCGTCTTGTCCCCTTCGCGTCTTCGCCTCTTCGCCCTGTGTCACCGCGTCTTCGCCCTGTCCTGGGTCTGTGCCTGTCTCCTAGGTCTGCGGACCGTGTCACTGGGTCTGCGGGTGTGTCCGCGGGTCTGCGTTCACCAGCCGGGTCGAACCGCCCGGAGCCGGGGTCGGCCAACGGAGTTAAGGTGAATGTGAGGGTGAGCGGCGCAGATGCTGCGCGCATCACGGCCCGGCTTCCGAGCGCCAGCCGAGCCTCGCGCTCGACGCCGCCGAGCCTTGCCCCGGACGCAGCCGAACGTTGCGCCCCGGCCCCCGACGCAGCCGAACCCTGCGCCCCGCGCAGCCAAACCTTCCAGAGAGCGATCGAACGATAGTCGGCTCGACCGCTCCCAGAAGGCATCCCACACCTCTCGGGTAAACAGCGGGGTCGATCATAAACAGCGAGATTGGGTTTGTCAACCGGTGGTCGGGGTTTGACAATCGGCGCAGAGCCAGCGCGACTCGCCGGTGCCGCGCGGGCGCTCGGGGGGGCGAGAAACGTAACGCGCGAGGTCCTTATATCTCGTTCTGTCTCGTTCTGATATAAACACCCTGGTTTGACATGCGTGTTGGGACTGGTCCGCATTTGCAGCGTTTCGAGTGGATGGAAGCCATGCGAATGCGCCAAGACATCGAGCGACCACGGCTTTGCCTTCAAACCAGGGGCATTTCTCGGGCCTCGGTCGAAGCGGAATTGAGCGTACGGGGCGAACAAAGTCATAAACACACATGACTGCAAATACCCGTAAGAGCACCCAGCGCAGCCGCTTGATCGACGGCATGCTGGCGGCCGCCAACCGCGACGGATACGCGGGCGCGAACGTCTCCGGCGTGATCGCGCATGCCGGTGTTTCGCGCCCGACCTTCTACGACTACTTCGCCAACAAGGACGAGTGCTTCCTGGCGGTTCACGAGGAGCTGGCGCGGAACCTGCTCGATCGGCTCGCCCCGACGATCGCCGCGGCGCCACCCGAGCGGGCGTTGCAAAGCGCGATCACCGCGCTCGTCGAGTACGCCGTGACCGAGCCCGAGCGGGCCCGATTCCTGCTCAATGAGACTCTCGCCGGCGGGCCGCGAGCACTCGATGCGCGTGATCGCGCGATCGAGGAGATCGAGACGCTGGTCGAGCGCAGGTTCGCCGGCGCCCGTCCCAGCGCGCCGGCACCCGACCTGCCGACCCGCGTGGTCATCGGTGGCGTCCAGTGGCTGCTGGCTCCGCGCCTGCGCCGCGGCGACTATGACTCGGCTGCGTTCCTCGCGGGAGCGATCGATTGGATCGAAAGCTGCAACCGGCCCGCCGGCGAGCACCGCTGGCACACGCTCGAGCCGGGACCGCAACCGCCTGCGTCGTTGTACGTCTCCGAACTGCCGTCGAGCGCCCCGCCGTCACTGCCCCCGGGACGCACGCGCCTGACGCGCGAAGAGATCGCGCGCAACCAACGCGAACGGATCATGTTCGCGACCGCGACGCTCGCCACCCGGAAGGGCTTCAGCGCGACCACGATCGCCGACATCACCAAGACCGCGCGCGTGGACAGACGCGTCTTCTATGTCCACTTCCGCGACAAGCAGCAGGCGTTCCTGGCCGCGCACGAGCTGGGCTTCCAGCAGGCGATGGCCGTGAGCGCCGGCGCGTACTTCAGCGAGCGCGAGTGGCCCGACCGTCTCTGGCAGGGAATCCTCGCCGGCATCCAGTTCAGCGCCACCCACCCGACGCTCGCGCACGTCGGCTACGTCGAGTCACATGCCGTCGGGACCCCGGCGGTCCAGCGATTCGAGGACATCCGCCAGTCCTTCACGATCTTCCTCCAGGAGGGCAGCCAACACCGCAACCTGCCGCGTGCACGCATGATCATGGACGCGATCGCCGCGGCGATCGCCGAGGTCGGCTACGAGGAGATCCGCGCCGGCCGCGTGCGTCAGCTGCCGCGCCTGGCCTACCACGCCGCCTATCTGTGCCTGGCGCCCTTCCTCGGCGCCGAGGCTGCCAGCGAGTATCTCGACGCCAAGCTCTCCGAAGGCAAACCGCCTCCGACGCGCCGCCGCACCCTCGTGTGAGCGATCCGCTGCCGCGGTGCGATCTCCAGGTGCGGTGCGCCCAGCGAGCGCGATCGCCGATGAGGCGATCGGCTACCGCGGTGTGATGTCGAGCGCGGTGCGCGCGGCGAGCGCGATCGCCAGGTAGACGATCAGATACCCGGCGCTCACAACAGCCCCAAGGGTTCTCAGTGCGATTCTCCTCATGTCAGCTTGATCGGCCCGTGTCGCACGAGCGTAAAGATGCGATCGACGGATGTTCGGCCGCGACTGGACGGCCCGGCGGCAACGATGCCCGCACTCGCCGACCTCGCCCGCCGACCGGTCCGGCTCGAGCTCCGCGCGATCGCCGAAGCCCGGCCGAGCTCGCGAACCCTCATAATGGCCGCCATGGACGCCGACCGCGCACGCGAGCTGCTCGCCAGGGAACGGGCGCGCATCGAGAGCGCGCTGGCCGAGCTCGCGCGTGGCGAAGCCGCGAACGAAGACGATCCATTCGACACCGCCGACGTGGCCACGGACACGTTCGAGGCCGAGCTCGAAGAAGGCCTCTCCGATCGCCTGCGCGACGAGCTCGAAGCGGTCGAACGAGCCGAGCGGCGACTCGACGCGGGCACGTACGGGCTGTCGGTCGAGACGGGAGAGCCGATCCCCGACGCCAGGCTGCAGGCGGTTCCCTGGGCCGAGCGCACCGCCGACGAGCAGGCTCGCTACGAGACGGGCGACGCCTGACCGCGGACCGATCGCGTCGCCGGCCGGCCCCCGGGGGCCCGGACGCGCGAGGTCCGGCGTCGGTATGTGTCCATCGCGGGGCGCCGGCTGAGCCGTCGCGGTCGCAGCGATGATCTCGCCATGCCCGCCGCGGTGATCTTCGACCTCGATGGGGTTCTGATCGACTCCGAGCAGGTCTGGAACGACGCCCGCCGGCAGCTGACCGAGGAGAGCGGAGGCGCTTGGCGTGAGGACGCCCAGCGAGCGATGATGGGCATGAGCTCGCTCGAATGGTCGCGCTACATGCGCGAGCAGCTGAACGTGCCGATGAGCCCGCAGGAGATCTCGACAGCTGTGGTCGAGCGCCTCGAACGGCTCTACCGCGAGCACCTGCCGCTGCTCCCCGGCGCGCGCGAGTCGGTGACGTCGCTCGCCGCGCGCTGGCCGCTTGCGCTGGCTACCTCGGCGAACCGGCGGATCATCGCGCTGGTGCTCGCGCTGAGCGGTCTCGGCGACTGCTTTCAGGCGACGGTCTCATCCGAAGAGGTCGCGCGCGGGAAGCCGGCGCCGGACGTCTACGAGCACGCCGCGCACCGGCTCGCGTGTCCGCCCGCCAGCTGCGCCGCCGTCGAGGACTCGACCAACGGGATCCGCGCCGCCGCGAGCGCCGGGATGTTCGTCGTCGCGATTCCCAACCGTGCCTTTCCGCCCGAGCCGACGGCGCTCGCGCGCGCGACGCTCGTGCTCTCCTCGCTCGAGTCGCTCACCGCAACGGCCGTCGCTGCGCTCGATCGCCCATGACTCGAGCCGATCGTGACTGTGCCAGCCAGCTGACCAGCGCCTCGTGCATCGCTTCCACCCCTACGATCGACTTCGCGGGCTCGCTCCACTCGCTGGGCAGGACGGCGAAGGGATGCGTCTGCGGTCCGCCGAGTCCGCCGTGTGAGCCCATGAACTCCTCGAAGGGCGCCACCTCGCCTGCGACCGGGTCATACATGCCGTTGACCAGAATGTCGGGACAGTGCGGGAAGCGATCGTGGCGGCGCAGATGCTCGGCCGCGGTCGCGTCGAACGGAGCCAGCGGGTCCTCACCGTCGACGCTGTCCTCGGCCAGGCGGCGGCGACCGCCGGCACCGATCACCACGGGCCCGTGCTCCTGCGAGCGCACCATCGCGAACGCGATACCGGGATGGTTGGTGAGGCTGTCGAGCAGGCGCGGGTGCATCGCGACGATCTCCTCCAGCGTGATCCGCTCGACGCTGCTCGGCAGGTAGATCAGGCCGAGACAGCCCGACACGAGCACGATCGCCTCGTGCTGGCGCTCGGGTCCGTCCTTCGCGGAGTCGCCCCCCGATCGCGGTGGCTTCGCCGTGGGGGTCGACGGCTCGCCCGGCTCGGGCGGACCGCCCGCGGGCTCGCGTTCGGCCAGGGCGGCCCGGTTGGGTCCGAGGGCAACGGTGCCATCGATCGTGCGCGCGCGTGTGGCACGCGCCAGCACGCGCCCTCCGACGCTCGGCTCCTGGCTTGCGTCGGCCAGCATCGCCCCCACGTCGCCCCAGGCCTCGTCGACGGCCGCGGGCGCGCTCACGCGTCCGTGTGCCAGCGCACCGCGCACCAGCTCCTCGAGCGTCTCGCCGTAACGCTGGCGAAACGGGGCGCCCTGCGTCTGGCCATGGTCGGACAGCACGACCAGGTGATAGGGCCGCGGCGACAGCGCGACGGCGCGCTGCAGGCGCTCGAGCTGGCGGTCGTGGCGGCGCAGCACCGCCAGCGCGTCGGGCTCGCGGATGCCCGAATGGTGCGCAACCTCGTCATAGCCGACGAACGTCGCGTAGCTGACCGGCACGCCCTCGACGATGTCGGCCATCAGCATCGCGGTGTTGAGCTCGCGCGTGACCACCGTGATCGCCGCGCGGATGAACGGATACAGCCCGCCGCGGTTGACGTGCGCCGCGCCGCTGCGTCGCTGGCGCCGAGCCGCCCGGCGCTCTTCGACGATGTCCGCCAGCGACAGCACGATCGTGCGCACGAAGCCGTACGGGTCCGAGAAGTACGCGAAGAAGTCAGATGCCTTCGAGCGCGTGCGGTCACGGATCACGCTCATCGTCGCCGCACACCGCGGCGCGTCGCCCGAGAACATGTTCCCGCGGCTGGTCCCGCCCGCCGCCAGCAGGCCCTTGCCGGTCGAGTGGCGGCGCTCCAGCTCGGCCGCGTCGGCCGGGTGGTTGGACACCAGCGTCCGCCCCGACTCCTTCTCGTACCAGCGAAACGCCGGCATGTCCCAGTTGCTGCCGAGCAACAGGCCCGCCTGGCTGGCGCCGGTCTGCGAGGACAGGTCGCACTCCCAGCCGAGCACGCGATGGGTGCCCTCGGACAGCCAGCCGGCGATCGTCGGCAAGTAGCCGTCGCGCACGGCGGCGCGCAGCACGGCCTCGCCGAGGCCGTCGACCTCGAACAGGATCACGCCGGGAACGTCGGTCTCGTTGTGCGTGCGCGCGTGCCGCACACGCCGGCGCACGACGCGCAGGTGGCGGGCGTCGCCATCCAGGTCCAGGAGCGGGGCGACGATCGTGACGACCACCGCCATCGCCAGCGCGATCGTCAGATCTGTGCCGAAGTTCGGCGTCTTTTCGTCGACCGCGTAGAAGGCCAGCGCCACAACACCGGCGCTCAGCAGCAGCGACGCGAGGCCGAAGGTGAGAATCGTGAACGGCAGCGCCACGCGCGTGAGCGTCGGCCACAGCGCCGCGTTCACGAACGCCATCACGCAGACCACGAGCACCGCCGCGCCGACCGACAGCGTTTCGACCCCGGGCAGGATCGCGGTCAGCGCCAGCAGCACCAGCGCCTGGAGCGCGAGCAGGATCCCCACCCGCAGTGCGAAGCCGACGAGCGCCCGTGAAGCTTTCACTCAGCGCTGAGCATCGTGCACGCGGGGCCGACCGTGGGGTGCCGCCTTGGATGAGCTGGCTGCGAGCGGCACGGATGATCCGGCCGCGGACATCCGGTTAACTGCTCGCCCATGCCCGAGGACGGGGTCGCGTTCGAGCGTGCCGGCGCATCTGGGGACCGTATCGTCTTCCTGGGTCACGCGACCTTCCTGCTCGAGCTGGGCGGCGTGCGGCTGCTCACCGATCCGCTCCTGCGCGCTCGCGTCGCGCACCTGCGCCGGCAGGTCCCGCCGATCGCAGAGCAGGTGACCGGCGGCGTGCGCGCGGCGTTGGTCTCGCACATGCACCTCGACCACCTCGACCTGGCGTCGCTGCGGCTGCTCGGTCTCGATACGCCGCTGATCGTCCCGGCGGGCGCCGAGCAGTGGCTGCGCCGGCGCGGGTTCACCGACGTCCGCGCGCTCGGCGTCGGCGAGAGCGGGCATGTCGGCGCAGTGGGGGTGACGGCGGTCGAGGCCCGCCACGACGGCCGCCGCCATCCCGGAGGCGTTCGCGCTCAGACCGTGGGATATCTCGTGCGAGGCGCCAGTCAAGACACCAGCGACGCCACGGGCGACGGCACCGGCGCGGTAGGTAGCGCGGTCTACTTCGCCGGCGACACCGAGCTGTTCGAGGGCATGTCCGACCTCGGTCCCGGCATCGATGCCGCGCTCCTGCCGGTGGCCGGCTGGGGGTCGAAGCTCGGCGCCGGCCACATGGACCCGCTGGACGCCGCGCGCGCGGCCAGCCTGATCAAGCCGCGACTGGCGATTCCGATGCACTGGGGCACGCTGCTGCCGATCGGCGCCTCGCGCACGCGGCGCGCTCGCCTGCGCGGCCCGGCCGAGCTGTTCGCCCGGCATGTCGCCGAGCTCGCGCCCACGGTCGAGGTGCGAATCTTGACGCCTGGGGAAGCGGTCGTACTTCGTTGACGCCGGCGAAAAGCGGTGCTTGGCGGGGGCGAGAAGGTCATGCCCAAATCCGCATCGAGCGGTGAATAGATGAAACCGGTTAAGTAAAACGAACCCGCATTCACCGCCAAACGCGTCGCCGGCCCCTCCACCGGGCCAACCGTGAACGCTATCATCGGCGCTCGGGTCGGCGTGCACTATCTCGTTTAGAGCATCACTCGCTCGGGCAGGTGGGTCGCCTCAGTAGCGGTATTGCCCCAGCCGAAGGGGGAGCGCGGTGTTTCTGTCTGCAGCAGATTCAGTTTCTGTATCTCGATTCAGCCTTGTGGCGACGGACTTGTCGGTCGCGTGCTTCTAGTCGTAGTGGTTGTGGTCTGGCTTGCGCTCGTTGCGGTGCTCGTGGCCGCATGCCGCACAGCGGCGCGCAGCGATGACCCGCGCGCCGCGCGGCGCGACGAACATGGGCAAGCGGATGTCGGCGATCGCTTTGCGGCGCGTAGCCGTGAAGGGCAGCGCGGGAGTCCGGGTCCTCCCTCCCTCTCCCCGCCCGCGCTGTGAGCGGCGCGAGGGCACGCACCCCCCGTGTCCTCGCGCCATTTATTGAACCGCGCCGGTCTGGCAGGCACCGAGACCGGTGCTGAGACGAGCCGGAGTGGATAAGTCCTGTCGAGGCCGCATGGCGGACGCGCGGCTCGTTGACGGGTTTGCCGGCTCGCTCAACGCCCGGCGAATTTGGCCTCGCGGCGTTCGACGAACGAACGCAGCCCCTCGCTGCCGTCCTCGCTCTTGAACAGCGCGACCATGTCCGGCTCGAGCCGCGCGAACGCCGCAGCTTCGCCCTCCAGTCGCGCCCGGTGCGCGGACGCGAGCGTCATCTTGACGCCGAGCGGCGCCGACTTGGTGGCGATCGCCTCGGCGAGCTCGGTCGCGCGCTCGAGCTCGCGGCCGGGCTCGACCACCTCCTGGACCAGACCGATCCGGTAGGCCTCGGCCGCGTCGTACTCCTCGCCGGTGAGCAGCCAGCGCATCGCGTTCCCCCAGCCGGCGTCGCGCGGCAGCCGGATCGTGGCACCGCCAAACGCATAGATGCCGCGATTGATCTCCATCTGCGCGAAGCGCGCGTTCGAGGCCGCGATGCGGATGTCCGCGGCCAGCAGGAGCTCGATTGCGAGCGTCATCACCCACCCCTGTACGGCCGCGACGACCGGCGTCGTCCAGGGTCCGTCCTTGCGCCAGGGATCGCGGCGCCCGGGACCGGCGATCTCGAGCCGGTCTTCGGCGATCAGCGGGCCGACCTCCGCCAGGTCGAGCCCGCCGGTGAAATGCTCGCCGTGAGCGAACAGCACGCCGCAGCGCAGCTCGTCGTCGTTTTCGAGCTCGTAGTAACCGCGCGCCAGTTGATCGATCATCGCCACGTTGAACGCATTGCGCTTGGACGGGCGGTTCAGGCCCATCAGCAGGACGTGCTCGCGCCGTTCGATCGTGACGGCCGTTTCCTCGACGGGCGCGCTGCCGGCCGGTTCCCCGACAGGCGTCGTGCCGGCCGTCGCGTTGCCGGGCGTATCGTCGGCGGGCGCGGTGCCGACCGTTTGCTCGCCGTGTGTGGTGCCAGTTGCGTCGCTCACGGATCCTCCTGATTTGGTGGGACGAGTCGCTGTCAGTCCGAGCTCAGTCGGGGCCCGCGCGCAGTACGAGCTTGCCCGTGTTCTCACCGGCGAACAGCATCAGCAACGCCTGCGGAAACGCGCTGACCCCTCCATCGAGGACGTCCTCGCGCGAGATCAGCCGCCCTTCGCGCATCCAGCCGGCGATCTCGCCCATCGCCTCGGCGTAGCGGGCGGCGTAGTCGAACACGACCATGCCGGTCATCGAGGCGCGCGCCACCAGCAGCGCCAGGTAGTTGGACGGACCGCGCACGCCGTCGCTCGAGTTGTACTGCGAGACGGCCCCGCAGATCACGATGCGGGCCCCGCGCGCCAGCCTCGTGAGCACCGCGTCGAGGATCTCGCCGCCGACGTTGTCGAAGTACAGGTCGACTCCGGTCGGTGCGTGCTGGCGCAGGGCGCGCCGCAGATCCTCGCTCTTGTAGTCGATCGCCGCGTCGAACCCGAGCTCCTCGGTTAGCCAGCGGCACTTCTGCTCACCGCCCGCGATGCCGATCGCACGGGCGCCCTTGATCTTGGCGATCTGGCCCGCCACGCTGCCGACCGCTCCGGCCGCGCCGGAGACCACGACGGTGTCGCCCTCCTGCAGCTTGCCGACGTCCAACATGCCGAAGTAGGCCGTCAAGCCGGTCATGCCGAGCGTGCCGAGGTATGTCGGCAAGGGCGCCAGCGTCGGATCGACCTTGAAGACGCCGTTGCCGTCCGAGAGCGCGTGCTCCTGGACGCCCAAGGCCCCGTACACGTGATCGCCGACCGCAAAGCCCGGGTGCTCGGATGCGCTCACCCGCCCGACCGCGCCGGCGCGCATCACCGCGCCGATCTCGACGGCGTCGATATAGGACGCGCCCTCGTTCATCCAGCCCCGCATCGCCGGGTCGAGCGAGATGTGCGAGATCGCGACGACAAACTCCCCCTCGCGTGGGCTCGGCACCGGCTCCTCGGTAAAGCTCCAGTCCGAGGCCTTCGGCAGGCCCGACGGGCGCGCGGCGAGCCGCACCTGGTGATTGATCAGATTCATGGACAACCCTCCTGCGCTCAGGATCGCTAGGTTACGCCCATCGCCGAGCACACGGGCATAGAGCTGATCGGAGCGGGCCTGCCGCGCACGGGCACGCTCTCGCAGAAGGTGGCGCTCGAGCAGCTCGGCCTGGGGCCCGCCTACCACTGGGTCAATGTGATCGCCGACCTCGACCACCAGGTCGAGCTGTGGGAACGGGCGCTCGACGGCGAGAGTCGCTGGGAGGAGATCTTCACCGACCACCGCTCGACCGTCGACTGGCCCGGCGGCTACTTCTACCGCGAGCTGATGGAGGCCTATCCGGACGCGAAGGTGCTGCTGAGCGTGCGCGACCCCGAGGCGTGGGAGCGCAGCTTCAGGGACACGATCTGGACGATGAGCTACGGCGAGACCGTGATGCCGCTGCTGTCACGAGCCCGCGCCGAGATCGACCCGCTTTGGAAGCGCTACCTCGCGTTGGTCGACCGCATGTTCTGGGGGCCGCAGGGCACGTTCGCCGAGGGTCACGCCGAGTCTGCGCAGATGATCGAGCAGATGCTCGCCCACGAGCAGCGCGTCAAGCGCGACGTCCCGGCTGAGCGGCTGCTCGTGTGGGAGGTCGGCGACGGCTGGGAGCCGCTGTGCGAGTTCCTCGAGGTCGAGGTCCCCGATGGCCCGCTTCCACACGCCAACGATCGCGCGACGTTCTTGGAGCGCGTCATCGACGGCTCCCTCGCGACGTTGCAGAGCTGGCGCCAGAGCGAGTCCGCGGCGCTCGGCTGAGCGTCGCGCGCCAGCTTGGAGGCCTGAGCTCACTGGGCGAGCGGGCCGAGGCGCGATGCGATCGGTGTCGGCTGAGCGTCCGCGCCGCAAGCCGCGCCGTAAAGTGCAAATTCGTGAAATGCGCACGCGCGTGAACAGCGCCACGCTGCTGAGATCGATGGTGCTGGGGGCAATCGTGGGACTGCTCGCCACCGGCATGCTCGCGTGCGCCGAAGGCCCGCACGGCGGCGCCGCCGGAACGTTCACGCCGCGCGTTCCGGGCACGCTGACGGTCGCCACCGCGCAGATCCCCGACCCGGGCTTCTGGGAGGGAACGCCCGAGCACCTGACCGGGGGATTCGAGTACGAGCTCGCACGAGCGCTCGCCGGGCGCTTCGGCCTCGACCAGGTGAAGGTGATCGTCGTGCCGTTCGAGCGGCTCGTGGCCGGTCATCTCGACGGAGCCGATCTGGCGCTCTCGGACATTACGATCACCGCCGCGCGCGCCCGCTACGTGAGCTTCTCGGAACCGTACCTCGACGCCCCGCCGTCGATCCTGGTGCGCCCCGGCACCGAGGTGCCCGACGTCAAGACCGCGCGCGGGCTGCGCTTCGCGGTGCAGACCGGCACGACGCTCGAGACCGCGCTGCAGGAAGAAATCAGCCCGCACGAAGCGCCGCTGATCCTCGATCACCAGCGCGAAGTCCTGCACGCGCTGCGCGGGCACCGCGTGAGCGCCGTGATGCTGGACCTCCCGGTCGCGCTGGCGTACGCGCGCGAGTCCCCACGGGCATATGCGGTGGCGGCGCAGCTGCCGAGCGAAGCCGGGCTCGGGATCGCGCTGCCGAAGGGCTCCGAGAACCTCGAAGCCGTAAACTCGGCTCTGCGCGCACTCGAAACCGACGGCACGATCGAACGGCTCGGCCACGAATGGCTCCAGGCCAGCGTCCAGGAAGGTCAGGCCGAAGCGGTGCCCGTGCTGAGGACCGGGGAATGACCACGCGCCGCTGGAGCCGGCGGGACCGCCGCCGAGGATGCGCGGCTCGAACTCGGCGGGAATGCTGCTGACGATGCGCGACCGGAGCTCCGCGGGAATCTTGCTGACGATTCGCCACCCGAGCTCGGCGGGACTGTTGCGATGAGCCCGCACCTGCACCTGGCGATCGCGTCGCTGATCGACGTGACCTCGCCCAAAGGTCCGCAGTGGGAGTTCCTGGTGTTGTTCGCGACGTTGGCGCTCGGCCCGGTGATCGTCGAGCGGGCGCGCATCCCCGGGCTGATCGGGCTGCTCGTCGGCGGGTACGTGATCGGGCCGCACGGCCTCGGCGTGATCGGCTCGGGCAACAACACGCTGCCCGACCTCGGCCAGCTCGGGCTGCTGTACCTGATGTTCGTGGCGGGGGTCGAGCTCGACCTCAACCTGCTGCGCGCGTACCGGCGCTCAGCGGTCGTGTTCGGGCTGCTCACGTTTGCCTTGCCGATGGTCGCCGGCACGGCCGTCGGCCTAGCGCTGGGCTGGGAAGTCGCCGCGGCGATCCTGTTGGGATCGCTGCTCTCCTCGCACACGCTGATCACCTACCCGACGGTTCGCGACGCGGGCCTGGCGTCCGATCCGGCGGTCGCGACGGTGGTCGGCTCGACGGTCCTGACCGACACGCTCGCGCTCGTGGTGCTGGCGGGCGTCGCCGGCTCGGTCGGCGGCGGGCGCTCGACGCTCGACATCGCGGTGCAGATCGCCGTGGGGCTGACCGTGCTGGTGGCGTTCAGCCTGCTCGTGCTGCCGCTGCTGGCGGCGTGGGCGTTTCGCTGGCTGAGCGCCGAGCGCACGGTGCGCTACGTGGTGGCGATCACGGCGTTCCTGTCGGCGGCGACGGTGGCCGAGCTGTTCGGCATCGAGGGCATCGTCGGCGCGTTCTTCGCCGGTCTGGCGCTGAACCGGCTGGTGCCCAACGAAGGGCAGCTGATGGACCGCATCGGGTTCTTCGGCGGCGCCGTGTTCATCCCGGTGTTTCTCGTGTCGGTGGGCCTGATCCTCGACCCGTCGGTGCTGGTGGAGGAGAAAACGCTCGAGCTCGCCGGCCTGTTCACCGTCGCGTGCCTGGGCGGCAAGGCGCTGGCCACGGCGCTGTCGGCGCGCCTGCTGGGCTTCTCGCGCCCGCAGGCAGGGCTGCTGTTCTCATTGAGCTCGGCGCAGGCGGCGGCCACGCTGGCGGCGACCGTGATCGGCTTCCAGCTCGGCCTGTTCGACAGCGAGGTCGTCAACGCGGTGCTGGCGGTGATCCTCGTGAGCGTGCTGGTGTCGAGCATCGTCGGAGCGCGCGCGAGCGCGCGCCTTCACCCTCCCACGCGCGAGCACAAGCCGCTGGGCACGCGCGTCGTGGTCGGGATCGGCGACCCCGACACGGCGCCGGGAGCGCTGACGATCGCCGTGCGAATCGCGCGCGCCGACGGCGGCGTCGTGTATCCGGTGCTGGTGGTCCCCGAATCGGCGCCGATCGCGCCCAGGCCCGTGCGCGACCGTTTCAACCAGGTGATCGCGGCGGCGGGGGCGGACGGGCGCCCGTCGACGATCGTCGACCGCTCGCTGCGCCATGGGGCGGTGCGCGCGGGGGCCGCGGCTGACGCGACGCTGGTGCTCGTGGCCGAGCCCGCCGGCGCCGGGCCATCCGAGTCACACGCGGACCTCGACGGTCCCGCCGCCGGCACCGTCGAGGCGGAGATCGCGCCCCCCGAGGACGCGATCCATGCGCTCGCTCCGCCCGTGGCGATCGTGCGCGGCAGCGCCGAGCGGCTTGGCGCCGTGCGCATCCTGCTCGAGGGCGACGGGGACGGAGAGGGCCGCGGCGGCGCGATGTCGGTCGCCGCCGAGATGGCGCGGCGCGTGGCGGGCGGCGCGGAGGACCGGCTCGACGACGGCCCCGGGTGGGTCCAGTCGCTGGCGCCCGGCGACGTCGCGTTCGTGGCGCCGCTTTCGGAGGAGGAGATCTCGCGGCTGCCGAGCCCCAGCAGCGCAATGGTCGTCGCGACGCTGGCCGAGCACCACTTGCAGGAGACTTCCGGCTGACGAGCGAGCGCGATGAGTGTTGAAATCTCACGCCATTTCTTGGACGAACCCGCACAGCGCGCGGGCTTCGTGGTGCTGGGCGCGTTCCTGGTCTCGTTCCTGTTCATCCGCACGAGCGCACGGCTGATTCGCAACCCCCGCATCACCTGGTGGCCCGGGAGCGTCGAAACCAAGGGAGGCCTTCACCTTCACCATCTCGTGTGGGGGATCGTGCTGCTGCTGCTGAGCGGCTTCCTGAACTTTGCGCTCGAGCCGGAAGGCGTCTGGCTGTATGTCTTGGCGGCGCTGTTCGGCGTGGGCGCCGGGCTGACGCTCGACGAGTTCGCGCTGTGGGTCCACCTCGAAGACGTCTACTGGTCCGATCAGGGGCGCAGCTCGTTCGACGCGGTCGTGGTCGCGGCGCTGCTGGGCGGATTGATCGTGCTGGGCTTGGCGCCCTTCGAACTCTCCCACCAGGGCTCGGCCGTGACGACGCTCGTGCTGGTCGTGGCAATCGACCTGGCTCTGTGCATACTCACGATCCTCAAGGGCAAGCCGTTGCTCGGCCTGACGGGCGTGTTCATCCCGTTCGTGTCGCTGGTCGGCTCGCTGCGGCTGGCCTCGCCGTCCTCACCCTGGGCGCGTTGGCGCTACGCGCCCGACGGCGAGAAGATGGCCCACTCAAAGCAGCGCTACGAACGCATCTACGGCCGGCGGCGGCGCATCCGCGACGCGATTGCCGGCGCTCCAAGCGAGGCCGCAAATTCCTGAACGACGGCACCAGCTAGGCTTGCGCGCACGATGAACACCGCGCCGCGCGCGATCCACCATCTCAGCTGCGGCACCATGTGTCCGCGTGGAGCGCGCCTGCTGACCGGCAGCGGCGGACTGCTGGCCGAGGCGCGGCTGGTGGCCCACTGCCTGCTGGTCGAGGGCGCGGAGGGCCTGGTCCTGATCGACACCGGCTTCGGTCTCGACGACGCGCGCAATCCGCGCCAGCTGGGCGGGCTCTTCAACGCCGTGGTCCGTCCCCGCCCGAGCGCCGCCGAAACTGCGATCTCCCAGATCCGCGAGCGCGGCTTCGATCCAGAGGATGTGCGCCACGTGATCGCCACCCATCTCGACCTCGACCACGCCGGCGGCCTGCCTGACTTCCCGCGCGCCGAAGTCCACGTGCTCGGGCGCGAGCTGCAGGCGGCGATGCACCCGCGCCGGCGCGAACGCGACCGCTATGTCGCGGCCCACTGGGCCCACGGACCGCGCTGGGTCGAGCACGATGTCGCCGGCGAGCAGTGGCTCGGCTTCGACAGCGTCCAGGTCCTGCCGGCCAGCGACGCCGAGATCCTGATGATCCCGCTCCAAGGGCACACGCTCGGGCACACCGGCGTCGCGGTCAGGCAGGGCGGCGGCTGGCTGCTGCATTGCGGCGACGCCTATTTCCACTATGGAGAGGTCGAGAGCCCGCCGCACTGTCCGGTCGGACTGCGTCTGTTCCAGGAGCTCAACCAGGTCGATGGGACAAGGCGAAAGCACAATCAGGAGCGGCTGCGCGAGCTGGCACAGAGCCACGGCGACGAGGTCGAGCTGATCTGCTCGCACGATCCCACGACGTTCGAGCGCTCGCGCGTGGCCGCCACCGCTCCCGGCGCTCAGGCCTAGTCGAACGTATCGCGAGAGCCCGCACCTGCGGGGCTCGGGGCGGTCAGGCGTAGTCGAGCGTGTCGCCGGCGCGGGCGCCGGCGGGGGCGCTCGGGGCCTTCGCGTCCGCGATCGTCCAGCAGGCCGCGGCCGTCGCCGCCGACACGAGCAGCACCGACGGCCACGCGCCGACTGCGAGCGCGAGCACGTGCGAGAGCGCGAATGCGGCGAGGCCGATCCCCGCCAGCGTCACGGCTGTGCGCCTGCCGTGCCGGCGGGCCCAGATCGCTATGCAGCAAAGTCCGCAGATCGACAGCACGACGCCACCGAGAGCTCGCGAGCCGGTGCCGACCGCCACGCCATAGCCGGCGATCAGACCGCCCGCCGCAAGCGGTGCTGTCGGCAGCGCGCGCATGCCCGGAGCGTAGCGCCCGACGCCGGGCCGGGCGCCGGAGCACGAGCCGCACACTGACACCCGGGTCGGGCCCGGCACCCGAGCCGGGCGCCCGACGCCGGGTCAGGCGCCCGGATAGTCTGCGCCCATGGCGGAGGGTTGCGAGCGGGGGGCGAGGGAGCGATGGCGGGCGAGCTGAAGCTGGGGCTGAACACGGGCTACTGGGCAGGCGGGCCGCCGCCCGGGGCGCTCGAGGCGGTGCTCGAGGCCGAGCGGCTTGGATTCGACTCGATCTGGACGGCCGAGGCGTACGGGTCTGACTGCCTCACGCCGCTGGCCTGGTGGGGCGCGAGCACGGAGCGGATCAAGCTCGGCACGGCGATCGTGCAGATGTCGGCGCGCCAGCCGGCCGCGGCGGCGATGGCGGCGATGACGATGGACCTTCTCTCGAACGGCCGCTTCATCCTCGGTCTGGGCGTGTCCGGCCCGCAGGTCGTGGAGGGCTGGTACGGAATGCCGTTCGCCAAGCCGCTGGCGCGCACGCGCGAGTACATCTCGATCCTGCGCGAGATCTGGGCGCGCAACGGCCCGGTCACGGCGCCGGGACCGCACTACCCGCTGCCGCTGCCGAACGGCACCGGCCTGGCCAAGCCGCTGAAGTCCTCGATCCATCCCCTGCGCGAGGACATTCCGATCTACCTCGGCGCCGAGGGCCCGAAGAACATCGCGCTTTGCGCGGAGCTGTGCGACGGCTGGCTGGCGATGCTGTTCTCGCCGTCCGTGTTCGACGAGCTCTACCGCCCCTCCCTGGAGGAGGGCTTTGCGCGACCGGGCGCACGGCGCAGCGCCGCGGACTTCGAGATCTGCGCGACGGTGCCGCTGATCGTCACCGACGACATCGACGGCGCGGCCGACGCGCTGCGGCCGTTCTATGCGCTGTACTTCGGTGGCATGGGCGCGAAAGGCACCAACTTCCACGCGAACGTGCCGATTCGCATGGGCTACGAGCGCGAGGTCGGCGAAATCCAGGAGCTGTATCTGAACGGCAAGAAGGACGAGGCCGGAGCGAAGATCCCGCGAGCGCTGATCGAGGAGCTGTCGTTGATCGGCTCACGCGAGCGGATCCGCGATGACCTCGCCAAGTGGCGCGAGTCGCCGGTCACGACCCTGCTCGTGTCGGGCGACGCCGCGACGCTGCGCACCGCGGCCGAGCTGGTTCTGGGCTGACCGGCGCGCCCGCGCGCGTGCCGACCGTGCCCAAGCGAAGCGGTGGGCCTGCCCTTCGCGAGCGCGGCGCGCGTGCTCGACTCAGCCGATGGTCCGGGCGCGCCTTCGCGAGCGCGGCCCACGTGCTCGACTCAGCCGATGGTCCCGGCCTGCTCGACGCACTGCGCGCGGTCGGCGCGTTCGGCGTGTGTCGCGATCGCGTCGATCAGCGTCGGCCAGGCCACGCGCGGCAGGTCGTGGCCCATGTCCTCGATCGGCAGGAGCTTCGCGCCGGGGATCGCGCGCGCGGTGGCGCGCCCGCCCGAGAAGCCCACGAGCGGGTCGGCGGTGCCGTGGATCACGAGCGTCGGCGCGGCGATGCGCCGCAGTTCGGCCGTGCGGTCGCCCGAGGCGATGATCGCCGCGAGCTGGCGGCCCGGTCCGGCGGGGTCGTGATCGCGGTCGTAGCTGGATTCGATCAGCTCGCGGATGTCCTGGGGATCGCGCGGCAGCGCGCTCGAGCCGATCTGAGCGAACAGGCGCTCCATGCGCTCGACGTAGGCGGCGCGGCCGTGAGGCGGCGGGCGCAGCAGCGCCGGATAGACCCGCAGCGAGGGCTGGCCGTTGCGCAGGCTGCCCGTGTTGGACATGATCGAGACCAGCGAGCGCACCTGCTGCGGATGGCGGGCGGCGACCGTCTGCGCGATCATGCCGCCCATCGAGGCGCCGATCACGTGCGCGGGCGCCAGCTCGAGCGCGCTCAGCAGCCCGCAGGCGTCCTGCGCCATGTCCGCCAGCCGGTAGTGCGCGGCCCGCTTGGAGCGGACCAGCAGCTGCGCGACCGTGGGCGGCCGGCCGGCGACGTGCGTCGAGCGGCCGACGTCGCGGTTGTCGAAGCGCACCACGTGCAGCCCGCGATCGGCAAGCTCGGTGCAGAAGTCCTCGTGCCAGGCGACCATCTGCGTGCCCAGGCCCATGATCAGCAGCGCCGTCGGGGAGCCGGGATCGCCGAAGGTGTCGTAGCAGAGCGTGATGCCCCTGCCGACGTCACAAAACTGCTCATCCATGATCACGTGACTCTAGCGTGAGAGCGCACGCGCGCGCGCACGCGCGCGTGCGGGTCGCCGACGATCATCCCTGCCATCTCGCCGACTCCGCCTGTCCACCCCAGCCGCGCCTGCGCCGTTGCGACGCGCCTGTCCCGCCGAACGCGCCTCTGCGGCCGCGACGCGCCTCTGCCGCCGTGACGCGCCCGTGCCGCCGCGACGCGCCCGTATATTTGACCCCATGGACGCCCCGAGCTTCGAGCTGACGCTGTTGCCCGGGGCGCGGGCCCTGCTGGAGCGGCACGCGCGCGAGCTGCCACAGCGCGATGAGCTGTGCGGCGCGTTCTGCGCTGCTCTCGCGCTGCATGCCGCGGGGTTCGAGCAGCGCGGCGGCGAGCCGCTCGATCAGGACGCGGTGGCGCTGGCGGCGGGCAGCGTGATATCCGAGACGCCCGACACGGACAGCCTGCCGTTCGGCGAACGCGGGCGACGCGACTATCGCGTGTCGCTGCCGCTTACGCACGACAGCATGCGCTCGGGTACGACGGCACCCGGCCTGGTGGACGCGATCGAGCAGTTGGCGGGCGCGGAGCTGGCCGCGATCCCCTATGGAGGCCCCTGGAGCGGGCGCGTGCTCGACGGCCTGTTCGACCTGGCACGCGGTTTCGCGAATCCGGTGACGCTCGTGGCCAACCACGCTACGGGGCATCTGTGGGGAACGCACCCGCGCGCGGACCAGCTGCTCGATTACCTGCTCGACGGCGAGCTCGAGGGTCCGCCGCCCGACTGGCGGGTCGGGCACTTCGCCTGCGTGGTCGGGCGCGTGGATGGACCGGGGGGAGCGCTCTATGCGCTGGCCGACACCTACCCTGCGCTCGGCAACGGCGGCGTCCACCTGCAGCCGCGTGAGCGTCTGGCGGCAGCGCTCAATCGCCGCGAGCCGCCGGCCGGGCAGGGCAATCGGACGCGCGCCGCGGACCCGACCCGAGCGCCGGTCGCAATGCCGGCCCAAGAGGCCACCGCGAACGGCGCGGAGAGGCCCGGCGGAGGGATCATCGTGGTCGCGTCGGCCCTCGATGCCCCGGCGCTGCGAGCCGGGGCGCGGGCGCTCGGGCTGGACGAGGGGGCGTGGGACAACGGCACCGTGACCGCCGAGCTGCTGAGGTGAGCGCCGGCGAGCTGGTGGCTCTCGTGTGCTGCGATCTGGGCGCGATCGTGCGAGGGCGTTCGGTGCTCGCGTCCGAGCTCGGTGAGCAGCTCGACACGGGCGTCAGCTGGGTGCCCGCCAACCTCTCGCTGACGCCGTGCGGATCGCTGGCCGAACCGAACCCGTTCGGCTCGGTCGGTGACCTGCGACTGCTTCCCGACCCCGATACGCACACGCGCGTCGAGGGCGACCAGGGCAGCGGTCCGCTGGAGCTGATGCTGTGCGACATCGTCGAGATCGACGGACAGCCGTGGGAGTGCTGCCCGCGGCGCTTTCTCCGAGACGCGCTCAGCGAGCTGGGATCGCTCGGGGTCCGCCTCACCGCGAGCTTCGAGCACGAGTTCCAGCTGCTGCGCGACGCGCCACCGGCGCCGGCGTTCTCGCTGGAGGCGCAGCGACGGGCCGAACCGTTCCCGGCGCAGGTGATGGGCGCGCTGGTCGAAGCGGGGGCGCATCCAGAGCGGATCTTCGCCGAGTACGCCCCCCACCAGTTCGAGATCCCGGTTCGGCCGGCGCGCGGCCTGGCCAGCGCCGATCGCAGCGTGGTGCTCAAGGAGGTGGTGCGCGAGATCGCCCGCCGCCAGGGTCTCGCCGCGAGCTTTACGCCGCTGCTGGATCCGGCCGAGGCCGGGAACGGCGTGCACGTCCACATCAGCCTGCTCGACGACGCCGAGGAGTCGCTGCTGTATGACGCGTCGCGCCCGGCCTGTCTGAGCGAGCTCGGCGAGCGCTTCGCCGCGGGGATCCTCCTGCATGCACCGGCACTGAGCGCGCTGACGGCGCCGAGTCCGATCTCGGCGGCGCGTCTGCGGCCCCACCGCTGGAGCGTCGGCGCGCTGGCGTTGGCCAGTCAGAATCGCGAAGCCCTGCTGCGGATCCCGCCGGTGCTGAGGCTCGCGCACGAGGACGCCGCGGCGCAGCTGCACCTCGAGTACCGCGGCGCCGATGCCGCGGCCAATCCGTATCTGGCGCTCGGCGCGATCGTGCGAGCGGGCCTCGATGGCGTGCACAGGGAGCTGCCGGCGCCGCCGATCCTGGAGCGGGATCCGGCGGGGCTAGACGAGGCCGGGGCGGCTCGCTACCGAGTCGGCCAGTGGCCGGCGTCGCTCGAGGACTCGTTGCAGGCGCTCGCCGAGGATGAGAGCGTGCGGGGCTGGCTGGGGGAGCTGCTGTACGAGGCCTACGTCGGAGTCAAGCGGGCCGAGCTGCGGGCGGTGGCGGAGCTCGATTTGAGCGAGGCGTGCCGACGTTATGCCGCGATCTACTGAGCTGCTCGGCCGGCTGCTGGCAGGCATCGAGCGAGAGCTCGAGCCGGCCGTGGCCCTGCGCCATCGCCTGCACTCCAGGCCCGAGCTGGCGCACGTCGAGCAGCAGACCGCCGAGACGGTGGCGCGGGAGCTGCCGGTCGCGTCGAGCACGGTTGCCGGGACAGGTCGGATCGCCAGGGTCGGGCCGGCCCAGGGCCCCGCCGTGGCGGTGCGCGCCGAGCTCGACGGGCTGCCGATCGAAGAGCGGACCGGCGCGGAGTTCAGCGCCACGGGAAGCACGATGCACGCGTGCGGCCACGACGTGCACATGGCCGCGCTGGTGGCGCTCGCGCGCGCCGCACACGCGCTCGCGGAGCTGCTGCCGATGGGGCTGTTGGCGGTGTTTCAGCCCGCCGAGGAGGCCTATCCGTCGGGGGCGGAGCAGTTGGCCGGCGGTGAGCTGAGGGAGCTGGAGCCCGCCGCCGTGGTCGCGGCGCATGTTCACCCCGAGCTTTCCTGGCAGGCGGTCGCGCTCGATCCCGGCGGGGTCAACGCCAGCAGCGATTCGGCCGAGATCACCGTGCACGGCGAGCCTTCGCACGGCGCGTATCCGCATCGCGGGCGCGACCCGATCCTGGCGATCGCGCAGATCGCGCTCGCGCTCAATGCGCAGGCGGCGCGGCGGATCGATCCGCTGCACGGGGCCGTCCTGAACGTCGGCGTGCTCGAGGGCGGGCGCACCGAGAACGTGATCCCGGTGCGGGCGCGCGCGCGCGTGGCACTGCGCGCGCTGCATCCCGAGGACCGCGAGACGCTGCGCGAGCTGGTCGCGGAGGTGGCGCACGGGATCGCCGCGGCGCACGGGTGCAGCGCAACGGTCGAGCTGACCGAGGGCGAGCCGGTGCTCAGCAACGACCCGGCGATCGTGGCGGGCGGGCGCGAGCTGCTCGCTGACGCCGGCCTCAGGCCGGCGCCGGAGTGGCGCTCGTGCGGCTCGGACGACTTCGCCTTCTACGGCGCGCTGGCGCCGTTGGCGATGGCGTTCGTCGGGCTGGACGGCGCCGACGGGTTCTCGCCGCGGCCGCTGCATCACCCGGAGCTGCTCGTACCTGACAGCGCGGTCGGCGTCGTCGCGCGGACGTTGGCCGTGCTGTACGTGGCCGCCTGCGGGGTGTAGCGGCCGTTCACCGAGCCAGGTGGTCGCCCGAGTAGGCTAGAGACATGGCAAACGCTCACTCGACCACTGAGCAGGATCGCGCGGCCGGCGCACCCCTGACCGAGCATGGCCGGCGCATGCACAAGCGCCCCGCCGAGGCACCGAAGCGGCCGGCGTCCGAGGTCGAGCAAGCGCCGATCGTCGTGCTGGACTTCGGGGGGCAGTACTCGCAGCTGATCGCCCGTCGGGTCCGGGAGAGCGGCGTTTTTTCCGAGCTCCTGCCTCATCGGGTTGGCACCAAGGAGATCGCGCGGCGTAAGCCTCAGGGCGTCATCCTGTCGGGTGGCCCGGCATCGGTTTACGCCGACGACGCACCGACGCTCGACTACGACCTTCTCGAGCTTGGGATCCCGGTTCTCGGGATCTGCTACGGCATGCAGTTCTTGGCCCAGCAACTGGGTGGCAAAGTCGAAGAGGCGGACGCGGGAGAGTTCGGCCGTGCCACCCTCGAGGTTCGGGAGCCGGGCAGGCTGCTGGCGGGTCTGCCCCGCACGCAGCAGTGCTGGATGTCGCACCGAGACGTTGTGTTGCGCGCGCCCGCCGGCTTTACGGAGCTCGCCTCCTCGCCGGCATCCCCCGTCGCGGCCATGGAGGACGCCGACCGCAACGTTTTCGGGATCCAGTTTCATCCCGAGGTCATTCATACGCCGCACGGGCAAGCGATCTTGGATCGATTCGTGACCGAGATCTGTGGCTGTGAGCAGAATTGGTCAGCCGAGTCATTTGTTGATCAGCAGATCCACCGTATCCGCGAGCAGGTTGGCTCTGGGCGTGTGATCTGCGGGCTCTCGGGAGGGGTCGATTCGTCTGTAGCGGCGCTGTTGGTACACCGGGCCGTCGGTGATCAGTTGACATGCGTCTTCGTGGATCACGGCTTGATGCGCAAGAACGAGGGTGATCAGGTCATCAAGGCATTTCGTGACAACTTCAATGTCCCGCTGCGGGTGGTTGACGCCGAGGATCATTTTTTGGAGAAGTTGAGCGAGCTCGAGGATCCCGATCCGGAGAGTAAGCGCAAAGTGATCGGCGCCGAGTTCATCCGGATGTTCGAGAAGGAGGCTCGCGAGCTCGAGGGCGCGGACTACCTCGTGCAGGGCACGCTCTATTCCGATGTGATCGAGTCCGGCGGCGGAACCGGTACTGCGGTCATCAAGTCACACCACAACGTCGGCGGGCTCCCCGACGACCTCGGCTTCGAGCTGGTCGAGCCGCTGCGGACTCTGTTCAAGGATGAGGTGCGGGCCGTCGGCGCGGAGCTCGGGCTACCCGATAGCTTGGTTTGGCGCCAGCCCTTTCCCGGCCCCGGCCTCGCGATCCGTGTCGTGGGCGGGCAAGCCACGCGGGCACGCCTCAACTTGTTGCGAGAGGCGGACTACATCCTGCAGGACGAGATCCGCAAAGCCGGACTTTATCGCGAGCTTTGGCAATCGTTCTGCGTCCTGCCGAACGTACGAACCGTCGGTGTCCAGGGCGACGAGCGGACTTACGGGTACCTGATTGGCATCCGCGCTGTCACCAGCGACGACGCGATGACGGCGGATTGGGCGCGCTTGCCATACGACTTGCTCGAGACGATCTCGTCACGAATGATCAACGAGCTACCGAAGGTCAACCGAGTGGTGCTCGACATTACGAGCAAGCCGCCCGGAACGATCGAGTGGGAGTGAGCGGTGCGACGGCTCACTGCCCTTCGGGCAGGTCATCGCGGGGACCCGGCAGCTGGCGAGCGCCCGCCATCACCACAGGCTGACGGCCTCGCGAGCGCCCGTCATCGCGACAGGCTCACCGCCTCGCGAGCGCCAACCGTCAACCCAACCCGAGCGCCCGCGCGACCGCCGGATCGGCCAGGCTCGCGACCGTGAGATCGCTCCCGGGCAGCTCGCTGCCGGCGAAGTAGGGAACGCCGATCACGTACATGCCCGCTGCCGACCCCGCCGCGACGCCGGTCGGCGAGTCCTCGAGCGCGACGCTCGCCTCGGGCTCGGCCCCAAGTCGCCGGCAGGCCTCCAGGTAGATGTCGGGTGCGGGCTTGGGTCGGGCGACGTCCTCGGCGGAGACGATCGCCGCGAACGGTCCGTCGAGCAGCCCGGCGCTGTGCAGGGTGCGCTCGACGAAGTCGCGCTGCGAGTTGGACGCCACCGCCAGGCTCACGCGCGCACCGGCGAGCCGATCGACCAGCTCGAGCGCACCCGGGCGCGGCGCGACTCCCGCGAGCGCCTCGTCCATCACCAGACCGTGCAGCTCGTCCATCAACTGCTCGCCCTGGCCCGGGCGGTCGAGCATCGCCTCCAGCTTCGCCGCTGCCGGGCCGCGCGCGGAGCCGATCAGCGAACGCTTGTGCTCGCTCGTGAACTCGCGCCCGCGACGGGCGAACAGAGTCTGCTCGGCGCGCGTCCAGGCGTCCTCGGTGTCGAGCAGCAGTCCGTCGTTGTCGAAGATCACCGCCGCGGGCGCCGCCATCGCGCGCGAGGTGTAGCACACCCCCGTGCGCCGACCTCCCCATGCGCCGGCACACACCCCGTGCGATCGGGCCCATGCGATGATCGCGCCGTGTCGGTCGATGGATCGCTGATTGCGCGGTTCGGGCGCGCGCGGCGCGATCGCTCGCTCGCGGTGCTCGAAGGCTTTCACGCGCTCAAGCACGCGCTGCGCTTCGACGCCGAGGTGCTGGAGGTGGTGTGCGCCGAGCGCGAAGCACTGGCGCGGTTGTGCCACGAGCTCGCACCCGAGCTCGCAGAGTCGATCCTCGCGCTTGCCCGTGAGGTCCCGATAGACGTACTGGCACGGCTCGCGCCGTTGGTGCCGCCGACCGGCGTGATCTCACTCGCGCGGCGCCGCGTGGTCGATCCCGCCGGGCTGCTCGCCGACGCCGCTCCCGCGCCGGTGGTCCTGCTCGAGGACCCGCGCGACCTCGGCAACATGGGCGCTTGCGTGCGCGTGGCGGCGGCCGCTGACGCTGGCGGCGTGCTCGTGAGCGGCGGCCACGACCCCTGGCACCCGGACGCCCTGCGTGGGGCCGCCGGCCTGCACTACGCGCTGCCGGTCGCCGGCCTGCCCAACGGCCTGCCGCGCGAGCCGGGGCGCCCGCTGCTCGCGCTCGACCCCGCGGGAGAGCCGCTGCGCCCCGCGTCGCTGCCCGCGCGCGCGCTGCTCGCCTTCGGCAGCGAGCGCCGGGGCCTGAGCCGGGAGTTGCTCGACCGCGCCGACGCGTGTGTCGCGATACCGATGCGCCCGGGCGTGTCGAGCCTCAACCTGGCGACGTCGGTCGCGGCGGTGCTGTTCGCTCAGCGGCTCTCACAGGCGTGAGCCCCGAGCCCGCGCGGGTCAGCCTGCCGCTTCCACGCCGCCAAGCAGCTCGCAGTGGTCAGCCTGCCGCTTCCACGCCGCTGAGCAGCTCCCAGTTGCCACGCAGCGCCTGCTCGGCGCGCGCGAGCATGCGTGCTTCGGCGACCGGGGCCTCGTCGCAGTGCGTGAGCAGCGTCTCGATCAGCTGGCTCGCCTGGCGCGCGTGCTCGACGTCGAGGCGCTCGTGCAGCCGGAAGTACTCGACCGCGGGGCCCTCCGGTCGGTAGCCGTAGTGCTCGACCAGGCCCTTCAGCTTGGTGGCCGCGATCTGCGGCTGGCTTGCCTCGATCGCGTAAAGCACGGCCAGATGCTCGAGCAGATCATCGCCCTGGGTCCATGCGGTCGCGCATAGCCGCGTGGGCTCGAGCGCTCCCGCGGCGTTCTCGTCTCCGCTCGCGGCAGCCTCGACACCGCTGTTAGCGCTCCCGACCCCGGAACCATCAACTGCGCGGTCCGCGCGCGCACGCGCGGCGGCGGCGAATTGATCCCACAACGCCACGTGCTCGGTCTCCTCGGCGGCGTGGCGGCGCAATGCGCCGCGGTGCTCATCGCCGGCCAGCTCCGCGGCTCGCGCGGAGGCCTGCGCGAGCGCCAGCACCGCATGCCGGTATTGGTCGGCGTACAGGCTCAGCTCTGCCGAGTCGAGCGCGCCCGCGCTCCAGCGCTCGTAGAAGCGGTGCTCCAACACGTTGGTCGTGGCCCTCGCCTCGTCGAGCCTCATCAGAACGTCCATCGCCGATCCTCTCTGTCGCTGGTTGCGTTGCGGCTCGCGCGGCTCGCGCCTCGTGCGGGCGAGCGCAGGGTATTCGCCTCGAGCGTCGAAAGTATGGCGAATAGATCGGAACGCTCGCTCGTCTGACGGAACGCCTGTCCGGGGCGTCTGCCACTGTCTTCAATGGACGTTCGGGGAGCGAAGGGTCAGGAGGAGCTCTCGTCCATGCCCATTGCCTTGGTGGCAATTCTCGTCGGCAGTTTGGCCGTGGTGATGTTCGCGGTCGCACTCGGACGAGCCGCGGCGCTCGGCGATGCCGAGCTCGAACGTCAGGCGCGCGAGCGCTGGCGCCCCGAGATCGCCGTCACGCGCCAGCGCTATCGCCCGTCGGGGTCGCGGGCGCAGGCGAGCGCGGGTTCGCAGCCGCCCACGTGATGATCTCCTGCGAGGAGTCGATCACGCTGCCGTCGTCGAGGACGAGCGTGGGGACCCAGCGGTTGCCGGTCAACTCGGCCACCTCGCGGCGCCCGCGCGTGCGATTGAACGGGCCGGGCAGCGGGGCCAGACCGTAAGACTTGACGACCTCGGGCTGGTAGCCGGCGTCGCGCAGCGCCTGGTGTGCGTTGCGACAGGGGTGTCCGCCCGGGCGCACGGTCGGGAACGTGCCCCAGCAGACGTACAGCTTCACTTGCCGGCGCTCAGGTCGGCCGCCGATCCGTTGCCGGCCGCGGCAGTCGTCGCCGACTTCGCGGGCGGGCTGGCGGTCAGCACAGCCGTGGATGCCGCAGCCAGCACGAGCACCACGGTGACCGCGATCACGAGGTGCTCGCCGCGCGGGTTCCACGGAAAGGCGGGTTTACGCAGGCCAAGGACCAGCGAGACGATCAGAGCCCACGCCACGAGCAGGCCCCCGGCGATGTAGAAGGGCACCCTGCTCTTCTCCGCCGCCACGATCGGCACCAGCGCCAGACCCAGCACGTGCATGTCTGCGAGCGTAACGCATGCGCCCACGGGGGAGCGCGAGGTCATCCCGACTTTTCGGCGATCCGCTCCTGCTGAGGCGCCTCGCGCAGGCGCGGCTCGGAGTCGGCGGCGCGCAGTTCGTAGGCCCTGCGGGCGTCGGCATCGGCGTCGGCGAGCACGCGATCGGCCCCGATCGCCCGGGCGATGCCCTCCGCAAGCCGGCGCGGGGCGAGTGTGCCGAGCACGATCGCCCGTTTGGCGGACTTCGGCACCCAGACTTCGACGGTGCCCTGCTCGAGAGCGTCGACGATCGCGTCGGCGACTTCCGAGGGCTCAAGGTTCTTGAAGCCGCGTGCCTTCCCGAGACCTCCGCCGAGCTCGGTGTTGACCACGTAGGGCATCACGTAGCTGAGCTTGATGTCGGCGTCCATCAGCCGCACCTCGCCGCGCACCGACTCGGTCAGCCCCACGACCGCGTGCTTGGTGGCCGAGTAGGTGGCCCCGCCGGGCGTGGGGAACTTGCCGGCCTGCGAGGAGATGTTGACGATGTGGCCACGGCCGCGCGGCAACATCCGCTCGAGCGCCAGCTTCATGCCGATGATCACGCCGTGCAGGTTGATGTCGATCATCCGGCGCGCGGTCAGATCGTCCTCGTCGATGAACCTGCCGATCGGCATGATCCCGGCGTTGTTGATCAGCACGTCGACCGGGCCGAGCTGGTCTTCGGTCTCATCCAGGAACGCACGGAACGAGTCCCGGTCGGTCACGTCGAGCTCCAGCGCGACGGCGGTCGGGCCGAGCTCGGCGGCGGTCGCGCGCGCGGTGTCGAGATCGAGATCGCCGACCGCCACCCGCATTCCCTTGCGCGTCAGCGCCTGCGCCGTGGCTCGGCCGATGCCCCGCGCGGCGCCGGTGATCGCGACGGTCTCGCCCGCCAGGATGCGTGGCTGCCTCGCCATATCTGCGCGACAACGTAGCGCACCTTCGGGCCCTCTCCGCACCTTCAGGGCACCTCGGGGGTTGTAGGGAAGGTCGAGCGGAGACGACTGCCCCCGTTGCCGCACGACCGACAAGAGGGAAGCACGGCATCCGGGCGAAAACACGGCATCGCCCGGGTCCGTGTCCCTCGCGGTGCAGGGCCCGGGCGCAATACGTCCAGTAGGCTCCCGGGAGATGCCTTTCTTGGAGGTGGAGGGACAGCGGATCGCCTACTCCGAGTACGGCGGAGGCCCGGCGGCGGTCGTGACGGCGGGCGCAACAGGCGGACGCAGCTCGCGCCGAGCGGTCGGCGGCCGTCCGGTGATCCTCGTCCATGGATTGCTGCTGTCGCAGGACATGCACCGGCCGCTGGCGAAGGCGCTGGCCAAACGCGGCAACCACGCGATCACCATCGACCTGCTCGGTCACGGCGAATCGGATCGTCCGCGCGACATGTGGCGTTACTCGATGGGGGCGTTCGCGGAGCAGGTGATCGCGCTGATGGACCACCTGCAGCTCGAGCAGGCCGTCGTGATGGGGACCTCGCTGGGCGCGAACACCGCGCTGGAGGTCGCTTCGCGCGCACCCGAGCGCCTGCGGGCCACGGTGCTCGAGATGCCGGTGCTCGACAACGCGCTTTTGGCGAGCGCGCTGACGTTCACACCGCTGCTGGTCGCGCTCACGTTCGGCGAGCCGGCGATGAAGGTGCTCGCGCGCGGTGCTCGCGCGGTCCCGCAACGGCTGCTCCCGTACTACGGAAACGTCATGCTCGACGTGGTCCGCCAAGAACCGGGACCGGGCGGAGCGCTCCTGCAGGGGCTGTTCTTCGGCCGCGTGGCGCCGCATCGCAGCGAGCGCCGCACGTTCACCATGCCGGCGCTGGTGCTCGGTCACCGGCGCGACCCGGTGCACCCCTTCTCGGACGCCGGTCAGCTGGCGGAAGAGCTTCCGAATGCGCGGCTGCTCGAGGCCGACTCGCTGCTGGAGTTGCGGATGCGCCCTGCGCGGCTGACCGAGGAGATCGCGGACTTCCTGGATGAGGTCTGGCGCCCGCGCCGCAGCGGCCGGCGCAGCCGCAGCGGCTGAGCGGGGCTCGGCGCCGGTCGGCTACTGCGGCGGGAACAGTTCGAGTTCGTTGACCGCGACGTGGCCCGGCGCCTGGGGGGTGCCGACGGCCGAGGTGGGGGCTTCGCTGATCCACAGGAGCACGTACCTGAACCCCTTGCTGGCGTGGTGCAGCTTGATCTGCGTCTTGCCCTTCTTCGCTGCCCGCGGGGAGCTCAGCGGAACCCACGCTGGATCGACGATCGAATTGGGCAACGTCTTCGCGGTGGCCCCATAGACCTGCACCACCATGCCCGGCGTCGAGGTCAGCAGCGCAAGCTGGGCGACTTTCTGAACGCTGTTGAGGTCGATCACGAGCCCCTCGGCCATCCGCGGTGCGACGGCGGGGTTCACGCGCGCGGTCCACGCTGTCGACGCTTCGTTGTCGATCGCCAGGCCCGGGTCGCCGAATTCGCTGGCCGGATATCCGTAAGGGTTGTAGGTGCTCGCGGCGTTGGTGTCGAGCAGGATCGCGGTCGGTTCCGCTTCCTGTTCGCCGGCCGCTTTGGTCGGGGCTTTGCCCGTGCCGCCGGGTTCGGTCTTCGGCAGGGGCGTGTGCAGCGATTTGGGCGTGGGAGCGGTGAGCGGGATCTTCGGTAGCGCGGATTTGCTTCCGAGCGGTTTGATCGGAGTCGGAGTGGCGGGGACGCCGGCGGGGGGCGTGCTCGTTCCGGGCGTGGTGATGCCAGGGCTGGTGGTGCTGGGCGCCAGGGTCGCGGGCGCCTGCGCGATCGTCACAACTCGGGCGGGCGGCCGCGGCGGGCTGGACTTGCTGAGCGCCGCGTAGCCCGCCGCGGCGGCACCCAGGACGAGCGCGCCGGTGACTGCCAGCACGGTCGTGGCAGACCGCCATCCAGGGCCGCCGGAGTCCAGGCCACCGGGCCTCGCCGTACCGCACTGCAGGCACCATTCCTGGCCATCCTCAAGCTCGGCGCCGCAGTTGGCGCAGGCGGGGGCGCGCGGAGCCGGCGGTGAGGCTGGCGAGCCCGGGGCCTCGCCGCCCGTGGCCGGGTCGCGCTCGGGCGTGTCGCCGGGGTCAGTCTGCTTGCTTGCCGCGGACGCGTCCGTGGAATCGGCCACTGTCGAGGGGCTCACGACGTTGATTCTTGCAGCTTGGCCCGGCGCTCCGGCTCACTGCTCGCCGCTGCAGCGAAGGCCGCCGGGACGAACTCGCGCCCGCTTCAGCGCGGAGCAGGCGGGCCGCCCGGGACGAACTCGCGCCCGCTTCAATGCGGAGCGGGCGGGCCGCCCGCGACGATCTCGCGCCCGGTCGGGCGCATCTGCTCGTCGAGCTCGAGCTGCCAGTAGTAGCGCGTGAAGGTGATTCCGTCGCGAAACTCGCCGACGTGCGCGGGCACCGTCTCGCCGGCTGCGAGCCTGACGATCAGCTCGGGGTAGCTGCGGCCCGGCAGCGCCGCGTAGGCCGGCGCCGGGAAGGCGCCGCCGAAGCGGGTGTTGACATCGGTGATCATGACGCCGAGCTCGGGGTCGCGAAACACCTGGATCGTGGCTGGCCCGCGCACGCAAAGCTCCTCCATCACGCCCTGCCCGAGCTCGATCAGCTGCTCGTCTCGGATGACCTGGCCCTTGATCGACTCGCCGCCGCGCGACTCGAGCATGGTGCGCGGGATCGCGTTCAGACATCGGCCCGACAGGTCACCGAGGCAGTCAATCGAAAGCTCGGGACCGTCCATCGCGCACTGCACCATCACCGGCTCGGCGACGTAGTCGGCGAAGAAGCGCGCCTGCTCGGGATCGTGCGCGCGGTGGATCGACCGGGCCCCCGAGCCGCGCCGCGGCTTGACCATCACCGGGTAGCGCAGGGCCTTCATCTCCTCGTCCTGCGGCAAGACGGTCGGCGGCGAGGGCAGTCCCAGCCTGCTCAACAGCAGGTGGGTCTCGTACTTGTCATACGTGGCCCGCGCGATCTCCGGTGTCGGTGAGAGCGCCGGCAGACGCCCGTCGGCGCGCGCCTGGGCGAGCACCTCGATGTCGAGGTCGGTGAGCGGCAGCACCGCGCCGACGCCGTGCTCGACGCACAAGCGCTCCAGCGCCGGCACATATCCTGGATCCGCGATCAGCGGGACGGCGGCACGCACGTGCGCCGCGTACTGCGCCGGCGCGAGCGGGTTCGGATCGGTGACGATCGTGCGCGTCAGCTGGGCAAAGCAGGCGACGATGTCATAGCGCTTGCCCGCGCCGGTCAGCATGATCGCCGGCGAGCTCATGTCCCCTGCTCCCAGCCGCCGGTCGCGCCCTTGTAGAGACCCGAGCCGGCGAGCACGAGTGCCGGCGTACGGGCCAGGATCCGCAGGTCCAGCGCAAGCGAGCGATGCTCGATGTAGTAGAGGTCGAGCTCGATCCGCTGCGACCAGGGCAGCGCGGCACGGCCGTTGACCTGGGCCCAACCGGTGATTCCGGGCTTGATAGCGAGCCGGCCGCGCTGGCGCTCGGTGTACTGCTCGACCTGCGTCGGCAGGGTCGGGCGTGGGCCGATCAGCGACATCTCGCCACGCAGCACGTTGAGCAGATTCGGGAGCTCGTCCAGCGAGCTGCGGCGCAGCAGGGCGCCCACGCGCGTGATGCGCGCATCGCCCGCGTC
This sequence comes from Solirubrobacteraceae bacterium, assembly GCA_035507415.1. Classification (GTDB taxonomy): domain Bacteria; phylum Actinomycetota; class Thermoleophilia; order Solirubrobacterales; family Solirubrobacteraceae; genus Palsa-744. Next base: position 99,219 of record DATJOF010000045.1, read on the forward strand.
GATCGCGAGACCCGCGCCGACGTGCTCGGCGCCATCGACCATCGTGCGCAGTTTGAGCACGTCGAAGGGGCGCCCGTCCTTGCCGACACGCCGCTGGCGAAAGATGGCGGGCCCGCGCGACTCCAGCTTGATCGCGGCCACCGCCAGCGCCAGCAGCGGCGCGGCCAGCGCGAGCGCGAGCGTCGCGACGCCGATGTCGAAGGCGCGTCTGATCATCGCGTGCCCTGCGCCGCCTCCCACGAGGCGCTGGTGCCGTGACGCAGCCAATCCCACAGCCCCGCGGCAGGCGAGGCGGTGGTGAGCACGTAGTAGCGAGCGATCAGCAGCGGGCGCACTCCCAGCGTGCCCGCCAGCAGCGCGGCGAGCAGCAGCCCGAGCTGCAGCGCGAGCGTGATCGCATACAGCGTCTGGGCGCCGCCGGCGCCGATCGCAAGCAGCGCGATGTTCGCCGCCAGCGCCAGCGCGTGCAGAGCCGGTGTGAGGTAGCGCAGCAGCCTGTGCGAGAAGATCATCAGCGCATACAGCGGTGGGTAGCCGCGCGGCGAGAGCATGCCGCCGCGCAGCAGGATCGGCCAGGTGTGGCTCATCATGCGCCGCTTGCGCGCGAACTCGCCGGTCAGTGAGGGCACCATCTTCTCGCTGGCCCGCGCCTGCGGCACGCACACCGCGAGCAATCCGCGCTTGACCATGTTGAAGGGCAGCGAGAGGTCGTGGCCCATGATCGGGTCGACCAGGATGTAGGTGTCGCGACGGGTCGCGTAGATCGCGCCATTGCCGGCCGTGATCGAGCACAGGCGCGACTCGTATCTGCGCAGCACGAGCTCGTAGCGCCAGTAGAGTCCCTCCTGGTTGGCCGCGTCGCGGCGGCCTTCTCGGCCACGCGCTCGCCGGTCGCCATGGCCACCGGCGCGACCTTCCCGCGCGCTTGTCTCGAGCGGCAGGTAGCGGACCTCTCCGCAGGCATAGCCGACCCGCGGGTTGGCGAATGCGCCCACCAAGGCGCGCGCCGCACCGGGCTCCCACTGCGCGTTGGCGTCGGAGAAGGCGACGATCTCCCCGCGGGCGCCGCGCACAGCGGCGTCCTGGGCGCGGATCTTGCCGCCGCGCGGGAGCTCGAGCACCGTGTCGGCGCCGGCTTTGCGCGCGATCGCCGCGGTGTCGTCGCCGCAGCCATCGCACGCCACGATCACCTCGAGGAGCTCGCGTGGGTAGTCGAGCGCGAGCGCGTTGGCGACCTTCGCGCCGATCACCGCCCGCTCGTCGTGCGCCGCGATGATCAACGACAGCGACGGCAGCGCCGTCTGCGCGTCGCTGGACACGTTGGGGGTGCGGGCAAAGACGCGCGCGAGCAGCGCGAGCGCCAGCCCGTAGGCGAGCTGCGTCCACGCGATCAGCCCGACACACAGCCAGAACACGATTTCGAGCGCGAGTCTCATCGAGAGTGATTCTGGCGGAGCAGCTCCTGGTACAGGGCGAGCGTGCGTGCCGCTATCCCCTCCCAGGCGTAGGGGCCGCCTGCGGCCACGCGCGCCCGCTCGGCCATCGCGCTGAGCGTCGCCGGGTCGCCGAGCAGCTGCGCGAGCGCGTCGCGCAGCGCCGGCGTGACACCCGCCGCGAACGTGCGCGCGGCCCCGGTGGCGGCGATCTCGGGAAACCCGCCGACGTCGCTGAGCAACAGCGGCACACCGGCGCCGAGCGCTGTGAAGGCGACGCCCGACTGCTCGATCTCGCGATAGGGCAGCACCACCAGGTCGGCCCTGCGCATCAGCGCGTGCAGCTCGTGATCGCTGACGTAGCGCCCGACCACTCGTACGGCGCGCGCGGCCTCGCGCGCCGCCAGGCGCGCCGCTTCGCGCAGCGGCTCGAGCTCCATGCGCGGCATCCCCACGATCCACAGCTCGCTTCCCGAGGGCAGCCGTCCGGCGAGGCCGCCCCACGCGTCGAGCAGCTCGTCGAGGCCCTTGTAGGGGCGCAGAAGCCCGAAGAACAGCGCCACCGGGCCGGGGCCTGCGCCCGCCAGCTCGGGCGGGAGCCCGTCGTCGTCGAGCGCGGCCTGCGGCGCGGCGTCGGACGCGCCTCGCTCCGCGATCCCTGGCGCGTACATCGCTGTCGCCGTAGCCGCGTCAGGCGTGTCCTCCCAGGGGCGCAGCACCCCGTGCGCGATCACGTGGACGCGCTCGGGCGCGACTCCCAGCTCGCCGATCAGCCGCGCGCGGCCGTGGTGCGAGTGCACGACGATCGCGTCCATACGCTGGTAAAGCCGCCGTTGCGCGGCGCGTTGTCCGGGGCGCGGCTCGCGCGGCAGGACGTCGTGCGCGGTCAGTACGAGCCGAGGACCTACGCGCGCGCGCGCGGGCGCGCGGGCGCCCCCAGCCGGAAGCAGATGCACATCCAGCTGCTGCACCGCCAGCCATTGGAAGTGCACGATCTGCGCCGCGCGCGCGGCGCGGCGGTAGCGCAACATGTCGGGCACGTGCTGAGCGAGCTTGCTGGCAGAGCGCAGGCGCGATCCGGGGCGCCCGAGCGCGGCTCGGTAGAAGAGCTCGCGGCACACGTATCCGTCCGTGGTGACGCCGGCCGCTCCGGTCAGCCGACCCGATCGCGGCCCGTAGGCGAAGCGGCTCGTGTACAGGGTCACGTCGGCGCCGGCTGCAGCGAGGGAGCGGCACAGCGCACGATCGTACGGCGGCGTGTAGGCCGAGGGGTCGACGACATGGACGCGCACCGCTGGAGACAATAGGCGCGTGTCCGGCACGGTCGAGCTGACCTACTGCGTCGTCAACACCTCGCAGCGCGACCTGCTGAGGCGCGGCCTGGACGCGATCGCCCGCGAGCGCCGAGCGCTTCCGTTCGCGACTGAGGTGCTGGTGCTCGACAACGGCTCGCGCGACGGCTCGGTCGCTGCGGCGCGCGCGCACCCTGCCGTGGATCAGGTGATCGCGCTCGAGCGCCGTCGTGGCAAGGCGAGCAACGACTCCGAGCTGATCGAGCGGGCGCAGGGGCGTTATGCGCTGCTGCTCAACGAGGACTCCGAGCTTCAGCCGGGCGCGACGCTGGCGCTGTTCCTGGCCCTGGAGGCGCATCCGGACGCGGCCTGCGCCGGGGCTCGGCTGCTGCGCCCCGACGGCCGCGAGCAGGCGTGCGCGTGGCGCTTTCCGACGCTCGCGACGGCGCTCGCGGGCGCGCTGCTGCTGCACCGCCCTTACACGGTCCAGAGCCGCGGCGAGCACACCCGCGAAGTCGACTGGTGCCAGTCTTCGGCGCTGCTCGTGCGCGCGCGGGCGGCAACACAGGTCGGCTACCTGGATCCTGACTTCTTCGTGTACTCCGACGAGGTCGACTTCGCCCGGCGCCTGCGCGACGCCGGTTGGCGCAGCCTGTACGTGCCGTCGGCGCGCGCCGTCCACGACGAGCAGCTCTCGACGGGTGACTCGGCCGACAGGCGGATCGTCGAGATGGCGCGCAACCGCGACCTGTACATGCGCAAGCATCACCTCGCGCCGACCGCATGGGCGGTGCGCTGGCTGACCGCCTGGCCATACGCGCTGCGAGCGCTGGCTGCGCTGGTGCTGCCAGGGCACTCGGCGAGGCGCTACTGGGCGCACGCCCGGGCCACGCTGGATCCGCAGCGCGGCGAGGGCGTGCGCGAGGCGGCGGAAAGGTACAACTCGGGGCTGATCTAGGCCGGCAGGCATCAGGCCTCCCGGTACAACTCGGGGCCGGTCTCGGCCGGCAGGCATCAGGCCTCCCGGGTTGCGGCGCTCTACTCGTCCTGCAGCTCTTCCAGCAAAGCCGCGACGACACGTGGATCGAGCTGGCTGCCGGCCAGGCGCGTGACCTCGGCGCGGGCGTGCTCGGGCGAGCGCGCTTGGCGGTAGGGCCGGTCGGTGACGATCGCGTCGTAGGTGTCACAGGCGGCGATGATGCGCGCGGCCAGTGGAATCTCCTCGCCGGCGACGCCGTCGGGGTAGCCCTGGCCGTCCCAGCGCTCGTGACTGGCACGCACCGCGGGAGCGAGATGCGCGAAGGCGTCGATGCGCGCCACCAGCTCACCGCCGACGGCGGCGTGGCGACGCATCTCGACCCACTCGCTGTCGCTGAGCGGGCCGGGCTTGAACAGGATCTCGCTCGGCACGGCCACCTTGCCGACGTCGTGCAGGAGCGCGGCATAGCGGACGTCGCGCACGAACGCCGGTGCGCGACCGAGGCGCCGCGCGACCCGCTCGGCGAGGCCGGCCACGTCCTCCTCGTGAAACGCGGTGTAGTCGTCCTTGGCCTCGATCGTGCTCATCAGTGCGGACAGCGTGGTGGTGAAGGTGCGCTCCAGGTCGTCGATCAGTCCGGCGCGGTGCACGGCCGAGCCAAGCGTCGCGGCGATCGTCTCGACGAGCACGACGTCGGCGCCGCCGAACGCGTCGCGCTCGACGGCCTCGATGTTGAGCACCCCCCAGATCGTGCCGTCGACCACGATCGGGACGCTCAGCTCCGAGCGCGGATCGGTGTCGGCGTCGCGCACGATGTAGTCGGGGTCGGCGCGCGTGTCTGGCACCAGCGCGGAGACGCCGGTGCGGGCAACGCGCCCGTTGACGCCTTCGTAGATGCTCTGCTCGAGCAGCAGGAACTCGGCCATCACCTCGGCCAGCGGTCCGCTGCCGGCGAGCAGGCGCAGGCTGCCATCGTCGGCCAGACGCTGGATCCCGGCGAGGTAGAACGCGAACGTGCCGTGCAGCTCCTGGACGACGAGCCTGGCCATCTCGGTGATGTCGTTGGTGGCGGCAAGCCGCGCGGTGAGGTTCGCGGCCACCTTCAGCTGGGTGCGCAGGTAGGCGAGCTCGCCGGCGTCCGCCAGCTCACGGGCACGCTGGTTGGCGCGATGGCGTTGCAGCGCCTCGGCGCGGCGGCGTCGCTCGCGCGCGCTCGCGCGATGGGCAGCCGCAAGATGGTGCGCGGGCTGCCGGACAGCGGCGGACGTGCCGTTGTGGGGAACCTCGGCCATCTTGCCGCGCATCGGCGACAAAAGCGGCGAGCTTGAGCCAAAAATGCCGGCAATCGACGCCTCGACGGCTCACAGGTCCCTCAACGGATCGTCGGCGTAGGCCTCGAGGTCGCCGTGCCCGGCGCGGAAGGCCGCGACGCGGCGGCGTCCGTCCGCCAGGAGCGCCGCCGCTCCTTCGCGCTCGTGCGGCTCGAAGAAGCGCGTCAGCAGCAGCAGCGCTGGGATCCAGGCGAGCCATAGCGCGCGCTCTAGCAGGCCTGCCAGGCCGCTCGTGCCCAGCAGCAGCTCGCCCGTGACGGCGACGCCGCCGAGAACGGCGAGCAGCTGAGCCAGGCGCGCCCACTGGAAGGAGACGGCGAACAGCTTGCGCGTCAGCAGGTGCATGACGATCAGCATCGCGACATAGGCGCCACATAGCGCGATCCCGGCGCCGGCGAGGCCGAGATTCAGCCCGGCAGCGGGCACGAGCACGAACAGCAGCACGAGGTTGACGGCGATGCCCGTGGCGGCGGCGGGCAGGTTTCGCTGGGTCACGTTCGCGCGCCCGGTGATCGCGATCATCACCTGGTAGAGGCCGTACAGCGTCCAGCCGAGCGCCAGCCAGGGCAGCGCGCGGTAGGCGCCGAAGTACTCCGGGGCCGCGAGCAGACGTACGAGCCAACGTCCCAGCAGCGCGACCGCGACGACGACGACGCCGGTGGCCAGCACGAAGTAGGTGGTGACGAGCGAGTACAGGCGCGCGGCCTGGGCGTCGCTGTCGATCGAGTACGCCAGCGGCGGCCAGGCGTACTGAAAGCCTCGCACGAACACGAACACGACCGTCGCGAGCTGCACGGCGATGGCGTACTCGCCGGCCGCGCCGGCGCTGACGCCGCGCAGCAGATAGAAGCGGTCGGCGACCTGCAGCGCGTAGACGCTGGCGTCGGCGGGCACCGTCGGCAAGCCGAATCCGAGCATCGCGCGCAGATCGCCACCGCGAACGCGCAGCGAAAAACGTGAACGCAGCACCCACCAAAGGCCCAGCACGACGAGCGCGGAGGCCCCGAAGTTGCCGAGCAGCAGCCCGCGCGCGCCCTGTCCGGCGAGTACCACCAAGGCGATCGTGAAGACGACGGTCATCGTGACGTTCGCGCCCGAGGCGACCATGTAGGCGCGCTTGCGTTCGTCGACGCGCAGTTGCGCGTAGGCCATCTCGAGGTTGGTGAACGCCCACAGGCCGAGGATCGCGCAGGCCATCAACGTCGCGTCGCTGTAGCCGAGCAGCAATCGCGAGAGCTGGCCGGCGAAGACGAGCGCCAGCAGTGAGGCGAGCGTGGTCGTCCAGGCGACCGTGGCGGTGGCGGACCGCGCGATGCGCCTGCGGCGCGCCTCGTCGGCGTCGGTGAAGTAGAACCGCACGAACGCCTCGCCGACCCCGAGACGCAGCACGATGCTGAACAGGATCACGGCGGTGAAAAGCGAGTTGTACGTGCCGTATTCCGCCGTCGAGACATGGCGGGTGTACAGCGGCAGCGTGAAGACCGCGATCCCCTTGGCGAGGATTTCGGCGAACTGGTAGGCGGCGCCGGTGCTGACCAGCCGCTTCAGGTATTCGCGCATCGCGCCCTCACGGCGCAACGCCGACCGGGTTGTCGGCTGCGAGCGGCTCGCGCGGCCTCGACGAGCCCGGGCGGGTGCGTGCGAGCGCTACTCCGATGCCGAGCAGCGTCCAGGTGGTCGGGTCCTCGAGGAAGTCGGCGTATGTCCATGTGTGCAGCACGAGCGCCGCGAAGCAGGCCGCAATCCCCAAGCGTGGCGGAGAACGCCCAAGCGAGGTCTCGCCAGCGGGGCCGAACAGAACGGCGAAGGCGCACACGAGCAGAGCCACGTACAGGCCGAGCCCGAGGATGCCCTGCTCGGCGGCCACCGTTATCGGGATCGTGTGTGAAGCGGATACGGCATTCTCGGCGGTGGTGTTGTCGTGGCGCTTGTACTCGGCTTCGAATGAGCCCGAGCCATAGCCGTAGAGCGGGCGATCGGCGAACAGTTCGAGGCCGCCTTCGACCAGGCTGGCGCGCCCGCTGGTGGCGTTGCTGGCCGAGCCGCCAGATCCCTTCAGCCCGAAGTGAAAGTTCGCGGGTGCGGCCACCAGGACCACGCCGGCGAGCGCAACGATGCCGACCGACGCGCACACCGTCGTGAGCGCGTCCCAGCGGTAGGCGGCCAACACCGCCAAGCCCAGCAGCAGCGCGACGAGGCTCGACTGCGAGAAGCTGGTGATCAGCCCGGCGAGCAGCCACGCGAGCACGGCCGCGGCGATCAGGACGTCGCGCCGACGCGGGCTCCAGAGCACGATCGTCGTGATCGCGATCATCACGAGCGCGAGAAAGCGCCCGTAGATGCTCGGATCGAAGAAGGCCGAGTTGACGCGAAAGTAGTTGTCGTATTCATTGGCCGCGACGACCTTCGGGTTCAAGAACAGTTCCTTGCGCGCGTACTCGATGAAGCCGACGCCCGCAAACAGGATCGCGAGCCCGACGGCGACGCCGAGGCAGGCGAGCAGAAGCTCGGTGCTCCAGCGCACGTCGCGCAGCAGCATGAACAGCAGCCCGAAGGGCAGGTAGAAGAAGGCGATGTTCTCCGCGGCCTTGGCGTGGTCGATCGAATAGGTCGCCTGCAGCGCGTACAGGACGACGGCGCCGAGCAGCAGCCATTCGAGGTTGCGCGCGGACAGCCAGTGCCAGCCGCGCCGGCCGCGGGTCCGTCCGAGCCGCCCATCGCCCCTGACCGGCCCGCCAGCATCCCCCGGCCGATCCTCGCCGGCGCCTGCGGCGCGCCATCCTGAGCCGGCCGGCGGCCAGGCCCAGCCCTCACCCCGGCCGAGCCACTTGGGCAGCAGGTGCACGAGCGTTCCGGCAGCGACGACCAGGTAGAGCGGTATCAGCAGGTTGACCGTGCGTCCGTCGGCCGAGATCGGCAGTCTGAATGGCAGCGCGAAGATGGCCAGCAGCGGAAAGGCCGCCGGCCGGCGCTGGAGCACCAGCGCGAGCGCAGCGACCACCGCCAGCGCCAGGAGCGTGCCCGCGACGATCTCGAGCGCCATCAGCGCACCAATGTGAAGCTGCGGGGTGAGCGGACCGTGCGCTGCTCGTGACGCAGGCTCACCCGGACCCTGTATTCGCCCGCGGCCGCGAAGGTGCCGCCGTTGGCGGGCAAGACGCTGGTTACGCCTGGCGACACGGCACCGGTCTTGACCGACACCCTGCCGGGAATGTGCAGGAGGGTATAGCCGCGGGCGATTCCCCTGCGCCCGTTCCAGCCCAGCGAGAACTGTTTGTAACGAGCCAGCGGCCAGTCGTGTACGAGCCTCGCGACAGTGTCGCCGGCGGAGTTTTCGATGCTCACGGTGACCTGATCGGGCTGGGCCAGCTTGAACGAGATGAGCTCCGCTTTGATGTGTCCGCTCTGAATCGGCGAGAATCGCGGTGTCAACTCGAAGCTCTGCACCACCGTGGGCGTGTGCTTGAGCCTTTGGGTCACGAAGAAGGCCGCGACGCATGCGAGCACCAGCAGCGCGAAGACGGCTCGCGCGAGTGGTTCGGTGGCTGTCACTGCTCGCCGCCCTGCTCGCCACCGCGCGGCTCGAGTCGGCCCTGGCCCGCGTCGCTGCGGTCCAGGCCGCCGCTCTCGATGTCGCCTCCCTCGCCATCGTCTCGATTCGCGCCGCCCGCGACCGTGCCGCTCCCGTGCGGGTCGCCGTTTTCCGCACCGCCGGGCGCGAAGCGCTCGACCGTGTCCGAGCGCAAGCCGAGGCGCAGGGTCTCGAGTGAGAGCACGTCATCGGCAGCGATGTTGCCGAGATTGCACTCGGTGCCGAAGCGCTTGAGCAGCCAGACCTGCTGCTGGCGTTGGGGAGCCTCGAAGATCAGCTGGTCGGGGTCGATCGCATGGGCGATCTCATCGATCAGCCCTGTGCGCACCTCGCCGTCGGCGCGGTAGATGCCGGCCGTGCCCGACTCGCGCGCCTCGGTGATCACCTTCCAGGCGCCCGCCTGCAGGTCACGCTCGATCTGTTCGACCCAGACGTACGGCGCCATGATGAAGGCGGCGTCCTTGTTGCCGACCTCGGACAGGACCGTGAAGCCCGAGGCTGTCAGGGTTCTGATCAGGTGTGTCTTGACGTCGGCGTCCAGCGTGATCGTGCCGTCGGAGACCTCGACGTGGCAGAGGCTCAGCTCGCGAAGCCAGCCGATCAGTCCCTCGACGCGACCCTGCCTGATCGCAAGCTCGGTGAGCGTGCCGCCGAGCACCACGGGTATGCCGTAGCTCTCGTAGCGCTTGAGCTTCGGCTCGAGGTTGGCGCTCACCAGCGCGGTGCCCCAGCCGAGCTTGACGATATCCACGTAGTCGCCGGCGACCTCGAGCAGGCCGTCGACCTCCGCGACCGACAGGCCGCGGTCGATCACGTGCGTGATGCCGCGCTCGCGCGGCTTGACCGAACGCGCCGGGATGTCGAGGAAGCCGGCTATCGCTCGGCGGTCACGGAGCCGCTTCGTTGGAGGACGAAGAGGGCGTTTCGGCCCCCGCAGCGGGTTCGGATGAGCTGCCACCGGCAGCTTCTTCCGATGTGGCTGCGCCGGTGGTGTCGGGCGCGCCGGCCGATGCTTCGGCGGTGCCCGCTGTCGTGGCCGAGTTGAGTCCGGCGACCACCACCACCGTCGAGCTGCCGACGAGCGAGGACACCGAGGGTTCGATCGGCTGGACCTGCGAGACGCCGAGGGAGCGCGCGACGCCGCTCGCTTCGGCGCGATGGCCCGAGGTGTACTGCACGACGGTCGTCTGGCGCGTGCCCGGAGGAACGCCGTCCAACGGAGTGGCCTGGGAGTAGCCGCTCTGCTGGAGGCTCGCCGCGAGCCGGTGCGCCAGCCCGGCGGTGCCGGTGCCGTTGATCACCGCCACCTGCGTTTCGGCGGGGCCGACCGTGGCTGTTCGGACGGCATGGTGCCGCGCAGCAGCCTGCGAGCCGTGCTTGCCGGCGGCGCCCGTGGTGCCGCTCACGCTCGACGTCTTGGCGGAGCTCGTGCCCGAGTCGCCGAGCCCGAGCACGGCGAACGCGAGCACCGCCACGATCGCACAAGCCGCCGCCGCGCCCGCGATCAGGACCGCTGGGCGCCGTGGAGAGCGCCGCACGCGACTCACCGTGGCATCGGACGGCATCCCATGCTCGCGGCGATCGCCGCTGCGCGGGGAGGCTGGCGGCGCGGGCCGCGCCGCGGGCTTGCCGGTGTCGCCCACTGGGGCGCCGGCAGCGGCGGTGGAGGCCGCGCGCGCGCGCGTCGAACCCGAGACGCCGGTGGACGCCGGGGCCGGCCGCGTGCCGGCCGACGCCGGTGCGCCGGCCACACCGGCCGGCGGTTGTTGCGGTGCGTTTGTCGCTGGGCCGCGGGTCACGGTGGAATCGCTCGAGGCGCTGTGGTGCGGGGCAGGTCCGGAGCCCGCGGGACCGGGCGCCTGAGCTCGATGTCCCGGGTCTCCAGCAGTCGCGGCTCCTGCTGCGCCGGCCGCCGTTGCCGCGGCCGCCGTTGCGGGGGCACTTGTCGTCGGACCGCTGGCCGGCGCGGCGCCGGCGGCGTTTGACCCACCCGCTGGAGCACGAGGGGGCTGCGATGAATCCGGAGCAGCGAGCCCGTCCGACTTGGGGCTCGCGCTGGCGCCGGCGACGGTCGCGGCGCCCGTGATCGTGGCCGCGGCCACGCGACGGACAGCCGGCGTGCCCGCGGGCGGTGAGATCGGCGCGGGCGTGCTGCCGGGCGACACGGGCGCCGTGGGGCCCGGCGTGCTGGGGGCGGGCACGGGCGCAGCGGACGCGACCGCAGGCCCAGGGGCGACAGCAGATCCAGGCGTGAGGCCGCCGCGCGCGGGCGACGGCGGCGGTGTCGGTGCGCGCGGGCCAGCGGCGGCTGCCGTAGCGGGGGCCGGCAGACTCTGCCCGGGTGTCGCTGGCGCCTGGCCGGGTGCGGCTGGCGCCTGGCCGGGTGCGGCTGGCGTCTTCCCGGGTGAGGCTGGGATCTTGCCGTCGGAGGCGTCGATCGGCGTCTGACCCGGGGCGGCGGCCGGCTGGACCGGTGAGCCGGGCTGGACGGAGCGAGCCTGCGTCCCGGCAGCCGGCTGGGATTCTGACGATGCGGCCATTTGCGCGGCGGCGGTCTGTGCAGAGACGGCCGGCGCCAGCGCGGCCGCGGCGGCGGTCTGAGCGGAGCTGGATCCCTGAGCGGCGGCCGCTGGGGCGGGCGCGATCTGCGCGGGGGCGGTGGCAGGCGGGACCGGCTGCCCGGGAACCTGCCCGGCGACACCGGGAACCGTCACCTGGGCGCCTGCGCTGCCGGCCGGCTGCGGGATCGGCGGCGCGGCGCGCGGGATCTGGCGCACGCCCGTGACCCCAGCCGCTGCTTGCGGGTTGGCGACGGCCTCGGCGGCGGCGCGCCGTTCCAGCTCGGCGGCGCGCTCGGGGGCGCGACCGGCCCACTCGCGCAGGCGTTTCAGCTCGCGCGCCTGCGCGAACGCGAGCAGCGACAGCACGGCTATCCCGGCGAGCGCCGCGAGCGCCGCGAGCGCGCCGACCTTCTCGAACGAATTGGACAGCGAAAGCGCAAGCGTGAGCGCGGGCATCATGAGTCCCGGGAGTGTATGAGCGGCTCTGCGGGAGCGGGCGTGGCGGAGGAGAGCACGCGGGCGTCGGCGGCGCGACCGGCGTCGGGGTCCGCGCCCGGCGCTCGGCCGGTCGGTACGGCGCGCGGTCGCGACTGCGACAGCGCCGAGACCTTCGCGGCGAGACCCGCCGCGTCGCCTTCGAGTACGAGCAGCCCGATCTCGGCGAACATCGCCTCGACGTGCTGTATCTCGAGCGGAGCGTGCTCGGCCAGCAGGATCTTCTCGGCCGGCGTCTGCACCGCGCGCTCGTAGCGGTTGAACAGCTCCTCGTTGAGCTTCTCGCCGGCCCGCCGGCCGATGATCTCGATGTCGATGTCGCGATCGGGGTCGAGGCCGGACAGCTCGATCATCGCGCGCGCGAGCTCGACGATGCGCACGGGCTCGCCCATGTCGAGCACGAACACCTCGGCTCGCGGCGGGCTGAGCCTGGTAGGTGCCGGCCCGAGCATGTCGGCCAGCGTGTGGGGGCCATCCCCCGAGACGGCGTCATGGCTCGAGGCCGACGGAGCGACCGCCGCCGAGCTCTCGCCGCAGACGAGCGCCCCGGAACGGATGATCAGGTGCACGGCCTCGGGGATCGTCATGAAGTAGCGCGTCATGCGCTCGTCGGTGACGGTGATCGGGCCGCCGCGGGCGATCTGGGCTTCGAAGATCGGCACGACGCTGCCCGAGGAGCCGAGCACGTTGCCGAAGCGCACGGCGTTGTAGCGCGTGTCCGGGAAGCGCGCGGCGGCAGCCTCGATCGCGAACTCGGCGAGTGCCTTGGAGGCGCCCATCACGGTGGCGGGGTCGACCGCCTTGTCGGTTGAGACCAGCACGAACCGGCGCACCTTCAGCTGGCCCGCGACGTGCGCCACCGTGCGCGTGCCGATGGCGTTGTTGCGCACCGCCTCGACCGGGTTGGCCTCCATCAGCCCGACATGCTTGTAGGCGGCGGCGTGGAAGATGACGGTCGGCCGGTGCTCGCTGAGGACCTCGCGCATGCGCTCCTCTTCCTTGCAGTCGGCGAGCACCGCGGCGAGGACCGAGGGCTGAACGTTGCCGACCTCGAGCAACTCGCGCTCGATCTGGAAGAGGTTGTCCTCGGCGTGGTCGAGCAGCACGATCTTGCGCGGACCGACGCGGGCGATCTGCCGGCACAGCTCGGACCCGATCGAGCCGCCGGCGCCGGTCACGAGCACCGTCTCCTCGGCGAGGTAGCCGCCGACGCGCTCCAGCTCCATGTGGACCGGCTCGCGGCCGAGCACGTCCTCGACGCGCACCTCGCGCATCTGGCGCGCGAGCGTGGCCTGGCCCTGCAGCAGCTCGAACACGGTCGGCAGGGTGCGAACCGCGATGGCGCGCGCGCGACACTCGCGCGCGACGCGGGCGCGCGTGGATCCCGGCGCCGAGGGGATCGCGATCAGGACTTCGTCGGGCCTGAGCTCGTCCAGGATGCGCGGCAGGTCGGCTTGCGTGTTGCCGCGCACGCGCACGCCGTCGATGCGCAGGTTGCGCTTGTTGGGGTCGTCATCGACGAACCCAACCGGGGTCAGGCCGAGCGTGCGGTTGCGGGCGATCTCGCGCAGCACGAGCCTCCCCCCGTCACCGGCGCCCACGATCAGGACGCTGCGGCGCGCTTCGCCGACGCCGCGGAAGGCGGCCAGCGGGCGACGCTCGTAGACGGTCCGCGCGAGCATCCGCACACCGACCAGAAACAGCAGGCTGAGCAGGGCGAACAGCACGATCACGCCGTTTGGAAGTCCGACGTTCGCCGTGCCGTGCGCGACGAAGTGGCGCACCGGCTGCTGGACCTCGACGCCGATGTAGCGCTGCACCGGGTGGAGCACCGCGATGCCGGCCGTGGTCAGCAAGACGATCACGAAGATCGCGCGCGCGACCGCCTCGTAGTCGCGCTGGCTGGAGTAGCGCCAGCGGCGCTGATATACGCGCGAGTAGACGAGCACCGGCAGGCTGCCGAGCAAGACCCACAGGATCGTCTGTTCGCGCAGCTCCCGGTAGTGGCCGGAGAGGTTGTCGAAGCGCAGTTGGAAGGCCAGGAAGTAGGCGAGCGCCACCAGCAGCCCGTCGACGGCGAGTTGAGGTATGGAGCGGCGCTGCAGCGGCACCAGCGCAGCCGCACGGATACGTCGGCGCATCACCGAGATTCTAGGCCCGTGAGCGGAGAGAGAAGCAGCTCGAGCAGTATTTGCGGGTCGCGCCGGACGCGCTGTTCGGCGTCCGCCGCCGTGTCGGCCGCGCGTCTGTCGAAGCGCAGCTCAGCCGGGTCGCTCAGCTTGCGCAGGCGTCCGCTGGCGATCAGCGCTTCGTCGACGGCGCCGAGACGCCCCTCGAAGGTGGTGTACACGGGCGTGCCCAGGGCGACGGCCTCGCGGTTCATGGTGCCGCCCGCCGAGACCACCAGATCGGCGTAGGCGATCAGCGATTGGGCGTCGATCGCGTGCGGTGGCACGATCAAGCCGGCGGTCTGCGCCAGCTCGGCGCGCTGGGCCTCGGTGCGCGGCAGCACGACCGCATCGATCTCGCCGGCGCTGGCGGTGTCGGCGGCGCGCGCGAGCACCTGCGCGAACAGGTCGTTCTCGAAGCGGTGATAGAGCGAGACCTCGGGCGGTGTGCGAACCACGACCAGCGGGCGCTGGCGCGCGAGCGCGAGCTCTGCGAGCACGGACGGGTCGGGCTCGAAATCGGCGAGGTAGTACTCCTCCTTGAGCCCTGGATAGAACCGGGTCTTGCCGTCCGCGCCGTAGCGCTGCAGGCGCTCGGCCGGAATCGCGTCGGGCACCACTACCGCGCGGGCCAATCGGCAGTTGACGTGGTGCTGAACGGCCGCCCACTCGTAGTCGAACATCGTCGAGGAGGGAACACGCAAAGCGGTGGCCGCGAGCGAGACGTCGTTGGATCCGTGTCCGAGCGCGATGTCGAAGCGCTGTCCGCCTGCGGCGCGGGCGTCGGCCAGCGCGAAGCGCACGAGCGCCGTCGAGCGCGAGGCGAGGCCGCCGGCCTTGGCGAGCAGGCGCTCGCCGCGATGAGCCCCGATCGGGACCTGCTCGATGCCGAGGCGCTCGCACAGCTCGATCGTCTGGGAGAAGTCGCGCGTGGTGACCCGCACGTCATGACCTTCGGCACGCAGGCGCTCGATCAGCGGACGCATGACGAGCACGTGAGGGCTGTTGGTGAGGTCTATCCAGACGCGCATACACGACCCTTGAGCCCGAGCGGGTATTCGGCCGGGACGGCGATTCAGGCTATCGTTCGCCGGCCGATGCTCGTCATGGCCTCGATCTCGGAAACGGTGGTCAACGAAACGGCGCGGCTGGTACGCGATGGCGGCCTGCCGGCGATCTTCGCGCTGATGGCGCTGTCGAGCGCGTGCATCCCGATCCCCTCGGAGGTGGTGATGCTGTTCGCGGGCTTTGCCGTGGCGGATCCCGGGCAGAGTGCCTCCCAGCACCACATGACGCTGACCGGCGTGGTGCTGGCGGGCCTGTTGGGGACGATCGTCGGCTCTTGGGTCGCGTATGGCGTCGGACGCGGCGGGCGCCTGGAGCTGCTCGAACGCCACGGCGGCAAGCTGCACATGGGGCCGGCGCAGATCTCGCGCGCGGATCGATGGTTTCAGCGCTACGGCGAGCAGGCGGTGTTGTTCGGGCGCGTGATACCCGTGATCAGGGCGTTCGTGTCGCTGCCGGCGGGCGTGGCGAAGATGCCGTTCTGGCGTTTCACGGTGCTGTCGGCGATCGGCACGCTGCCGTGGGTGCTTGCGCTGGCACTCGGCGGCCACGCACTTGGCAGCGATTGGAAGAGCGCGCGCAAGGTGTTCGAGTACATCGAGTACGCGATCGTGGCGCTGGTCGTGATCGGGATCGTGTACGCGATCGCGCGCAGGCGCAGAAGGGGACCGACCGGCGGGGACGCCGAGAGCCCTCCGCTTCCAGATGCGAGCTGAACGCCGTGAGGCGAAGCTTCGCCGGCATCTCCCGGCGCCTACCGATTGAAGGTCTGGGGCGACCTGCAAATCCGCCAGCGCCCGCCAATGGGGGCGCCCGACCGCGCGCGGGGCTCTCACTCGGCGAAGCGCTGGCGCTTGGCGTGCTGCAGGGTCCGACGGAGTTGCTGCCGGTGTCCTCCTCGGGCCACACGACGCTGGTCCCCTGGCTCGCCGGGCGCCCGTATTCGCAACTGGACCCGCAGCTGCGCAAGGCCTTCGAGGTCGCGCTGCATGCGGGCGCCGGGCTGGCGTTGGCGCTGAGCATGCGCGCGGAGCTGCGCAGCGAGATACGCGAGCTCGATCGACGGCGTGCGTGCGTGGTCGCGCTGTCGTTGATGCCGCCCGTGCTGTGCGGGTACGCGTTCGAGAACGCGATCGAGCGGCGCCTCGGCGGACCACGGTCGATTGCGGTGGGCCTGCTCGCAGGCGCGACAGCGATGCTGATAGCCGACGCACGCGCGGGCGCGCGCGCGCGTGTGGGCCGTCATGGCGATGCGATACCGGGGCTCGAGCAGCCGCCGCCGGAACGCCGCCATCATGGCGGCCCGATGCCGGGGCTCGAGCAGCCGCCGCCGGGACGCCGGCGCGAGAACGAAGGACGCCGGCGCGAGAGCGCTTTGTCAGGACGCCCGCGCGAGGACGCGGGACCGTGCGACGGGCTCGCGCTGGGGCTGGCCCAGGCGGCCGCCCTGGCTCCGGGGGTGTCGCGCAGCGGCGCGGCGTTCACCGCGGCGCGCGCACGCGGGTTCGCGCGAACGGACGCAGTGTCGTTGTCCTGGCACGCGGCGCTTCCCGTGATCGCGGGCGCGAGCGCCTTGAAGGGATGGCGCCTGACGCGGGCGCGGGCCCAGGGTTCGCGGCTGCCGCCAGACGCGCCGCGGCTGTTGCTCGTCGGCGCGAGCAGCGCATTTGCGTCCACGCTCGCAAGCGCCGGCGCGCTGCAGCGTCCGGCGCTCAGTGGGCGCTCGCCGCTGCCGTGGGCGCTCTATCGCGGTGCGCTGGCCGTCGCTGCGATGCGACGGCTGCGCCACGAGCGCGCACAATAGACACGATGAGCCGGCTCGGAACCCTGCTCGCGGGGCGCTATCGCCTCGACGCCGAGATCGGCCGGGGCGGGATGTCAACCGTGTATCGCGCGTTCGACACCGTGCTCGAGCGGACCGTGGCGATCAAGCTGATGCACCGCGAGATCGCCGCCGACTCGGCGCAGCTCGAGCGCTTCCGGCGCGAGGCGCGCGCCGTGGCGCAGCTCAACCACGCGCATATCGTGACGGTGATCGACGCCGGCGAGGAGGAGTCGCCGCGCGGGCAGGCACTGGCCGACGGGGCGCCGATCGGCACGGGCGAGGGTACGCCGTACATCGTGTTCGAATACGTCGAGGGGGAGACGCTCAAGCGACTGATCGAACGCGAGGCGCCGCTGGAGATCTCGCAGGCGATCGCCTACGCGATCGAGATCGCGCGGGCGCTGGAGGTGGCGCACGAGCACCTGATCGTCCATCGCGATGTCAAGCCGCAGAACGTGCTGATCGACAACGAAGGCTCGGCCAAGATCACGGACTTCGGCATCGCCCGGTCACTCACCGAGCAGGGCCTGACGATGGATGGGCGCGTGCTCGGGACGACCGACTACGTATCGCCCGAGCAGGCGCTCGGACAGCCGGTCACGGGTCAGTCCGATCTGTACTCGCTCGGGATCGTGCTGTACGAGATGCTGACGGGCGCGGTGCCGTTCAGCGGCGAGACGCCGGTGACGGTCGCGATGCGCCACGTGCGTGAGCGCGTGCCCGACGTGCAGGTGAACCGGCCAGAGGCCTCGGCGGCGACGGCCGCTGTGGTCGAACGAGCCACCGCCGTCGAGCTGGGCGAGCGCTACCCCAACGCGCAGGCGATGATCGCGGACCTCGAGGAGGCGCTGGCGATGGAAGCTGCGCGATCCGGCCAGGCCACGGCCGAGGTCGCGACGGTTCTGCGCACGCTGCCGAAGAGCTCGCGCAGGCGACTGCCGTGGCGCATGCGCCACCCGGCGCGCTGGATCGCCTCGCTGGTCTTGCTCGCGGCGGTCGTCACCGTCGTGCTGGTGCTGGCAGCAGGGCACACCCATCGCGGCGTCCCGCCGGATGTCGGCGCCCAGGGCGGTCTCCACCCGGTGAGCCTCGCTCAGGACGCGGCTTACTCGTACAACCCGTTCGGCACGGGCCCCGAACACCCGAGTCAGGTGTCGAACGTGCTCGACGGCGATCCGACCACGACCTGGAGCACCGAGCACTACATGGAAGGCAAGCTCGACGGCAAGCCGGGCGTGGGCGTATACCTGAACGCAGCTCCGGGCGTGCGGGCGCGGGCGCTCGTGATCCAGACACCGACGCCGGGATTCAGCGCCGCCGTGTACGCGTCGAACGCGATCGACGAAAGCCTCCCGTACGGCAACACCACACCGCTCACGCAGCGGGGCTGGACACAGCTTGCGCCGGCCCAGACGGTCGGCGCAAGCACGAGGATCGCCTTGAACGACCCTTCGGGAGCACGCTACCGCTACTACCTGATCTGGATCGTCGCGCTGCCGTCCGGCAGCGAAAACGCCGAAATCTCGGAAGCCGCGCTGCTGGCGTAGACGCCTACCGGCCGGGAGTCTCGGGGATCCCCCTGGTGTCTCGCGCCCCGGTGTCCCTCTGAAGCCCCGCTCACAACGCTTTGGCCCGGGCCCGAGCCTGCAGCCGGTGCCGTTCGATCCCCAGTCGGCAGAGCCGGTCCAGCAGCTCGGGATAGGGGACGCCGGAGGCGCCGAGCAGCCGTGCGTAGACGCTGGTCGGGGTGAAGCCGGGCATCGTGTTGAGCTCGTTGACGAGCACCTGGTCGCCGTCGACGAAGAAGTCGACGCGAGCGAGTCCGTCGCAGCCGCTCTGCGCGAACGTGGTGAGCGCGAGCTCCTGTACGCGCTCACGCGCGTGCGCCGAGATGCGCGCTGGAACCAGCAGCTCCATGCCGCCGGGCGTGTACTTGGCGTGGTAGTCGTAGAACTCGCCGGCGAAGCGAATCTCACCGGGCTCGGAGGCCAGCGGCTCGGCCCGCGGACGCGCGAGGACGCCGCACTCGACCTCGATTCCCGCGGCACAGGCCTCGACGATCGCCAGCTCGTCGTGCTCGAAGGCCTGTTCGAGGGCTTCGGGCAGCTCGTTGGGCTCGGTGACCTTGACGATGCCGACCGACGATCCGAGGTGGGCTGGCTTGACGAACACGGGCATCCCCAGCGCCCGGGCCGCCGCGACGGTCTGCTCGCCCGCCGCCAGCCAGCCGGTGCGGCGCACACCGAGGTAGCCGACCTGGGGGACCTCGGCGGCGGACATCAGCCGCTTGAACAGCACCTTGTCCATGCACAGCGCGGAGGCCGTGACGCCGGCCCCGACGTAGGGGACATCGAGCGTCTCGAGCGCGCCCTGGACGGAGCCGTCCTCACCGTAGGGCCCGTGCAGGGCAGGGAAGGCGACGTCGGCGCCGAGCAGGCCCTCGCCCGGCTCCAGCGCGATCGGCGCGCCGTCGCGGCGCCAGCGTCCGTCACGACCGATCTCGATCGCGACGACCTCGTGGCCGCCGGCGCGCAGGCCTTCGCCAATCGAGGCGCCAGAGGACAGCGAGACCTCGTGCTCGCCGGAGCGCCCGCCGGCGAGCACGGCGACTGTGAGCGTGGAGGTCGCTGGCCTGGTCCTGTCGCGGGGCACTGCGGACACGGGCTCGTGCCTCACCCGGCCGACGCCGGCGGCGTCGAGGGTGTCGTGGGCGTGGTGCTGGGTGTTGTGGCCGGAGTGGTCGTGGTGGTGGTCTGTGGCGCGAGCACGCCGATCGCGATCGTGACGGTCGCGCCCTTGGCGGCTTTGTGCGAGGCCGAGGGCGTCTGCTTGAGCACGAGTCCCACGAGAGCGGCTTCGACGGTGGTCTGCGTGGTGCGCTTGGGCGAGAACCCTGCGCGTCCGAGCTTCGCGGCGGCTTGAAATTCGTTCTCGCCGACGACGTTGGGCACCGTGACTTCGGTGGGCGCCTGCGCGACGGTCAGTTCCACCTTGCTGTTCGCGCTCAGCTGGGTGCCGGCGGCGGGCGACTGCGCGAGCACGGTGCCGGGCGACTGTTCGCCGGTGGTCTGCTTTGTGACCGTGCCGACGGCGAGCCCCGCGTTGCTGAGCGTCGCTTCGGCGGCGGCGCGCGACTGGCCGACGACGTCGGGGGCTGCGACCGGCGCGGGCCCGCCCGAGACGATCACGGTCACCGAGCCGCCCGCGCGCACGACGGTTTCAGCGGGAGGATCGGTCGCGATCACGCGCCCCGACGCGACCGTGCTGCTCGACTGCGTTTCGCTGGTGGGCCGGAAGCCCGCGGCTTTCAGCTTGCTGGTCGCTTGCGAGGCGGCCTCGCCGGTGACGTCGGGCACGGCGGCGCTGCCGGGTCCGCTGGAGACGAAGATGGTGACGTGCGCGCCGCGCTTGACTTCTGTGCCGGCCGACGGGCTTTGGCTGATGACCGAGCCGCTGGCGAAGGCCGAGCTGGTCGTAGGCGAGGGAACGGGGACCAGTCCGGCGGCGCGCAGTGTCTGGGCAGCCTGCGATTCGCTGCGGCCGGTCACGCCCGGCACGCTCACTTCGTTGGACGAGGACGGTAGGAGCAGCAGGGCGGCGACTGCCGCAGCGATCAGTACGAGCGCTGCGATTGCCAGCGCCCAGCGCAGGCGTCGGCGTTTCGCGGCCTGCGCGGCGGCATCATCGGCTGACGGCGGCTGCCCCGGGGGCGCGCCGGCGGGCATCAGCAGGCCGGAGGGCACGATGCCGGTCGAAAGCGCGGTGCCGGGCGGAACCAGCGCGCGCGCGGAGCCAGTGCCGGTGCTTGTGGGCCGGGGCGGCCCTTGCGGAGCTCCCTCGGCATACCCTGACGGTGCTCGGCCCGGCGCGCCGTCTGCGGGCGCCGCCCCGCCTGACGCTCGGTCTGTGGAGAGAGCCTCGAGCGGCACTGCGGCGGGCGAGGCACCTGCCGAGGACGTCCCCGGTGCGGCGGCCGAGGGCGCGTCGCTGCCGGGTTCGGCTGCTCCGGTGCTCGTCGCCGCGGCTGCGACCCCGGCGGCCGCTGCCGCCGCTGCAGCCGACGAGGCGAGCGGCGCCGGGGCCGTAGCGAGCACGGTCGTGGCCGCGGCGGGCAGCTGCTCGCGCGCGCCCTGCAGGGCGGCGATGAACTCGTCGGCGCTGGCATAGCGCGCGGCGGGGTCCTTGGCGAGCGCGCGCAGCACGATCTCGTCGAGCGGAGCGGGGACAGCGGGATTGACCGCGCTCGGCGGCTGGGGCTGGGCGGACACCTGCTTGAAGGCGATCGCGACCGCGCTGTCGCCGTCGAACGGGATCGTTCCGGTCAGCAGCTCGTAGAGGATCACGCCGATCGCGTACAGGTCCGAGCGTCCGCTTACGGTGTGCCCCTGGGCCTGCTCGGGGGAGAGATACTGCGCAGTGCCCATGATCGATCCGGTGAGCGTCATGTCCGACGCGCCGGCGCGGGCGATGCCGAAATCGGTCACGCGCGCGCGACCCTCTTCGTCGAGGATCACGTTGTGGGGCTTCAGATCGCGGTGGATGACGCCGCGTGCATGGGCGAAGCGGGCGGCGCGCAGGATCTGCGTGGTGATGTCGATCGCCGCGAGCGGCTGCAGCGGGCCGTGCTCGCGGACCAGCGTCTTGAGCGACTGTCCGGGGACGTATTCCATCGCGATGTAGTAGGTGCCGTCCCACTCGCCGCGGTCGAAGATGCCGACGATGTTGGGATGCGAGAGCGCCGCGGCACTCGAGGCCTCGCGCCGGAAGCGCTCGACGAACTCCTGGTCCTCGGCGAAGTGGTGGTGCAGCACCTTCACCGCGAGCTGGCGGCCGAGCAGCAGGTCTTCGGCCAGGTAGACGTCGGCCATGCCACCGGAGCCGATCCGCGAGAGGATGCGATAGCGCTTGTCGACGATCGTCTGCGGCTCGATCATGGCGTGATCCTCGGCTCGGCCATGGCCCGGCCGTGGGCTCGATCGTGATCGGGCGCCGGACTCGATGATGATCTGGTGCCGGGCTCGATCATGAGGTGGTCCTGAGCACGCTTTCGATGACCTGGCGGGCGACCGGGGCGGCAAAGGTGGCGCCCTGTCCGGGGACGTCCTGCAGCGTCACGGCGATCGCCACGCGCGGTTCGGATGCGGGCGCGAAGGCGATGAACCACACGTTGTTGGTGGCGGTGCCGATCTGGGTTTCGGAGGTGCCGGTCTTGCCGGCGACCTGTACGCCCGGGATCTGCGCGGTCGTGCCGGTGCCTTCGCGCACGACGGCTTCCATCATGCCGGTGAGCGACGCGGCCGTGGAGGACTTCATCACGACCGACTGCAGTCGCGGGTGGACGTCGAGCACGGTCTGGCCTTCGGGATTGACGATGCGGTCGGTGAGGTGCGGGATCATCAGGCGCCCGTGGTTGGCCACCGCGGCCGCGACCTCGGCCATTTGCAGTGGAACGACCTGGAGTTTGTCCTGGCCGATGCCCATGCGCCCGACGTCGACGAGCGGGCTGGTCGGATGGAGCAGGTGCTGGCCGAGGTACTCGCCGCTGGCTGACATTTCTTCCGCCGGGTAGTCGAGCCGCGGCTTGCGATCGAAGCCGAAGCGGGCCATGTAGCGGGCCATCGTCTGCTTGCCGAGATGTTCGGCGACTTGCGCGTAGACGGTGTTGACGGATTTGACGAGGGCTTCGGTCAGGGTCAGCTCGCCGTAGCTGGCGTCGTCGTCGTTGGACAGGGGCACGCCTGAAACGAGGATGCCGTTGCGTCCGCTCACGAGCGAGTCGGGCGTGTACTGGCCGGTGTCGATCGCGGCGGTGGCGGTGACGATCTTGAAGGTCGAGCCGGGCGCATAGCCGAACTGGACCGTGCGGTTGACCAGTGGAGATCCTGAGGTGTCGTGCGTGAGCCGTTCGTAGGCGCTTGCGGAGCGCAGCACATTCGGGTCATAGCTGGGGCTCGAGGCCATCACCAGCACGGCGCCGGTGTGTGGGTTGAGCGCGAGCACGGCGCCGCGGTGTTCACCGAGCGCGCTCAGCGCCGTGCGCTGAGCCGCCGGGTCGAGCGTGCTGATGACTTCGTCGCCCTGCTTGGTCTTGCCCTGCAGCTGGTCGAGGATCGCCTGCAGTTCGTCGCGATTGGTTTCGCCGGACAGCGCGGCATTGCGATAGCGCTCGAGGCCCGATTGCCCTGGGTCGGTGAACGAGTAGCCGATCGCCTGGGCGAACAGGTCACGCGTCGGGTATGTGCGCGTATAGGTGTTTTCGCGGGCGCGGACGCTGCGCGCGAGCACGGTCCCGTCGGCCGCGAGGATCGCGCCGCGCTGGATGCGTTCCTGCTCGAGCAGCGAGCGCCGGTTGAGCCGGTTGTCGCGCAAGCCGGCGGCTTCGAAGATCGTCCAGCGCGAGGTGAACGCGACGAGCAGCGCGAACAGCAGGACCACCAGCACATACAGTCGGACGATCGGCCTATTCACTGAGCTGCCCCAATTCGAGGCTTCGCACGAGCGCGGCTGCCTTGTGTTCTGACAGCAGCGAGTTGTCGAGCAGGGTGCGCCGGCGGACCGGAGCGACGGAGGCCGCGCTGACGCCGGACACGTAGTAGCTGGAATACAGCTTGATCCCGCCCGGCAGCTGGTACGGGACGCCTTCGTAGATGGTGACGAAGCCCCGGGAGTCGGTGCCGATGAAGTAGATCGATTGCAGGGCCAGGTAGGCGCCGCAGCCGATCAGGCCGAGTACGAGGACGGTGGCCAGCGTCACCCGCAGCCGACGCAGTCGCTTGCGCCGGCGAGCAGCGCGGGTCGAGGCCGCGGTCGCCGGCGCGCGCGGGCGCAGCCGTCGCACGGACTCCGCGCCGGTCGTCGCGCCGGTCGCGACCGCCGCGACGGATCCGGCGCTGCCCGGGTCAACGGCGCCGGCGCCGTTGACGGGCAGCTCGTCGCCCTGGAGGCCGATGCGGTCGTAGCCGGCGGCCGGCTCGCCTGCGAGGTGGCCGTCACCGGCATCTCCCCGGTTCGCCGACGAATGACTCACGGTATCTGGGCCGAGCGGTGAGGCGCTTGCGGTGGGATCCTCCAGGCGGAACAGCACCACTGTGATGTTGTCGCGCCCGCCGGCCTCGTTCGCGGCGGTGATCAGCGCCTCGCCGGCGTCGCGCAAGCAGGCGTGCGAGCTCAGGATCTCGGCCACGCGCTGCTCGGAGAGCATCGTCGTCAGCCCGTCGCTGCACAGCAGGTAGACGTCGCCGGCACGGGCGCGGTAGGAGCAGGTATCGATCTCGACGGCGGGCTCGGGGCCGAGTGCGCGGGTGATCACCGAACGCTGCGGGTGATCGACGGCCTGCTGCGGGGTGATCTTGCCCTGGCGCACGAGCTCGTCGACGAGCGAGTGGTCACTGGTCAGCTGGATCAGCTCGCCGTCGCGCAGGCAGTAGGCGCGGCTGTCGCCCACGTGCGCGATCGCGATCTCCTGCGCGGCGACATAGACCGCGGTGAGCGTCGTGCCCATGCCGGCGTGCTCGTCGTTGCTGTGCGAGAGCTCGTGGATGCGCGCGTTGGCGGCAAGCGCGCGCGAGGCGAGGCTCTGCTCCGGCGTGCTGGTGTCGCCGAGTCCGTCTTCGAACGCGTCGACGGCGATCTTCGAAGCGACCTCGCCCGCCTGCGCGCCGCCCATTCCATCGGCCACCACGAACAGCGGCGAGCGGGCGAGCAGCGAGTCCTCGTTGGCGCGACGTTGCAGGCCGGTGTCGGTGCTGGCGTACTGCTCGGCCACGCGCAGCACGTCAGTCGACCTCGAATGTGAACTCGGACTCGCCGATGCGCATGTGATCGCCGGGGTGCAGCGGCCGGGGAGACTCGAGCAGCTCCTCGTTCAGATAGGTGCCGTTGGTCGAGCGGAGGTCTTCGATCACGAGGATGTTGCCCTGCTCGTAGATGCGCGCGTGGCGCGACGAGGCGAACGGATCGTCGAGCCTGATCTCGGCGCGATCGCCGCGGCCGAGCACGATGTCGCCGTCGAGGTCGTAGATCATCCCCGGATCGTGACCGGGGGCGCGATCGACCACCAGGCGCGGGGTGCGGTCCGCGAGCGCCGCGACGCCGATGGTCGAGGCGGAGTGCAGACCGGTCGCGTCCGGGGAGGCCGCCGGTTCGCGGCCGCGATCGGTGTCGGACGCGGCGGAGCGGGCTCCGCGCAGATCGCGCAGCGCGCTGCGCGAGACCCACAGCAGGAACAGGTAGAGCACCGCGAGGAAGCCGAACTTGAGGGCGACCGAGACCGGCGCGAGCGAGGTCATGAGCTCTCGAACAGAATCTCGGTGGAGCCGAGCTCGAGACGGTCGCCGCTGCTCAGCGCCTGGGGGCCCTCGACGATGCGGCCGTTGACACGTAGGCCGTTGGTGGAGCCGAGGTCGGACACGACCCAGCCCTCGCCGTAGGGGCGCAGCTCGGCGTGCCGGCGCGAGATGCCGGCGTCCTCGATCACGATGTCGCATTCACGGCTGCGACCGATCACACCGCCGCGCGGCGGCACCAAAACGCGCCGGTCGGCGATCGTGAGCAGCGCGCGCTTTGCGCGCTTGCCATCGGCTTCCTCGAGCGGACCGCGAATGTGCTCGGCGTCGCTGTAGATCATCGTCTCGCCGCGTTCCTCGCGGGGCTCGCCGTCGCGCTGGACACCCGCAGGGCGGCCCGCAGGGGCGCGGGGCAAGGCCGAGGCGGGCTGAGGCGCTGCGGGCCCGGACGCCGATGCGGGCGCCGGCGCGGCCGGCGCGGCGGGGACCCCTGAAGCAGCAGGCCCGGCAGCCGGCACGGCGGCGGCCGGCGATGCGGGCAGAGACGCCGAAGCGCCCGGCGCGGCGGATGCAGCTGGAGCAGCAGGCCCGGCAGCAGGCACGGCGGCGGCCGGCCTTGCGCCGCGTCCGTCGGCTGGCGCGGCCGCGACGCGGTCGGACTCGGACGGCGCCGGCCCAGATCGGTCCGGGGCAAGCTCGGAGGGGCGCACCAGACGGGCCTTGATCCCGAATTCACCGAGCGCCAGCGAATCGTCGGTGTGGAACGTGATCGACGGCGCGGACGCGAGCGCGAGACCTTCACGGCGCGCGTGCTCGAGCAGGTAGGCGCACAGTTCGTCGATCACCTCCTGCTCGACTCCCTGGTAGCGCGCGCGGTCCTGGGGGGAGAGCCACACCGAGTACTCGTTCGGACCGTACGTGCGCGCCACCGATGTGGTCGTGTGCTCGTCCATCTCGCGGGCGAGCTTGTGGGCAAGTTCGATCGGGCGGACCTCTGAACGGAACAGGCGGCCGAAGGTGCCCTCGACGAGGTTGGCGATCATGGACTCGAATGCTCTGAGGGGCTTCATCGGCTTGGCGGCTCGAAGTATGGTTCGGCCGTCTGTTGCCACTCTAAGGGTCCGTCAGACCGGGCCGCGTAGAGCGCGAGCGGCGATTGCGAGAAGACCTCCGAGCAGCGCACCGAGGACCGCTCCGCGCGGTAGCGTGGCAGGGCTGCCGAGTGCCAGTCCGGCGTCGAGCGCGGGGGCCGCGGCGAACAGCAGCGCCGACCACACGACCGCGGCGACCACGTCGACCGCGGCGTTGCGCCCGCGCACGACCCACGGCAAGACGATCGCTCCCAGCGCCCAGAGCGCCGCGCCCAGCAGCAGCCCGAGCGTGAGCGTCGGCGCGAGAACGTGCACGGCGGTGGCGTTCAAATTGCTCTCCCACGTGGCCCGCGGCGGGGTCGAGGAAGGGAGCGCCAGCCACAGGCGACCGCGGTGCGCGCCGGCGATGAGGATCGGCGCGGCCAAGACGAGCCACCAGTAGCCGACGGCTCCCAGCACCGCACGCCGTGGGGCTCGTTGCGCCTGGCCGGCCAGTGCCGGATAAGCGCCGGCGAGGCCGACGAGGCCGAGCACCGGGGCGAGCGCCGCGAGGAGCGGGCCTGCGCCCGGGCGGCGACCGAACAGCGGCAGGGGCGCGGCGAGGGCGAGGAACACGAGCGCCAGCCCGGGACGCCCCCGCGCAGCCTGCCAGACGATCAGCGCCAGCGCGCAGCCCACCCACAGTATGCGCGGCGCAGCGAGGCGCTCGACCAGCCGCGAGCGCCCATCGGCCGGCTCAGCTTCGCCCGGCGCGGTCCCCGGATTCGGCGCGCCGGCGGGAGCAACGTCCCCGCCGGCGCGAGCCCTGGCCCCGCCGGATGGTGCCCCGACGGCGCGGGCGCGAGCTGCGACGTCGCCCGTCGGGGCGGCCACCCCGCCAAGCACGGCCCTCGCGTGGGCGTTCGCGTCCATGAACGGCATCGCGCCGGGGACCGAGTCCTCGACCGGCTGGCGCACGAGCCGCGAGCTTGCCGAGCCAAGGTCCCTCGCAACACGGGTCGCGGACGTGGTCTGGCCCGCCGCGCCGCCCTGCTCGAGCGCGCTGCGAAGCTGCGGCAGCGTGGCACGTTCGCCGGGATCCGGGCGCAGGGCGGCGTCGAGCGTGTCCGCGAGCACAGCGGGAAGGTCGCAGCGGCAGGTGCGCAACGCGGGCAGCTGACGCCCGATGCGCCGCGCGGTGGCGGCGGGCGTCGCGGCGCGGACGGGGTTGGCGCCGGTCAGCGCCTCGTACAGCACGAGCGCGAGCGAGTAGACGTCAGCGGGGGTCCCGACGACGCGTCCTTCGCTCTGCTCGGGAGCCATGTAGGCGAGCGTGCCGATCGTCTCTCCGGGACGCGTGAGGGCGTCTTCGCCCGACAGGCGCGCGCCGCCGAAGTCGGTGAGCTTGGCGGGCGTGTCGTGCTCGCCCGGGGCGTCGGGAATCAGCACGTTCTGGGGCTTGACGTCGCGGTGGATGACACCGCGCTCGTGGGCGTGGCCGAGGGCCGCGGTGAGCGCTATGCCGATTTCGAGGATCTGCCGGTCGTCGAGCTCGCGTGCGGTGATCAGCTGGGCGAGCGTCCGTCCGTGAACGAGCTCCGAGATCAGATAGACGGCGTCGTCGTCGGTGTAGGCCTCATATAGCGCGACGATCGCCGGGTGGGCGAGGCGCGCAGCGGCGAGCGCCTCGCGCCCTGCGCGCTCGCCGAGCCCGAGCTCGCGGCCCGGCGGCACCGGACACCCGGGCGCGAGGGGAATTCGCTTGAGCGCGACCTCGCGCCGCAGCAGCTGGTCTTCGGCACGCCAGACGATCCCGAAGCCGCCGGCGCCGAGACGCTCGCACAGGCGGTAGCGATCGTGGACCAGGGCCCCGGGGGCGTTCGCTTCTGCGGGCGTGACCCGCCGAGCCTCGATGAGGCCGTCCGACTCGATCGACTGGTCGCGCACGAGCACGGACTGGTCATGCAGGAGCTCGTCTTGCCAGACAGGCGCCTGGGCCTCCCCGGTGGGCAGCCTCTCGGGCGCGCCCTCCCCGGCCGCGCCCAAGCCGGTCTCGACGTCGCCTTCCGCGGTTGACGGCGCACGCGCGCGGGCGCGCGCGTGGGCCGGCGCCACGACTGTCTCGATGGAGTCCACCGGGTGGCGCGTTCGCCGTCCGCAGGCGCGACTCCTGCACGAACTGGCAGGAGAAGGACATTTGAGCGAGAAGTTGCATATCCCAGAGTCGCACACCACGAGCGACTGCCCCGGGGGTCATACTTGAGTTTCTCAGATAAGTCCCTGCAAAGGAGCGATTAGCTTTTGTCGTTCTTCGACGACGGCGAGGACACCGCACCTCGTCCGGCAGCTCGGGCGCCGCGTTCACCGCGGCGGCCTCAGCCGCGCCGCCCACAGGGCGCAGACAGCGCAGCAGGGCAGGATCGGCACGCCGTGGTCGTGCGCCGCCGCATCGCGGCGGGGGTCGGAGTGGTGCTCGTGATCGCGATCGTGCTGATCATCAGCGCGATCGTCAAAAGCCAGCAGAGCGACGCCCTGAAGAACTACGGCCACGACGTCAATCAGATCGTCGAAGAATCCGACCAGAAGGTGGCGACGCCGTTCTTCACGGCGCTGTCGGGAGCGGGCACGAAGTCGGCGCTCGACGTGGCGCAGCAGCTCGACGAACTGCACGTCGAATCCGAACACCTGGCGGCGAGGGCGAAATCGCTGAACGTGCCCTCAGCGATGGAAGGGGCGCAGCGCTACCTGCTGCTGGCGCTGGATCTGCGCGCCGAAGGCGTGGCCAAGATCGCGAGCCAGATGCGCATGGCGTCGGGCAACCAGGCTCAGCAGGCGAGCACGCTGATAGCCGGCGACATGGAGAACTTCCTGGCCTCCGACGTGGTCTACTCGCAGCGGGTTGCCCCGCTGATCGAGCAGACGCTGAAGAGCAACGGACTGGGAGGCCAGACGGTGGCAGGCTCGCGCTTCCTGCCCAATGTCGGCTGGCTGGAAGCGAGCACGGTGCAGTCGCGGCTCACGGGACAGTCGGGCAGCGGACCGGTGACTCCGGGGACGCACGGCAGCGCGCTGATCGGAATGAGCGTTGGTGAAACGACGTTGGAAGCCGAACCGGCCGTCAACCACCTGGCCGGCGGATCGACGCCGACATTCACCGCGACGGTCGAAGACTCGGGCGAAAGCGCACAGACGAACGTGAAGGTCGAAGTGATCGTCGGCGTCGAAGGCAAGCAGTTCAAGTCCACGCGGTCGATCAACTCGATCCAGCCCGGGAGCAAGGAAACCGTCGACGTGCCGGTCGCAAACGTGCCCCAGGGAGTCGAAACGAAGGTCGAAGTGAACGTCCTGCCGGTGCCGGGGGAGACCGACCTCGAAAACAACAAGGCGAGCTATCTCGCGATCTTCGGGTCCTAGCCCGCGTCACCGAAAGCCTCCCGGCTCGGGACGACGGCGCGGTCGGGTGGCCTCCGGGCCCCGTCGAGGACTGCGGAGCTTGCGCTGAGCTGCGGCTCGTGATGGCGGCGCGAGCGGCTAACTTGTGGCGGGATGGCCATCAGGATCGCTGCCACGACGATCACCGACACCCAGGGCATCATCGCGATTGCCGCCGCCGCCGCGGCGGTGGTGGCGCTCGTGGCGTGCGTGGCGCTGGCGCTGGCGCTGCGGCGCGTACGTCGCGAACAGCGCGCGGTGCTCGGAGAGCACGGGGAGCGCGATGTCGTGACTCACGCGGTCGAGATGCAGGGCGCGTTTGAAGCGCTGCGGACGTACGTGGAAGAGGCGGCGGCGCGGCTGGATGGGCGCCTGGGAGGCGTGGAGGTGGCGCTGCGAGGAACGATCGGGCACCGCGCGCTGGTGCGCTATGACGCCTACAACGAGCTCTCCGGGCGTCAGTCGATGTCGATTGCGCTGCTCGACGACGAGCGCTCGGGGATCGTGCTGACGTGCATTCACCATCGCGATCAGGCCCGTCTGTACGGCAAGCAGGTGCGGGGCGGGCAAGCCGAACTGGAGCTCTCGCCGGAGGAGGAGGAGGCGGTGCGCCTCGCCTTGAGTCCCGCCGGAAGCGGAGAGCGGGGCGATGTCGCCGAGCACGCCGGCTGAGGCGGACGGCGAGCGGCGGCGCCCGCGCGTCGGATATCTCGGACCGGCCGGCACGTTCAGCGAGGAGGCGCTATTGGCGGGCGTGCTTGCGGACAGTGTCGATCCGGTGCCGGTGCGGACGATCTACGAGGCGATCCTGGCGTTGCGGCGCGGCGAGGTGGAGCTGGCGATCGTGCCGATCGAGAACTCGCTCGACGGGTCGTTGAGCGTCACGCTCGATCTGCTCGCCCAAGACCTACAGCCCAGCCTGCAGATCGTCGGCGAGCAGCTGCTGAGCGTCAGCCACTCGCTGATCGCCGCGCAGCCGGTCGAGCTCGCCGCGATCGACACGGTGAGCACGCATCCGCAGGTTCCGGGCCAGTGCGAGCGGTTTCTGCGCGGAGAGCTTGCGCAGGCGCGCGTGTTGGCCGCGAGCTCGACGGCCGAGGCGGTGCGCGCGGTCGTCGAGGCGGGACGTCCCAACGAAGCCGCGCTCGGAACGGTCCTGGCGGCGGAGATCTATGGCGGGGTGGTGGTGCGCGAGGGGGTTCAGGACCGTGACGACAACGAAACGCGATTTGCCTGGGTGGCGCGCGACGACGATGGCGATGCGCTGGGCGCATCGGTCCTGCGCCCAGAGCGCGAGCGCGAGCCCTGGAAGACGTCGTTGGTCTTCTGGGGCCCGGGCGCGGACAGCCCGGGCTGGCTGGTGCGCTGCCTGGATGAGTTCAGCCGGCGGGCGATCAATCTGACGAAAATCGAGTCGCGACCAAAGCGCGAGCGGATGGGTCACTACATGTTCTTCGTCGACCTGCAGGGCAGCCCCCGCGATGCGGCCGTCGCGGAGGCGCTCGACGGGCTGCGAGCGATCTGCGAAGAGGTGCGCGTGCTCGGCTACTACCACGCCGCCACCGCGCGTGTGGGCCGGGGCGATAGCGACGACTCAGCGGTACACTGCGGCGCTAGCGATGGATAGCAGCGTTCCACCTGTAGTACTCAGGTCCGTGCCGCCACCAGAGCACCGGCGGCACGGGCGTGACAGTGGGCGGGTGCTCGTCTTGAACGCGACCTACGAGCCGATCAACGTCTGCTCAGTCAGGCGCGCGGTGGTGCTGCTGCTGAAGGACAAGGCGGAGCTGCTCGAGCGGGGCCGCTGGGAGCTGCACTCGGAGAGCTCGACGATCGCGCGGCCGGTCGTGATCAGGCTGGTGAGCTACGTGAACGTGCCGCGAGACGCGCACCGGCGCAAGATCACCAGGCGCGCGGTGTTCGCACGGGACGGCTGGACATGCCAGTACTGCGGATCGCGCTCCAACCTGACCGTGGACCACGTGGTGCCGCGCTCGAAGGGCGGAGCCTCGAGCTGGGACAACATCGTCGCGTCATGCGCGCCCTGCAACCGCCGCAAGGGCGATCGGCTCCCGCGCCAGGCGGGAATGCACCCACGACGCGCCCCGCGAACCCCAAGAGCCGAGATCTTCATCCACGTGGCCTCACCCACGATTCCGACGGCCTGGCTGCAATACCTGCCGCAGGCTGCCTAAAAGACGAGGGGCGCCCTCGACAAGGCGCCCCTCGCATCACGACTGACTGGAAAGGCCGAGGCGGCGATCACAGCTGCCGGGGGGACCAGATCCGGCGGCCGACTCGGGGTGTCCCGGGTTGGATTCGCTGACCGGTTCGGGGACGCTCGCGAAGCGAGCGTCTACCGGTTCGGTCGGTCCAGCCTGTCCGACCTAGCGGCCGGTCACCTCCAGGGTCCCGCAAGAACTGTGACTAGACGTTTGGACCACCTCCTTTCTCTGGTCTGGCCAGAGTAGCGGAAGCGGATGACGTGCGCCAGGGGCTACTCGGCCTCTGCTCCGTCGTGGTTGTCTCTGGCGGCGTCGGGCGGATCGCCATTCGAGCCGCCGTTCGCCTCGGTATCGACGACGACCGCGACGGCGCTGACGAGGTCGTCTTCCTTGAGGTTCATCACGCGCACGCCGGTGGCGGCGCGTCCCTGTTGTGAGATGCCGCCGACGGAGGTGCGCTGGACCATGCCGCCGACCGAGATGAACACGAGCTCCTGGTGCTCGCGCACGACGAGGGCGCCGGCGAGCGCGCCCTTCTTGTCGGTGAGCCCGATCGTCTTGACGCCTTTGGCGCCGCGATTGGTCTTGCGGTACTGGCTGATCTGGCTGCGCTTGCCGTAGCCGCCGTCGGTGACGACGAGCAGGTCCATGTCGTCGCGGGCGACGTCCATTGCGATCACCTTGCCGCTGGAGCCGACGTCCATGCCGCGCACGCCGGTTGTGTCGCGACCCATCGCGCGCGCGTCGGACTCGGCGAAGCGCACGGCCAGGCCGGCGCGCGAGACCATGATGATCTCGTCGTCGGGATCGACGGCGCGGACCGCGAGCAGCTCGTCGTCATCGCGGATGTTGATCGCGATGATCCCGTCGGCCTTGATCGGGGTGTTGTAGGCGGACAGCTCGGTCTTCTTGACGACCCCACCCTGGGTGGCGAACACGAGGTACTTGGCCTCGGTGAAGTCGCGTGTGGAGACGACCGCCTGGATGCGCTCACCCTCGCGCAGCGGCAGCACGTTCACGAGTGCCCGGCCCTTGGCGGTGCGTGAGGCCTCGGGCAGCTCGTAGACCTTGGAGCGGTAGACCTTGCCGCGGTTGGAGAAGAACAGCAGGAAGTCGTGCGAGGAGCAGACGAACAGGTGCTCGATGAAGTCGCCGTCCTTCATGTCCATGCCCGTGACACCGCGCCCGCCGCGCTGCTGCTGGCGGTAGGTGGCGAGCGGCAGCGACTTGACGTAGCCGGACTGGGTGATCGTGATGACCATCTGCTGGTCGGCGATCAGGTCCTCGATGTCGAGCTCGTCCTCGGAATGGCTGATTTCGGTGCGCCGCTCGTCCCCGAAGCGCTCCGCGATCTCGGTGAGCTCCTCCTTGATCACGCTGGACACGCGCTGCTCGTCGCCGAGGATCGCGCGCAGCTCGCCGATGCGCTCGAGCACGTCGGCATGCTCCTGTTTGATCGCGTCTGCTTCGAGCGCGGTCAGCTGCGAGAGACGCAGGTCGAGGATCGCACTGGCCTGGATCGCGGACAGCTCGTAGCTTGCCATCAGCTGCTCGCGCGCGGCGTTGCGGTCGGGCGAGGCACGGATCAGTTCGATGATGGCGTCGAGGTTGTCGAGCGCGGTCAGCAGGCCGAGCAGGATGTGTGCGCGCGCTTCCTTCTCGGAGAGCTCGTACTTGGTGCGCCGCACGATCACTTCGCGCTGGTGGGCGACGTAGTTGTGGATGACCGCTCGCAGGTCGAGCGTGCGCGGCACGCCGTCGACGAGCGCCACCATGTTCACGCCGAAGGTCGCCTGCATCGCCGTGTGCTTGTAGAGCTTGTTGAGCACGACCTTGGGGATCGCGTCGCGCTTGAGCTCGATCACGAGGCGCATGCCGCGCTTGTCGGAGTGGTCTTCGATGTTGGCGATCTCGGAGATGCGCCCGTCTTTGACGAGCTCGGCGATCTTTTTTTCGAGGTTTCCCTCGCCGCCCTTCTTGACCATGAAGGGAAGCTCGGTGACGACGATCGCCTCTTTGCCCTGCTTGAGCGGCTCGACGTGGGCTCGCGCCTGCACGCGCACGCGTCCGCGTCCGGTCTCGTAGGCGTCCTTGATGCCGGCGCGCCCGAGGATGATTCCTCCCGTCGGGAAGTCTGGGCCCTTGATGTGCTTCATCAGCCCATCGAGCTCGATGTCGGGGTCGTCGATGTAGGCGATCGTGGCGTTGACCACCTCGCGCAGGTTGTGCGGCGGGATGTTCGTCGCCATGCCCACGGCGATGCCGGAGGAGCCGTTGACGAGCAGGTTGGGGAAGCGCGATGGCAGGACGAGCGGTTCCTGCTTTTTGCCGTCGTAGTTCGGCGTGAAGTCGACCGTGTCCATGTCGAGGTCGCGCATCATCTCCGTCGCGATGCGGGCGAGCCGGGCCTCCGTGTAGCGCATCGCGGCCGCCGGGTCGTCGTCGATCGAGCCGAAGTTGCCCTGGCCGTCGACGAGCTCGTAGCGCATCGAGAACGGCTGGGCCATGCGCACGAGCGTGTCGTAGATGGGGGCGTCGCCGTGCGGGTGGTACTTGCCCATCACCTCGCCCACGATCAGGGCGCACTTGGAGTGCTGGCGCCCGGGGCTGAGGCCGAGCTCGTTCATCGAGTAGAGGACACGCCGGTGGACGGGCTTGAGGCCGTCGCGCACGTCCGGCAGCGCGCGTCCGACGATCACCGACATCGCGTAGTCGAGATAGGCCGTGCGCATCTCCTCCTCGAGGGCGCGCGGTTCGATGTTGCCTCCGCTTATGACGTCGGCGCTAGCGATGTGGGATCACCTCCCCGGGCTCGCCACTAGACATCGAGGTTTGCGACGGCCCGCGCGTTCTCTTCGATGAACTCGCGGCGCGGCTCGACCTGATCGCCCATCAGCTTGGAGAAGATGCGGTCGGCCGCGGCTGCGTCCTCGAGCGTCACCTGGGCGAGCACGCGCGTCGAGGGCGACATCGTGGTTTCGCCGAGCTGATCGGCGTTCATCTCGCCGAGTCCCTTGAAGCGCTGCACGTTGACGCCCTTGCGGGAGACCTTCAGCACGGCCTCGTGCAACGCCTCGAACGAGGCCGCCGTCTCGGCCGCGTCACCGAGGCGAACGTCGAACGCGGGCGTGCCGGCGAGCTCGATCAGCTCCATGTGCACGCGCACCAGCTGGCGGTACTCGGGCGAGTCGAACAGGGCGGTGCTGATGCGATGGGTGCGGGCGAAGCCCGTGCTCGCCTCGATCGCCTTGACGAGGATCTCGCTCGCGTCCTGCCCGAGGATCTCGGTTGTGTGCGTCTCGGCCTCACGCCCGTTGCTGGACAGCAGCGCGATCGCCCCGTCGGTGCTGGTCACCTGCTCGCCGAGCAGCGAGGACTCCTCGAGGAACTGCACGAGCTCGTGCCCGTAGCGGCCGCGCAGCGAGAGCGCCCAGCCTTCGTACTGCTTGAGCAGCCGCGAGAAGCGCTGCCAGCGCGGCTCGGTGAGCTTGAACTGCGTGCCGTGGCGGTCGAAGATCAGGATCTTCTCCCACTTGTCCGCGAGCAGCACCTCTTCGAGCTCGGAGTCCTTCTCGATGTAGCGCTCGCGCGAGCCCTGCTTGAGCTTGTACAGCGGCGGCTTGGCGATGTAGACGTAGCCGGCCTCGATCAGCTCCTGCATCTCGCGGAACAGCAGCGTCAGCGCGAGCGTGCGGATGTGGGCGCCGTCGACGTCGGCGTCGGTCATCAGGATCACCTTGTGGTAGCGGGCGTTGTCGAGGTTGAACTCGTCGCGCACGCCGGTGCCGATCGCGGTGATCAGAGCCTGGATCTCAACGTTCTGCAGCACCTTGTCGATGCGGGACTTCTCGACGTTGAGGATCTTGCCGCGCAGCGGCAGGACCGCCTGCGTGTTGCGGTCGCGGCCCTGCTTGGCCGAGCCGCCGGCCGAGTCGCCCTCGACCACGAACAGCTCCGCGAGCGCCGGGTCCTTGACCGAGCAGTCGGCGAGCTTGCCGGGAAGCGTCGAGTTCTCGAGCGCGGACTTGCGGCGCGTCAGGTCGCGG
>DATJOF010000046.1:0-3958 GCA_035507415.1 Solirubrobacteraceae bacterium
CGTTGCTCCTATGTCAAATCTTTAGCGGACTTTGCGAGATTCCTGTCGTCGCCCCGGATGGAGTCTGTGGGTGCTACCTTTGGTCGTGTAAGGCGAATGCGCTCGTCTTGGGCGCGAAGGAGATCAAGAGAGATCAATGGACACTGAACCTCGAAGTAGCTGCGTCTCCGCGTTCGCCTGCGGCAGCGTTCTCGTGTAGTCACGAGCGTTGACCTCGCGGGTGGCCGGAGTACCAGCCCGTGAAGGAGGTGGCGTAGTGACGCCCACCACATCGCGCGCGGCCGTACGCGGCCGGCGCACCCCAGCGAAGGACAACATTCGACACCAGCCGCTGTCGCGCTTTGGTGTTCGCCAAGCGAACCGCATCGGCCGGGCAGAACGCGCACGGTCGCGTCGTGCTGCGCCGATGTTCTCGTTGCTGCTGCCGTCTTACTGCCAGATGAACCCAAAACCGAGCGAGGAAGCGATGCCTGATCCAGACGCAGGCCCGAGTCATAGATCCGGCGCTCGCACCCTCGGCGGCACGTCCTGACGCAAGGACTGTGACCTCCCGGTGGGTGCGACGCGTCGCCCACCCGCATTCACTCTGACGTGAACCTTGGAGGTCACGATGAACAACACACGCCCCACCACCAACACAGGTCGCCGGACGGTCCTCGACACCGCGCACGTCGGCGATATTCACGGCGCGCTTGGCACTATCCGAAGCCACCACGCTCCGCCACGCGGACGCCGCCGCCGGCTGCTCGCGCTGCTGGCGATCATGGGACCGGGTCTGATCGTTATGGTCGGCGACAACGACGCCGGGGGTGTCGCTACCTACGCGCAGGCAGGGCAGAACTACGGCCTCACTTTGCTGTGGGCGCTGCTGCTGCTGATCCCTGTGCTGATCGTCAATCAGGAGATGGTCGTGCGTCTCGGCGCCGTCACAGGGGTGGGGCACGCGCGGCTGATCATCGAGCGGTTTGGGAAGTTCTGGGGCGCGTTCTCGGTCGGCGACCTGTTCATCCTGAACTTCCTGACGATCGTGACCGAGTTCATCGGCGTCAGCCTCGCCCTCGGCTACCTCGGCGTCAGCAAGTACCTCTCGGTCCCGATCGCCGCCGTGGCGCTGGTGGCGATGACCGCGACGGGGAGCTTCCGCCGCTGGGAGCGCTTCATGTACCTGTTCGTCGCGACGAACTTCGTCGCGATCCCGCTCGTAATAGCGAGCCACCCGCACGCCGGACCGATCATCGACCACACGCTCATACCCGGCGTGCAGGGCGGGCTTGGCTCGACCTCGATGCTGCTCATAATCGCCATCGTCGGGACGACCGTCGCTCCGTGGCAGTTGTTCTTTCAGCAGTCAAACGTGATCGACAAGCGCATCACGCCGAAGTGGATCAACTACGAGCGCGCCGACACGATCATCGGCTCTTTCGTCGTGATCCTCGGGGCAGGTGCGCTGCTGATCGCATGTGCGTTCGCGTTCTCGGGGTCGCCGCTGCACGGACAGTTCACCGACGCTGGGGCTGTCGCCACCGGTCTCGCCCGGCATCTCGGCCCTGCGGCCGGCGATATGTTCGCGCTCGCGCTGCTGAACGCCTCGATCATCGGCGCCGCCGCCGTCACGCTCGCGAGCTCCTACGCCTTCGGAGACGTGTTCGGTCGCCGTCACTCGCTGCACCACAGCGCACGCGAGGCACGCGCCTTCCACGGCAGCTTCGCCGGCCTCGTCGCGCTCGCCGCCGCGATCGTGCTAATCCCCGGCGCCCCGCTCGGCACGATGACGACCGCCGTACAGGCCCTCGCCGGGGTACTACTCCCGAGCGCGACCGTGTTCCTCGTCCTGCTCTGCAACGACAAGGCGGTCCTCGGCCCGTGGACGAACCCCGGCTGGCTGAACGCCCTCGCCGCGCTGATCGTCGGCGTGCTCATCGTGCTCTCGGCGATCCTCACCGCGACCACCCTGTTCCCGCAGGTGGACGTGACGCTGCTCGCCGAGGCCCTGTTCGCCGCCCTCGCCCTTGCCCTCGCTGCCGCCGGCATCTACACCCGCACGGGACAGCGGCGCGGCAATGGCGCGGCGCAGACCGAGAGCGTCCCACGCGAGGACTGGACGATGCCCCAGCTGGAGCTGCTTGAGCGGCCCGTGTGGTCGCGCACCCGCATCGTCGGCATGTACGCGCTGCGCGGCTACCTCGTGCTCGCCGTCGTCATGCTCATCGTCAAGGCAATCGAGGTCAGCGTCGGCCAATAGCCGGCTCACAGGCTTGCCTGAACTACGTCGGGCACGGCACGGCGATCGCGGAACAGGCCGTGATCGCCGTGCGTGGCGTGGCAGTTGCTGGTGGTTTGAGCAGCAGCCGATGGAAGTGGCGTGCGAGCTGGCGCTTGAGGCACCGGAGGGCCTCCAGTCGTGTCTTGCCCTCGGCTTCCTTGCGTTGGAGGTATGCCTTGGTGGCGGGGTCCCAGCGTCCGCGCGTGATCGCGATGACGTGCAGCGCGCGGTTAAGGCGTCGGTTGCCGCCGCGGTGCAGCCGGTGGCGTTCTTGTTTGCCAGAGGATGCGGGGATCGGAGCGACGCCCGCCATCCTCGCGAAGTGCGCGTCGGTCGGGAACCGCTCGGCGCCCGCGGTCTGCCCGATCAGGATCGCGGCGGTGATCGTGCTGCAGCCGAGCTCGGCGAGCAACTCCGGCCGATAGGCGGCGATGAGGATGTCCAGCTCGCGCTTGAGCTCGCGGGCCTGGCGTGAGAGCTCGCGGATCTTCCGCACTTGCTCTTTCGAGATCCGCACCCGCGCAGAGGGCTCCATGCCGCGCAGCCGCCGCGCGACCCTGTCGAGCTGGCCGGCGAAGTCCATCTTGCGCGGCGGGATGCTCGCCTCCAAAGCGGGGTCGAGGATCACGAGGTTCCACCGCAGCCGGTTGGTGAGCCGGTTGATCTCCGCGACCTGGTCTTCGCGGTGATCGCACAGCAGCCGGATCTCCATCGCGCGCTCATCGAGGTGTGCGCCGGGGAACTTCTCCACGCCCTCCCGCAGGACCGCTCGTGAGACTGCTCTGGCGTCGATCTGGTCGGACTTGCCGGCCTCGCGCTCGCCTCGCCGGGTCTGCCCCATCAGCCGCGGCGCGACTCGCAACACTCGCTCGCCGCTTCTCACGAGTGCCCGCTCGAGGTGATGGGAGACGTGCCGGCAGTCCTCCAGCGCCCAGACCACATCAGGGTCGATCTCATGCGCCCAGATCAGGGCCTTGCGGTGCCCTTCGTCATCCGCGGTGATCTCTCGTTCGCCGCGAACCTCGCCCGTGCCCGCGTCGACGGCCGCGAGAGCGTGGGTGCTCTTGTGGGTATCCGCTCCGATCACGATCATTCAGCGTGTCCTTTCAACCGGGGTTCGTTTGATCGGACCTCCGGCGGACAGTTCTGAGTGGGGGCGGTTGCCACGCTCCTATCAAGTCACGCCGGTGATCCCGGACGGCGGTGGGCGACACAACGGCCTAGGTCAGACACTCCGCCGACAAACAGACTAAGAGTCAGCCCACCGCCGGCCCGGACCTAAACCGGCCAGCCGGACGCCAAAGCAAACAGCCCAGGCACGGCTCTCAGCAAGCTGAGAGCGACACCACCTTGAGCGCTTTGCTCGACGCCCACCATCCGGCGTCGAGCAGCTTCGCACTCAGGACAGACTAGATGCACAGCTGTGCGGGCGCTGTGTCCGCACCATGTAATTCGTTGGCCGGTCTGAGCGCATCGGGGTCAGTAGCCGTTGTGATGACCGCAGCCAGCATCGGCGCCTCCAAAGGTGGCGGCTACGCCCGCTACCTCGAGTCAAAGACGATCGAGCCCGAGCGCGGCGACTACTACCTCTCCCCGACAGGGGAGCCCACACAGGCGCCCGGCCAGTGGCTCGCCACGGCAGACACGCTCGCGCAGCTCGGGATCGAGGGCGCCGGCGTCGAGGGCCGCGACTTC
>DATJOF010000047.1:0-13122 GCA_035507415.1 Solirubrobacteraceae bacterium
GGGTGCGCGCCAGTCTGCGCGCCAGTCGCGCCACGATCCGAGGTGATTCAGGGGGACTCAGGGCGACGATGATTGCCTTGCCAGAGCCAGATTCGGCTCTAGAGAGCCGCCCGCATCAGATGTGGTACATGCTCGCCCCAGCCTCGCGGATCTCGCGCTCGATCACGTCGGCGATCGAGGTCTGGGCGAGAACGCGGCGGGCGGCGGCGGCGGCGTCGGCGAAGACGCCCTCGGAGTCCCGGCCGAGCGGGCCGTCGAGCAGCTCGACGACCTCGAGCACGGTGACCGTCTCAGGCGGCCGGGCGAAGCGGTAGCCGCCCTTGACGCCGCGCTGGGAGCTGATCACGCCGGCGCGGCGCAGCACGGCGAACAGCTGCTCGAGGAACTGGACCGGGACCTCGCGCCGGCGCGCCAGCTCGCCGATCGGCACCGGCTCCTCGGTGCCCCCGCTGCGACCCAGCTCGGCGAGCGCGAGCACGGCGTACGGGGACTTCGTGGTGATCGAGATCATCTGCGCTCGCGGGCGATGCTACGCGAGCCGGCGGAGGTGCGGCCGTCGGGCCCGGCCCTCAGGCGGGCCTTGGGCTGCGCGCGGGCGAAGCGAGGATCGCTCTTGCGCGGCCCAGGACCCGCCTCAGAGCCAGCCCCGCTCGGTCGCGATCAGGACGGCCTGGGCGCGATCGACGGCGCCGAGCTTGCCGTAGATGTTGTGCAGGTGCGTGCGCACGGTGCTCGTCGAGAGCGTCAGCTCATGGGCGATCTGCTTGTAGACCTTGCCTTCGGCGAGCCGTTGCAGGACGCCGAGCTCGCGTGCCGACAGCGGGCAGGGGTCGACGTGGCGCTGGCGCTGACCGCCGGCGCTCGGCAGCTCGTACATGACGCGGCGCAGGTCTTCCGGTCCGAGCCCGATCGTGCGCGCGGTCTGCAGCATCTGCTGGGGTGAGACGGCCGAGCCCTGCTCGTAGTGGGCGAGCATGTCGGCCAGGCGCACGAAGGCGACCTCGCCTTCCACATCGAGGTTGTGGTGGCGCTCGATCACGGTGGCGATGCTGCCGGGCAGCCCCCAGCGGCGGATCAGGACGCCGCCGACCAGCGCATGATCGACGCCGAGCTCCCGGCGCTCCTGATGGATGCGTTCCTCGGGAGTCCGGGCGCCGCGATGCACCTGCGACGGGTAGCCCGGGTAGGCGAGCATCAGCACGAGCTTGCCGACGTCGTGCAGCAGGCTGGTCACGGTGAGGCGGTCGCGATGCTCATAGCCGACCTCGGCGGCCAGTCGGTCGGCGGCGTGCTGGGTGGCGAGCGCGTGCAGCCGAAAGCGCTCGGGAGCCGCGTCCCAGACGCTCGAGCGCTCGAAGAAGTCAAAGGTGCGCAGCTGTGCGACGAGCGCCTGCACGGTCTGCTCGCTGAGCAGCTCGACGGCGGCCACGGCCGTGTCGACCCGGCCGCGTTTGCCCTGTACCTGGTTGGCGAAGCGCAGCACCGCGATGATCAGAGCGACGTCGGACTCGACGGCGCTGACGACGTCCGCGGTCGCGACGTTCTCCCGCCCGACGACGGTCAAGAGCCTGTCGCGCGACTCGGCCAGGGCCGGGAACGCCTCGAGCGCTTCGAAGGCGTTGGTCAGGCGTCTGCCGTGACCCTCGACTTGCCGGTTCGGCGAGGCCGCGGCCGCGGTCCCGGCAGGCGTCTGCGCAGCGCTCGCAACGGGCGCGATTGCAGCGCGGGCGCCGGCGGCGCTCGCGGCGGCCGGTCCAGATCCGTTGCGCTCGCGACGCTCCGCGCCTGCGGGCGCGGCCTTCCGTGGCGCGCGCCGCGTCTTCTTCGCTGTCACCTGCATCGTTGGTGGTCCTATCGGCAGCGATCGAGCAATGGTTGAGGGCGCAGCGGCGACCGCGCTCGGATCAGTCGGCCCGATTCGGGCGCCGGCACGGGCGCGCGCCGTGGGCGTGCTGCCCGAGCGCGCTCGCTCTCAGGCGGCCAGCGCACGGTCGATGCGGCTCAGTGTCTGCTCTCGGCCGAGCAGCGCGACGCTCTCGAAGATCCCGGGAGAGATCGTGCCGCCCGCGATCGCGACGCGCAGCGGCTGGTAGACCTCGCGCGGCTTGACCGCGAGGCGCGCCACGAGGGCTTCGAGGGCGCCCGCCACCGCGGGCTCGTCGAACGTGTCGAGCTGGGCGAGCGCGGTCCGCACTTGGGTGAGCAGCTCGCGGCCTTTCTGATCGAGCCAGCGCTCGCGCGCAGCCGGGTCGAGCGTTGGCTCGTGGAACAGGAATCCCGACAGCGGCCAGAAGTCCGCGAGCGTCTGGATTTTCTCGCGGCTGATCGCGACGGCGTCGCGCAGGCGCTCCGCGGGGTCAGGCGAAGCGGGGCCGGAGCCGTCGGTGTGCCGATCGATCGCCTGTGCGGCTGGCGGGTCGGCGGTCTCGAGATACGCGCGCAGGCGGCGTGCGAGCTCGGGCACGTCCAGCTCGCGCAGGTGCACGCCGTTGAGCCAGCGCAGCTTGGCCTCATCGAAGCGCGCGGGGTTGCGGCTGACGCGCTCGAGCGTGAAGCGCTCGACCAGCTCGGGCGTGCTCAACACGGTCTGGTCATCGCCGGAGCCCCAGCCGAGCAGCGCCAGGTAGTTGCGCACGGCCTCGGGCAGGTAGCCGCTGTCGCGCAGCTCCTGCACGGACGCGGCGCCGTGTCGCTTCGAGAGCTTCTTGCCGTCGGGTCCGTGCAGGAGCGGCAGGTGGGCATAGACCGGCAGCGGACCGTCGTCGGTCAGCCCGATCGCGCGCGCGGCTTCGATCACGAGCAGCTGCTTGGGCGTGTTCGACAGGTGGTCCTCGCCGCGCACCACGTGCGTGATCGCCGCGTCGAGGTCGTCGATCGCGACGGCGAAGTTGTAGAGCGGCGAGCCGTCGGCGCGGGCGATCACCGGATCGTCGAGATGGACGTGCTCGAAGCGCGTGTCGCCGCGCACGGCGTCGTGGACGACGGTCGCACCCTCGTCGGGGACGCGCAGGCGCACCGCGCCCTGCGCGGACTTGGGGGCCGCTTCGCCGGGATGGGCCGGACGCTCCGCGCCGCGAAAGCCGCGGTCGGCGCCGTGGCGGAGCTTGAACTGCTTGACCTCCTCGGGGCCGGCGTGGGAGCGATAGGCGTGGCCGCTCGCGAGCAGCGCATCGAGTGCTTCGCGGTGGCGCTCGGCGCGCTCGGACTGGAGGATCGGCCCCTCGTCCCAGTCGAGCTCGAGCCAGCGCAGCGCGTCGAGGAT
Source organism: Solirubrobacteraceae bacterium (assembly GCA_035507415.1). Classification (GTDB taxonomy): domain Bacteria; phylum Actinomycetota; class Thermoleophilia; order Solirubrobacterales; family Solirubrobacteraceae; genus Palsa-744. The sequence continues at coordinate 3,263 of DATJOF010000047.1, forward strand.
CTGCGCGACGTTCGCGGGTGTCGAGCGCTCGCGATCGGTGTCCTCGATGCGCAGCACGAGCGAGCCCGCGCCGTGGCGCGCCAGCAGCCAGTTGAACAGCGCCGTGCGAGCGCCGCCGATGTGCAGCGCGCCGGTCGGCGATGGAGCGAACCGAACCCTCATAGGATGCGCGCATGCTAGCCGTCGTCCGCAGCAGCGAGCAGGTGCGGGCAAGGTGCTGATCGGGGCTCACGTCTCGCCCGCCGGGGGCCTGCCGAAAGCGATCGAGCGGGGCGTCGAGCGCGGCTGCCGGGCGATTCAGATCTTCAACCAGTCGCCGCGGATGTGGCGCCCGAGCTCCTACAGCGACGAGGACGTGGCTGCCTTCCGGCAGGCGATGGCGTCCAGCCCGATCGACGCGGTCCTGATTCACGCCGTCTACCTGGTCAACTGCGCGAGTGACGACCCCGATATTCGTGCCAAATCGCTGGCCTCGCTGACGCAGTCGCTTCGCGTCGGCGCCGCGATCGGCGCTGCGGGAGTGGTGCTGCACCCGGGCTCGGCCAAGACCGGCGACGTCGCCAGCGCGATCGAGCGGGCCGGCCAGGTGATCGGCGAGGCGCTCGCGGACAGCGAGGGATGCGAGCTGCATCTCGAGAACACGGCCGGCGCCGGCGGGACGCTCGGGCGCTCGTTCGAGGAGCTCGCACAGCTGCTGCAAGCGAGCTCCGGCCAGCGAGCGAGCGACGATGATCGACTGGGGGTGTGCTTGGACTCGTGCCACTTGCTGGCCTCGGGCTATGACATACGCACGCCCGCCGGCATGGACTCGGTGCTGCGCCAGAGCACGCGCGCGCTCGGGCGCGGGCGCGTGCGCTCGCTTCACCTGAACGATTCCCAGGCTGCGCTCGGCTCCAATCGCGACCGCCATGCCAACATCGGCGCGGGTGAGCTGGGCGAGGGCGGCTGCACGGCCTTCATGAGCGCGCGCGGGGTCCAGCGGCTGCCCTGCGTGCTGGAGACCCCCGGCGAGAACCGCGAGGGTCCGAGCCGCGCGGAAGTCGAGCGCGCGATGACCTGGCACGAGCGCGGCCTGGCCGCGCGCAGGCGCGCGACGGCCCGCAAACGCGGCTGACAGCCTCGGCGCCCGCGCAGCCGGGCCCAGTCGGTGGCCGGCGCTCGGCGATGGCTCGCCGCCGTTCAGGCGCTGGCCGCCGGAGCGAGCGACACGGCCGGCTCGGGGCTGGCCTGCTTGAGTGCCCGCTCGAGCTCGGCGCGAACCGTGGGCGTGTTCTGCACTCGATAAGCGTCGCCCAGGCGCATGCGGCGCGCGCCGCCGGCGCCGCCGATCTCGATGAAGACGTCGGCAGGACCGGCGTAGTCCTCGATCGTCTGCTTGAGCTCCTCGAACGCGCCCGCAGAGAGGCTCTCGGCGCAGACGCGCAGATATACGGGCTGCGCCTGCGCTGCGGCGGTTTGCGCGGCCGCGCGCGCCTGCGAGCTGGCCTGCTCGATCTCCTCGGGCGTGGGCGCGAAGGCCTCGACGCCCTGCACGATCAGGCAGGTCTTGCCGGCTTCCTTGTGGTCCACGCGTCCCTTCACGATCACGACCTCGTCGACGCCGAGCGCCGTTTCGTGCTCTGACAGGGCCTTGCCGAACACGAGCATCTCGACCGATCCCTCGAGATCGTCGAGCACCGCGAACATCATGTGATCGCCGCTGCGCGTGGGGATGCGCTTGGCCTCGGTGATGATGCCGCCGACCGTCGCCCAGTCCTTGTCGCGACGGCCCGAGAGCGCTGCGATCGGACAGTCCACGCGCGCGCGCAGCGCGTCGCGCAGCGGCTTCAACGGATGAGCCGACACGAACAGGCCGATCGCCTCCTTCTCCTTGGCCAGCAGCTCGCGCTGCTCGAACTCGTCGGTCGGGATCGGCGGGCGCACCGGGCCGGCGAAACCGCCGGCGCCGGTCGCGGCGGCCCCCGCGCCAGCCGCGGCGCCGGCGTCGTCTGCTTGGAGCTCATCGAAGATCGAGCCCTGCCCGGTCAGCTCGTCCTGCTGCTTCTGCTGGCCGGCCGCCTGCGCTTTCTCGAGCACCTCGAGCATGCCCTTGCGGCTCGCGCCGGTCGACCCGAGCGCGCCACACTTGATCAGCGCCTCGATCGCTTTCTTGTTGACGGAGCGCGAGTCAACGCGCTCGCAGAAGTCCCACAGCGAGGTGAATTCGCCGTCCTGCTCGCGCGCACGCTTGATCGCCTCGACGGCCTGGTAGCCGACGCCCTTGACCGCATCGAGTCCGAAGCGGATGTTGCCGTGCACGACCGTGAACTCGTGATCGGAGGTGTTGACGTCGGGTGGCAGGATCGCGATCCCCATCTCCTCGCAGCGGGCGACGAAGAACGGCACCTTGTCCTTGGTCGACATCACCGACGAGATCAGCGCCGCCATGTACTCGGCCGGGTAGTTGGCCTTCAGCCACGCGGTGCGGTATGCGATCAGCCCGTAGCAGGCGGCGTGGGACTTGTTGAACGAGTAGTCGGCCGACTTTTCATTGGTCTGCCACAGGAACTCGATCACCGCTGTGCTCGTGCCCGACGCACGACAGCCCTCGACGAACTCGGGCTTGAGCGCGGCCATCGCCGCGCGGTTCTTCTTGCCGATCGCCTTGCGCAGATCGTCGGCCTTTGCCCCGGAGAAGCCCGCCAGCTCCTTGGCGATCTGCATGGCCTGCTCCTGGTAGAGGATCACGCCCTTGGAGGACTCGAGGATCGGGCGCAGGCGCTCGTCGGGATACGAGATCGCCTGCGGGTTGTGCTTGCCTTTCGAGTAAACGGGAATCTGGTCCATCGCGCCGGGCCGGTAGAGCGCGTTCAGCGCGACGAGGTCGTTGAACTCGTCGGGCTGGACTTTCTTGAGCGCTTCGCGCATGCCCTCGGACTCGAACTGGAACACGCCGGTCGAGTCTCCGCGGGCGAGCATCTCGTAGGTGCGCGGATCGTCGAGTGGCAGCGTCGTCATGTCGGGACGGGCGCCGCTCGAGCGCTCGATGATGTCGAGCGCGTCCTCGATCACGTCGAGGTTGCGCAGGCCGAGGAAGTCCATCTTGAGCAGGCCGATCTCCTCGATCGGTTTCATCGAGAACTGGGTGACGGTGCGATATGAGCGCTCGCCTTCGCCGTCGCCGCCGGCGTCGGCGAGCTGCAGCGGCACGATGTCGGTCAGCGGACGATCGGCGATCACCACCGCGGCGGCGTGGATCGAGGAGTTGCGCACGATCCCCTCGAGGCCCTTGGCGACATCGACGATGCGGCGCGCGTCGGGCTCCTCGTCGTAGGCCTTGCGCAGCGGTTCGCCCGCTTTCAGGCAGTCCTCGAACGATGGGGCGCGGCCCATGATCGGGTCGGGAATCAGCTTCGCGAGGCGATCGCCGACGCCGTAGTCGAAGCCGAGCACGCGCGCGGCGTCGCGGGTGGCGGCGCGCGGGAACATCTTGCCGAAGGTGACGATCTGCGCGACCGACTCGCGTCCGTACTTGTCGGTGACGTAGCGCATCACCTGCTCGCGCCCGCGCACCGAGAAGTCGATGTCGATGTCAGGCATCGATACGCGCTCGGGGTTCAGGAAGCGCTCGAACAGCAGGTCGTAGGAGAGCGGATCGACGTCGGTGATCGCCAGGCAGTAGGAGACGATCGAGCCGGCGGCCGAGCCGCGTCCGGGGCCGACCGCGATGCCGTGCTCCTTGGCGTACTTGACGAAGTCCCAGACGATCAGGAAGTAGGCGTTGAAGCCCATGCGGTCGATCACATCGAGCTCCATGTCCACGCGCTGGCGGGCGTGCGCGGGAGCCGGGTCGCCGTAGCGCAGCCGCAAGCCGTCCTCGACGCGGGCGCGCAGGTACTCGCGCTCGCTGCCGCCGTCGGGCGTGGGGAAGCTCGGGATCAGCTGCTTGCCGAGCTCGAGCTCGACCGAGCAGCGCTCGGCGATCTCGAGCGTGTTGGCGATCGCCTCCGGCCATGCGGCGAACGCTCTGGCCATCTCCTCGCTGTCGCGCAGGTAGAACTCGTTCGTGTCGAACGTCAGCTTCGGCGCGGCCAGCGTGCTCTTGGTCTGTACGCACAGCAGCGCGGTGTGGTGCTCGTAGTCCTCGCGTCGCAGGTAATGAACGTCGCCGGTGCCGACCAGGCTGCCGCCCCGTTCGCGGGCGATCCGCACGATCCCCTCGTTGGCCTTCTCCTGGGCCGCGAGCCCGTTCTTCTGGACCTCGAAGTAGACGTTCTCGGCACCGAAGATCCGCTGCAGGTCATCGGCGTGGGCGCTGGCGTCGCGGCCGCGGTCTTCGAGCAGGCGCTGGCAGAAGCGCGAGGCCAGGCAGCCCGTCAGAGCGATCACCCCCTGCGAGTGGCGCTCCAGCTGCGCGAGGTTGACCGTTGGCTTGCCGCGCTGCAGGCCCTCGAGGAACCCCGCGGACGAGAGCTTGACCAGGTTGCGATAGCCGGCGTCGTCGGCTGCGAGCAGCGTCAGATGGTTGCGCTCGGCCCGTGCGCCCGGGCTCGCGGCGGCGCGCTCGTCGTCGATCAGATAGATCTCGCAGCCCACGATCGGCTTGACGTTGTGGGCGGCGCACGCCTTGTGCAGCTCGACTGCCCCGTTCATGACGCCATGGTCGGTGAGCGCGAGCGCCGGCTGGCCGAACTCGGCGGCCCGCGCGGCGAGCGCCTCGATCTTGCAGGCGCCGTCGAGCAGCGAGTACTCGGAGTGCACGTGCAGGTGTGCGCAGGAGGGGGCGCTCACGACTCGATCTTAGGCGCGCCCGGCTAGGCGCGCCGCTCCTCCTGGCGACGTTGACGCCGGTGTTTGCGGGCAGCGCGCCAGCGGCCGATCAGCGACATGCTGTGCTTGTGCGCGGGCGGCCACTTGGCGCGCACGACGGCCCGCGGGCTCGAGTCGCTTGATGGCAGGGCGTGCGTGGCGGGTCGGCCTGGCTGCACCGGCGCAGCGGGCGCGGGCGCGGGCGCGGTGCCGCTGGGCCCGGATGCAGCCGCTTGCTTGTCAGCCACGCCGCCGGTCTCGGCCTCGGACTCGGCGCGCGCGCGCAGGCGCTCGACGGCGACGGCGAGCGCCTCGGCCAGGTCTTCACGGCGGGCCACCTCCGCGGCCGCCGGCTCCGAGCCAAGCGGCGCGCTCGACGCGCTGTGTGGCGCACCAGGCTCCGGCGCCGGTGGCGCCAGACGCGGGCGTGCCGGCGCCGGCGGCGAAGAGGAGGCGGAGCTGGCCGTTGCCTGGCCGGTGGCGTCGCGTTGCGCCAGCGTGCGCAGGCTCGCGGCGAGCGTGCGCAGCTCGCCGAGCGTTTGGGCGATCGCGGCGTGACTGCGGCGCATCTGCTCGAGCGCCTGTTCGCTGCGCTCGCGTGCGCGGCGCTCCTGGTCGAAGGCCCGCTCGAGCGCGATCGAGCGACGCTCCAGCTCGGCCACGCGCTGCTGCAGCTCGTTCAGGGCGCGGCCGTGGCCGTCGATCCCGGCGATCCGCCGGTTGGCGTCCTCGAGCGCCTGCTCGGCCTCGATACGCAGCTGCTGCTCGGCGTACTCCTGTTGCTTGACCCGCCGCAGCTGCAGCTCCCGCTCGGCCAGGCGCTCGGCGCCGCGGCGCGCCGCCTGCTCGGTCTCGAGCAGGCGCTGCTGCAGGCTCGCGAGATGGGTCTCGAGTGTCTTGACGGTGGCCTCGGCCGCCTCGGCGCGGCGCAGCAGACCGCTGTCGCCCGACTCGGCGGCGCGCCGGGCGCGGCGCTCGGCCAGCAGATCGCGCTTGCTGCGCGGCGGCGGCCCGCCTGCGGGCGTCTCGGATTCTTCGGCGACCACAGCGTGAGCGTACGTCTCGCGCCGGACACGACGTCGCCCGCTCAGGGTCGCTCAGACGGCCCCTGATCAGCGCGGCTGGGGTCGTTCGCGCAGTCGCCAGGCCATGCGCGACTGCAGCGAGAACAGCTCGATGAAGCCCGGGGAGGCGGTCTGCGAGAACAGCCCGCCGGAGGCGGCGAAGCTCGCGAGGCTGGCGTCGTATACGGCGTTCTGCGAGGACCGCGTGACCACGCGTACGCTGCCCTTGTAGAGCTTCAGCCCGATGGTCCCGCTGACCTGCTCGTTGGCGCGATCCATGTAGGCGTCGAGATCGTCGCGCAACGGCTCCCACCACAGCCCGGCGTACACGAGGTAGGCCCATTGGCGGTCGAGTCCGGGCTTGAACTGGTTCTGATGGATCGTGCCGGTCAGCTTCTCGAGCTCCTGGTGAGCGGTCAGCAGGATCGCGGCGGCCGGCGCCTCGTAGATGTCGCGCACCTTCAGCCCGACGATGCGGTCCTCGAGATGATCGACGATGCCGACACCGTGCTTGGCTCCCAGCTCGCCGGCGCGTTCGAGCAGCTCGACCAGCTCCAGGCGCTCGCCGTTCAGGGCGACGGGCACGCCGCGCTCGAGCTCGACCTCGACGGTCTCGGCCTCGTCGGGCGCGAGCTCCGGCCGCGTGACGAGCGCAAACACGTCGTCCTCGGGGGCGTGGTCGAGATCCTCGATCCAACGGCCCTCGGAGGAGCGCCCCCAGAGGTTGTCGTCGATCGAGTAGGGCGCCTGCCCCTCGATCGCGGTGCCGGGGTTGGACTTGACCGGGATCCCGTGCTCGCGCGCGTACGCGAGCTCCTCCTCGCGGCCCATCTGCCAGGAGCGCACCGGCGCGATCGTGCGCAGCTCGGGTGCGAGCGTCGCGACGGTGGCCTCGATGCGGACCTGGTCGTTGCCCTTGCCCGTGCAGCCGTGGGCGATCGTGTCACAGCCGCTGCGGCGAGCCTGTTCGACGGCGAGCTTGGCGATCAGCGGCCGGCCCAGCGCGGTGAACAGCGGATAGCCGCCGCCATACAGCGCGTTGGCCTTGATCGCGGGGACGATGTAGTCATGCGCGAACTGCTCGCGCGCGTCGATCACGTGGCACTCGAGCGCGCCCAGGCGCAGGGCCTTCTCGCGAATCACCGCGTAGTCCTCGCCGGGCTGGCCGAGGTTGACCGTCAGGCAGACCACCTCGGCGTGATAGCGGTCCTGGATCCACTTCAGCATCACGCTCGTGTCGAGGCCGCCGGAGTACAGCAGCAGCACGCGTGCGACCTGCTCGGGGTCGGCCTCGTAGGAGGCGGTCCGCGGCGGAAAGCCGCGCTCGTCGGTTGGCGGGCTCATGGCGCCGCGCAGGCTACTGAAGCGGCCGCGGTCACGTCAGCGTTCGTCGTCATAGGGTGCTTCTCCCGCGACCTTCGCACGCCGGCGCTCCATCAGCGGATACACCGACTGGCCGCGAAAGCCGAGCTTGGCGTAGAGGCCGTCTGCTCCGTCGGTGTGCAGCAGCCAGGTGAGCTTGGCGTGGGGACCGTTGTCGACCAGCTCGCGCACGAGCTCCAGCCCGAGGCCGCGCCCGCGGTGGGGCTCGAGCACATATACGTCGGCGAGGTAGGCGACGATCGCTTCGTCTGAGGCGACGCGGGCAAAGCCGACCTGGGCGCCCTCGCGGTAGAGGCCGACCACCCGGGCGGAGCCGCGGATCGCCCGCTGCACCAGCTCGCGCGGACGACCGCGGCCCCAATAGGACTCTTCGCTGATGAACGCGTGCACGGCGTCGACGTCGACCCGCTCGGGGTCATCGTCGAGCTCGAAGCCGTCGGGCAGCATGCGTCGGGTCATGTCAATCCCCGATCGCGGCCGCGAGCCGCGCCAGTCCCAGGTCGATCTCGGCCTCGCCGACGATCAGCGGCGGCAGCAGCCGCACGGTCGTGGGACCGGTGGCGTTGAGGATCAGTCGCTGCTCGGTGAGCGCGCGCCGCACGACATCTGGTGCGGAGAGATCGAGCTCGCACGCGAGCATCAGCCCGCGCCCGCGCACCGCGCGCACGTGGGCGAGGCGTTCGAGCCCGGCCCGCAGACGCCCGCCGAGCTCGCGCACGCGGGCGAGCAGGGCGCTCTCGCGTGTGACGGCCAGCGCCGCCAACGCCGCCGCCGCGACGACCGGCCCGCCGGCGAAGGTCGAGCCGTGATCCCCGGGCTGGAGCACGTCCGCCAGGCGTGAGCCGGTCACGAGCGCGCCGATCGGCAGCCCGCCCCCGAGCGCCTTCGCGGTTGTGAGCGCGTCGGGCACGACGCCGGTCTGCTCGTACGCCCACAGCGTTCCGGTGCGGCCCATGCCGCACTGGACCTCGTCGAAGATAAGGGCGGCGCCGTGCTCGTCGCAGGCGGCGCGCGCGACGCGCAGCGTCTCGTCGGAGAGCACGTGCACCCCGCTCTCGCCCTGGATCGGCTCGAGCATCACCGCCGCGGTGTTCGGGTCGACCGCGGCGACGATCGCCTCGGGGCTCGGCGCGACCGCGCGAAAGCCCGGCACGAGCGGGGCGAAGGGCGCCTGCTTGGACTCCTGCGGCGTGGCCGACAGCGCGCCGTAGGTGCGGCCGTGGAAGGCTCCATGCACGACCACGACCTCGCCCGCCGGACGGGCCTTGCGGGCGAGCTTGAGCGCCGCCTCGCTGGCCTCGGCGCCGGAGTTGCAGAAGAACACCTTGCCGCCGAGGCTCGACTCGGTGAGCTGCTCCGCCAGACGCATCGCGGGCTCGGTGTAGAACAGGTTGGAGACGTGCATCAGCCGCCCCGCCTGCTCGCGAATGGCGGCCACCACGGCGGGATGGCAGTGGCCGATGTTCGTCACCGAGATGCCGCACAGGAAGTCGAGGTACTCGCGGCCGGCGTCATCGAACAGCAGGGCACCTTCGCCGCGCACGAACTCGACCGGCTGGCGGGCGTAGGAGGGGATCACGTGGGCGCGCTCGAGCGCCTGCAGCGCGGCCAGGCCGGCGACGTCGGTCGAGCTGCTCACGAGCCGGCCTCGATCTTCGTGCCGACGCCGGCGTCTGTGAACAGCTCGAGCAGCAGCGAATGGGCCACCCGCCCGTCGAGGATGTGCGCAGCGCTGACGCCGGCCGCGATCGCGTCCACGCAGGCCTGCAGCTTCGGACGCATCCCCCCCTCCAGTCGCTCGAGCGCGCCGCACACCTGCTCGGTGCTGGCCTGTGCGATCAGGCTGTCGGGGTCGGCGGGATCGCGCAGCCATCCCGGGACGTCGGTCAGGAAGATCACCTTGTAGGCGCCGAGCGCGCCGGCGACCGCTCCCGCGGCCTCGTCGGCGTTGACGTTGTAGGAGCGCCCGTCGCGGTCGGCCCCGACCGAGGCGATCACCGGGATGTAGTCGCTGGCGACGTGGTTCAGGACGTTGACGTCGACGCGTTCGATGCGCCCCACGAAGCCGATGTCCTCGCCGCCGGGGGCCGCGCGGCGAGCGACGCGAAACAGCGAGCCGTCGTCTCCGCAGAGGCCGACCGCGGGCTGGCCGTGGCGGTTGATGCGCAGCACGATCTCCTTGTTGATCTTGCCGACGAGCACCATCTTGGCCACCTCGACGGTGTCCGCGTCGGACACGCGCAGGCCTTCGACGAACTCGACGGGCAGCCCCAGGCGGTTCATATAGGCGGTTATGTCCGGCCCGCCGCCGTGGACGACGATCGGGTTCAGCCCGACGTACTTGAGCAGCACCACGTCGCGCGCGAAGTCCTCGCGCAGGGCCGGGTCGTTCATCGCCGCGCCGCCGTACTTGATCACGACGGTCGAGCCGTGGAACTGGCGGATGTACGGGAGTGCCTCGAGGAGGGTTGCGACTTCGTTCGTCACGACGTGTACTCCGCGTTGATCCTGATGTACTCGTGGCCGAGATCGGAGAAGAACATCTCCGCCTCACAACCCGAGCCGGGCAGCGTGACCTCGTATTCGATCTCCCGCTCCTGGACGGCTTGAGCGAGCGCGTCAGCG
>DATJOF010000048.1:0-5503 GCA_035507415.1 Solirubrobacteraceae bacterium
CGGCGCCTACATCCCGGCCTTCTGCGACATCGTGATCATGCGCGAGGGCAACGCCTCGATGTACCTGGGCTCGCCGCGCATGGCCCAGATGGTGATCGGCGAGGACGTCACGCTCGAGCAGATGGGCGGGGCGAAGATGCATACGGGCGTCAGCGGCTGTGCGCACCAACTGGTCGACAGCGACGAGCAGGGCATCGAGCTGGCCCGCCGCTACCTCTCCTACATGCCCGAGAACTGGGAATCCCGCCCGCCCAGATCCCACCCGTCCGAACGCCATCCGCTCGAATCCCACCCTCTCGAATCCCACCGGCCCGAGTCCCACCCGCCCAGGTCGAGCCCGCCGCCGGCCCCGCTCGCGCCACCGCCAGCCCGCCCGCCCGCGGCGGCGTCCTCGGAGCGATCTTCCAGTTCGGCGACGCACGCGCGCGCGCGCGCACGCGCGCGTGGTCCATCGATCGGGGACCTGTCGATCGGCGACCTGATCCCCGCCGACGAGAACAAGCCGTTCGACATGCTCGAGCTGATCCACGCGCTGATCGACGCCGATTCGCTGCTCGAGATCCATCCGCGCTGGGCGCGCGAGCTGATCGTCGCCTACGCGCGCCTGGAAGGCGAGGTGATCGGGATCGTCGCCAACCAGCCCAAGCACAAGGGCGGCGTCCTGTTCTCGGACTCGGCCGACAAGGCGGCCCGCTTCATCTGGACCTGCAACGCCTTCAACATCCCGCTGCTGTTCCTCGCCGACGTGCCGGGGTTCATGATCGGCACGCAGGTCGAGCGCGAAGGCATCATCCGCCACGGCGCGAAGATGATCAGCGCCGTCAGCCAAGCCACCGTGCCGAAGATCTCGGTGATCGTGCGCAAGGCCTACGGCGCCGGGCTGTACGCGATGGCCGGCCCGGCCTTCGAGCCCGACGCCTGCATCGCGCTGCCAAGCGCGTCGATCGCGGTGATGGGCCCGCAGGCGGCGATCAACGCCGTCTACTACAACCAGCTGCAGGCGATCGCCGACGACGCCGAGCGCGCCGCCAAGACCGAGGAGCTGCGCGCCCAGTACGCACAGGACATCGACATCCTGCACCTCGCCTCAGAGCTCGTGATCGACGCCGTGATCGAGCCCGAGCGGCTGCGCGACGAGCTGATCAAGCGGTTCGGGCACGCCCGCGCCAAGCGCCGCGAGTGGCCCGCGCGGCGCAACCCCGTCACGCCCGTGTAGTGCCCGCCAAGCGCCGCGAGTGACGGGTGCTGCGCAACCCCGTCACGCCCGTGTAGTGCCTGCCAAGCGCCGCGAGTGACGGGTGCTGCGCAACGCCGTCACGCCTGTGTAGCGCCTGCCAAGCGCCGCGAGCGGCCGGCGCCGTGCCACGCGATCACGCCCGTGTTGTCATGTGGTCGAGGGGGTGCCAGGCGCTGGTCCGCCAGGCGCAGGTCCGCCTGACACTCCTGCGGCGCGCGTCTGCTCGTCCTGAAACGGGGGATAGGTCTCGGTCAGCAGGAACAGGTAGGAGTCCGAGCGGGCCATGTACGAGTTGGCCAGCACCATCAAATCGAACAGCCCGCGCGGCATCTTGCCGGTCACGAGGATCACGAGCCACGCCCCGATCGCGCCGATCTCGAGCAGCAGGTGCATCACGTAGCGCAGGATCACGATCGGGATCGCGAGGATCAAGCGAAACAGCGTCTTCAGGCGGCTGTACGGGTCCAGCGGCCCCTCGAAGCGCATGCGGATCGGATAGGACGGGTCGTCGGACCCGCCGAACGAGGGATACGGGTCGGTCAGCAGCGCCGTATAGCCGGTCGCTCGTGCAAAGAACCGCGTAAAGCCCGCGACGAACTCGTACAGCGCCTGCGGATATCGCGCCGTGAAGACGATCGCGAACCACGCGATCACGACCGCGACCTGGGCGACGATCCCGTACAGCACCGCCCAGATCGCGAGCGGGATGGCGAGGATCAGGCGGAAGAAGCTCGTGAGACGGCTGCGACGCTCGACGTACTCCACGTCGAACGTGACTGGATAGGACATGAGACGCTCCCCTTTCCTGGACGCCCGGATCAGCGCACCGCACTACTCGCGCTGCTGCCTCATCGTAGATCCTCGCGCGGCGTTTGTGTCTTTTGTGTCTTGTTTTTCGTGCGGCGGGCGGATCGGTACGGCGCGAGGCGGGCAACTCACGCACGAGCGGAGCCCACGCGCGCGCGCGCGTGTGTGCGTCGGCGGCCCGATCGATTAGATTCTCCGAAGATGGACGCGGCGGACCTCGCCTATGCCGGGATCGCCAGGCAGGCCGAGCTCGTGGCCGCCGGCGAGGTCGGATCGCACGAGCTGGTCGAGCTCTGCCTCGAACGGATCGAGCGCTACGACGCCGCTCTGAACGCCTTCCGGGTCGTGTTCGCGGAGCGCGCGCGCATGGAGGCCCGGCAGGCCGACGCCAGACGTGTGGCCGGCGGTGAGCGCCCGCTGCTCGGCGTTCCGATCGCGGTCAAGGACGACATGGACGTCGCCGGCGAGCTTACGGCGCTCGGCACGAACGCCTACGGCGAGCCCGCGCGTGCCGACGCCGAGATCGTCCGCCGCCTGCGCGCCGCCGGAGCGATCGTGCTCGGCAAGACCAACGTGCCCGAGCTCTGTGCGGTTCCGTGGACCGAGTCCGCCACCTGGGGAGCGACACGCAACCCGTGGAGCCTGCAGCACTCGCCCGGCGGCTCGAGCGGAGGCACCGCCGCAGCCGTGGCCGCGGGCCTCGTCGGCGCCGGGCTCGGCTCAGACGGGGGCGGCTCGATCAGATTGCCCTCAGCGTACTGCAGCCTGTTCGGACTGAAGACCCAGCGCGGGCGCGTGCCGCTGGCGCCGCGCTCGGATGCCTGGCACGGGCTGTCGGTGAACGGTGTCCTGACGCGCAGCGTGCGCGACAGCGCGCTGCTCTACGACGTGATCGCGCAGGGGCCGCCCGACCCGGGCGCGCCCGAGCTCTCACCCGTATCGCTGCTTCAAGCGCTCGGCCGCGAGCCCGACGGCTCGGCGCGCGGCTCCACGAACGGCCACCCGCCGGCACGGGCGCTGCGCGTCGCGGTGGCGAGCAAGCTGCCGCCCTCGCCGCTCACGCGGCTGCACCCGGACAACGAGGCCGCCCTGCAGGAGACCGCGACGCTGCTGGCCAGGCTGGGCCACGAGGTCAGCCTGCGCGAGCTCGACTACGGCCCGCTCACACCGCCGGTCCAGTTCAGCGGACGCTACCTGCGCGGGCTGGCCGACGACGCCGCCGAGCTCGCGCATCCCGAGCGCCTCGAACGGCGCATGCGCGCGCTCGCGCGCCTCGGCGGCCTGCTCACGCCGGCGATGATCGCCTGGGATCGCTCGCGCGAGGCGGCCTACGCGCGGCGTCTGAACGAGCCGCTGGCCGACAACGACGTGCTGCTCACGCCGGTCACGCCGGGTCCGGCACCGCGGATCGGCGCGTGCGAGGGGCGCGGCTGGCTTTGGACGATCGCGGCAAGCGCGGCCACCGTGCCCTACGCCGCGTGCTGGAACGTGACAGGGCAGCCGGCCTGCTCGGTGGCCGCCGGCTTCGCCGCCGGTGGCCTGCCGCGCGCCGTGCAGCTGATCGGCAGGCCCGGCGAGGAGGCCACGCTGGTTGCGCTCGCGGCGCAGATCGAAGCCGAGCGGCCCTGGGCGCAGGCGCGCCCGCCGGGCTTTGGTTGAGTGCGCCAAATGCGGTCCTCCGAGCCAGCGGGCGAGCAGATCGGGCCGGCGATTGCGCCGGCCGGATCTCTCATGCCGCCTGCATGCGGCGGGTGGGATTCGAACCCACACGCCCTTACGGACAAGGCCTTTTGAGGGCCTCGCGTCTACCGTTCCGCCACCGCCGCTGGCACGCGCGTCCAATATAGAGGCCGGCTCGGGGGCGGCCGACCGACGGTGCCGCGCTGCGATCAGGTCACCTGGTCGCCGCTAGCGCTTCTGCGCCCGGACCCGTTTGCTCGAGTACGTCTCGCCGAGCTCGCCGAGCTCACCGGCCGGGCGCTCGAGCTCGACGTTCCAACCCTGCTGGAAGCCGCGCATCGCGAACGTGATCAGCAGGATCTGAACAGGCACGATCAGGAACGTGATCACGCCGAGCAGGCCCGCGTTGAGCGCCGGCTGCTCGAACCCCGTCTTGTTGCGCGCGAACCAGCCCGGCCCGGCGACCAGCGCGAACACCATCAGCAGCACCGCGAGCGCCGCGGAGATCGGCAGCACGCCGCGGTTCCAGCGTCCCGCGAAGAAGGCCAGCACGAGGTACACGATCACGTATCCCGCCTGGATCACCCAGGCACCCTCGAGCACCTTCCAGCCGCCGATCGTCACCACCAGCACCAGCCCGGCCGAGATCAGCAGCAGCAGGATCACGGTCGAGCGGGTGGCCTGCACCACCGGCTTGTCGCGGTTGGGATGCGTGATCACGACCCCGGGCGCGGGCCCGACCGGGTCGTCCCAATGCGCTGCGTGTGACGCGGCAGAGGACATCGTCACGATGACCATACAATCTCAGACGGTCCGCGGGCGCGAGCAGGGCTCCTGGCAAGGGGCCGTGCGCTCCCGTGGGACGCCAGGCGCGCGTGGTGGAATCGGTAGACACGCCGGCCTTAGGAGCCGGTGGGCGAAAGCCCATGGGGGTTCAAGTCCCTCCGCGCGCATAGCCGTATTTGCAGGGATTTCCTTGCCGACATGCGGGAGCCGATCTGACCATCCAGCGCTGTGTTCCCAATCTGTGTTCCCCAGCACCCCACGAAGTGGCCAAAACACCGGGCTCGGCGCATGCCAGGCCTCGTCCGGCGGGTGTCCAGGTTCCGTGGCTCTCCCCCTGACGAGCGAGATATCCCCCTGTCTGCGTCGTGGATCGGGGATCCTCCCAGCATGATCCACGTTCCCGAGGACATCGCACCCGCGGTGCTCTCGATGCTCTCCGTGCGCCAGCGCTCTTCCTGGATGCTCGCGTCCGGGTCGCTGCTGACCGTGCCGTCCGGGTTGCCGCTACGAGCTGGACGCGGTGGCGCGAATGCCAGCCGTGCGCGCGTCCGGCGCTCGATCAGCAGGGCCGGCTCGATCCCGGGCCGGTCTTCTGCGTCGAACCGTTCCCGGATATCCGCGCCGTCCGCACGATCACAGACGCGCTGGGGTGGCGCACGCTGATTGCCGGCCTCGAGCATGGCGGCTTCTGAGCGCCGGCTCGCTGCCGCCTTGGCCGAGCAGCCCGGTCGAGCTGGTGCTCGTGATCTCAAGCTCGCACGGGCAGCTCGCGGCCACGAGCGCGATCAGGCGGTCCGCGCTGCCGGCGAGGCCGAGCAGCAAGCCCGGCAGTCCGCCGCGCAGCGACGGGAGTCGGAGCGGCCGTTTGCACTGGCCCCAGAACGGACGCTTGAAGTGGCCCCACCTCGCGTCGGTTGTTGGGTTGTTGGTGATGATGACGTATGGGCTTCGGCCGCGCATGGAGCGGAGGCCGTAGGCCGTAGCGGAATGCGT
>DATJOF010000049.1:0-71429 GCA_035507415.1 Solirubrobacteraceae bacterium
GGCGAGATCGGCGTGGCCCATCCACTCCTTGATCGTGGTTTGGGGGATGCCGTTGGCTGCGCAGACGGTGCCGAAGGTGTGGCGCAGATCGTGGATCCGGATGCGCTTGAGCCCGGCGTGTTCGAGCGCTTGGTAGTAGCGGATTCGCAGCGCGTTGCTGTCGACGTGGCGTCCTTCTCGTCCGGTGAACACGAGCTCGGCGTCTGACTTGGCGGGACCGGCGGTCCAGTGGGCGGCGAGCAGGCGGGCGACGTCGGGCGCCATCGGTACCGTGCGCCCGCTGCCGGACTTCGGGGTGTCTTGCCTGTTGCGAACGTAGCTTGACTCGATGTGGATTGAGGAGCCGGCGAAGTTGACTGCTCTCCAGCGCAGGTCGAGCAGCTCGCCGAGGCGCAGACCGCAGAATGCGCAGGTTAGGAACATGGCGGCGTCCTGCTGGTTGACTTCGGCGGCGGCGCGCACGAGCGCGTGGACCTCGACGGGACGCAGAAACTGTGTGGTGGCCAGGGTTCTTCGTTTGCGCAGCCGTCCGGGACGGTCGACGAGCGTGACGGGGTTGCTGGTGATCGCTCCGAGCTTCATCGCGCGCTTCATGATGCCGTTGAGGTTGACGAGATACTTGCGCTTGGTGCGGGGACTGGCAGGTGCGAGCTGCAGATGGGTGCCGTTGGCGAGCTGGCGAACCTGTTTTCCTGCGGCGCGCCGTTGTCCTGCGGTTGGGGGGGACAGCCGCCGCTCGGATTTGAGGTTTTCGATCCAGCGCTCGAGCTGTTTGGTGGTGATCGTTGCGACGCGTGTGCGCTCGCCGAGTTCTCGACAGATGCGGTCGCACACGTTGCGATAGTCCTGGAGGGTTGAGAGCTTGACCTGCCTGTCGATCTCGGCCCATCGCAGCCAGTGATCGCAGGCTTCGCGCAGCGTCATCATCGATGCTGCGGGGGGTTTGCTGGGCTGGGGCTTGCGCCGTGGTGCCGCGGCGAGCATTTCTGCGAGCATGTCTTCAGCCTGAGAGGGGGTGAGATAGCCGTCTGGCTTGCTGCCGTCGCGGGTGACCCATTTGACTGCGCCGCGTGCGGTACGTTTGCCGGAGTCCTTGACCCAGGCTGGTCCGAGCTTGCGTTGGTGGCGTCCTTCGGCGTCTCGTACGAGCGCGTAGAATGCTCGTTTGCCGCGCTTACCCTTTACCTGCAGGTGGCCGGTGGGACGGATGGTGGTGGGTGACTGCACGCGTCTCCTTATATCGCTTCGGGGCTGTTTCCGGAATCCGGTGGGCGAGCCTCTGATCGCACCGGTGTTCCCTATGTGTTCCCAAATCGGCTAAACGAACTAGACGACCGCTCGCAAAAGCGCTTGAACCGGCCCCTATTTTACAGTACCCGAAAATGTTTTCATAAACTTAGGAGCCGGTGGGCGCAAGCCCATGGGGGTTCAAGTCCCTCCGCGCGCATGCGGGACGGACGACAGATCGGGCCGGCGCAATCGCCGACCCGATGTCGTTCCCGTCCCGCTGGCTGGGGCCTGGCGCTTGGTGGGGCGGGGGGGCTAGCGGGTCTGGCGGTGGGCTCGGCCGGCGTCCTGTGCTCAGCGCCACCTGCCAACTCAAGCCGTCAGGGTTCGAATTCGGGGGGCGCGACCGTGACGCGTCCGGCTTTCCAGGCGGTCGTGCCTGGGGTGAGAAATTGGGGTGGCGTGTTCGATTCGAGGCGTTCGTCGTACGTGTAATCCTTGACGTAGCCGCTGCCATTCGTCGTGCCGACGGGACCTCGCCAGAACTGAGCGATCGAGCCCCATACGATCAGGTTGCCGAGTTTACTGCCGCATTTGAAGTTGTCGACAATGAATGAGTGATGTGTACTTAGTATGGCTGCGTCGACTTCGAGGTTGGATAGCGATCCCCAGCCGCGCGGGTCTTCCGAAGAGCTCAGGTTGGTCGCTTTGGACGAGCACTTTTCGGCGTTGTTTTCGTATTCACAGTAAGCTTTGCTGGTGTACGTCGAGCCCGATTCACAGTTTTTGATGTAAAGGTTTTCGGATTCGATATATTGAGAGTAGCCGGTTTCCTTTTTGTGGCACTCTTTGAGCAGAGAGTTGAGTTCATAGCCAGTCGGAACATAAATCTTGAGTTTGGTGGTTTCGCCGTAAAACTTCAGTTTCGTGGCTTCGGTGCTGGGATGGAACTTCAATTTCGTGCCGTTCTTTTTCGCTTCGGCGCTGAGTTCGATCTTGTTTTCAGGCGCTTTTATCGCGCTGATGGTGGTGCCCGCCGCGATCTCGTTAGTTTCCGTCCCTTCGACTTCCTCATGAAGGCTGAGTCCAGTCGTGGTGATGTTTTCGACGATCTTCGATGATTTGGTGACCTTGGCGCTGAGTTCTTTCGATGCAGTTTTCGCGGCTTTGCTGAGTTCGATCTTATTCCCGGTTTTGATCGCTTTTATCGTGGTGCCCGCTTCGATCCCCGTGCCTTCGACTTCGTCGCCCACGGCAAGCGTCGTCGTTGTGATTCCTTCGACTTCAGTCGAGCCATTGATGATCGTCGCGCCGAGTTCTTTTGCCGCCGCTTTCGCGGCTTTGCTGAGTTCGATCTTATTCCCGGTTTTGATCGCTTTGATCGTGGTGCCCGCTTCGATTCCGGTGCCTTCCACTTTGTCGCCGACCGCAAGGCCGGTAGTCGCTATTTCAGTGACTTCGGTGGATTTGAAGATTTTGGCTTCGACTTCGTTTATCTTGACACATTCGCCGTTGACGGGTGGTTCGGTGGCGGGTTCGACGTGTCCGGTTTCGTAGCCTTGCTTGACCGGGTGGTATACGCGCACGAAGTTGGTCGCGATCAAACCGAGCACTGCGTCTCCCGTCGGTTCGCCGTTCGATTCGTGGGTTGTGGTTATTGGACCGTTTATGATCACGTCGTTCGCGGCCGCGATCGTCAATGATTCAGTGTATGTGCCCTTGACGTATACATTGCCACACTTTTCGTCACCAGTATAGTTGCTGTTGAACGGCGTATATTTGATCGGACATCCAGTACTGGCGTTTTCGACATAAATCACGCCGTTTTCGGGATATGGCACGGTTTTTTCTTCTTCTTTGCCTCCATTGAAGCTAATGACCTTCATGGTATTCGGGGTTCCGGATTTCAGTTCGATGATCGTCTTGCCTTGGAATTTATCGTCCGCCGTTTCGAGAAGTTCGCTATCCGTTTCAGGCGGCGTCAGCGTCGGGCCATTTTCGATGAATTCTCCCAGCATATTGACTTCGTTGCTGTTACCACAGGCGGCGTAGTGTCCCTCGTTCATTTCGATTTTGTCGTGATGGCCTTCCCGCCCAAAAGTCGGCTTGTTTTTGCCTTCGTCACAGACCGCCGCGGCGTCGTTGGTATGCATGGGCCCGTTGACCTTGTCGGTGGGCGCGAACTCGATCGTTCCGCAGCCTTTCGGGGGTTCTGCGGTGAGGCCGTTTTCCTTGCGGTAGTCGTAGTAGTGTTCACAATCGGTGGGTTCGGGGTTCTGTGCCGCGGGATCGAGGATTTCGTACGCCGTGAAGTAGACGTAGTCGAGGAATCCTGGGTGGCTGAAGCTCGCGATCAGGCTCACACATGCTAGCGCCTTGACTTTTTGACGTTCTTTTTCGCCCGAGCCGTCCTTTGCGGTTTTCCCTTCGCAGCTGAGTTCGGCCGCTCCCGGAGCATTCACTCCAGAGTACCCTGTGGACTCGATACGGAAGGTCCCGTTGCCTTTGCCCTTTTCCCCAGTCTGAACGATCGCCGATTCTTTTCCACTTTCGCATTGTTTTATTGAGTCTTTGACGCCGGCCGTGGTTTCGGTGGGCAACGTCTTGACGACGTATTCCTCTTCATCTGATTCTTTGATCGACTCACGGTTTGCTTCACCTTTCGCATTGGTGAGTTCGGTCGGGATGTGCGGACACGTTTTATAGTAGTAGGGGTTGCCCTGGAGTTGGTATTTGTAGGCTGCCAGACCCGCAAGGGCCGCATAGTAGGCCTTCTTGTGGCTCGTGTTCGTGTGCGTCAGTTTGACGTCACCGGAAGCCGCCACGAAGACCGCGGCCACGAGCAGCGAGCTGACGAGCAGGGTCAGAATCGCGAAGATCATCGCGATGCCGTCCTGCCGATGAGCGACCGAGGAGCGGAGGGGGTTCTTGATCATTCGCATGGCTTGCTTTCTTCGGTCGCGGATTCAGTCGGGGTGTAGCGCAGGACGACCGAGTCACTGAAGACGGCGGTTCTGCCCGGGCGCGTGTCGGGCACAGGTTCCGATTCAGTTGCAGTTTTGGTGGGTTTGGAGGCCTGGCTGAATGTGATAGTCACCTTGGCGACGTCTTCGGCAGTCGCAGTCGTGAGCGGTAGTTCGCCGGACGCAAGTTCGGTGAGCTGAGCGGCTGAGTAGTCGTAGTATTGGAAAACGGTAGGTTTCGCGCTGACTCGGGGCGGGATCACATCGTTAGCGAGCACCGTGGACGTGCCGTGCGCAGAGAATGTCCACTTATTCGGTTCTCCGGCGGTACTTTCATACGCATAATCGGTTAGGGTTCCGAATTCTTCCCCAGTGTTGCTCGTCCCCTTCTTTTCCCAGACGATCTCATGCTCCGTCACGCTTTTTGGGTACGGTTCAGTACTCGATTTGTGACGGTAGGCGTTTATGAACCACAGGTTCGTGCGCCCGCTGCCGGCTTGGATCGGGGTGCCACCAAAGCCCGTGCAACTGGAGTGGAGTTCTTCTACGATGTTGGTCATTGCCGTGCGGCCGAGCTGATCGGCTTGGATACGGTCCGTGATGCGGGTCTCCTGGTTCATCGTGGTTACGAGCAGGGCGACAAGGGCCGCGAGAATAACGGTCGTCATGAGGCTGGCAACGAGCATCTCCATGAGCGACATGCCGTGCTCCGCCCCGGGGTTGAGAGGATGAGAGGGAGTGTCCATCAACAGCTTTTCCCGGTTGAGGATTTTTCTTCAGCCTTCATGTAAACGGTGCCCAGCGTCGTACCGGACTTGGAGGTGTTAGTAAAGGATTTGGTGTATTTGTAGTAACTGCCTTCGATTTTGGCGTCGACGCAGAGTTCAAGCGTCTGGGCATATGGCAAATAGTGCTGTACGAGCTTGCCTTTTTCGATCGTGACCGGGTATTCGTATGGAACGGCGCCGCTGGGTTGACTTGCGCCTTTGCATTTCGGATTGATGATGGCGGACGAGTATACGCTTGTGCCCGGCAGCAGTTCTTTGGCTTCCGTGCTGCTTTTACCTTCATAGAGCGTAACACTAAGGCTCGGAACTTCGATTGCCACATGGACCGTCTTGTTCGGTTCGACGAGCGCGTGTGCCTCGCCCCCGGATTCGCTGGTCGCGTTGGAGCTGCACGCACCCGCGTAAACCGTATAGGCGGTCTTGAAAGGAAAGAGCCTTGTCAGTTCGGCAGTCGTTCTCGCTTCGGTTGCGGAGCCCCCGACGATCTCGCTATAGGTGGGGATTTCGGTACTGGCGGCTACAAAGGTAAAGCTGGACACAGGCGATCCGCTGTTTCGGAATTCCGTGACGATCCCTCCGGGGGCTTCAATCGTGAATTCGGCGGTGGTGAGCGATGTCTTGCTGAGCGTCTCTTCCTTGGCGGGAGGCGGCGATTCACCGGCTTCATTTACCCAGCTGGTTTCCAAGAAGACGTCAACGGTTTTTTGTTCGAGATATCCGAACATCACACATCCGGACGTCGAAGTGGTGTCGTACCCCAAGGATTGTCCGGAGGGGGTCGCGAGCTTTACGGGTACGTTTCCAACAGGTTCGAGGTTGCGATTTTTGACCTTGACGATAAGCGCGTAGTCGGTGGGTATTTTGACGAGGCTGGACTGCGTGACTTCGTGCTCGGCCTTTTCACCTGCGGTTGCGGTGCCGCCCCAGGTCACGGAGGACGTGGTCTTGACCACTTCTGTGCTTCCGTTTTCGGTTTCACACGAGAGTGCTGCTTTTGTGGGCGTGAAGTATTCAGCCGACGACTTCGTGGTGTAGACGGTCGCGGTGTACGGCTTGCCGGCAAAAGCGATCGCGAGCGCGTTCTTTTCGCATTCGGGCGTTGCTTCGAGGGTTTTACTCGAGGCATAGGCCCATTTCCCGGACACGCGTTCAACGCACAGCCCGTTTTCGGCGATCTCCTGGGTCGTCGCACCGTAGTTGACTAGGTGCGCAAGTCCGTGTGTGCCGAACACAGGCGAGCCGCGCAAGCGTTCCTCGTCCTGCTGGGCGATGACCGTTGCCTGTGCGTGCGCCCGCTCGGTGCCGCTCACGCGATTCGCGTCGGTCAGCCCGGTGAGGGTGCCGATCGCGATCAGCCCGACGAGCAAGGCGCTGACGATCACTTCGATCAGCGTCATGCCAGAGTCGGCCCGAGGATCAGGACTCCGAGAATAAAATGTGGCAAACATCACAAGATTGGGTATGTCCGGTTACTGAACGCTTCGGCATGGCGCAGACGCGGCTTGAGCGCCGTAGGCGCGGGTAATACGCGCGCGGCGGAGGATTGAAGAGGAAAAGCCCGGCCTGCAGCGCGGTGCAGCGTTTGTGTTCAGGCGGTTGCGCCGCGACGCCGGCGGCGGGCTGGCTTGTGGAGGCAGCGGATATCGCGGCTTCCAGAGGGCTGTGGCGCTGCCCCGCGAATCAGCGGGGATTCCGCGCAGCCGGCGCCCGGGGCGTAGGGGCCGTCAGTGTGCCGGATCGGCGGCTGATACAGGCGTAGCGTACCGCGCCACCGTGAACGCGATCAGCACGGGCACGTGCACCACCCACACCACGAGCAGCATCGTGAGCACGACCAGCGGGCCGCCGCTGAGGTGGTCGCGCACGAACGCGTACTCGATCATCCCGCCGATCACGGCATAGGCCAGCAGGGCCCACTTCGCGACTTCGAAGAACCGCCCCCAGGCGAAGCCGGGCGTGCGGGCCAGCGCCAGCAGGTTGCCGGCCAGCAGCAGCACCGAAGCGGCGAGCAACGCGATCGCCGGCGCGAGCGAGACGCTGTTGGGGATGTGCGCCGCCAGGTAGATGCCGCCGGCGACGACCAGCGCGAGCGAGGTCATGCCGAGCTGCGTCACGGGCGGCAGTCGCTGTTCGCTGCCCGCAGGCGGCTCGGCGGCGGCGGCAGATGCGTCGCTCGTCACGCTCGGCTCGTCATGGTCGTCGACCGTCGCGTGCTGTCAGCGGACGGGTCGTGAACGCGGGCGGGCCGGCTCATCCCGACGCCAGCTTGGTCATGATCACGAGCGTCGCGATCTGCATCGTGCCGGTGATCGCGGCGCAGTAGATGAACCGCTTCATCAGCCGCTCGATCACCGCGGGATTGGGCTGCGGCTTCTTGAGCTCGAACAGCACGGCGATGTTCGCGGGCTCGAGCAGCCCGAGCGCGATCACCGACATCACGCCCACCACGATGTAGCTGGCGACGACCCAGCCGTGCAGGGCGTAGGAGCTCTGCACCGTGCCGAGGTAGCTCGCGAGCTGCCAGCCGGCCGCCAGCGTGACCGTGACCGCCGTCGGCATGATCAGCACCATCTTCGGCATCAGCCTGGTCGTCAGCTCGACCCGCGCCGGGATCGACATGCGCCCGATGATCGGTCCGAGCACGAACCCGAGAAACAGGTCGACGATCGTCCACGTCGCCCCGCCGACGACGTGAAAGAACTCGAGCGGCCACAGTTTGTTTGCCGCGATCGCCGCGATCAGCAGTGCGAGCACGACCGCGACGATCGGCAGACCCGCGCGCGGCACGATCTGGAAGTCGGGCCGCTGGACCGCGCCCGGCGGCGCGGCAGGAGCGCCCGCGACAGCGCCCGCCGGCGCAGCCGGGACAGCCGACGCCGTCGCCGCGCTCACCGTCACATCCGCCATGTGAGCACAGTATCGCCCCGAGGGGTACGCTGCGAATGAAAAAGCGAACAAGGGGCAGCGGAACGATGAGCGGAGCGCTGGACACTGAGAGCACGCGGCGAGCGGCGGGCGAGGGCTCGCTCGGAATCGGCCAGGGCGAGGACACGCTCGCGACGGGCCGGGGCGCGGACGTCACGGCGACAACCCTGTGCGAGGCCTTTCAGCAGACGGCCGCGGTTCACGCCGAGCAGATCGCGCTGCGCACACTCGGCGACGTCGTCTCGATCACTTGGGCGCAGTACGCCGAGCGTGTAACGCGGATCGCTCAGGGCCTCGCGGCGCTCGGTGTGGGTAACGGAGACACGGTCGCAATCATGCTCGTCAACCGGCCGGAGTTCAACCTGATCGACACCGCGGCCCTGCATCTCGGCGCCGCGCCCTTCTCGATCTACAACACGTGCTCGCCCGAGCAGATCACGTACCTGTTCACGAACGCCAAAAACCGGATCGTCGCCACCGAGCCGCAGTTCCTGGCGGCGATCCGTGCCGCCGGGATCGACTCGCTCGAGCACGTGATCTGCCTGGACGACGCCCCTGCGGATGCCGTCGCGCTCGCGCAGCTCGAAGCCCTCTCAGCCCCGGGGTTCGACTTCGAGGCGAGCTGGCGCTCGGTCGGCGGGGAGGATCTGGCGACGATCTGTTACACGTCCGGGACGACCGGCCCGCCCAAGGGAGTCGAGCTGACCCATGCCAACGTGCTCGCCGAGTGTCGTGCCGCCTCTGCCGTGATCGAGCACGCGCCCAACGGCCGGATCATCTCCTATCTACCGCACGCGCACATGGCCGACCGTTACTCGACGCACTACGTCTCGATGCTCTACGGCTCACAGGTGACGGCGCTCGCCGACACGCGGCAGATCGCGGCGGCGCTCGGCGAGGTGCGCCCGACGAGCTTCGGATCGGTGCCGCGCGTCTGGGAGAAGCTCAAGGCCGGCCTGGAGGCGGCGATCGCGGCCGAGACCGACCCCGCCCGCAAGCATGCTGCCGAATCGGCGATCGAGACCGGTCTGCGGCGCGTGCGCGCCGAGCAGGCCGGCGAGCAGCCGTCCGCGGCGCTGCTCGACGAATGCACGCGCGCCGACGAGCTCGTGCTCGGCGGGCTCCGCGAGCGCCTCGGGCTGGCCGCGACGAACATGCTCTACGCCGGCGCCGCACCGATGCCCGTCGACGTGCTCGAGTTCTTCGACGCCATCGGCCTGCCGATCTGCGAGCTGTGGGGGATGTCGGAGGTCACCTGCGTCGGCACCTGCAACCCGCGCGCGCGCCCGCGCATCGGCACCGTCGGGCCGGCGCTGCCGGGCATCGAGCTGCGCATCGCCGACGATGGCGAGCTGCTCTGCCGCGGGCCCATGGTGATGCGCGGCTATCGTGCCGATCCGCAGCAGACCGCGCAGACGATCGATCCCGACGGCTGGCTTCACACCGGCGACATCGCCACGATCGATCCCGACGGATACGTGCGGATCGTCGACCGCAAGAAGGAGCTGATCATCAACGCGGCCGGCAAGAACATGTCGCCGGCCAACATCGAGGCTCATCTCAAGGGTGCCAGCCCGCTGATCGGCCAGGCGATCGCGATCGGCGACCGCCGTCCCTACAACGTCGCCCTGATCGTGCTCGACCCCGACGGGGCGGGCGTGTGGGCCGATGAACAAGGGCTCGACGACGCCTCGCCGGGGACGCTCTGCCAGCTCGACGAGCTCAGGACAGAGATCGCGCGCGCGGTCCAGCAGGCCAACGCCCATCTCAGCCGCGTCGAGCAGATCAAGCGCCACGCCGTCCTTCCGTGCGACTGGCTCCCCGGAGGCGACGAGCTCACGCCGACGATGAAGCTCAAGCGCAAGCCCATCGCCGCGAAGTACGCCGCCGAGATCGCCGCGCTCTACGCCTGACGGGAGGGCGTCGGTCGGGGATCGGCCGACGTCGAGCGACCGGCGGCGTGATCCTGCCGGCGGCGCGGGGCGAACGGCAGCCCGCGGGCGCCGGGGCTGTGTGAGGACCTAACGGCGGCCGGCGGCGCGCGGGCGGCAGGCAGCGAGCGGACCGGCCAGGTAGCCTGCCGGCGGGCTAGATGGCTCGCAGCGCGGCCAGACAGCCGGCAGCTGGGCGATAGCCTGCAGGTGAGCTCTGCCCGGGGGACTGGTGTAGTGGTAACACGACGGTCTCCAAAACCGTAACTCGAGGTTCGATTCCTCGGTCCCCCGCTTTCGAGAGCCGGCTTTGAGCCCATTTTTGGCTTTCGATCTCGACCGCACGGCTGCCGCGCCGGCGGGGGCAGCGGCGGACACTGCCGCGCCAGCGGGCAGAGTGGCGGACAGCAACTCCGACAGAGACGTTGCAGTCGCAAGCGCGATGATCGGCCGAGCACGGAAAGCCAGGCCGAGACCGATGGCGTTTGACCATTGGCGCTTCACGGCCGCCTTCTGCTCTCGTGCGCGAAGGCCTTCACTCGACACACACACGTTAGGCTCGGGGGTAATACGTGCCCGTGCAGGCATTGATGTACCGATGCGGATCGAAGTGCTGCCCGTGCTGCTGGAAATACCACTCGATTGCGTCATACGCGCGGCGCCTTTTGCAGCTGCCGAGCTGGAAGAGCACGATGCGCGCCGGCTGCGGTGTTCCTCCGGCGACCTCCTGGTGCGGGCCGACCCACTCGGCCATACCGGTGCCGATCGCTTGGCTTCGACCCCAGGTCAACCAATGGATGTCGGTGACCAGCCCGGTCGGATCTCCGCCGTTGAAGATGCGTCCGGGCTTCAGCTGGCCGTAGCCTTCCTGATTGGGGCTCCACGGCCCGGCGAGAATCGGCTCGCTCGCTGCGCCAGCCGACACGGCAACGACACCGGCTGCCAAGAATGTCAGCGTGGCCGCCGTGATCAGCCGTGGCACAGGCTGAATCTATCGCAGCGCTGAAATGAGGCCTGGCGCGGCCTACATGCGATGCAAACGGTCGGCGTCGGCAATGACCCGCAGGCCCATGGCCATGGACCGCAGCCGATCAGCGATGGCCTCGCAGCCGCTCAGAGCGCGCATCCCGCAGCCATTGGAGGAATGAACAGGGGGTGAGGGATACGCGCTCTCAACGTCTGCTCATGCCATTCAGATCACCATTCCTCCGGTTTCGACCGATGCACTCACTGTCCTTCTACCCGCAATTCCCGTCTCTCTACCAACGATCGACCGACAGCCGTCCTTGCGGGGGCCCGGCCGAACCCGGACCCCGGTCTTCCACGCGGGCCCGTTGACCTATGCTCGCTCTCGCCATGTGCGGGCGCTACACGAACACCGCCGGGATCGAAGAATTGAGCGACAAGTTCAAGGTCCCGATCACCGACCCCACGGGGACGCACCGCTACAACATCGCGCCCACGGAGGAGGTTCTGGCGATCGTCGCGCCGAAGGGCGAGCCCGAGGCGCGCGTCCTGCGCTGGGGGCTGATCCCGCCGTGGGCGCACGACCTCAAGGGCGGCGCGAAGCTGATCAACGCACGCATCGAGACGGTCGCCCGCACACCTGCCTATCGCGGTCTGGTACCGAAGGGCTCGCGGCGCGCGCTGCAGGTCGCGGATGGGTACTACGAGTGGCTGAAACCCGAGCATCGCGGCGAGCAGCCCCAGCCGTTTCGCTTCGTCGTCGACGGCGGCGCCCCCTTCGCCTTCGCGGCGCTGTGGACGCCCGCCAAGATCGCAGGAGAATGGATCGCGAGCGTCTCGCTGCTGACCTGCCGAGCCGATGCCAACCCCGTTGCGGCCGCGATCCACGACCGCATGCCCGTGATCCTCGCCGACCGTGAGCTTCAGCTCGCGTGGCTCGACCCCCGGCTCGGCGCCGACGACGTGCTCGCCCTGTGCGCACCGCTGGCCACGGGGCGGCTGTCGGCGGCGCCCGCGAACCCTGCCGTCAACCGTCCCGACCCCGATCACGAGGGCCCGCAGCTGCTCGCGCCGGACCCCGTCTGATGACGAGACCGGCTTGCCTAACAAGACCGGCTTGTCCAACGAGACCGGCCTGCGGGACAAGACCGGCTTGCGCATGGGCCTGCCTGGTGCTCCTGGGGCTCGCCGGTTGTGGCAGCGGCTCCGCCGCCTCCTCGGGCTTTGCGCGCGGCAGCCGCGCCGCCACGGACTATGCCGAAGACCTGGTGGCGCTGCAGGAAGGCGCCAGCGCCAATCGAGCCTCCAAAGCCTGCGCGGTCATCACGCAAGCGTTCATCGCCCGTTACGAGCGCGCCAACCGCAAGTCGCGCTGCCGCGAAGTGCTGTTGAGCACGCCTGTCGTCAACGAAGTAGTCACGCAGGTGCGCGAAGAACCACAGGAAGCGGGGGGTACGCTGCACGTCGACGGCCGCGAGGCGACCGTCACGACGAGGCTCTTGAACGGAACCACGATCGTCGGCCTGCTCGTGCAGAGCGCCCCCGGCGCGTCCAGGACGCACAGCAGCCAGTCCGGCCCGAGCTCCACACAGACACCCGCGGGCTACTGGTTGATCGACCGGCTCGGCCGGATCGGCGACCGGTCACCGGCACCCGCGCTTGCTGAGACCGGCACCGAAAGCGCTGAGCACCACGACTCGCGCCCTTAGACGACCGCCCGGCCGATTCGGACGCCTGATTCGGACGCCGTCTCGATCGAGAGCCCACGCGCGCGCGCGCGCACGCGTGCGCTGGCCGTTGGAGCTCGTGGCGGCCGTTTGGAGCTCGCGGCCGGTCGTTGAGAGCCCTGTCGCGGCGCGCGCTCGAGGTCTCGCAGGGTTCTCAGGAAGCTCTAAGGTTTCTCGGGGCGTCCTCACAGCGACTACCGCGATCCTGAGCACATGAGCAACACCGTCCTGACCGGATCCAGACAGCGATGATGGCGTCAGCGCAGGCGCCCGACAGTCCCGCGCGCTACCGAGTGCTCGTCGTCGACGACGAGGCGAGCCTGGCTGAGGTGGTGACGATGGCCCTGCGCTTTCGCGGCTTCACGGTCGAGACCGCTGCAACCGGACACGAGGCACTCGACGCGGTCGCCCGCTTCAAACCACACCTGATGGTGCTCGACGTGATGCTCCCGGACATGGAGGGATTCGAGGTGGCCGAACGTCTCGGAGCCCAGCGCGCGAGCGTGCCGATCATCTTCCTCACCGCTCGTGACGCCACCGAGGACAAGGTTCGCGGTCTCAGCGGCGGCGGCGACGACTACATGACCAAGCCGTTCAGCCTCGAGGAGCTGGTCGCGAGGATCAACACGATCCTGCGCCGCACGGGCCAGGCCACCGCCGACTCCAGCCGACTGGTTTTCGAGGATCTCGAGCTCGATGACGAAGCCCACGAGGTCACGCGTGCCGGCGTCCCGATCGAGCTGACGGCCACCGAATACCGGCTGCTGCGCTACCTGATGCTCAACCCGCGCCGCGTGCTCACTCGCGCGCAGCTGCTCGATCACGTGTGGGCGTATGACTTCGGCGGCGACGGGCGCGTGCTCGAGACCTACATCAGCTATCTGCGCAAGAAGCTCGACGCGCACGGACCCTCGCTGATCAAGACGGTCCGCGGCGTCGGATACGCGCTCGCCGCCCGGCGTTCCTGATGGCCTCGCTGCGCACGCGCGTGCTGGTCAGCGTGCTCGTGCTGGCAGCCGCCGGGATGATCGCCGTCGCCGCGGTCACCTACGCCGAGCAGCGCTCGTTCCTCGAAGGCCGTGTGAACACCGAGGTGCGCGCCGCCGGTCCCGCGATGTCCGACGCCCTCAACGACGCCGGCTATGGAGGCGGCGACCAGGGGACCTCGATGCAGGGCGCTCGCGGTCCTGCGGCAGGCGGCCGACCGCTCGGCGACGATCAGACCGGCGCGACCGGCGCGACCGGCGGGACCGGCGGGACCGGCGGGACCGGCCGGCCTGGCGCTCCGGGGCCCGGGCCCCCGGGCTCCGGACCGAACCTGAACCTGCCTCCCGGCACCTACGGTCAGCGGCGCAGCGCCTCGGGTGAAGTGCTCGGGCATCTGTTCATCACCTACGGCCAGGCGGCACCGGCCGCGCCGAAGCTGCCGGTGCACGTGCCGATCGACCGTCTCTTCACGGTCGCCTCAAGCGGCTCGTCGGGCCTGCGCTACCGCGCCTACGCCACGCGCGATCCGCTCGACGGCGAAATCACGGTCGTGGCGGTCCCGCTCAGCGACATCGACCAGACGCTGAGCCGGCTTTTGCTCGTCGAGGTGCTGGTCGTGGCGGGCGCTCTGCTCGCACTCGGCGTCGCGGCCTTCTTCGCTGTGCGCGTCGGCCTGCGCCCGCTCGATCGAATCGCCGCCACCGCCGGGGCGATCGCCGCCGGCGACCTCTCGCGGCGGGTCGAGCCGGCGACGCCCCGCACCGAGGTCGGGCGGCTGGGCCTGGCGCTCAACGCGATGCTCGATCGGCTCGAGCAGGCCTTCGCGCAGCGCCAGGCCAGTGAAGACCGCCTGCGCCAGTTTCTCGCCGACTCCTCGCACGAGCTGCGCACGCCGCTGGCCGCGATCCGCGGCTACGCCGAGCTGTTCCGCATGGGCGCCGCGCGCGATCCGGACGACACGGCGACCGCGATGCGGCGAATCGAGGAGGAGTCAAAGCGCATGGGCGTGCTCGTCGAAGACCTGCTCACGCTCGCCCGTCTCGACGAGACACGCGAGCTCGCACGCGCCCCCGTCGATCTGAGCGCGCTCGTGCGCGACGCCGTCAAGGACGCCAACGTGACCGCGCCGCAGCGCCAGATCGAGCTCGAGGCCCCCGGCGCGGTCGTCGTTCCGGGCGACGCCCACCAGCTCACGCAGGTGCTCGCCAACCTCCTGCGCAACGCGCTCGTGCACACGCCGCCCGCGACTCCGATCGAGGTGTCGCTTCACGACGACGACGAGGCCGCGACGGTGACCGTGCGCGATCACGGACCGGGCATCCCGGGCGCCGACCCCCAACAGCTGTTCGAGCGCTTCTGGCGCGCCGAGGGGGGACGCGAGCGAGGCAAGGCCGGTGCCGGACTGGGCTTGGCGATCGTGGCGGCGATCGTGGACGCTCACAACGGCAGCGTCCGGGCCGAGAACGCTCCGGACGGCGGTGCGCGGTTCGTCGTGCGCCTGCCGCACGCGGCGCCCGCCAAGCGGACGAGGCGTCCGCTCGAGGAGGCGGGCCACCTGTGATAAAGTACATAAAACCGATCAGTAATCTCTACTTTATACGCGTGCCGGGCCGTGCGTGAACCGGCGCCGGGAGCGGCCGCTTCCCGGCGGCTGAACGCAGATCACGCGGCCCGGCACACCTCTCGAAGGATCCGCCCTCACATGCGCCTCGACATACATCAGCACCTGTGGACCGAGCCGCTGCTGGCCGCGCTCTCCCGCCGCCAGGATCTGCCGTTCATCCGCCGCGAGCACGGGCTGACCGTGCTGTACCTCGCCGGCGAGCGGCCGTTCGTGCTCGATCTCTCGGCTGAACTGCCCGCACAGCGCGCACAGCTGGTCGAGCACGACGGGCTCGAGCGCGCGCTCGTTTGCCTGTCGAGCCCGCTCGGGATCGAGTCGCTCCCGCGCGCCGAGGCCCAGCCGCTGCTCGAGGCCTACCACGACGGCGCGCTCGCGCTCGGCGAGCCGTTTGGCGTATGGGGCGCGGTTGCACTCGACCAGCACGATCCCGATGACGTCGACCGTGTGCTCGACCGCGGCTGCGTCGGTGTCTGCCTGCCCGCGGGCGCGCTCGCCGACGTGGCGGCGCTGACACGTATGCGCACGCTGCTCGCTCGCCTGGAGGAGCGTGACGCGCCCCTGTTCGTGCATCCCGGGCCGAGCGCCGGACGTATGCCGACCGCCGCGCTCGCCGATCCGCTGTGGTGGCCGGCCCTGACCGGCTACGTCGGCTGCATGCAGGCGGCCTGGCTCGCCTTCCTGGCGCGCGGGCGCGCCGCCCATCCGCGGCTGCGCGTCGCCTTCGCGATGCTCGCCGGGCTGGCGCCGCTGCACGGCGAGCGGCTGGCCTCGCGCGGCGGGCCGGTCGCGCACATCGCTGATCCGCTCGTCTTCTTCGACACCTCCTCCTACGGTCCCGCCGCGATCCGCGCGGTCGCCGCGGTGGTCGGCGCCGGGCAGCTGCTGTACGGCTCGGACCGCCCGGTGGTCGAGCCGGCCGAGCCGGGACCGGCGCTTGGGCCGGACGCGCTCGGCTTCGAGCTCGAGTCCGTCAATGCCCGCGCCGCGCGTAGGCTGCTCGGCTCGGGCCCGCGCTCCCGCGAGACACGGCTCGCAGCGCCCGGCGGGCCCTCCGACAGGCCCGCTCGGACGGTGCCCTCGGTGCTCAAGGCCCGCCGTGTCGGCCGCGCCGCTCGCGCGACGGAGCCGACCCTGCCATGAACGTCGACTTCGACGCGCTGCCCCGCCCGCGCGGGCGCGATCTCGACGAGCACGAGCTGGCCGCCGTCGTCGCCGAGCTCGCCGAGACTCCTGAGCTGTGGATCGGCCTGGTCCGTCACGACCCCCTTCAGCGGCTCTACCAGGAGCTGTCCCGCGACGCCCACCTGACCGCATGGCTGATCTGCTGGTCGCGGGACCAGGACACGGGCTATCACGACCACGACGTCTCCTGCGGCGCCGTCGCCGTCGTCGGCGGGCGGGTGCGCGAGCAGCGGCTGACGATCGACGGCCCGCCGCGCGACCGTGTCTATCTCGCAGGCCAGCACTTTCACTTCTCGGCCGCCGACATCCACCGTGTCCGCCACGCCGGCGCCGATCCCGCCGTGACGCTGCACGTCTACTCGCCTCCGCTCGCGCGCATGGGCGCCTACGCGATCGACCAGCAGGGCGTGCTCGTGCGTCATGCCGTCAACTCATCGCAGGAGCTGCGGCCCCTGCAGAGCATCGAACCGCTTTCCTCCGCGGGCGCTTGACGCAGCGCCTCGCCCCTCTCGCCTGCTCAGGCACCCGATGCGGAATGTCGGTCGCTCGCGCCGTCGCCCGTCCGACTCCTGCGCCTCAGCCAGCTGCCTTGCCGCCCGCGCGCCGGCTGACGCCGCTCGGTCCTGCGCTGAAGATCTCGCTCACCATCGCCGGCTCGAACAGGCCGTGCTCGACGACACCCGGAGTGGCGCTCGCCCGCTCCGCCAGCAGCGCGGGATCGTCGAACGAGCCCAGATAGTCGGCCAGCAGGTTGCCGTCCGGGCTCGGAGGGCCCTCGCGCAGCCGTGCCTGGCCGAGCGCCTGCAGCGTGTGGCGCTCGCCGAAGCGCAGCACCTCGAGCGGCACCGGCGGACCGACGCGGGCCACCTGCTTGTTGGCCGAGACGATCACCACGAAGCGCGCGGCCGCCGCCGCCACGATCTTCTCGCGCGTGTGCGCCCCGCCGCCGCCCTTCACGAGCCAGCCCCGCTCGTCGACCTGGTCGGCGCCGTCGATCGCGATATCGAGCCCGTCCAGCTGGTCGAGCTCGACGACCTCGAGGCCGAGCCCGCGCGCGATCTGCGCGGTCGCCGGCGAGGTCGCCACGCAGCGCGTCGCGCGCAGCGCGTCGGCCCGCTCGCCGAGCGCCTGCAGCAGAAACGCGACCGTCGTGCCGGTGCCGAGCCCCACGCGCATGCCGTCCTGCACCAGCTCGGCCGAGGCCCGCGCCGCCGCGCGCTTGAAGCGCTCGATCTCGGGTTCGCTCAGCGGCGGTTGCGCCTCAGACGCGCCAGCGGGTGCCATGGCGGGTGCGAGCGTATCGAGCCGTTGGTCTCGGCGCGTTTGCTCAGCTCCCGCTGCAGGCCCTCGTCGAACAGCTCGAGCCGATGCCCGCCCGAGCGCTTGGCGCGGTACATCGCGACGTCGGCCTGGCGCAGCAGATCCTCGGCATCGGCGCTCGGGTCGCGCGAGACCGACACCCCCACGCTGGCAGACATCGTCACTTCGATCGATCTCAGCTGGAACGGCTCCTCGAGCGCATGCAGCACGCGTTCGGCCACCGCCAGGGCTTCGCTGTCGCTGTCGAGGTCCTCCGCCAGGATCACGAACTCGTCTCCGCCGAGCCGCGCCACCGTGTCGCTGTCGCGCAGCGCCTGCTCGAGCCGGTTGGCGACCGAGATCAGCACCTGATCGCCGACCGCGTGCCCGAGGCTGTCGTTGATCGCCTTGAGCCGGTCGAGATCGATGAACAGCAGCGCGATCGGTCCTTCGCTGCGGTGCATCCGCGCCTGCGCCTGATGGGCGCGATCCATCAGCAGCAGCCTGTTCGGCAGCTTGGTCAGCGGATCGTGAAGCGCCTGGCGCTCGAGCCACATGCGATCGGTGACGTCCTTGGCGGCCGCGTACCAGACCTCGCCGTCGCAGCGCGCGCTCCACAAGAGCCAGCGCCACGAGCCGTCCTTGTGGCGATAGCGGTTCGTGAAGTTCACCAGGCGCGCCGTGCGATTGCGCCCCGCCAGCGTCAGCGCGAGCGTCTGCTCGAGATCGTCGGGGTGCACGCGCTCCTGCATCGGCTGGGCCATCAGCTCGGCCAGCGGCCATCCGAGCGCGTCCTCCCAGGCCGGGTTCAGCAGCGTGAAGCGACCCTCGAGCGAGATCACCGCGAGCAGGTCGCTGGTCATCGCAAACAGACGTTCGACCACGACCGCGTCCGGGCGCGGGCCATCGGCGTCCGGGCGGCGGCCGTCGGGATTCGGGTGTGGGCCGTCGGCGTCAGGGCATGGGCCGTCGGCCGCCGGCCTCGGGCCAGCGGCGCTGGATCGATCGGCCGTAGACGGATCGGCACGCATGCTCATCATCTCGTCGGAGCGCAGCCCCCGACTCCGGGCCCGGCCTGGTCGGACTGGACGGATCTTCTAGTGGCTACGGACCGGCGGCGCCGAGCGGGGTGGCCGGCTCGGGTCCGCTGGCCGGCGCGGTCGCGGCGGCGCCGACACCTCCGCGCAAATAGCGCCACACCGACAGGCACATGATGATCGTCATCAGAACCGCGCTGGCGACGCAGTCCTCGCAGATTTTGTGCAGCGAGAAGACCTCGCGGTAGGTCAGGTAGGCGCTGAAGCCGAAGCCGCCGAGCGCGAGTGCCGCAGTGGCCAGCCTGGTGCGCTCCTCTTCGTGGACGAGCAGCGAGCCGAGGATCAACAAGTAGCCGATCAGGCCGATCAACGCCACCGGCACTCCGACGAGCTCCGAGTAGACCGATTTCTGGACCTGGGCGCAGGGGTCGCCCTTGAGCGAGCACACCGGTGTGGCGCCCGAGTAGTGGACGTAGGTGAGATAGCCCGCCCAGCCGACGCCAAGCACCGCGAGCACGATCAAGACGATCCTCAGGGTCCTCGCGCTCATCGCGGCCTAGCTGCTCTTCAGCAGCTTTTCGACGGCTTCGTCGACGAACGCCGGTTCGCTTGGCGAGCCCGGGTAGCTGAGCTTGCTCATCGTCCCGCCGGTGTGGCCGATCAGGAACGAAGGCGTGCCGGTGAAGCCTTCGTTGTTGGCCGCCTGCTTGTCGGTTTCGACCTCGTTGGCGAGATTCGGGTCGCCGCGGTCTTCGTGCCACTTGGCGATGTCGAGCCCCGGAACCTGGCTGGCGATGCCATCGAGGTAGTTTTCAGTGACATAGCCGCTGTCCTCTTCTCCCTGCTCGTGGTAGAAGGTCTCGATGTAGTTCCAGGCCTTGTTCTGCTTGCCCGCGGCGTAGGCGGCGACCTGCTGCTCTTTGAAGATTTCCGGTTCGCGCGTGGCCGTCTCGAGCGAGTGGTATTCGATCCGCAGCTTGCCGGTGCGCACCCACTTGTCGATGACCGACGGCAGCGCCCCGAGCGTGAACTCCTTGCAGATCGGGCACTCGAGATCGCCGAAGTACTTGAGCGTCACCGGGGCCGTCGGGCTGCCGATGGCGTTCCCGCTCTGCGGGATTCCGTCGACCAGTTTCGACACTTCGGCGACCGTCGCGTTTTCTTCGTGCTTGCTCGTCGGCAGGCCCGATTTGGAGCCACCGCCGGCGGCGACCACGATCACGACCACGATCACGACCACGATCGCCCCGATGATCCCCAGGAGCGTGAGCCGGCTTTTGCGTTTCGCCGCAGCGGCGTGGGATTCCTCGAGCGCCTTGCGCTGAGCGCGCGCCTGCTCGCGCCGCTGCTTGCGGGTCAGATCCCCCTCGTCGTCTTCGATCGAGCTGCTCATTCGTCTAGGTTCTACAGGGTTTCGCTCAAGTTTGCCTTAAGTGCTCGGCGCCTTGCGCCGCGTCGACCCGTCAAGGCTGCGCAGGGCTGTGCATCTATCGCCAGCCGACCTGGGTAGCCGCTGCGGCGTCTCCGATCGGCCCGGCGGCGGCGTCCGATCAGCGAGAAGCGTTCGCGGCGTCCGCGCGGGCCTGGAATCCGGCGATCGGCGTGCGAGGATAGTGGCCACGCGCGTCGCTTCGGCCGCGGCCGAAGCGGCGGCGCGCACTGCCCCCGTAGCTCAGCTGGATAGAGCATCGGACTTCTAATCCGAGGGTCCCAGGTTCGAATCCTGGCGGGGGCGCTGAAAAGCCGATAAATACGCCCTTTTGACCGCGGCGCGTCCGCGCATCGTGGGAGATAGCCGCTAACGGACGTCAGCAGATGACAGGAGGGATCAGTCCAATGTTGTCCCGGAGACTCACCAGGTCGATCGCGATCGGCGCCATGGTGGTCGGCGCCGATTAGCCACCACGCCAGAGCACGCCACAGCTCGGATGGTCCACTGCCTGCGTTCGAGATCCGCTCGCCATCGCCTATGCCACGACTCGCATTTATTCTGCACGCGTGAGCAACGGCGATCGGCGACTCCCCGCGGCGCGACTGATCGCGTCCACGCGTCAGCTCAACCGTCATCCACGGCTGGTGGAGGTGGCGAAACGAGCGCGGGAGCGCGTGCTGGGCGATGAGCAGGTCATCGACAGGCTCTCCACCGCCCGTGGTCGCTCAGCCGATGTCGCGGCGCGCCAGCTGGTCGAACTGAGAAGGGACACTCCGGGCGTGCTCGGAGAGCTCGGGCTGGCGACGCTGCAAGCGTGGCAGGCCTTCTCCGAGAACCGCGGGCGCGGTCGCGGTGACGTCGACGTCGCGGTGCTCTTCACGGATCTGGTCGGCTTCTCGAGCTGGGCGCTGGAGTCCGGAGATGAGCCGGCGATCGAGCTGCTGCGCGCGGTGAGCGAGGCGATCGAGCCGCCGATAATCGAGCGGCGCGGGGAGATCGTCAAGCGGCTCGGAGACGGACTGATGGCGGCCTTCTGGGATGCTTCGAGCGCAACGGACGCTGCATTCACCGCCCGCGAGCGCGCCTCGGCGATCGAGGTGCAGGGCTACGTTCCACGGCTTCGAACTGGCATTCACATCGGCCGCCCGCGCAAGATCGGGGGCGACTACTTCGGGGTGGATGTCAACATCGCTGCGCGACTCGCCGAAGCGGCGGAGCCGGACGAGATCCTCGTCTCAGGCCGCACGCTGGAAGCGCTCGACCCTGCCGCGGTCATCAGCACCGAACGGCGCTTTGCTGCGGAGGGAGCGCCCCCGGACCTCTCCGCGCACGCCGTGCGTCAGCCGGGGTAGGTCTGCACCCCGGCCGCGTGCGAGGCGTGGGCAAACGCCACGATCGGATTGCGCGTGCTATAAAGATCGACTGATCGATTTATGGCGCGGGTGAGCGACGAATACATGACGCGCCGCCGCGAGGAGATCCTGGAGGCCGCGAAGGCGTGCTTCGCGCGCCAGGGCTTTCACGCGACGTCGATGCGCGACATCTATCGCGAGTGCGGCCTGAGCCCGGGCGCCGTCTACAACCATTTCGCGAGCAAGGACGAGATCGTCCGGGCTCTCGGTGAGCAACGGCTGCGCGAGGCGCTTTCACAGCGCGAGGCGCTCGCGCTGATCGAGGACCCGATCGAGGCGTTGCGACTGCTTGCCGCCGGCACTCGCGAGGCGCTCGTGCGCGAGGAGGATCTCCTGTTGGACCTGCAGCTCGCGGCAGAGGCGCTGCGCAACGACTCGATCGCAGAGGTCTCGCGAGAGGCGTTCGACGCGACGCTCGAAACGGTGGTCGGGCTGATCGGTCGCGCGCAGAGGACCGGCCACCTGGATCGGCAGATCGACCCCGACGCGCTTGCACGTGTTCTGGTCGGCGTCTTCCAAGGGGTGGTCGTGCAGACGGCGATCGGCGCTCCACCTGAACGCGAGCGCCAGATCCAGGCTCTGCGCGCGCTGCTCGCGCCGGTGCTGTCCGCAGAGGCCCGGCGGCGGCTGGCCGAGTCACCAACGATCAACGGAGGACGAGCATGACTCCCGAGGAGCGCCGGCAGTTCGTGCGCGAGCACCGCACCGCGATCTTTGGCTATCCGCGCCAGCAACACGGACCGGCGATGTCGATCGTGTACTACGTGACGGATGGCGAGGAGATCCTGGTATCGACGATGGCTGCCCGAGCGAAGGCGAAGGCCGTGGCGCGCTCGCCGAAGGTCTCGCTGTGCGTGCTCGACGAGCAGTGGCCGCCGAACTATCTGCAGGTCTACTGCGACGCGACGCTCGATCGTGACTTCGATCGCGTGGTGGACGTCATGATGGGAATCGCCGCGGTGATGGCGGGCGCGCCGATGCCCGAGGATGTCCGCCCGATGGTCGAGGCCGGCGCCCGCGTGGAGGAGCGCGTGGTCGTTCGCCTGCGCCCCTACGCGACCTTCTATACGCCTCCACGACACGTGGAGTCAGCCGACGACATCAACCCGAACCTGCTGCACTCAACGAGCGCATCGCTCCCCTGGGACGCCGATCGCGGGGCTGCGTAGCCCTCCGACGGCGCCCTGAGAAAAGCGACAGAAAGGCTCGCGCGTGAGCGCGGACACACCGATCGAGCCAGACTTCTGCATCGACCACGGGATCACGCCCTGCTGCCACTACAAGCACCCCGACGGCAACCGCGTCGAGCTGCAGGTAGACGCGTTTGGCGACTGGGCCGCATCGACGCAGTGGATGCGCACGAGCCCCGACTTCCGCTCGAACCCGATCGGCGTGTTCGGGGACCCCGCTCGCGTCGCCGAGACCGCCGCCTCCGGTGCGTCGTTCGCCGACGACAACTCGCTTGGCTCAAATCCACTCTTGCTGTGGTGCGGCCATATCGGGGCCGATCACTGCTCGGGCGCCGGCGACGGCATGGACCTGGTGGGAGTCGAACCCACTCACTTGGGGCTGAAGGCCCGCTTGGCGCCTACCCGGCCAGGTCCGGGCGTCCCATCATACGCCAGGCGTGTCGCCGGGTCGAGGCCGGCCTCGACTGGCGGAGTCACGTTTCAGAATGCCTCAACGGTCGCCGGCCAGGGCCCGCGCGAGCGCATCGCCGCTCAGGCCCTCGACGCGTACGAGCTTGTCTCGAGAGCGGACGCCGCGGACGATCGTCACGCTCCCTGTGCGGATGCCGAGGCGCCTGGCGATCAGCCGGCAAAGCGCCCCGTTGGCACGATCGTCGAGCGGCGGAGCGCTCACGCGCACCCGCAGGACCCCGTCGCGTTCGCCGATGATCTCGTCGCCGTGGGCGCGGGGCGTCAGACGCACCGCGATGTCACTTCCGGTCACGCACCTCACGAGCTCTCGCGGCTACTCGCGGCTAGAGCGGCGACTGCACGTGACCGCAATCCTTGACGGCGTAGGCCGGTTCGCAGTACGTCTTCGCCGGCCACTCCGTCTTGAAGCGCTTCAGGAAACGCTGTAGAGCGAGCGTGCGGCTGCGGGCACTTTGGTGCCCGGCGAGGACGCGCTTCTGGATCCTCTCCGAGAGGAGGTTCAGTCGTACGCGCAGCATCAGGTCCGCCGGGGTTTGGCCAGATTCTTCGAGGAATTTTCCGAATTCGCCGTGCTTGGGAAACTCCTGCTTGCGAATGCGCTCGAAGCTCTTGCGCACCGTCGCTGCAGACAGATGGATGTGGAGCGCTTGCGCCTGGCCGAGCACCCAGTAGCCCGAGATCAGGAAGTCCATGACCTCCTTGACCTCTTCTGTCGTGCTCGCCGGCTTGTTCTTGCCGGGCTGCGGTTCGGACTTCTGGGCCACGCCCAGCCAGTGCTCGAACGTCGCTCCGGTGATGGCCCGCGATCCGACGCACGTGATGATCGCTGTGGGCGGCGGGGCGGGCAGACCGGTGGAGGACGAGCCGTTGGGCGAAGCGCTCGCGGGGGAGCTCGGCTGGGCCGCAGGAGGGCAGGGCGGCGTCGCCGGAGCCTGACCATCCACATCGGCCGCGAACAGCAGGCTGGAGACGATCAACAGGGCCGCCAGCGGCGCGTAGGCGCGGCGTACCGCGCTTTTTTGCCGGGTCACGATCATCGACCGCATCCTACCCACGGTGGTCGCCATCGAACCCATCCAAACGACCCTCGTCTCCTTCGCCCCACGCGGGAAGATCGTGGGACGCCTGCCGGAATCCCAGCTCCTAAGCCAAAAGTCCGGTGACCCCTGTCCAGCCAAGACGGGGAACACTGGACTCGGCGAGCAGCTCGACCGCCGCCTCGATCAGCCTGGCGCGGAGAGCGTCCTGGCGGCTGCGGGGCTCGGCGCGACGGGCACGCAGAGGCGTTGAGGAGGCGGAACGCGGGGCCGTGATCGTGCGCTGGGCGCGAACCCGTCCGTTGCCGGCGTCCTCTTGAATTCCCTCCAAGTTCCCCTCTCCTCTCCTGCAACTGCTCATTTCTGCTCCCCGCAAGAGCTGCTTCTGCTGTGGGAAAACTAGAACAGATTGACCCTCATTTGTCAAGGCGGATGGACAAACACGAAGGTCAAACCCAGTCGTCACGGGTGTTTTTCGACACGCGCATAAACAAGGGACCCTCGTCTTGGCTGGACGATGGTCGCATCGCGCGCGGGTGTAACACAAAGCGCCGTAACGAGCATTTTCGCGAGCGAGCAGGAGTGCGTTCTCGCCGCGGTCGACGAGGGGCTGGCACGACTGTCACAGACAGTCGACGAGGCTGTAGCGCGTAAGCGCTCCTGGCTGGACCGCCTGCGCGCCGGCCTGGTGGCCTTCCTCGGATTTCTCGATGACGAGCCCGCGTGGGGTCGGCTGCTGGTGCTTGAGCCGCCACTGGAAGACCGCACGCTCGCGTTGCGCGCACAGCAGCGTCTGCTGGGTGTACTGACCAGTCTGCTCGACGACGGCGCCGCGCAGGTGGCGGGGGAGTTCCTGCCCGAGCCGATGTTGACGTCCGAGTTCGTGATCGGTGGGGCAATCTCGGTCGTGCGTCTGCAGATGGTGAAAAACGGCGGCGCGCGATTGGTGACGCTCGCGCCGCAGCTGATGTCATTCATCGTCAGGCCGTATCTGGGACAGGCCGCCGCGCGGGCCGAGCTCACCGGCAGTCCCGCAGAGGTCAACGGCGCGGGCCTGCCGACGGCACAGATGCCGTCGCAGATACCGATCCGCGCGACCCATCGCACGACGCTCGTGCTGCGCGCGATCCACACCGGCCCGCGCTCGAACAACCGTCAGGTCGCGGATGCCGCCGGGGTCGCCGACGAGGGGCAGACCTCGAAGCTACTGCGCCGGCTCGAGCGCCAGGGTCTGATCGAGAACGTCGGCATCGGCATCGCGCGCGGCGAACCGAACGCCTGGCTGCTCACGCCCTACGGCGAGAACGTGCTCGGGCGGATCGAGAGCTATCACGTGCCGAACGGGCGAAACGCTCAGTACACGGCGCGGCGGAACGGACGGCCGGGATGAGCGCACACCGCCGCACGAGTTGGACAGCGATACGAGAGGGCTTTTCGACGCGACAGCGCGCCTGGCGCGTGACAGCGTCGTGGAGAAAGCGGGTGGAGGATCCCCGGTCCGCGCAGTACGCGTGTACCGATGGTCGCTTGCTCGCGGTTCAAGTGGCCGGGTGCGATGAGTCGCCGACGAGGGGCTCGAGGCGCCGGTCGATCATCACCGAGAGGAAAAGGAGTAGTGGAAAAGTGAGACATCTAAGGATCATCGGGCTGTGTCTGGTCGCGATGTTCGCGGTCAGCGCGATGACGCTCGGTATAGCGTCGCCGGCGTTGGCGGGAAAGGAATCGAAGCAAATCAAGGAAGATGAACGAGTCTGGGACGTCTTCAAAAATTGTCCGTGGAACACCCCGGGCGTCGAACTCTGTACGGAGGGAGAGACGTTCAAGGGTTCGAAGGGCGGCTTCTACACGATCGGCACCGCGAAAGTGGCGCTCTCGGATGTGGTCATCCAGGCCGGTATTCACGAAAACAGTGAAACGGGTCTGTATGAACTTTTCGCACCAACCGATGGGGCGCAGACGCTGGAATCTCCCCCGGAGCCCGTCACTAACGGATTGAAGCTGATCACGCCCGAAATCCAGGAAGACGCCGGCTGGCCGGAAGCGCTGAAGGAAGCCTTCAAGGAAGCACTCAAGAACCATGAATCGACGCTAGACGCGAAAATCGAAGTAGGCGGCGGGAACGTGCTTTACGAAACGCCGGGAGCGCTGAACACCACCAATCTCATCTTCGAAGAAGGGCCTGCGTTCAAGCTTCCTATCCAGGTAAAACTGGAAAGCCCGTTCCTCGAAAAACTCGGCGGAGGTCCCTGCGTCGTGGGGAATCAAATCACTCCGATCTGGCAGGAACTGTCGAGCGAAGCGAAAGTCAATGGCACGGCGGGCAAGCTCTATATCAACAACGAAGGTGACGACGTCATCCTCAAGGAAGGGCGGCTCGGCGCTGACGGCTGGTCGATCCCGGAAGCTGCCCTTGCGCAGGGATGCGGCGGAGAATATGAAAGCCAGGTCGATGCGGCCATCGATCGCACACTTCAGGGCTACAACCGTGCGGACGGCATCACGTTGCTCTCTGGCTCGCTCAACGAGTCAGTGGCGTTGACGACGAAGGAATATCTCGAAGAAGGAAAACTACCTCCAGGGGAGGCATCCGGAGGCCGTTGATCAGGGGCTGCTGATCGCTAGGTGACCGGCGCTGGCAGTCGGCGGCGTCCGCATCTGTGTGGATCCGCGTCGCAGGGGTTCCCGCAGCCGTCGGCTGCGGGAACCCCTGGCATGCGACGGTGGCGCGGTGAGTGATGTGGCGCGCGCGCTCGCGGCAATGCGCTCGTCAAGAAAAAGCGGCTTTGGTCGTGTGAAGAGTGCTTGATTGGTTACGACTATCGAAAGAGATGTGCGAGAAATGAGATCTTTGATACGGGTAGCGTCGTGTTTGGCGGCGGCCGGCGCGCTCGGCGCAGCCATGGCTGTGAGCGCGTTGGCGTCGCCGCCGGAATATGGTCGATGCTTGAAGGTTGCAAAGCCTTACAACGGTGGGTTTACGAACTCAGGTTGTACAACGAAAAGCGAAGCAAAAACCGGCAAGTATGAATGGTACCCGGGCGCTGTGAAGCACGGGCAGACGAGTTCGGGCGGACCCGGTAAGCTCGAAGAAGCGAGCAAATACGGCGTGGCCTGCTCGTCGGAGTCGAGCACCGGCGAATACACGGGGACCAAAGAAGGCAAGAACCTCGTCGTGAAGTTCAAAGGCTGCAAAGTCACCCCGTTCGTGTGCACGTCGCCGGGGCATGAAGAAGGGGAACTGGAAACCTATCCGTTGGAAGGCAAAGCTGTCTGGGAAAACGAAAAAGAGCATAAGACGGCCTTGGATCTGTACCCGTCTGTGGGTCACGAAACGTTCATCGAATTCACCTGCGGGAAACACGAAGAAGTCACCGTGAAAGTGAAGGGGTCGGTATTGGTGCCGATCAAGCCGGATAAGATGGCTTCCACTTTCACGCTGAAGTTCAAGGCGAAAAACGGCTTCCAGATGCCGCAGGAATATGAAGAAAACGGCAAAAAAGTAAAGGATGTGCTTTTCAGCGATTTCACCGAAAAAGGCTATGACCAGGCTGGTCAGACCGAGACGGTCACGGTGAAAAACGAAGAAAAGCTCGAGCTGAACGCGTACGTTTAGGGGCGACGAGCTCGATAGGGCGCTTGCTTCGTGGGGCCGGGACGGCCGGCTCCACGGGCGCGCAGAATCGTTCGTGTGGATTGT
Source organism: Solirubrobacteraceae bacterium (assembly GCA_035507415.1). Lineage (GTDB taxonomy): Bacteria > Actinomycetota > Thermoleophilia > Solirubrobacterales > Solirubrobacteraceae > Palsa-744. Next base: position 27,896 of record DATJOF010000049.1, read on the forward strand.
TCGAAAGTGGATCGAGGCTTGATGAACCGGCTGATCGTGATTCTTGCTGTGCTGGCGGGTGCGCTGGTATGGTGCTCGCCGGTGTCGGCGCTTGCGCAGCGCGGCCACGTGTTTGGCTCGTCGTTCGGGGCGCCGGGCGCCGGTGAAGGTCAGCTGGACGCACCCACGGGCCTGGCGGTCGATGAAGAATCCGGTGACGCGTACGTCGTGGATGGCGGGGGAGAACGGGTCGAGGTGTACAGACCTAGTGGCGGCGGCTATGAATACGTGTCCGAATTCAAGGTGCGATCTCCCGGTGCGATAGCTGTCGACAACTCGACGAGCGCCGGTGATCCATCGCGTGGGTACGTGTTCGTGGCCGGAGCCGAAGAAAAGGGCTCCACAGAACGTGATCTCGTGTACGTGTACAACCCGGCGGAAGGCAAGGTCGTCGCGAAGCTCGAGACCTTCAAAGCCGGTGAAGAAGAAACGGAACTCGAAGAGATCTCGGGTGTCGCCGTGGATGCGGCGGGGACGTTGTGGGTCTACTGGGAAGAAGAAGGCATCGTTGACGGGTTCTCGAAAGCGGTGTCGAAATCGGGTGGCGTGAAGTTCGTGTGGCAGCCGGAATGGCGGCGCAGCGGGGAAATCGAAAGCCTGTTCGAATGTTCCGCGAGAGCCGCTTTCGCCGTTGCGCCCGGGGATTCAGCGTTCTATGCGGGTTATGAACGTGAGAGCGCGAAGGAAGAATGTCCGGGCGAGCTGGAAGAACCCCCGGACTCGACGGCGGTGGCGAAGCTCGACGCGACGCAGCCGGTGGCGAGCGTGCTGGAGCGCGAAGTCGATCATCAGCCGACGACCGGCGTGGCGGTCGACGAGGCCAGCGGCGCAGGATCGCCGTTGGGGGCGGGGGCGCGGGGAGAGGTGTACCTCGACAACCGCTCGAGCATCGCGGCGTTCACGCCGGGCGGACTGTTGATCCAGCGCTTCGGCTCCGGACAGCTGACGGACGGGAGTGGGGCCGCGGTGGACTCGCGCACCGGGGATGTGTTCGCCGCGGAGTCCGGCGAAGGTCGGATCGATGTGTTCGTGCCCGAAGAAACCGCTGGTGCCCCTGTGGTGGACGGCGTGTCTGCGCAGGTCCTGTCGGCGAGCTCGGGGCGGCTCTCGGCGCAGATCGACCCGCGCGGCGAGCGCAGCGAATACGAGTTCCAATACGGCACGTCCGACTGCGCGACCAGCCCGGGTGCGTGCACGAGCGTGCCTGTCCCGGCACGGGAACTGGCGGCGGGCTTCGGCGATCAGGGCGTGAGCGTCACGCTCGAAGGGCTGCGGCCGGCGACCGCCTACTGCTACCGGGTGCTCGCGAGCGACGCGCTCGGGAGCGCCGAAGGCGTGCCGGCGGTGAACACGTTCACGACGCTCCCCTCGGCGAACACGCTGCCCGACGGCCGCGAGTGGGAAATGGTCTCGCCGCCCGACAAGCACGGGGCGGCGGTCGAACTGATCTCGGAAACCCGCGGGGGCAGCATCGAGGCGTCGGCCGACGGCGAACGGCTGGCCTGGCTCGCGACCGGGCCGGTCGTCAGCGAACCGCAGGGCAACCGCAACCTGGAACTGAGCCAGCTGCTGTCCACGCGCGGCGCCCAAGGGTGGAGCACGCAGAGCCTCGAAACGCCGCACGAACAGGGCAGCGGGCTGCTGCTGCCCTCGCCCGAGCAGTACCACTACTTCACGCCCGACCTGTCGTCGAGCCTGCTGCAGCCGACCTACGCGCACGACTTCGGTCCGCTGGAAGCGCCGCCGCTCTCACCCGAAGCCACGGAAAAGACGATCTACGTGCGCACGAACCCGCCGGCCCCGGCCGGCTTCACGCCGCTCGTGACGGCGGCTGACGACACCGCCGGCAGCGCGTTCGGCGGCAGCCTTGAATTCTTGGGCGCCGCCAGCGACCTGCAGCACGCCGTGTTCGAATCGAAGGTCGGGCTCACCAGCGCGGCGTTGGGCGCCGGCGGGCTGTACGAGTGGAACGCCGGCAAGGCCGCCGGTGAAGCGCTCGAGCTGGTCAGCGTGCTGCCAGGCGGGCTCGCCTACCCGTATGAAGAACACAAGAACGAACCGTGGCTCGGGGACGCCGGCGGCCTGAACGCGCGCAACGCGATCTCAGACGACGGCAGCCGCGTGATCTGGACGGAAGCCAGCGAAGAAGGCCTCTACCTGCGCGACACCGCCAGCGGCGAAACGATCAAGCTGAACGCAGCGCAGGGCAACGCGGCGACCGAACCGGGGAGCGGGGATGCGGTGCTTCCAGAACCCGGTGAAGGACAGCAGCTCGTGCACTATCAGAGCGCCTCCGGCGACGCGAGCCGCGTGTTCTTCACCGACAGCGCCCGCCTCAGCGTCGAATCCGGCGAGGAACCGGCCGGCGAAGAACCGCCCGAGGACCTGTACGAGTTCGAACTCACGAGCGCACCGGGCGAACCCCTGCGCGGGCGGCTCGCCGACCTGACGGGGGATGAAACCGCCGGCAGCGCCGATGTCTTGAACCTGATTCCGGGCGCCAGCGAAGACGGTTCGAGCATCTATTTCGTCGCCAACGGCGTGCTCGCGCCGGGCGCGACCCCGGGCGGATGCCCGCGCAACCCTGAAAACGAATCGCCGCCCGCGGGCACGACCTGCAACCTGTACGTCTCGCAAACCGACCCGCAGGACCCGAGCCAACACGAAACGAGGTTCATCGCGGCGCTGTCGTCCGAAGACGCGTCCGACTGGGGCGCCGGCGCGACCTCGAAGGTGCTGCCACGGACGGACAACCTCGCGAACGTCACTTCCGCCGCATCACCCAACGGTCGCTACCTCGCGTTCATGTCCGACCGCTCGCTGACCGGCTATGACAACGAAGATGCCACCAGCCAGACGCCGGGGGAACGGATCGACGAGGAGGTTTTCCTCTACGACTCCGCGACGGGCCGCCTGGTGTGCGCATCGTGCAACCCCAACCAGGAAGCGGACGGGTCGTTCAGGCGCCCGCACGGGGTGTTCGACACCGAAGTCGGCGAAGGCCTCGGGCTGCTCGTCGACCGGCCGGAAATCTGGCACGAACGCTGGCTCGCCGCCTCCGTTCCGGGTTGGGACTACAACATCACCAACGCCTCGACCGCGGCGCTGTACCAGCCCCGCTACCTGTCCGACAGCGGGCGCCTGTTCTTCGACAGCCCCGACGGCTTGGTGGCACAGGCGAGCAACGGCAGGGAGGACGTCTACGAGTACGAGCCCGAAGGGATCGGCAGCTGCGGGTACTCGAGCGGCTGCATCGGGCTGGTCTCCTCCGGCGCCTCCAGCCAGGAATCGGCGTTCCTGGACGCCAGCGAAAGCGGCGACGACGTGTTCTTCGCGACCAGCGCACAGCTCGTACCCGCCGACACCGACGACGCCTATGACATCTATGACGCGCACGCCTGCAGCGAAAGCTCTCCGTGCACGACCGTCCCGACCAATCCCGAAAACGAATGTGACAACGCTTCCGGGTGCAAAGCGATCGCACCGGCGCAGCCGGCGTTCCAGACGCCGCCAAGCGCCGCCTTCCACGGGCCCGGCAACGCGCCCAAGAGCGAAGTCCACTCGAGCAAAGCCGCGATCGCGCCGAAACCGCTCTCCCGCGCACAGCGGCTCGCGCTGGCGTTGAAGGCATGCCGGAAAATGAGACACAAGGCCAAGCGGGCTCGCTGCGAAGCCGCCGCGCGAAAGCGCTTTGCAGGCAAACCACGCAAGCTCGTCGCGCCCAAATCCAAGCATCACAAACCCGAGATCACGCACGCAGGCGTCACGCACGCAGGCGTCACGCGCGCACGCATCACGCACGCACGCGTCGCCGACGCTCTCCACGCCGGGGGGCGGCAGTGAATCCGCGCCAAGCTCGGCTCGCGACCGCGGCGCTCGCGCTGGCCTTCGGGGCGTGCCTGCTCGGCGCCGCTCCCGCGTTTGCGAGCGGATGGTGGCGGATCTCCTCGCGGGTGGCGCCGACCCACCTCGCGCCCGGATCGACGGGAATCCTCAACGTCGCCGTCGAGGATCTCGGAGACAGCGGCGTCAGCGGCGCCACCAACCCGATCACGATCAGCGACGTGCTGCCCGCGGGCTTGAAGATCGCCGATCCCGAAGCCGTGAATCCGCATCGCGCGAGCAAATTCCGTGACGCCGTCGAAAAGGCCAGCGAATGGTCGTGCACGCTGCCGAGCGAACGCGAAGCCTCGTGCTCCACCCACATGTCGCTGAGGCCCTACGAAGGCCTCGTGCTGGAAATCCCCGTGATCGCCGAAAGCTCGCTGCCCGACGAAACGCTGCTCTCGAACCACGCGAGCGTACAGGGCGGCGACACGGAAGGCACGAACACGCCCGTGCCGGCCGTCTCGCTGACCCGCGCCGCGCAGATCGGCGCCCAGCCCGTGACGTTCGGCCTGGAACCCGGCGGGCTGCTGCTGCTCCCCGAAGAAGAAGGAGGCACGATCGACACCAGCGCGGGCACGCACCCGTTCCAGTTGACCAGCACCGTCCTCTTCAATCAGACGCTCGAGGAAGTCCAGGAGCCCGGGCACGAACAGATCCTCGCGCCCGCCGCGCCCGCGCTACCCAAGGATCTCAGCTTCCAGCTGCCGCCGGGGCTGCTCGGCGACGTCATCGCCGCCGCGCGCTGCAGCGACGCGCAGTTCGCCGTATTCGAAGTCAACGGCAACAAGTGCCCGGCCCAGTCGGCGGTCGGCGTGGCGAGCGTCACGCTGCTCGAACCCAGCCGGCTCGGATTCGTAACGCTCGACGTCCCCCTCTTCAACCTCGAACCCGCGCAGGGTGAACCCGCCCGCTTCGGCTTCGAAGCCGACGGCGTACCCGTCACGCTCGAAACGGCAGTACGCACCGAAAGCGACTATGGCGTCACCGTAACGGTCAACGACGCGACCGAGGCCGCGCAGGTCCTCGGCGCCCAGATCACCTTCTGGGGCGACCCTTCCAGCGCCGCGCACGACAACAGCCGCGGGTGGAGTTGCCTCGACGGCAAAGTCTGCCCCGCCCCCAGCGAACGGTCTGACACGGCACTGTTGACGCTGCCGACCTCGTGCACGGGTCCGCTTTACAGCACGATGCAAGGTCAGGCCTGGAACGGCGAACCGATCGGCGCACAGTTCACGTTCCAGAACGAACTGGGGCAGCCCCTCGGTGAACTGGAACACTGCCCGGCGCTGCCGTTCGAACCTTCGCTCAGCGCGCAACCGGTCCAGGAAGTCGAAAGCGAACGCCAATCGCCGGCGCCGACCACCACGGCGAGCGCGCCGACGGGACTGGATGTGAGCGTCAAGCTGCCCCAGACCGGCACGGTACTCGCGGGGATGCTGGCGGAAGCCGACGTGCGCTCCGCGACGGTCGCGCTGCCGGAAGGGATGCAACTGAACCCGTCCGCCGCGAACGGGCTGGCGGCGTGCAGTGAGGCGCAGATCGGCTATCAGGGGCTCGGCTCGACCGATCCGCTCTCGCCGGGCGCCGAAGAACCGCTTCACTTCTCGAGCCAGCCCGCCGCGTGTCCGCAGGCCTCCAAGCTCGGACTCGTGCGCCTGCGCACGCCGCTCCTCGAAGACGAACTGCACGGTGCCGTGTATCTCGCCGAACCCGCGCCGCAGGGTGAAACCGGCAAGAACCCGTTCGACAGCCTGCTCGCGCTCTACATCGTCGCCGAAGACCCGACCTTGGGGATCCGCGCCAAGCTCGCGGGCGAAGCCAGGCTCAACCCGGCCACCGGCCAGATCACCAGCACCTTCGCCGATACGCCGCAGGTCCCGTTCGAAGAACTCGACCTGCAGCTGTTCGGCGGTCCCGCCGGGTCGCTCACCACGCCGTCGCCATGCGGCAGCTATACGGCGACTGCCTCGTTCACCCCTTGGTCGGGCACCCCGTCGGTGCGCGTCGCCTCGGAACCGGCGTTCCGGATCACGAGCGGCCCGGCCGGCTCAGCGTGCTCGAGCCCGCAGCCGTTCGCGCCATCGCTCGTCGCCGGCGCCACCAGCCTGCAGGCCGGCGCCTACACCAGCTTCGACCTGCACCTCTCGCGACCGGACGGCGACCAGGCGCTCACCGGGCTGAGCGTCCAGCTGCCTGCGGGCGATGCGGCGATCCTGAAAAACGTCATGCCCTGTCCGGAACCCCAGGCCTCGCAGGGCACGTGCGGGCCGGCAAGCCTGATCGGCGAAGCGACCGCCACCGCGGGCGCCGGCCCCGATCCCTACACCGTCACGGGCGGGCGCGTCTACATCACCGGCCCCTACCAGGGGGCGCCGTTCGGCCTGTCGATCGTGACTCCCGCGGTCGCCGGTCCGTTCAACCTGGGCGACGTGGTCGTGCGTTCGAAGATCGAAGTCGACCCGCACACCGCCGAGGTCACGATCACCAGCCCGCTGCCCACGTTCGTGCAGGGCATAGGCAGACCGGCGTCCGGCGTCCCGCTCGACCTCAGAGACGTCTACGTCACCGTCAACCGGCCCGACTTCGAGTACAACCCGACCAGCTGCGACCCCGCCAGCGTCACCGCCAGCCTCACCGGCTCAGCCGGCGCGACGGCCCAGGCCTCCAGCTCCTTCCAGGTCGAAGGCTGCCAGCGGCTTCCCTTCAAACCCGCGGTCACCGCGACGACCACGGGCAGGACCAGCAAAGCCGACGGCGCCAGCCTCGGCCTCACCTTCAAATCAAAGACTGGCGAAGCTCACGTCGCCGAGACCGTCCTGACGATCCCCGCGACCTTGCCGGCCAGGCTGACGACGATCCAGAAAGCGTGTGTCGCGAGCGTGTTCGAAGCGAACCCGGCCGGCTGTCCGGAAGGCTCGGCCATCGGCACGGCGATCGTTCACACCCCGGTACTGAAAAGCCCGCTGGTCGGGCCGATCTACCTGGTCTCGCATGGCAATGCTGCGTGGCCCGACGCCGAGCTGGTGCTCCAGGGCGAAGGCGTCGAGGTGATCCTCGACGGGCAGACCGCGATCAAGAAAGGCGTCACCACCAGCTCGTTCCTGTCGGTACCGGACGCGCCGTTTGAAAGCGTCGAAGCGACCCTGCCGGAGGGCCCGCACTCGGCGCTCACGACCAACCTGCCGCTCAAGGACCACTACAGCCTGTGCGGGCAGAAGCTCGGCATCCCCACCGCGCTCACCGGGCAGAACGGCACGGCGGTCAGCGAGAGCGTGAAGGTCTCGGTTCAGGGCTGCCGCGCCGTCAGGGCGAGCAAAACACGCAAGCTCACCCGCGCGCAGAAGCTCCACAGAGCGCTTGCGCAGTGCCGTGAGCGCAGCAGGCATGCCACGCCCAAGCGAGCGAGGTGCGATCGCGCTGCCCGGCGCAGATACGATCTTCGTGCGCGTCGACAATCACGTGTTGCGGCTGGGCGGACGCGATGATCCGCACGTGGTTGCGGCGCTATCTGGCCGCTCGGCTGTGAGATTGCCTACTGGCCGGCAAGACCGACCCTTTGCCCGCGCCGTGGGAAGAACGTGGGAAGCCCTGCGAAAACCCCAGTTCTGATGCGGGATTACGGGCGGGCCCGCGACTTTGCCAGACGGAGGTCGCTGCCCTCGGCGACGGCCTCGACGAGAGCGGCGATCAGCTTTTGCCGCTGCGCGCCCGACTCGCGAGAGTCCCTGTGGGCAACGGGTCGCGAATGGGAGAAAGTGTGGCTGGAACAGCGCTCAGCCGTGCGGTTGATCTGGATACCGTCCCCCATGATTTCCCTCCGTCGTCCCTCTCGCTCGTCCCTCTCGCGCCGCTCATCCACATCCATTGCTGCACCCAAGATGGTGGGCGGCTTGTGGGAAAAAGAAGAACACACGGCCGCAAGTTTGTCAAGGGGTCCTGAAAAATAAGGCTTTGACGAGCGAGTGACCCCCGTCTGGCAAATACGGTGGCCACGCGCGCGGGGGTCTCTGCTAAAGACTTTCGTAAGAGTTTCGCGAGCGTCGAGGGGTGTTATCGAGCGGCGTTCGACGAAGGTCTCCAACGTCTGTCACAGAGTGTAGGCGCGGCCGCGGCGCGAGAGCAGTCGTGGCTCGAGCGGGTCCGATCGGGGCTCGTCGCGCTGCTCGGGTTCTTCGACGACGAGCCGGCGTGGGCACACCTGCTGCTGGCGGAGTCGCCATTCACGGGACCGCACACGCTGCGCTGCGAGCAGCGCCTGCTGGCAACGCTCACGCAGCTGCTCGACTGTGGAAGCCCGCGGACGCCCGGCGAGCTCGCGCCATTGCCGCACATGACTGCCGAGCTACTCGCCGGCGGGACCTTCACGGTGATCCGCGCGCGAGCTCTGGAGAACTCCAGCGAGACCCTGGTCGAGCTGGCGCCGTCGCTGATGGCGTTCATCGTCAGACCCTACCTGGGCGAGGTCGCCGCCAGGGCCGAGCTCGCGGGCAGGTCCGCGAGCGACGAACCATCCGCAAGCCCGGCACGCGCGAGCCGACCGTCCTCCACCACCGTCGGCGGCACGAGCTCGCGCGTCCCCTCGGCGCCTGACGAGGCGTCGCCGGCGGATGACGGCGACCGAGCGGCGACCATCTCGCTCGCGTCGCAACTCCCGATCCGCGCCACGCATCGCACCACACAGGTGCTGCGCGCGATCGCGCAGGCGCCCTATTCGAACAACCGCGAGATCGCGCACGTGGCCGGGCTCACCGACGAGGGCCAGACCTCGAAGCTGCTCGCGCGGCTCGAGCGCCACGGCGTGATCGAAAACGTCGGTGTCGGCGCCGCGCGCGGTGAACCGAACGCGTGGCTGCTGACGCCCGATGGGCGTCGCGTGCTCGACCTGCTGGTCGAGAGCCGCGCCGAGCGCGCGCCACGGCGAGCGAGCGGAAGGGTCAACGGTGCGAGATGACGCGCCCGGCGACCGACAAGAGCTTTTCGACGCGAGGTCGTGCAGCGTGCGCGGTCGCGTCGTTGAGAGGGCAAGCCGACGGCCTGCGCACCGCTCGCGAGGGTGTGCGTTTGCTTGTCGGCCTGCGGATCACAAGCGATCGGCCGCAAGTGTCGCCAACAAAGGAACTTGTGAGCACCGATCGACTATCACCGAGAGGAAAAGGAGTAGTGGAAAAGTGAGACACGTAAGGATGCTGGGGCTGTGCCTCGTGGCGGTGTTTGCCGTGAGCGCGGCTTCCCTCGCCGTCGCCGGGCCGGCCTCGGCGAGGAAGCAGGCAAAGTGCGAAGGTGCCGGGTACACCGAAGCGTGCATCCCGGAAGAACGCGAACTGGGCAAACAGGAAGAAGAAAAGGGCAAGTTCTCGGCGTACACGATCAATCAGTATAAGTACTGTCCCGAAAACGCCGAATGGTGCATCTGGGGACGCACACTGCCCGGTAAGGCCGGTGGCTTCTTCCTGCTCGGTAAAGCCCACGTCAAGCTGAGCGAGCCGATCACCATCCAGGGCGGCTTTAACGAATCCGAACGCAGCGTAGATCCGGAAAACGGAGACAACTACATCAAACTACTTCCCGCCGGCAACGGTGGGGAAACGCTCGAAAGTCCCGTTGAGCCCGTCGAAAAAGGTCTCGCGCTGATCTCCTCGTACGTGAAGAAATGGCCGGCGGCGTTGAAAGAAGACTACATCGAAGCCAAACGTAACCACGAAGGTACGCTTGGCGTCAAAATCGAAGTCGCGGGTACCAGCCTGTACGAAAATCCGTACGCGATCAGCACCGAAGCCGTGTTGGATGCGAACGCGCCGGTGCTCCAGTTGCCCCTGAAGGCGCGACTGATCAGCCCTTGGCTCGAAAAACTCGACGGCGGCAAACCATGCACCGTCGGAAACGACGAACACCCGATCATGCAGTACCTGACGGCAGAAGGCGCGGGCTCGTCGGGACTCCTTGAATTCGGTATGGAGTTCACCAACCTTGTCTTCAACGGCAGCACGCTGGTGGACACCGACTGGCCGCTGACCGTCGGCGCCCGCCCGAGCGGATGCGGAGGCGAATACGAAGCGCAGATCGACGAAGCGATCAATGGTGTCCTCGGCCAGGCGGGCATCACGGTTCTTTCCGGGCAGCTCGGCGTCGCCGAAAAATTGACCCTGAATGAAGTCAAGGAAGAGGGGCTCGGAGAAATCTGAGCCGATCGAAGCAGAGGCCGGCAGGGCGCGATTTCAACACGAGCGCGCCCTGCGCCGGTCCGGCGGGGCTCGACGATTATTGTCCATCTAGAGAGAGCAAGGAGTGGTGCAGATGCGGTTGCGAAGCACAGTTGTGGCGGCTCTCGCCGGGATCGCGTGTATCGCCGTCTTCGCGGCGAGCGCCTCGGCGGCAGCGCCTGAATTCGGGCGGTGCCTCAAAGCCGAAAAGGTCGACAAGGAATACAAGGGGAAGTTCAGCAACTCGGGCTGCACGACGGAAGTGCCGGTATCGGAACGACCGAAGAAAGGGAAGTACGAATGGTTTCCCGGCGCGGTGAAGAACAAACAGACGTCCGTCGGCGGCAGCGCAGCGCTCGAAACGGCCGTCAAACACCTCGGGGTCGGTTGTGCGGGTGAGACGAGCATTGGAGAATATGTCGGCACGAAAGAAGTGAAGAACATCTTCGTGACCTTCACGGGCTGTCACTCGGGACCCGAAGTGTGCCAATCGCCGGGACATGCGAAAGGCGAACTCGAGACGAACGCGCTCGAAGGCACGATCGTGTGGGAAAACAAAGCGAAAAAGAAGACCGACTTCATGTTGATCCCGCAAGGCGGAAAAGAAAAGTTCATCGAATTCACCTGCGGTTTGCATCTGACGGTATCGGTGCGCGGCAAGATCCTCACGCCGATCAAAAACGACAAAATGAAAACGACGGAAACGCTCAAATACAAGGCTACGAGAGGCATCCAGAAACCTGACTCCTACGAAACGGAATCGGGCGGCAAAGAAAACGCCTTCCTGGAAAGCCTGTTCCTGTCGGAAGAAAAAAACGAATGGGAACAGGCGGGCCAGTCGATCACCTCGAAAGTGACGAACGAAGAAGCGCTGGAGCTGAACCTGGTCGTGTAAGGGCGAGCTGAACCGTGCGTGCACGCGACTCGGTTCGCGTGCACGCACGGCGCCTTCCGGCAGCTCATCGACTGCGAGCGAGCAACATGCCATACACAGACGATTCGAGGCGCGAGGTTGCGCCTGGCGATGCGGCGCGAGCGGTTCGTGCCGGGCGTCGGTGTCGCCGCCGGCGCCGTCGGCGCATGGGCTTGACGCTTGCCTGCGCTGCAGGCCTGCTCGGCGCGCTCGGGCTCAGCGCTCCGGCGTCCGCGCTCGCCGGCGAGGGCCACGCGTTCGGTCTCGCGTTCACGGTCGAAGGCGAACCGTCGCAGGTGGCCGTCGACGAAGCGAGCGGAGAAGTCTACGTCGTCGATCCCGACAGCGAAGGCGTCGAGCGCTACCGTCCGGAGGCGGGCGGCTACGAACTGGCCGGCACGTTCAAGGTCGATTCGCCTGGCGCGATCGCAATCGATAACTCGGGCAACAGCTCCGACCCTTCGGACGGCGACGTGTACGTGGTGGGGGCCGAAGAAGCGGGCGCGGAAGCGGATGAACGCGACTACCTGTACAAGTTCACGGCCGGCGGCGAAAAAATCTACAAGCGCTATCTGTTCAAGGGGAAAAACGGCAAAGAACCGCTGGAAGAAGTCGAATTCGAAGACATCTCGGGTGTGAGCGTCGACGCGCAGGGCGACGTGTGGGTGTACTGGGAAGAAGAAGGAGTGATCGACGCGCTCGATGACAGCGTCTCGAACAAATGGGACCCCGGCCTGCGGCTCGAACCGCAGGTAGAAACGAGCCTCGCGCAGTGCCCGGCACGGCCCGGCTTCGCCGTCGCGCCGCATGACGAAGCGTTCTACATCGGCTACGAACGCTATGACGCGGCGGAAGAATGCCCGGGCGAAGAAGGCCAGCCGGGCAGTATCGCGATAGCCAAGCTGGGCGGCGCCGGGCAGCTGATCAGCCGCGAAGTCGACCGCGCAAACACCAGCGGCGTAGCGATCGACGCGTCAGACGGCGAAACCTATCTGGACAACGGCGGCGGGCTATCGGCGTTCGACGCGTCCGGCACGCTGATGCAGACGTTCGGTACGAACGGTGAAACGGGCGCGCTCACCGGCGCCAGCGGTTTGGCGGTGAACGCGAGCGACGGTGAGGTGCTCGCCGCTGAGCCCGCGCCGGGCCGCGTCGCCGTGTTCGACCGTTACGAACAGGCGGGCCCACCAAAAGTGGACGACGTCTCGGCGAGGAACCTGACTCCGAGCTCGAGCGAAATCGCCGGGCAGATCGATCCGAACGGCATCGCCGCCAAATACTCGTTCCAATACTGTCGGCAGGCAGACCTGGACTCGTGCGTCACGGTCGGGGGCGGCGAGCTTCCGGCGGGATTCGGCGACCGTGGGGTTAGTGTGGTCGTCGAAGGCCTCGCGCCCGCGACCGCCTACGAATATCGCCTGCTCGTATCGAACGCCGACGGCTCGGCCGAAGGCGTTCCGTCGCCGGGCACGCTGACGACGCTGCCGTCGGCGAGCGCGCTGCCCGATAATCGAGCGTGGGAGCTCGTCACGCCGCCGGACAAGCACGGCGCGTCGGTCGAACTCGAGCGTGAAAACCGCGCCGGCGTGATCGAGGCGGCCGCCGATGGTGAAGCGATCGCGTGGCTCGCGAGCGGACCCGCGGTGGCCGAACCGCAGGGCAGCCGCAGCTTCGAACCGGCGCAGATGATCTCGGCGCGCACCGGCACGGGCTGGCAGACCGAAGATCTCGAAACGCCGCACAACCGCGGCGCCGGCCTGCAAAACCCGTCGCCGACCGAGTACGACTACTTCTCGCAGAACCTGGCGCTGAGCCTGCTCGCGCCGCCCGAACCCGATGAGAGCACGGAAGACCCGCCGCTGTCGGGCGAAGCCTCGGAAAAGACGCTGTACGTGCGTGACGATCCGCTGCTGTCACCCGAACCCTCGGAACAGGCGCTGTATCAGGCCGCGCAAGGCGGCAGCGGCTACCAGGTGCCGGGGTATCTGCCGCTGGTCACGGCGGGCGACGATCTCGCCGACTCGAGCTTCGGAGGCAAGCTTGAATTCCTGAACGCCACGCCCGACCTGCAGCATGTCGTCTTCGACTCGGCCGCGCCGCTCGGCCGTTCCCCGGCGGGCCCCGGCCTGTACGAGTGGACGCCGGGCCAGCCGCTCGCGTTCGTCAGCGCTCTGCCCGATGGCCTGCCCGCGAGCCAACCGTGGCTCGGCAACGGCGAAGGGCACGAACAGACCGACGGGCTGAACGCGCGCAACGCGATCTCAGCCGACGGATCGAAGGTCTATTTCACCGACGGTCACGAACACCTTTACCTGCACGACAACGAAACCGGAGAAACGATCCTCGTCAACGCCGCGCAGGGTCACGAAGCGACACAGCGCGGACCGGGCGGCAACGAAGTCCCCGAACCGCAGCCCGAACAGCAGCAGGTCGACTTCCAGACCGCCTCGACCGACGGCACGGATGTGTTCTTCACCGACACGGCGAGGCTGACCGAAGACTCGCAGCTGCACGCCGTCGGCGAACAGGGCCCGGCCGACCTGTACGGGCTAGAACTGACCAGCGCCGCGGGCCAGCCGCTGCGCGCCAGGCTCGTCGATCTGACGGCCGGGGGGCTGCAGGACGCCGCCGACGTGCTCGGCCTGATCCCGGGCGCCGGCGACGACGGCGCGGACGTCTACTTCGTCGCGAACGGCGTCCTCGCCCCGGGAGCCAGTCAGGGCGACTGTCCGCGCTATCCCGAAGAAAGCGAAGAAGCGGGTGGGCCCTGCAACCTGTATCTCTCAGCGCCCGATCCCGAAACTCCAGGGCAGCGGCAGACCCGTTTCATCGCCGCGCTGCCCGCGCAGGACGCCACGGACTGGGCCGAGGGGGCCCAGGGTGCGGCCTCGCAGGTCTGGACGTACGAAAACCTCGCGGCGCTGACCGCCCGCGTCTCGCCGAACGGCCGCTATCTCGCGTTCATGTCCGACCGCTCGCTGACCGGTTATGACAACAGCGACGCGCTCAGCGGCCAGGCCGACGAGGAGGTCTATCTCTACGACGCCCAGACCGGCCGGCTCGTGTGCGCCTCGTGCAACCCCAATGAAGGGCCAGGTGGAAGCTGGCAGCGCCCGCACGGCGTGTTCGACACCGAACTCTCCGGTGAAGGCCTCGGGCTGATGGCAGACAGCCCGGAAATCTGGCGCGAACGGTGGCTCGCCGGCTCGATCCCGGGCTGGACGTTCAACATCTCCGCCACCTCCACCCGACCCTACTCCGTCCAGCAGCCCCGCTATCTCTCAAACGAAGGCCGGCTGTTCTTCGACAGTCCCGACGAGCTCGTGCCGCAGGCGACCGACGGCAAGGAGAACGTCTACGAGTACGAGCCGCAGAGCGTCGGCACATGCCAGTCCTCCAGCGGCTGTGTCGGGCTGATCTCCTCGGGCACGTCAAACCAGGAATCGGTCTTCCTGGATGCGAGCGAAAACGGCGATGACGTGTTCTTCCTGACCGCCGCGAAACTCGTCGCCGCCGACGAAGACGAAGCGTTCGACATCTATGACGCGCGCGTGTGCAGCGAATCCTCGCCGTGCCTGTCCTCGCCGGCGGCCAACCCGCGGCCGTGCGAATCGACCTCCTCGTGCCGCTCGGCCTCCACTCCGGAAGCCGCGGGCGCGGCGCCCGTCACCACCAGCATCGGCCCGACGAGCACAGCCACCAGCAGCCCCGGCTCGCACGGACAGGTATCCGCGAGCAGCACGAAGGCCAGGCCCAAGCCGCTGACCCGCGCGCAGCAGCTCACGCGCGCGCTCGAGCAGTGCCGCGAGCAACGACACGGGCGCGCGCGGCGTCGCGCGTGCGAAGCAAACGCCAGAAAGCGCTACGCTCCCAAGGCCAAGAAGCAGGGGACCGAGCACAGGCGCCGGAAGGGCAAGACGACCGGCAGCGCGCGCCGCGGAGGTGGCAGGTGAGCCCGCGCTGGCAGGTGAGGCCGTGCGGCGAGCGTCAGATCCGCCACGCCGGGGTGAGACCGCGCCGACTGCTCCTCGTTCTCACCGTGGCCGGGATCGCGGTGCTGGCGGCGGCGCCGGCGGCGGTTGCCGGGCCGTGGTGGCGGCTTGAATCGCGCGCCGCGCCGACCAACCTGAAACCCGGTGAAAAGGGCCTGGTGCTGATCGGCGCGGACGATCTCGGCGACGGCGGCGTCGACGGGCAGTCGCGCCCGATCACGATCACCGACACGCTGCCCGAAGGACTGTCCGTCACGAGCGTCAGCGAACTTACGCCGCGCCGTTCGAGCCGCCGTCCGGCCGAAACCCTGGAAGCAGAACAGGCGACCTGGACCTGCACGCTCGCGGGCAGAACCGTTTCGTGTGCCACGACGATGGCGATCCCCGCCTATGAACGCTTGAACCTGACGATCCCCGTGCAGGTCGATCTGCCGTCCGGGACCGTCACCACGCTGCACAACCAGGTCAGCATAGGCGGCGGCGAAGCGGTGCAAGAAAACAGCGGCGGCGGCAGCGGTGGTGGGCCGGCGCCCGGCGCGAGCCTGGAGCGGGCGCTTCATGTCGACCCGGCGCCGACCGGGTTCGGGGTCGAAGAAGACGGCTATCAGATGTTTCCCGAAGAAGAAGGCGGTGGCCTGGACGTCACCGCCGGTTCTCATCCGTTTCAGCTAACGAGCACGCTCGCATTGAACCAGACCGTGGAAGCGCGCAGCGAAGAAGGCAAAGAAGAACTTCGCCCCTCGGCACCGGCGCTGGCACGCAACCTGCAGTTCAATCTGCCGCCCGGACTGCTCGGTGACGTCAACGCGGCCGAACAGTGCTCGGAGACCGATTTCAAGTCGCTCGAACCCGGCGACACCAACCGCTGTCCCGCCGGCGCGGCGATCGGCGTGGTCGCGGCGACCGTGACCGAACCGAACATCGTCAAGCACCTGACGCTCGTCGTGCCCCTGTTCAACCTCGAGCCCGCGCCGGGAGAGCCCGCGCGGTTCGGCTTCGAGGCCGAGCAGGTCCCCGTGATCCTCGACACGAGCCTGCGATCCAACGGCGACTACGGCGTCGACGTCAGCGTCACCAACACGACGCAGGCCGCGCAAGTCCTGGGCGCCCAGGTCACCTTCTGGGGCACGCCCGACGATCCCCGCCACGACAACAGCAGGGGTTGGGCCTGCTTGCTGGACGGCGACTACAAAAAAAGCGAAACCGAAACCTGCCAGCCGCCACATCCGCGCAACCAGGACGCGTTCCTGACGCTGCCGACCGCCTGCACCGGCCAGCTCTCCAGCCGGATGACCGGTGAATCCTGGCCGCTGCGCTCGCCTGAAGAACCAGCGCCCGGACAGATCTACAGCCTCAGCGGAGAATTCGTCTTCCAGAACGCGCTCGAACAGCCGTTGGAAAAGCTCGAACACTGCCCGCTGCTGCCGTTCAACCCAGAAATAGCCGCCGGGCCGCGCGAAGCCCAGGAAGGCAACCCGCAGGCCACCCACAGCGCGAGCACCCCCACCGGGCTGCAGGCGACCGTGACCCTGCCCCAGGCGAGCACGCTCGATCCGCAGACCCCAGGTGAGGCCGATCTGAAGGAAACGATCGTCAAGCTCCCCGCCGGGCTGCAGCTGAACCCGTCGGCCGCGAACGGGCTGCACGCCTGCTCCGAGGCGCAGATCGGCTATCAAGGCGAAGCGGCCGAACCCGACCCGCTCGCACCGGGAGCCGTGCAGCCGCTGCATTTCTCAAACCAGCCCGCCCGCTGTCCGGAAAGCTCGGAGCTCGGCACCGTCCAGGTCAAGACGCCGCTGCTCAGCGAAGACCTCACCGGCTACCTGTACCTCGCCGAACCCGCCCCCAACGGCGAACCCGACAAGAACCCGTTCAGCTCGCTGCTCGCGCTGTACCTGCTCGTCGAAGCCCCCGCCTTGGGGATCCGCGTCAAGCTCGCCGGCGAAACCACCCTCGACCCGGTCACCGGCCAGATCACCTCGAGCTTCGAGAACACCCCGCAGGTCCCCTTCGAAGAACTGCGCCTGCGACTGCTCGGCGGCCCCAGAGGCTCGCTCGCCACGCCCGCCCGTTGCGGCGACTATGCGACCGAAGCAACGTTCGCGCCCTGGTCGGGCCAGCCCGCCGTGCAGACCGTCTCGGACCCTGAAACCGGCGAAGGCGAATTCGCGATCACGAGCGGCCCCGGCGGAAGCGCCTGTCCGTCCGGCGCGCTGCCGTTCGCACTGTCCGACACGGCCGGATCGGCCAGCAGCCAGGCGGGCGCGTTCACCTCGTTTGCGCTGCAGCTCGGGCGCTCCGACGGCGACCAGGCGCTGACCGGCCTGTCGCTCGAACTGCCGTCGGGAATCGCGGCACTGCTGGCCAAGCTGACTCCCTGCCCGGAACCGCCGGCCGGCCAGGAATGGGCGTGCGGCCCGGAAAGCCTGATCGGCTACGCCCGCGAGGCAAGCGGCGTCGGCCCCGAACCCTTCCAGCTGACCGGCCAGGTGTACCTGACGACAGGTTATGACGGCGCGCCATTCGGGCTGCTCGTCCGCACGCTCGCGCAGGCCGGCCCGTTCGACCTCGGCTACGTCGACGTCCGCTCACGCATCGACGTCAACCCGCACACCGCGCAGGTCACGATCACCAGCGACCCCGGCCCCCGCGACGAAATCATCCCCACCAGCCTGAAAGGCATACCCGTCGACCTCGAGCACGTCGAAGTCGTCGTCAACCGCCCCGAATTCCAGTTCAACCCCACCAACTGCGCGCCGAAGACGATCACCGGCACGCTGCAGGGCGCTGAAGGCGCCACCCAGAACGTGTCCTCGCCGTTCCAGGTGACGGGCTGTCAGAGCCTGCCGTTCAAACCCGGTGTCACCGCCGCCACCAAGGGCAAGACCAGCAAAGCCGACGGCGCCAGCCTGGGGCTGACATTCAGGTCAAAAGGCGGCGAAGCGCACGTCGCCACCACGGTCCTGACGATCCCCGCGACCCTGCCCGCGCGGCTCACCACGATCCAGAAAGCGTGTCTCGCCAGCGTGTTCGAAGCCAACCCCGCCACCTGCCCGGAAGGCTCTGACATCGGCACAGCCGTCGTCCACACGCCCGTCCTGAAAAGCCCGCTCACCGGCCCGATCTATCTCGTCTCGCACGGCAACGCCGCCTGGCCCGACGCCGAGCTGGTGCTACAGGGCGAAGGCATCGAGATCATCCTCGACGGCCAGACCGCGATCAAGAAAGGCGTCACGACCAGCTCGTTCCTGTCGGTCCCCGACGCGCCGTTCGAAAGCGTCGAAGCGACCCTGCCCGAGGGACCGCACTCGGCGCTCACCACGAACCTGCCGCTCAAGGACCACTACAGCCTGTGCGGTCAGAAACTGACGATCCCGACCGCGCTCGGTGGGCAGAACGGCAGCGCGGTCGACGAGAGCGTGAAGGTCTCGGTTCAGGGCTGCAGCGCCGTCAAAGCGGTGAAAGCCAAGAAGCTCACGCGCAAGCAGAAGCTGGCGCGGGCGTTGAAGGCCTGTCGCAAGGCCCACGCGCGCGCGCGTGCGAGGCGCGCGGCGTGCGAAAGGCGGGCGCGGCGACGCTACGTCGCCAGATCGAGCGATCGTCGGGGTTCCCGCAGGTCGCCACGGTAGGGAGACGGGCACCGAGCGGCTCGCCGGCAATGCGGTCGCCAGCTCGTGGGCGAGGTGGACGGCCCGTCGATCGAAGGCGCTATCTCGAGACACGGGCCCAGGTCCCGGGCCGCGCGTGCTGCACGGTGCTACACTGGCCGCGTGCCGACATCGCATCCGCGTCACATGATCACCGAAACCCCGCGCGTGCGCGAGGCGCTCGACGAGCTGCGCGCGCGCACGCGCGGCGAGCGCATCGACTACGCCGAGCTGGTCGTGCTGGGCGCGCGGGTGAAGGCGCGCAGGCTGCCCGACGACGCCCGCGCCGGGCAGCAGGCCGCCGCGCGGCTCGCGGAGATGGTCGGGCGGCGCTCGATCCCGATCGACCTGCGGGCGGCCGACGAGGTCAAGCGGCTCGGACTGATCGCGAACGAGTAGCCGGTCGTACCGTCGGGAAGCTCGCTGGTGCACTAGGTTGCTGCTCCTCGACAACTCCGCATGGGCGCGCCTCGGCTCCGAGCGCCTGGCGAGCAAACGCGTGCAGGAGATCGCGGCGTGGATGAGCGAAGGCAAGCTCGTCACGTGCCTGCCGTTTCTGCTCGAGGCCGGCTATTCGGCTCGATCGGGGGCCGAGCGCACGGAGATGATGTCGAACCTCGCGCGGCTGCCGCGCGTGAAGATCGACAAGGAGATCGAAGAATCCGCGCTGCAGGCTCAGCAACAGCTGGCGGCGGTCGGCCACCATCGCCTCCCGCCGGCAGACATCGTGATCGCCGCGTGCGCCGACGCCGCCGGCTCGGGCGTGCTGCATTACGACGGCGACTACGACGTGATCGCGCAGCGCACGCACCTCGCGTTCCACAGCGAGTGGCTCGCGCCGCCGGGCACGCTCTGACGGCCGCAGTCCGGCGTGGGCGCGCGGAGCCCGGACTCCCGCTCCAAACGCACGATCTGCGAAGTGAACGTCCGTCGGTGCCACGCGGGCCCGCGCGATGCGCTCGCTGGCCCGCGGCGTTGTGCGGACATTCGGCTACAAGAGCCCGGCGCGGCCCGGCCCCGTGACCCGACCCGCGGTTTGCGCAGGGTGGTAGCGTTCGGTGCGAGGCGACTGGCTCGTCTTCCAGGGAAGGGGACGCACGGCACGGCAGGGTGGCCATTGCGTAAATGAGCCTGGAACGGATGCCGCCCAGGCTCGGAACAGAGGGGGATTTCCATGCCTGTTCGATCGAGCGCCCGCCGCGCAGCCGCGCTGGGCGCATTCGTTTGCGCTCTCGCGCTCGTCGGGGCTCCCAGTCTCGCCTGGGCCCAGTCCGGCCAGAAGACGGTCGCGGGCGAAGTGCCTCCGCCGGTCGCGCAGCTCGCGGCGGGCTCGCGCGGAGCCCACTCGGCGAGCGCGACGCTGAGCCTCAACGTCGGCCTCACGGTGCGCGAATCGGCCAAGCTGAACTCGGTCATCGCCGCAGCCAGCACGCCGGGCAGCCCAGGCTACGGGCACTACCTCAGCCAGGCCGAATACATGTCCGAATACGCGCCGACCGACGGGCAGGTCGCCGCCGTCGAGTCGTGGCTCAGCAGCCAGGGCCTCGACGTCACGGGCGCATCCAAGGACAACCTGCTCGTTTCCGTCGACGGCTCCACCGCCACGGTCGAGCACGCCTTCGGCGTCACGATCGACGACTACGCCTACGCCGGCAAAGCATTCTTCGCGAACGATCGCGCGCCCTCGGTACCGTCGGACCTCGCGGTCGCGGCCGTCAGCGGCCTGAGCGATTACTACAAGCCGGTCACGACGAACACCTGCTACCCGAAAACCGCCGTCTGCGGGTTGGACGGCGAAGAAATACGCACCGCCTACGACATCACCGGCAACGCCGAAGGCGAGACGATCGCCTACACGCTGTGGGGCAAGCCCGTCCCGCAGAAAGCCTATGAAAACTACGCGTCCGCCACGAAAACGCCGCTGCTGAAAGTCGGGGCCGGCAACGAAGAAATCGAATTCAAGGAAGTTGGCGGCGCCTCGAGCATCAACAACGAAGAGGAGATCACGGTCGACACGGAGTCCGCTCACCTGGTCGCGCCCAAAGCGCACCACCTCTACTACCTCGCCAAGGAAGACAACCTCACCCAGCTCGAAACGGCGGCAAACGAAGCCGCCGGCTCGGCCGCGACGGTCATATCCAGCAGCTGGGCGGCCGAAGGATTGCCGTGCAACTCCATCGACCCGAGCTTCGAATCCATCCTGCAGATGGCCGCGGGGCTCGGCAAGACGTTCTTCTACTCCACGGGCGACTACGGCGCGGCGCACGGCTGCTCCTACCCATCATCCAGCCAGTACGTCACCGCGGTCGGAGGCACCGAGCTCGAACTCGGAGCCGGGGCCTCGTGGAAAAACGAGAAGGCGATCGAGGACGGCGGCGACTGCAACAATGGCATCTCGCGCCCGTCCTGGCAGACCGGCATCGGCACGCCGCTCGTGTATCCGTCGTCAGCGTGCACCGGTCGGGTCACGCCCGACGTCTCGGCGGTGTCGTGCGCGTCCAAGGAAGAAGCAGCGACGAAAGGCGAATGCTTCCTGTTCGTCACCAACGAAGTGGCCGGCACCGGGGGCGGCACCAGCCTGGCCACGCCGGTCTGGGCGGCCGCGGCGGCGGTATGGAACCACAACAACGCCGAAGCCGGACGTCCCGGCATCGGTTTCGCCGACCCGCTGATCTACTCGCTCGGCAACGACCCGGTGACCTATGCCCGAGACTTCCACGACGTCACCGAAGGAAGCAACGGCTTCCCCGCCGCCAAAGGCTGGGACGAGGCCACCGGCTGGGGCTCGGCCAACTTCCACGACCTCGGCAACAACGAAGACGAACTCTCCTACACCGGGCCCACCCAGGCCACGAAAGGCGAAACGGCAACGCTCTCGGGGAAGCTCACCGACCACTCCAGCTCGCAGGCGGTGGCCGGACACACCGTCCACTTCGAAGTCGGAGCCGAGAGCTGCGAAGCGGCGACGAACGGCTCGGGTGTCGCCTCGTGTGCCGTGAAAATCAACGACGCCGCCGGCGGCTACACGCTGAAAGCGCACGCCCCGCCGACCGCGGCCTACCTCGAAGCGACGACCACCGCAGGGTTCACGGTCAAAGCGGCCCCCGCGCCGACCGCGAAGATCTCCTCGCCGGCCTCCGGCAAGACCTACACCGTCGGCAAGACCGCCAAGACGAAGTTCTCGTGCACCGAAGGCGCCAGCGGGCCGGGGCTGGAATCCTGCACCGACTCGAACGGGGCCAGCGGGGGCAGCGGGCTCCTCAACACCTCGGCGCCCGGAATCTACACGTACACGGTGACCGCCAAAAGCACGGACGGCGAGACCGGGACGGCGTCGATCAGGTACGCGGTGGTTCAGAAAGGCTACAAAGCGTACGAAGCGTGCCTCTCGCTCCAGGGCTGCGGCTTTGCGTTCCTCGTCGACACCACCGCCAAGAAGTGGGAACTGCCGGCGTTCGAAGAAGCCGGGACCATCGAAACCGTCAAAGTCAAAGGCCAGCCGACGATGACCGATTTCCGCGCCACCTCCGGACCGTACACTGGCGGTGTGTACAAGTCGGTGAAAACAAAAACCGGCTACAACTCACCCGAAGCTCCGGGCACCTGGGAAGACGAAGGCTACCCGAGCGAAACGTGGTACGCGAGCAAATTCTGAGCCGGCGCGTAGTCGACTCGAAGACCTCGGCCCGCCCGTACGGGCGGGCCGAGCGTCGCGGCCCTCCGTCGAGCCCGTTCCTTCGGCCTCGCGCGATCGGTCCACAGGCTCCTGGCGTCCCGATATACTCCTTATATGATCCCCCCAGCTGCTTCGGCGGCTGGGTGCGAGGCCCGACCGGAGTCGGGCCTCAGCGTTTAAGCAGCTCGCCATGCTCTTGGTCGGTGGATCTCGCCCCGTTCGTCGCGGAGCAGGTCGGGGAGCTGGCTCGCCTGTAGCGAGCCGTGACGGAGCTTCTTGAGCACGTCGACGGTGCCGCGCAGGCTTCGTGCGGGGTTCTCGCTTGGCGTCAGCAGAGCGAGACGTAGCCCGAGCTCGTCGCGCGCTACGCGGATCGGCTCCACGAGATCGGTGTCGTTGGTGAGCACGATCGCCATCTCGCAGTCACGTCGGAAAGCGTCGATCAGAAGTCGCGACGCGAGGTTGACATCAGAGCCCTTCTCCTCGGTAACGACGACGCGGATATTCTCCGCGCTGACTGGGCAGTCCTCGCCACGGGGACACGGTTCCGATCGACGCATCCAGCGTGCCGCGCTGCGGAACTGGCCGAGCACGATCTCGACGTCTCTCGCGGCCAGCGCGCGAAAGTACATCTGCTGGCGTGTTGCCTCCTGCGGATCGTCGGATCGTGCGATCACTCGTGCGGAGAAGTACACAACATGCCGGATCTCATCCTGGGGGAACAGCATCTCGGCGAGCCTCCTCACATCGAGCCACTTGCAATCGGGGAAGCGACGGCGCAGCGCGCTGTAGTAGAGGTTGAACCCGTCGACGTACACGTTCGCCTGCATAGGCCAAACCTATCGAGGCGTCCCAACGTCACCGGGCAGGATCGTCGCGCAGGCGCCCTCCGCGGTGCTCGCCCGCGCTCAACGGACCGGGAAAGCATCCCAACCGCTGCGTCAAACCACTTCTCCCCAGCCGGCCGGTGAAAATCGCTCTCGTGCAGGCGAGCTGGATAAGCCGGAGACGGGATTCGAACCCGTGACCCCCTGTTTACAAGACAGGTGCTCTGACCAGCTGAGCTACTCCGGCGTGCGACGGCGATGGCCGCCGAGCACCACTGTAACGGCGCGCCCGCGGGCGGGTACACGGGATATATGGACCAGACCCCGATCGACCTCGACGGCTTCAGGCGCCATGCCCTGCGCCGGGGCGTCAACCCGCTGCTCTACTGGGCGGCGCGCGCGCTGCTGCTGCCGTTCTTCCTCATCTACTTCCGTCTGGACCGGATCGGGCGCGAGCATCTTCCGCGCCGTGGACCGCTGTTGCTGGCGGCCAACCATCGCAGCTTCCTGGACCCGTTCGTGATCGGTGCGCTGCAGCGGCGCCCCGTCTACTACATGGCCAAGCGCGAGCTGTTCGAAAAGCCATGGCAGGCCCGCATCCTCAACGCTCTCGGCGCGTTCCCCGTCGAGCGCGGCGCCGGCGACCGCGAGGCGATGGGCGCCGCCCGGGAGATCCTCGCGCGCGGCGACTGTGTCGTGATCTTCCCTGAGGGAACGCGCACCCGGCGCGGGCCGCTCGGCGAGCCGCGCCGCGGCGTCGGGCGTCTCGCCCTCGAAACCGGCGCTCCCGTGGCGCCGGTCGCGGTGATCGGCACCGAACGCATTCGCACCGGTTGGCTCGTGCGCCCGCGCAAGGTGCGTCTGCGCGTCGGCATGCCGCTTCGCTTCCCAACCGTCGATCACCCCTCGCCGCAGCTCGCCGCCGGCGTCACCCGGCGCACATGGGACTGCGTGTCCCTGCAGTGGGAGTGGCTCGGCGGCGCGCGAGCCGCGCGCCCGCGCCGCGACGACCGGCAGGCTCAGCTCGAGCGCGACCGCTCCCGGCGCTCCGGCGCGCACGACCAGCCGGCGGGGGAGACCACCCGGCAGGCAGGCACGGGCGCCCAGACGAACACCGATCACGACCAGCGCGAGACCGCCCAAGCCGCCTGACGCGGCCGACCGGGGCGTTGGGAAGGATAGTGTGCGATGAGTGGACTCCCAACCCGGCGGCAAGCCCAAGGCGCAGCTCGACAGCGAGTTCACCGAGCTCTACAAGACCCACCTGCGCGACGTCTACAGCTACTCCTACTACCGGGTCGGCAACCACCACGACGCGGAGGACCTGACCGAGCAGACCTTCCTGCAGGCCTATCGCCACTTCGAGCGTGCCCAGCGCGAATCCAATGGGCGCCCGCTGCGCCCGTGGCTGATCAGGATCGCGCACAACCTCGCCGCGAACCTGTACCGCGATCGCTCGCGCAAGCCCGCCTCGCCGATCGACGACACCACGCCATTGGCCGCGCCCCACACGACCGAGCAGTTGGTCGAAGGGCGCGAGCAGGCCAAGCACGTGCTCGAGGGCGTTCAACGGCTGCCCGAGGATCGGCGCGAGGCGCTGATCATGCGTTTTGCGCTCGGCATGGACAACCGCGAGATCGCGCGCGCCCTGGGCCGCTCCGACGGCGCCACCAAGGTGCTCATCCACCGCGCCATCAAGCAGCTGCAGCAGACGGTCGGAGATCCGCAGCCGCTGCCGGTCGACAAGGCTCGACCGGCGGATGCGAACTCGCGCCCGACCGACGCCGGCTCCCGGCGCGCCGTCACCGATGCCCGATCCCAAGGACCCGACAGCCGTGACTGAAGCCGCCCACGAGAGCTTCGAGGGCCTGCTCCGCGAGGCGCTCGCACCGGTCGAGCCGCCCGCCGACCTCGCCCTGCGGCTCGAGACCGCGCTGCAGAACATCACCGCGCTCGCCGCCGACG
Organism: Solirubrobacteraceae bacterium; assembly: GCA_035507415.1. GTDB lineage: Bacteria > Actinomycetota > Thermoleophilia > Solirubrobacterales > Solirubrobacteraceae > Palsa-744. The sequence continues at coordinate 53,043 of DATJOF010000049.1, forward strand.
AGCTCGAGGCGTGGGAGCTCTCCGCCATGCGCGACCCGCGCAACTGGGCCCGTCCGGCCGCTGCGCTCGTGGCCGGCAGCGCCGCCGGCGTCGCGCTCGTCGCGCTGCGCGCCCGTCGCCGCGCCCGTGCCGACATCTCCAGCGGAGGCATCGTCGAGGGCGCCCGCGCGACCGCCGCCAAGACGGTCAAGGACCTGCGCCGCGAGACCGGGCGCCTGCTCGGCGAGCGCTGAGCACCCGGCGGGAGCTCCGCCCCACCGAGATACGCTCTGCGCGCACATGGCCACCTGCTATCGCCACCCCTCGCGCGAGACCGGCGTGTCGTGCTCGTCCTGCGGGCGGCCCATCTGCCCCGACTGCATGACGCCGACCCCGGTCGGCATGCGCTGTCCCGACTGCGCCAAACAACGCACCAAAACCGTGCGCATGCACGACATGGCCACGCGCCCCCAGGTCACCTATGCGCTGATCGCCATCAACGTGATCGTCTTCCTCGCCGAGGGCTCGAGGGCGTTCACGCTCGAGGGCGAAGCCTCGGGATCGCTGATCACGAAAGGGGCGCTGCTCGGCAGCAGCGAACTGCCGCAGCTCGCCGGACAGGGCGTCGCTCACGGCCAGTGGTGGCGGATCATCACGAGCGGCTTCCTGCACGAGAACTTTTTGCACATCGGCTTCAACATGCTCGTGCTCTACTACCTCGGCATCATGCTCGAGCCCGCGCTCGGGCACATCAAGTTCGCGGTCATCTACGCGGTCTCGCTGCTCACCGGCTCGTTCGGCGCCCTGCTCGTCTCACCCCACGTGCTCACCGTCGGCGCCTCCGGGGCGATCTTCGGCATCATGGGCGCCGCCGCCGTGGAGCTGCGCGCGCGCCAGATACCCCTGATGCAGAGCGGCGTCGGCGGCCTGATCCTGATCAACCTGATCATCAGCTTCACGCTCCCCGGCGTCTCCTGGGGAGGACACATCGGCGGGCTGATCGGCGGCGCCCTGGCCGCCCTCGTGATCCAGCTCGGGGGCCGCTACCGCACACAGGCGCTTGCGTACATGGGCTGCGCGGCGATCGCCGTCGCGGCCTTCGCCGGCTCGCTTGCCACCTCGCACTCCAGCGAAGTTCAGACCGCCAGTCCCACCCAGCTCACGCTGGGCGCGCCTGAACCGTGAGCCCATCCAGCTCGAGCGCCTCGCCGGGCGCGTCCGGCACCTGCCGCGGGTGAAGGATATGCGCCAGCAACTCGAGACCGTCCACCAGACGCGGTCCCGGGCGCGAGAAGTACGCCGATCCGTTCACCGCGACCGTGCACCGCGCCCCGAGCTCGCCCAGCTCGCGCGCGCACGCCTGCGCCTCCGTCTGTGCCCGCGGCGCGTCATACCCGCACGGCATCACCACCACGACCTCCGGCTCGGCCGCCCGCACCTGCTCCCAGGAGACTGTCTGAGACGGCTCCCCGGCGAAGCCCAGCACATCTTCGCCGCCCGCCAGCTCGATCAGCTGCGGCGTCCAGTGGCCCGCCGCGTACACCGGGTCGAGCCACTCGAGCGCCGCCACCCGCGGCCGCCTCTGGCCGCGCACCGCCAGCCTGACGCGATCGATGCGCCCGGCCGCTCGCGCCACGAGCTCGACGCCCTGGTCGCGCCGGCCGGTCGCCAGCGCGAGCGTGCGCACGTCGCCGAGCGCCTCGCCGAGCGTCGACGGGTCCAGCGCGATCACGTGCGGCTGCGAAGCCAGCTCGCCCGCCAGCTCGGCGACCTCGTCGTAGGACACGGCGCAAACCGGACACAACGCCTGCGTCACGATCAGGTCGGGCGCCAGCGCGCTCAATGCCGCCCGGTCCAGCTCGTAGATCGCCTCGCCGCGCAACGTCCGCGCGCGCACCGCCGCATCGATCTGCGCCGCCGACAACCCCGCCGGCAGCACGTCGCGCGTCACCTGCTCGAGCTCCAGCGCCTGCACCGGATGGTCGCACTCATGCGTCACGCCGACCACCTCGTTGCCCGCGCCCAGCGCGAACAGCAGCTCGGTCGCGTGAGGCACGAGGCTGATGATCCGCACCCCTCGACTTTAGGCGATACCCGAGCCCTGATGTGACCGGCAGCCGGGTCGGGGGCCGGCGCGGCAGCCGAGCCGAGCAGTGGCGATCGCGGAGCCGACCATGGCCGATCGCGATACCCTCGCAGCGCATGGCACTGCTGTCCGACGCCGAGATCGAGCAGCGCCTGGCCGGCGCGCCCTGGCAGCGGCACGGACAGACGATCGTGCGCGACCTTCAGTTCCCCGACTTCGCCGGCGCGATCGCCTTCGTGAACCGCGTCGCCGTCCAGGCCGAGGAGCAAAACCACCATCCCGACATCCTCATCCACGGCTGGAACAAGGTCCGCCTAACGCTCTCCACCCACTCGCAGGGGAGCCTCACAGACGCCGACTTCGCGCTCGCCGAGCGCATCGATCGCCTCGTTTGAGCCCGGCCTCGTCGCTGCGCGCGACGCCTCGCAATCCTCGCTGCGCACCTCCGCGAGCGCCGCTATGGCGCCCGTATCCGAGCTCTCGCTTCCGACTCGCCCCCTTGCTACCGTTGGCGAGTCGCACGCGATGAACGACGACGAAGAACCTCCCCGAAGTAGCCGCGCCCTCGAGGGCAGCGCGCAGGCGTGAACGGGCTCAAGCTCATCCTCACGGCCGTCCTGGTCGGGGTCAACGCGTTCTTCGTGATCGCCGAGTACGCGCTCGTGCGATCCCGCCGCTCGCGTCTGGAGATCATGCGCGAGGAAGGCCTCCGCGGCGCCCAGCTCGCGCTCAGGCAGGTCGGCGACATCAACGAGTACATCTCGGCCGTCCAGCTCGGCGTCACGATGACCTCGATCGGGATCGGCGCCCTCGGACAGCCGGCGCTCGCCGACGCCCTCAAAAACCTGTTCGGCAACACGCTCGCCAACGGCCTGGCGGTCGTGATCGCCGGCACCCTCTCGTTCGTGATCATCACGATCGCGCTGCTGATCGGCGGCGAGATGGTGCCCAAGCTCTACGCGATCGACCGCGCCGAGCTCGTCGCGCGACGGATCGCGCGACCGCTGCAGGCGTTCAGCGTCGTCTTCCGGCCGTTGATCGTCGCGCTCACGGCGGTCGCCGAGCGGATCGTCGCGCTGCTCGGCGTCGACGCAACGCTCGAGCGCCGCGGCGGCTCACCCGACGAGCTCAAGCGGCTGATCGCCGAATCCTACGCCGGCGGACACATCGATCCCGGCGAGGCCGGCATGCTCACCGGAGTCTTCCACCTGCACGAGCAGGAGGCCCGGCAGGTGATGACGCCGATCCCCGCCGTCGTCACCGTCGACATCTCCGCCGACGTCGAAACCGCGCTGCAGCTGTGCATCTCATCGGGCCACACGCGCCTGGTCGTCACCGAGGACGACAACCCCGACCGCGTCCACGGCCTCGTCCATGCCAGCGCCCTCGCCGACCGCCTGATCCGCGAGGGTCCACATGCGGCGATCGCGCCGGCCGTCCACGACGCCCCGATCGTGCCCGAGACCAAGCCGCTCGACGACCTGCTCGCCGACCTCAAGCGCCAACGCACCTCGATGGCCGTCGTCGTCGACGAGTACGGCCGCGTCGCCGGCATCGTCACCGTCGAGGACATCGTCGAGGAGGTCGTCGGCGAGATCGCCGACGAAACCGACCCCGCGGCCGGCGAGGTCCGCCAGTTGGCCAACGGCGACTGGTTCGTGCGCGGCCACGTCGCCGTCACCGACCTGGCCGACTACGGCCTCGACCTGCCCGTCGACAGCGACGCCTACAACTCGGTCGGCGGCCTCGTGTTCGCCGAGCTCGGCCGCCTGCCGCGACGCGGCGACACCGTCCAGGCCGACGGCTACTCGATCCGCGTCGAGTCCGTCCGCGACAACCGCATCGACGCCGTCCGCATCCGCGCTCGCAAGCGTCCGCCCGGACGCGAGCCCGACCGCGTCCAGCCCGTGGCGGGATCGTGAGGCAGCATCACCAGAGGCGCGACCAGCGGGCCAGGGTGGTCGCATGCCCGCCGTCAACTCCCGGGCTACGCGCGAAGAACGGCTCCAGAGACACGACCGGCCCGCGGGGGGAGCGGGCCGGAGCGTGTGCACTGGGAGGAGGCGGGTGTGCATTGCGACTACTGTCGCACCAACAAGTATGGCCGCCTTGATCAACGCCAGCTAAAAGTCCGCTCAGACTTGATAAAGCCTCGTCCGGAGCGCGATAGACCCTCGTCCGTAGCCTGATAAAGCCCCGTCAGTAGCTGTGAAATCCGCGCCCGCTCTTGCGCCCGAGCGCCCCCTCTTCGATCAGCTGCTCGATCCGCTCGGGCACCGGCTCGCCGATCGTCTCGCCGATCGCCCTGGACACGTCCAAGCCGACGAGATCGAGCAGCGCCAGCGGTCCCATCGGATGGCCGGCCCCCAGCGTCATGCAGGTGTCGATGCTCGTCGCGTCGAGCTCCGTGTCCTGCATCAGCCGCACGGCCGAGAACAGGTAGGGGAACAGCAGCCTGTTGACGACGAACCCGGGGATGTCGGGCACCTCGACCGGCGTCTTCTCGAAGGTCTCGCACAGCGCCAGCGCGCGGCTGCGCGTCTGCTCGCTGGCCGCCCGCGGGAAGACCAGCTCGACCAGCCGCATCTTCGTCACGGGGTTGAACACGTGCAGCCCGACGAACCGCTCCGCCCGCCCGCTCGCGCGCGCCAGCTCCTCGACCGACAGCGACGAGGTCGTGCTCGCGAGCACCGCATCGGTCCCCAGCAGGCGATCGAGCTCGCCCAGCAGCCCCGCCTTGACGTCGTAGTCCTCGACCACGGCCTCGACCACGAAGTCGGCCTCGCTCAGCGCCTCGCGTTCGGTGACCACCTGCACGTGCTCCGGGTCGATCTCGGCGCCGAGCCGCTTCAGCGTGCGCTCGACCGCCTGCTTCGCGCGCTCCGCCGAGCTGTCCGAGCGCGCCAGCAGCCACACCGGCCCATGGTGCGCCGCCGTCGCCGCCAGTCCGCAGGCGATCGCGCCGCTGCCGACTATCGCGAGGCGTTCATCCATGGGAGCTCTGTCGTCTGTTGGCTCATCGACGGGAACTGCGGACGTGCGTCATCGACGCGAAGCGCGGACGTGCGCGCGGGATCGTCGCGCCGCGCCGACGAGCTTCGGGCGGGACGCGGGACACCCCGCGTACGGTGTTGACTGACTGGTCAATCTAATCGTTGATCGGCGCGGTACAGTAGGGGATGAGGGCGTCCAGGGTACCCGCGCCCAGCGGTTGCCGCCGGCCTCGCCCGTGGCCCCGCGTGCTGGAGAGGGGCGCTGGGATCAGCGGCAGCACAAACAATCGCAGGACCAATCGCTACCCACCGATTCAGGAGGACTTGCAAGCCATGAGGCAACCAGAGGGCCGCGAGGTCGTGATCGTCGAGGCCGTTCGCACGCCGATCGGCCGCGGGCACAAGGAGAAGGGCTACTACAAGGACACCCACCCCAACGACCTGCTCGGCAAGACCTACAGCGAGGTCATCAGCCGCGCCGGCATCGACGCCGGCGAGGTCGAGGACGTCGTCGCCGGCTGCGTCCAGCAGTTCGGCGAGCAGGGCTTCAACATCGCCCGCAACGCCTGGCTGCAGGAGGGCCTGCCGATCGAGACGCCCGCCACCACGGTCGACCGCCAGTGCGGCTCGGCCCAGCAGGCCGTCAACTTCTCGGCCGCCCTGATCGCCGCCGGCGTCCACGACGCGATGATCGGCGGCGGCGTCGAGCACATGGGCCACCTGCCCTTTGCCGCCGGCATGAAGACCCAGGAGGACTTCGGCTTCGCCTTCACACCCGAGCTGATGTCCAAGCACAACATCGTCGGACAGGGCCTCGGCGCCGAGATGATCGCCGACCAGTGGGAGATCCCCCGCTCAGAGCTCGACGAGCTCGCCGTGCGCTCGCACCGCCTGGCCCATCAGGCCACGGAGGAGGGCCGCTTCGAGCGCGAGATCATGCCCTTCCAGGTCAACGGCAACACCTACGTCACCGACCAGGGCATCCGTCCCGAAACCAATCTCGAGACCCTCTCCCAGCTCAAGCCGGCCTTCAAGCCCGACGGCAAGATCACAGCGGGCAACTCCTCGCAGATCTCCGACGGCGCCGCCGCCGTGCTGCTGATGTCGGCCGACAAGGCCAAGGCGCTCGGGCTCAAGGCCCGCGCCCGCATCGTCGACCAGACCACCGTCGGCTGCGACCCGGTGAAAATGCTCGAGGGCCCGATCCCCGCCACCCGCAAAATCCTCGCCCGCAACAGCATGTCGATCGACGACATCGACCTGATCGAGATCAACGAGGCGTTCGCCCCGGTCGTCGCCGCCTGGCGCCGCGAGCTCAGCCCGGACATGGACCGCGTCAACGTCAACGGCGGCGCCATGGCCCTCGGCCACCCGCTCGGCTCCACGGGAGCCCGGCTGATCACGACGCTCCTGCACGAGCTCGAGCGCTCGGACAAGGAAATCGGCCTGGTCACGATGTGCTGCGGCGGCGGCCTCGGCACGGGCACGCTGATCCAGCGGGTCTAATCAATCTCGGGGCCGGTCGCCGTGGCCGGCCCCGTCAGTCTTTCGGCCCCCCGCCCGTCCAGTCCACCGCCACCGGCGCCAGCGCCAGCAGCGCCTGCCAGGTCGCGGCTTCGGTGACACCGGTCGCCGCGATCCCGTGCGCGGCCTGGAACTGCTCGAGGTTCGTCGCCGTCGTGCCTTCGAACACGCCCGTCGTCGGCTGACTCGGGACGGCGCTCGCGAGATGCTCCTGCATCCACAGCACCGGGTCGCCCTTGTCGCCTGTTGACAGTTCGGTGTAGCCGGGGTTCGGCGTGACGCTCGTCAGCGGGCTCAGCGCCGCCGCCAGCGACGTCCAGCCGCTGGCCTTGGTTTCCTGCCAATCCCACCACGACAGGCCGGTCGAGCCATAGTCGACCGCCTCCTCGCGAAAGCGCACCAGTTCGCTGCTCGACGGGCCTTCGAAGGTCTGCCCGAGCGGCATGATCGGACGGCCGTACACGCGGTTGGCGATGTACGTGTTCGCGTACACCGTGTCGACCGAGTCGCCGATGTCCTTCCAGTACATCTGCGGGGTGTTGAACTGCGCCCCGTTCGGTCCCAGGAACACCGAATAGGGGAACGTCGAGTGGTCCCACACGTATGGGAACGACGCCAGGCCCAGCGGATAGCTCGGGCCGATCTTCGCGCGCAGGTCGGTGATGTACGTCTGCGCCGCCGCGTAGCGCCCTTCGTACTGTGCCTCGGCATCGATCACGAGGCAGTCGGCGCCGTCCGCCACCGCTCGCGCGCCGAGTTCCGCCTCGCCCGCCGGGTTGGTCCCGTATACGTACTGCCACGCGCACACCTTCAGCCCGTTGGCGTGCAGCTGGGCCACCAGTTCGGGGCTGAACTGGCTCCAGTAGTTGGTCGAGCCGTCCGAGCTCTTGACGAACAGGGTGCTCACGTCGGCCGCGTGGGCCTGCGCCACGATCGACGCGAGGTTGCCGCCGTCGGAGTCGCTCACGTACCAGATCCACATGCCCTGGCCTTCGAACGCGCTCGTGCTCGGGGGCGGGTCGCTCGCGGGGGCCGGCGCGGGCGCGGGGGTCGTGGGCGCGGGCGGATGCAGAGCGTGGCTGACGATCGTGATCGGCCCGTACGAGCTCGTGTAGCGCTCCTTGCTCAGCAGCACCATGATGTTGCCCGAGTGCGCGTTCCTCGGCACCGTCACCTCCAGCCCCGAGCCGGTCTGGCGCAGGGCCGCGCCGGGCGAGTTGCGCGTGATGCGCGCGCGCGGCACGTGCGGGAACGCCACGTACATGCCGGGCGCCAGTCCTGTGCCCGAGAGCAGCAGCGTCCCGCCCAGCGAGACTTCGCGCGTCTTCGTGCCGCACTTGCTCGCGGGCACGCACTTCGCCGCCTTGATCCGGACCGTGGTCACGTGCAGGCTCTGTTTGGCCTTGGCCACCGTCCGCTTGGCCTGCGCCTTGTGGCTGGTCGAGCCCCCGCCGCTCGGCGAGGCCCCGCCGCTGGTCGGCGCGGCGCCGCTGGCCGTCGTCTTGCTCGACGTGCCCGGGGCGCTCGCCCCGCCCGAATCCGTTGTCGCCAGTGCCGATCCGCTGCCGAGCGCGCCCAGCGTCAGAACCCCCAGCAGCGCGCACAGCGCTGACGCGGTGGTTGCGATGACGCGTCTCGATCGCTTGTCGGCCCCTGCACTCGTCAAGGCAGTCTCCTTCGCGCCGGTAAGCGGCCCCGACCTTAGCCGCTTTGCCGTCGCAACATAGGCCCGGCATGGAAGTTGCGCGAAGCGCCCAACACTTAAGTTGCAACGCCGCAGCCTGCAAGCCGCCTGTCAGCCGCCTAGGCGGGAGCCCCCGGCGCGGCGCCTCAGGCCCAGCGAAAGCCCAGCTCGTCCGGCGCCGGCGTCAGCGGGCTCGTCGGCAGGCCGGGCGTCGGATCGGGCAGGTTGAAGCCGGTGGGCGCGACGTCGTTGGGCGCGTCGGCATGAAACAGCGACGCCAGATACTGAATGTGGCCGCGGCCCACGCCGAGCTCGAACTGGCCTCCACCGTAGTTGCCGATCCTCCGCGCCGCACAGTAGTCGAACGCGTCCAGCAGCTTCTTGACGCCGCCGAGGCGCGAGGGCTTGATGTTCACCATCCGCGGCGGGTACTCGAGCGCCTCGATGTCGGCGATCGAATGAATCGGCGCGTCCCACGAGAACCGCTCGCGGTATGGCGCCAGGGCCGCGTCGGTCTCCGGCGTGAGCGCCGGGTCCTCGATCCAGGCCCGCGGAAATGCCCTGGCCACGTCTGCATACAGGCGCGCGTCCGGCGGCTGGTCGACGATTGAGCCCGAGTAGTAGGCCTTGAAATCAACCGACTCCACCGCTTCGCTCGCCGCCAGCTCGGCGATCAGCCCATCACTCCACGAGCTCGTCGGGTCGAGCTTGAACCGCAGCCCCGGATACAGCTCGAGCCGGCTGCGCACCGGCTCGACGCTCGGCGGCTCGCCCAGTCGCAGCGAAACGACGAACCTCACCGGCTCGCACTCGCGCCCGAGCGCCTCGTGCAGCGTCATCCCGGCCTGGCGCAGCGCCAGGTCGAGCGCCGCCGACTCGTATGCCCAAGTGCGATACAGCGGCGAGACCTCGCGCTGGGGAGGCTCGGGAAACAGGTTCAGACCGGCGAGCTGCTCTGCGAAGGACGCCAGCGTGTACTTGCCGGCGAGCGGCAGGCTCGGTCCCGCAGCCTGCAGGATCTCGTGATCGACCGCGTCGTAGATCACGTCCTCGCCCTGACCCTCGTGCCCGTCGCCGTGCAGCTTGATCACCGTGCTCTTGCGCTCGAAGCCGCTCGACACCGACGCCTCGAGCCCTTCCAGCTCGTAGCCCTCGATCCGCAGCGTGAGGTCTGCGACCGCGTCCCACGTGGTCATGGCTCGGCGCCGGCGGCCGGGCTGTCAGCGGGCCTCTGCGCTTGGCTGCCGGGTCCGGGCTGATGGCTGTCGCCCGCCACTGGGCCGGGCCTCTGCGCCTGGCCCTCGAGTCGCGCCACCAGCTCGTCCAGGCGCAGCTCCTCGAGGGCCCCCGCGACCGCGTCGAGCTCGCCGGCGCACTGTTCGATCAGAACCTTGCCTTCGCGCACCAGCTCGAGCGTTTCGCCGAGGCTCGCCTCGCCCGAGTCCAGGCGTCTGATGATCTCCTCGACTCGCGCCGCCGCCTGCTCGTAGCTGCGCGATTCCTCGCTTTGCTCCATCACTCGTCGATCCTCGCGGCGATCGTGTCGTCGGCGAAGCGCACCCGCAACGCGCTTGCGCGCCTGGCGGCGGACGCGCTCGCCAGCGGCTCGCCCTGCGCGGACTCGACCAGGGCGTATCCCCGCTCGAGCGTTCGCTGCGGGGCGTGTCCGGCCAGCGCCAGCGCGAGCCGGCGCAGCTCGGCGGGCCGGCGCGAGCGGCAGTCCACCAGCGTCGAGTCGCTCTTGCGGGCCAGCACAACTCCGCGCAGCGCGATCGCGGCTCGCTCGGTGCGGATCCGCCGCCGCGATCCCGCCCTGACCTCACGCAGCCGCTGGTGCAGCAGGGCTCGCTCGCGCCCGACATGTGTCGCTGGGGCACGTGAGAGCATCGCGAGCGCCTTGGCTCGCGTCAGCACCGCCATGCGTCCGCGCTCGCGCATGCGCGCGGCTACCTGCGCCAGCTCCGTGCGGCCGCGCGTGCAATCCAAGCCGACCGCCGCCTCGGCCGCGTGGGTCGGGGTCGAGCAGCTGACCGCCGCGACGTCATCGAGCAGCGTGTGATCGGTGTGATGCCCGACCGAGGCGATCACGGGCACGGCCAGCAGCGCGACCGTGCGACACAGCGACTCCTCGCAGAAGCACAGCAGGTCCGCAAGCGACCCGCCTCCGCGCGCGACGATCACGACCTCGACGCCGCCCACCGCCGCCAGATCCGTGAGCGCGCGGGCGATCAGCGGCGCCGCATGACGGTCCTGGACGGGGGCAAATCCCCACACGATCCGTCCCGCCCAGCCCCGGCGCGCGAGCCCGGCCAGGACGTCCGCGCGCGCCTTGCCGTGCTCGCCCGTCACAACGCCGATCGTGCGCGGCAGCAGCGGCCTGTGCAGGAGCTTCTGCGGCTTCAGCAGCCCTTCGCCGTCGAGCTGCCTGCGCAGGCGCTCGATGCGCGCCAGCAGGTCGCCCTCGCCGGCCACACGCAGGTCGCCGACGGCAAACGAGAAGCCCGGAGACGCGTTCGCGCTGCCGGCGTAGAAGTCGCATCCGCCCGCCGCGATCACCTGCACGCCCTCGGGCGGCTCCCCGCCGGCGCGCGCGCAGATCGCCTCCCAGTCCTTCAGCCAGGCAGCACAGGGAATCGCGCCGCGCTCATCGCGCAGCTCGAAGTAAACGCGCGCGCGCGAGCGGCGCAGGCTCACGAGCTCGCCCACCAGCTGGACCCTCGCGAACGAGCGCAGCTTGTCGCGCAACGCCGCCGTGTACTCGCCCACCCCGAACGGCCCCGGCAGGGGGTTGTCGGGGATGCCGGCGGGCTCGCGCGGCGGCGCCGGAATCTTGTCGAGCGCTGGCACGAGCCCAGCATAGGCGCCGTCGGGGATGGCTCATGCGCTTCGGGCGGGATGGGTCATCGGACGCCGTCGGGGACGGCTCATGTGCTTCTGGGGGGATGAGTCATCGGGCGCCGGCGTTGGGCGCTGGTGTCGATGGCTCGTGCGGCGCTAGGATCGGAACCCATGCGGCGGCGCGTAGAACCTGTCTAGCTGACCCTGTGGCCGGCTCGCGCAGCAAGAGTCGCGGTCGCGGCCGCTCGCGCAAGCGCCGACCGGCTGTCGGGGCCTCCGGCGCCGCCGAGGCCGAGGGCGCGCTCGAAGGCTCGGTCGCGGACGTCAAGCCCGTGGCGGCGCCGGCGAAGCGGGAGGCCACGAAGCGGGCGTCCGCCCGCGCCCGCGCCCGCGCGCGCGACACCGACCGGCGCGAATTCCGCGATCCGCTGTCAGTCGGCCCGCGCCCGCAGTCGCCCTGGCATCCGCTGCCGCTGTCGGAGCTCCTGATCCTGGTGGGCGCGATCGCAACTGTGATCGGGCTGAAACGCGCCTCCAGCGGTGGCATCTCCGGCGGCGGCCCCGCGCTGTTCGCGGGACTCGGCGCGGTTGCCGTAGGCACGTTCGAGGTCGCCTGGCGCGAGCACCGCGCCGGCTACCGCTCGCACGCGATGCTGCTCGCGTTCCTGCCCGTGCTGATCTTCCACTCGGCCGTGGTCCTCGCCCTGTCCGCGTTCACGACCGTGCCGCGCCTGGTCAACGTCGGGCTGCTGGCGATCGACCTGGCGCTGTTCGCGGTGCTGTTCAAACTGCTGCGCGCCCGTTTCCTGACCGCCCGCGCTCGGGTGATCAGCCGAAGCTGAGCGACGGCAGCGGCGGCTCGCCGGTGTCGGCCGCCTCGCCGCGGGTCTCGCCGTCGAGCCCGAGGCTCTGCAGGCGCGCGATCTCGCGCTCGCCTTCGAGCCGTGCCGGGTGATCCGCGGGCAGCCCGGCGATCAGCGCGGCGATGCGGTTGCGCAACTGCAGGGCGAAGTGGGGGGTGGAAGCGCCCATCAGCCTGCGCACGTCCTCGACGCTGACTTCGCGCGCCAGCTCCTTGCGCACCAGCTTTGGATCCTCCGCTTGGCTCACGTGCCGGGCTGTCTGGGCTGTGAAATCGATGTCATTCGCTGGCTGTCGGGGCTTCTTCGCCGGCTTGCCCGCCCGGGCCGGGACTGCTGTGCGGCGCGATCTCGAGCATCGCGTCCAATTCGGCCTGCGCCTGCGCAGAGATCGCACGTTCACCGCCGATCAGCCAGCCGTGATTGTAGACGCCCTTGACCGGCTGCGATTTCGGCGCCGCCGGCTGGATGTCGCTCAGATAGGCGCTCAGCACCGCTGGCACGGCGTCGGCTTCTTCAAGCAGCAGCAACGGCGCGTAGTCGCCGGTCGCGGACAGGATCGCGGCGGCGGGCGCGTCGAACGGGCGCGTCGCATTGGCGAACACGAGGCCGTGGCCGGGTTCCACCACGCCCCAGCCGAACGAGCCGTCAACGAAGCGCGACACGGCCACCGCGTTGCCCGCCGGCGTCGCGTCTTCGCCGGCCCGGGACTCGGCGCGCTTGACCGGGCCGAAGCGCGACAGCTTGGCGAGCACGGCTTCGCTGATCGCGGTCGAGCCGACGGTGTAGATCGACGGCCGGCCGAGGCTGCGCAGCTCGGCCGCCGTCGCCGCCGGAACGCTCCTGCGCGTCACGAACAGGATCGGCGCGCCGCTCTGTGCCGCCAGCCCCGCCGCCGGCATCGCCAGAGCGGGAGGGGCTTCCGCGGCGACCACGATCACCTGGCGCGGTTCGGCGCCCCGCACGATGCTCAGCAGCTGCGCGACCGAAACCGCCAGCGAATACGGGTTGGCGCTGGTCGCTCCGCGCGTCCGGTAGCCCGTCGGCGCTTCGATCGCCGCGCCCAGCAGCAGCACCTGCGCGCCACCGAGCGCGCTCGCCCCGGTGGGGCGCAGCCCCGCGAGCGTCTGCGCGCTGACCAGCGGCAGCTTCCCGTGCGCGTACAGCAGCGGCGCTCCGAGCGGAGCGCTGGCGAGCGCGGAGGCGACCAGCGCCGCCTGCCAGTTGCCGGCGTCCGCGATCACCACCGCCTGCGGGCGCGTCGCCGCCGTCAGGCCGGGGTAGGCCGTGCGGGCGACCGCGGCGGCGTCGGCGACCGCGCCGCCGCCGCCCAGGCGCGTCGTGTTGCGCGTCGCGGTCGCGGCGGTCCCGACCGCGATCGTCCTCGTCACGACCGTTTCTGAGCCGCCCTGTGCTTCGGATGGGGGGGACGAGGACTTGCCGCAGCCGCCGGCCCCGACGAGCACCACAAGCGTTGCGCTGAGCGCTGCCGCGGGCCGCAGGGATCGGTTAGCGCGGGCGAGCACGGCCGCAGACACTAGCGCTCGTATACTCGCGCGCCGTGTGCGCTTCGCCTCTTTACGAGCAGCGCGACCAGCCGCCCGGCGTGCCGCCGCTGGCGCTCACCGGCGAGCGCACGCTCCCCGACGTCCCCGCCGAGAACTACTGGTATCGCCGGCATCTGGCGGTGTACGAATGGATCGCCGCGCGCGTAGGCGGCCTGCGCGTGATCGACATGGCATGCGGCGAGGGCTACGGCTCGGACCTGCTCGCCGGCAGCGCCCGCGAGGTCGTCGGCGTCGACGCCAATCCCGAGGCCTTCGAGCACGCTCGCCTGCGCTACGAACGATCCAACCTGCGCTTCGCGCGCGAGCTCGTCGAGACGTTCTCGGCGCCCGCTGAATGTGTCGTGTTCCTGCAGACGGTCGAGCACATCGCCGACCCCACGCCGGTGCTCGAGCACTTCCGCGAGCTCGTCGGACCCGGGTCCGACGGGGTCGTGTTCGTCTCGACCCCGAACGTGCTCACGCTGGCGCCGCCGGGCGCTGAGCGCTCGGGCAACCCCTGGCACGTCCGCGAGTATCGCGCGGGCGATTTCGAGCAGCTCTGCCGCAGCGTCTTCTCGGGCGTCCAGCTGTACGGGCTCTTCCACACACGCAAGCTGCGCCTGCACGAGCTCGCGCTTCGTGCCGGGTGGGACTCGGCCCACCGCCGGCTAGGGCTCACGCGCGTCTTCTACGACCGCTTCACGCCCGCCATCGCCGCGTCGGACTTCGTGCTGCGGAGCCTCGCCGCGGCGAATCCAGACCGCGCGCTCGATTTCCTGGCGGTCTGCCGGCCGTGAGCGGCGCTGCCCAGGCGGCGGCCAGGGGGGATGCCGCGGAGGGAGCGCCGAGGGAGGGAGCGCCAATGGAGGGAGCACCGACGGGGAGCGCACGCGCGCGCGCGCGTGCGCCCGGTGCGCTCGCGATCGTCCTGCACACCCACATGCCGTACGTCGAGTCGTTCGGCACCTGGCCGTTCGGCGAGGAGTGGCTGTGGGAGGCCGCATGCACCTGCTATCTGCCGCTGCTCGACCTGCTCGAGCAGAGCTCGGCTCCGCTCACGCTGTCGCTCACGCCCGTGCTCTGCGATCAGCTCGCGGCCCCCGGGCTGGGCGAGCGCCTACATCGCTTCGTGCAGGACACGCGCACCTTCACCCATTCCGAGGATGCTCACGGCCTGCGAGCGGGCGGGCACGCGGAGCTGGCCGCCGAGCTCGAGCGCGCCTTCGACGCCGACTACGCGCACTCGCTCGAGCGCTTCGACGCGCGCGGCGAAGACCTGCTGGGCGCCTTCGCGCGACACGCCGCCTGGACCTCGTGCGCCACGCACGCGGTGCTGCCGCTGCTCGCGACCGACGCCGGCGCGTGGCTGCAGGTGCGGTCGGGAATCGTCTCGCACCTGGACCGCTTCGGCGAGGGCTGGCGCGGAGGCTTCTGGCTGCCCGAGTGCGCGCACGCAGCCCATCTCGAGCCGCTGCTCGCGAGCGCCGGCGCGCGCGCCAGCTGCGTCGAGCTCACCGGCCGGCTCGGGCCCGATGCGCCCGAGAACCTGCGACCGCTGCTGTGCGACTCGGGCCTCGTGCTGTTCCCGCTCGACCGCAGCCTGATCGCGCTGGTGTGGAGCGATGACGGCTATCCCGCCGACGGCGTCTACCGCGACTATCACCGCCACACCATCCACCACCACAACCCCTGGTCCAACGGCGGTGGCCGCTACGACTTCGAGCGGGCCCATGCGCGCGCGCGCGCGCATGCGGCGGACTTCGTCGGCCGTGTGCGCGCGCGGCTCCAGCGCGACGGTGCGGCGCTGCCGGGCGGCGGGCTGGCGGTGTGCGCGCTCGACACCGAGCTGCTCGGGCACTGGTGGTACGAGGGGCTGCTGTGGCTGCGAGCGGTCCTCGATGAGTGCGCCGTGCAAGCACTCGAGTTGGTGCACCTCGACGACGCCCGCGAACGCTTCGAGCCGTTGCCCGTGGGCGAGCTGAAGATGGCGAGCGAGCGGGCGGCGCGCGGCGCGAGCGCCGCCCCGGCGCGGAGCGCTTCGCCGTCATGGGCCGCGTCGCCGCCGAGCAGCTGGGGTCGCGGCCACGACCTGCGCACCTGGTCGGGACCGTCTGTGGCCGACCTCGCGTTCGCAACCCGGGCCGCGGAGCTGCGGACCCTGGCGGCCGCCGTCGCCGGCACCGCCGGCCCCGCCGCCGTGCGCGAGCTGCTGGCGCTGCAGGCCAGCGATTGGCCGTTCATGATCTCACGCGGACTCGCCGTTCCGTACGCCCACGAGCGCTTCGACGGGCACCGCGATGCGCTCGATCGGGCCCTGCGTCAGGGCCCGGGCGCCAGCGTCGGCGGGCTGCGCCAGCTCGCCGTCCGGGCCGATCCGGCGCTGCTGCTCGCGAGCTGACACGAGTCTCCTGCCGTGCGCTTCCGCGCGAGCCGACACTGACGCTCGCGCGGGCCTGCTCGCGCGACCTACACGGCCCGGCGTGTGAGCGGGTCTCTCGCCGAGCCGTGACGGGGACGGGTCCGGTCGGCGCTCAATCCCAACGCAAGTGCGTGGGCGCATCGCGCATCCTCAGGACGCGCGCGGGCACGCCGCCGACGACCGCGTTCTCGGGCACGTCGCGGGTCACGACCGCGTTCGTGCCGATGACGCTGTTGTGACCGACGCTCACGCCGCGCAGCACGCACGCGCCGTAGCCGATCCAAACGTTCGAGCCGACCCGCACGTCGCGCTTGTAGATGCCCTGCAGCCGGATCGGCCGCTCGACCTCGACGACGCCGTGGTCGAAGTCGATCAGCATGACGCGGTCGGCCACGATGCACTCCCGCCCGATCTGCACGCGCCGGTACGCCGAGATCGTGCACTCCTGGCCCATCACGGTCTTCGCGCCGATGCTGACCTCACCCTCGTGCACGCGGATCTTGGTGCCGTGGCCGACCCACGCCCAGCGCCCGATGCTGAGCGTGGCGTTGCGCCCCAGCTCGAGCGTGACGCCTGGGCAGATGAAGCACAGCCCGTCGGTGCGCAGCCTGCCGCGGTGGCGGAGCTTCAGCAGCGCCAGGCGAGCGAGCAGCCGCGCGTAGTGGATGTTGAGCATGCGGTTGGCGCGCATGAAGCGAAGCAGCGTGAGCGCTCCTCCGTGCAGAGGCGGCGGTGCCGTGCGCAGCAGCTCCGAGAAGCGCTCCAGCTCGCCGGTGTGCTCCTGCGTTCCAGCCGATCCCATCGGCCGGGAATCGTAAGCGACCGCTGCCGCCGCCGGGGAGCGGGCACGCCTCCTGCGATGATTGCGCGCTCGATGGCCGAGCGATCCCTAGCTGAGCGTCTGCTCGACGGCGACCGCCGCGCGCTCGCGCGCGCGATCACGCTGGTGGAGAACAACCGGCCGGAGGGCTGGGAGCTCGTGCAGGAGGTGTACCCCCACACCGGCAAAGCCGAGGTGGTGGGCTTCACGGGACCTCCCGGCGCGGGCAAGTCGACGCTGATCGGTGCGCTCACGAAGACGCGACGCGAGCGCGGGCGGCGCGTGGGGGTGCTCTCGGTCGACCCCTCCTCGCCGTTCACGCAGGGGGCGCTGCTCGGCGATCGCATCCGCCTCACCGAGCACTTCCTCGACCAGGGCGTGTTCATCCGCTCGATGGCAAATCGCGGCGCGCTCGGCGGCCTCTCGGAGGCGGCGCTGCAGGCCGCGCTGCTGCTCGACGCGGGCGGACGCGACGACGTGTTCATCGAGACGGTGGGGGTGGGTCAGGCGGAGATCGACATCATCGACCACGCCGACACGATCGTGCTGGTGCTGATGCCGGGATCGGGAGACTCGATCCAGGCGCTGAAGGCCGGGGTGATGGAGATCCCCGACGTGATCGTCGTCAACAAGGCCGAGCACCCGCTCACGGACACGATGATCCGCGAGATCCGCGGCGTGCTGTCGCTCGCGAACCTCGACCGCACCCCCGAGGAGGCGCGCGCGCAATGGCGCGTGCCGATCGTGAAGACCGAGGCCACGCTCGGCAGGGGCGTGGAGGAGCTCGCCGAGCGCCTCGCAGAGCACCGCCAGCACATCCTCGCCGCCGGGCAGCTGGCAGAACGCCGCGCCCGCAACCTGCGCGGGGAGGTGCTGGCGATCGCCACCGCGCGCATGCGCCGCCGCCTGGAGGAGGAGCTGAGCGACGACCCCGAGTTCAAGCGCCTGCTGGAGGAGGTCGTCGAGCGGCGCCTTGACCCCGCGAGCGCCGCCTCGGCGCTGCTGGAGCGCGATACTCGCGCAGCCGCCCACCCTTAACGGGTAGCCTCTGAGCACATGAGAGTGAGCATGGCAGCGGCGCTGGCCCTGCTCGCGACGCTCGTGTGCACGGCGGCGCAGGTTTCGGGCGCAGCGGCTCTCCCAGCGCGCGCTGGCGCACGCGCCACCGTGGCTGACGGACATCTACAGGCGCACCTCAGCGGGTTGCCGCCGGCGCCCGAGCTGCGCTTCGCCGCCGCTGCGGTGGTTGCGGGCGAAACGGGCAGCGTGAGCGCCGCGCTGCCCGTGAACGCTCACGGCTTCAGCGCGCTGTTGCCAGCGGGCCCCTACGTTGCGGCGCTGTCCGCCGGCTCCTCGCGGGGTGTGAGCTACACCGGCGTAAGCGCGCTCGCGCGCGTGAAGAGCGGCGCCACCACCGTCGTCGCCGTGGCGATGCATCGAGCTTCCGCGAAGGCGGCGCCCGCGCGCTTGCGAGCGCTGCCACGGCCGCATGCGCGCGCCGCCGCGAGCGGGGCGATCTACACGATGGGCCCGGTGACCCTGACGGCCGCTCCTCACGCCCCGCTCCCCAGCTATCAGCTGAGCGATCACGTGCTGTCGGCGATCTTCGACAGCTGCAGCGCTGCGGGCACGCGCTT